>CAUJHH010000048.1 GCA_963204725.1 Planctomycetota bacterium
CTTCCCCCCCCGCGGCCCCATTTACGCAACACATCGACGATGTCGTTGGTCGGCGCTCCCCCAGCCTCCGCGGCTGAACCCCCGCGGCCCCATTGAAGCCTCCTCGCGCACGTCCACCATTGAAAGCGCGGGGTTCAGATCACCACCATCCCACTTTGGGGCTCGGGCACACCCGCTCCCATGAACGTCGAGGACTCCCGCGCGGCCTCCTCGTTAGCCCCTAGGTCCACGATCAGTACTTGGTCCTCCTTCTGGTTCATGAGCTCCCGCAAGGCGTTCTCCAATCGCACGCGGTCGATGGCCTTGAGCGTGCAGTAGAAGACGGAGTACTGCCATCCCTCTCCGTACGCCTTCATCAGTCTGTGGACGCGGCGCAGGCGTTTGTCGTTGCGGATGTCATAGCAAACCAGGTAGCACCGGCGCATGGATCACCTCGTCGTCAGGAACGCCAGAGTGGGTACCTCACCCACCAGCCACGCGGAGATCAGTCGTGCGTGCAGCATGAGCATGCGTCGGTAGTTCAGCCGGTATTCGAACACAGGGTGCTTGACCTCGGTGTCCATGCGCCGGCCGTAGGCGGAGAAGAACCCTTTGCGTCCAGAGTCCGTCAGAGCACACCCGGAGGCCGTGCTCAGGAAATGTCCTTCGCAAAGTTCGCCTCGGTTGAACGCGGAGACCGCCACCGAGTCCGAAATCAGTGGTCGGAACGGCTCCATGAGATCCAATGACAGCGCTGGACGCCCCGGCCGCGTCGAGTGCAACGCACCCAGAGTGGGTTCAAGGCTCGCGAGCCGGCAAGCGGCCGTGCACTCGTTCGCGAGCATCGAATACCCGAATGAGAGCACGGCATTGATCGGATCGGGTGGGGGGCGGCGCTGGCGGCCATGCGAAATGAACTTCGCGGCGATCTCGGAGACGCCCTGCTTGAACAGTCCCGCAAAGTTGCTGAAGTAGATCGCCGCGGCGTTGCCCTCGTGGCCACGGAGCTGATCCATCGTGGTCGCCCGCTCCGCCGCGTTAAAACAGTCCTGAAGATCCGAGGCAACCCGCGGTGGGAGAGAAACATGGTTCCGCATGAGAAGCGTGCGCTGGTTGGCGATCTTCGCCACCGTGATCGCGCGTGCCAGTTCCAGCGCCTTTTCCGGACGGTCCAGCACCCGCACTTGTGCCGCACGCACCGAGGCGCTCGTCGGTCCCATCGGATCCATCATCGCGACGAGCCGCCCCGCCGATGACATGAACGCCACCGGCACTTCGTGGTCGGCAAAGACCGTGAGCGCTTGCGTCGACACCTGCACGCCGCCAACCACCGCGAGCGACTCGATGTTCGCCAGCGGCAGGTCGCGGACAACCTCGCCCTCCTTGTCCGTCACACGCACCGCGTGGCCGCGGACACCGACGCGGATCCCTTCCTTCTGGAGCACGACATGGATGCCGTCGTCCCGCGGCGGCCAGAGCTTGCGCGGCGTGAGTTCGTCCGCGGTTGGGGTGACACGGCTCTCCGAGCCGTGTTCCGCTGATTGCCCATCCACCGTGACCGCCGTGAACCGCTGGTGGTTGATCTCGTCCGGCAGACAGATCGGCTGGAGCGAGCAGCGCGGGCACCGAGGATCGTTGAACAACGGCGGAGGTCGCTGACCCTCCGCGGTGCGCTTGGCGGTCGCCAGTTCCCGCATCGCCGCCTGGCGCAGCGCATCGTCCACGGGCACGCGCAGCTTCAGCTTCTCCGCGCCGTAATAGAGGTACGCCTCGGGCACGGTGTACCCGGCCTCCTCCAGCAGCAGCACTTGGAGCCCAAGCTGCACGCGATCCGTCGGCCACGGCTCCGGCGCCGGCAGCAGCCGCGGCTCCTCCATCATCTCGTCCGACGCTTCGGCGACCTGCCCAAACCGCCTCGGCTTTCCCTTGCGATACTCGACCGGCACCGCCGTCGTCCCCTCGATCTCGGTCAGGTCGAGCGTTGCGGTCAATCCGAGCCGCTCACTGGTAAGCGCCAGACTGCGGATCGACCGCGGCCGATCCGGATCCGATTCGGCTTCTTCGACTTTCTCGATCGGTTTCGCGCGTGTTCGCTTCTCGGTGGTCGCGGGTTCCGGCGTCGCCGCACTCGGCCTGTCCACGCGCCGGTGCGCTCCGGCGCCTTCTTCGGTATCCGAGCTGGGCACGAAGACGCCCTCGACTGTCATGTAGTAGAACAGCCGCGGGCAATAGGCATGTTCGGCGACTCCTCGGGCGGGCCACATGCGCGAACCTCCCCAAGCTCATCGGTTGTTATCAAGGTCGGAATGACCCGGATGTCCGATCACGAGCTCGCTCTATCGCCTTTCACAGAAGAAATCACCCCGGTCGCCGGGGTGATAGCGAAATGACGCCGTGCAGCGAGGCGCTACCGTCGCTTGCCCGCGATGAACAGCCCGCGGTCGGCCTTCTTGAATCGGGCGTCGGTGCCGTTGGCTGCTTCTCTCCGCCCGGGATCTGCTGCCATACGTTTCGGGCGAGCGGCGACACGGAATACATGCGAAATGGGGCTTCCTCGAAAGGGCGAAGGCGATACCTGTTGGGCATTCACTCGCGCGGCGCGGTCTTCAGCACGTCAGCCAGGCGCCGGAGTGACTGTGCGGTCCGCGGGCACATGTACTTGAAGCTTGGCACCGAGTAGTTGCCATCGCTAACGATTTGGTCTACTAGCTTGGCGAACTCTCGCAATTGATCTTCTTGCCCCAAAGTCACGGACAGGACCAAGCGTGGAGGCACGTCTTGACGCTGGGCCTTCACCGATTCACACCAGGCGTTGATCTTGTGGCTTCCCGGGATCTCGCCTCGCATGTCGAGTTCTATCGACCGCGGTCCGCGAACTCGTGCGAACATCAAGCAGAACCAGGGGTAGAGGTCTCCCTGTGCTCCGAAATCGCTGGGCTGCCCCCGGTCATCCACGACAAAGGGCAAATCTTTGGCTAGATTCTTAACCCGTTTGTCTGCGAAGCCGTTGTAGGCTTTGAACAGGTGTTCTTTGAGCCGAAGGCCAGGCTCGGACGAATCGTCTTGCTGGAGGCTCCATGTCATGTGACATCATTGGCGACAATGGTGCTCGGCGCGGCCGAATACAATCGCCGGATGGCAGATCAACAGGAAGCAGCCAAATCTCCGTGGGACTATCCCGCCTGCGCTGCTTGCGGGCTGCCCACGCACGCCGTTCCCACGCATCATCGCGACGCCTCAGTCACCACGAGCTACGAGTGCGGTAACCTCGAGTGTTCGGCAGGACCCGGGGGCTTGATGACGGTCCGCCAGGTTCAGAATCGCACTGGTCGCACTGCGTCCAGCACGAAGTTCTGGGACAGGGAGAACTTCCACGAGTTGAGCGAAGGACGACCATCGATGAACGAAGCGAACGTCCCCGTAGTAGCGGCGGCGTTCGTCGCGGCCGCAAACCGCCAGTTCGGAACGGACTTCACTAGCTACGAGATCATTCCGCGAGTTGCGGCCTATGAGGAAGGACACGACTGCGTCGCTATTTCCACGACGCACGGCAATTTGAAACTGCAGGTCACACGAGCACTGCAGTCTGACCACTACGCGGACCAAGCAAAGCGCGGCAAACGGGACTCCATCAATACAACTACGGAGTCGGTGAGGTGGATCATTCAGGCGGTGGAGAGAAAGCGCACTCGGTCTGCACCAGACATCGCTTTGGTCATCGATGGCCTAGATGTGGCACCCATCGGGATATTTGCTGACGCGGCAGCAGTCGAGCAACACAGAGACTTCCTCAATGGCCAATCATGGCACAGCATCTGGATCATGGGGCATTTCGGGCTTCGCTATCTGAAACCGTCCATTGAAAAGATGGACTCATCAACGAGGACTGAGCGACCGCAGGGTTGAGGAGAGGCGGGAACGACACTCGCAAACTGCCCCACAGTGAACCTGTCGCCAGTTTCGGCCAACAGGGCGATCTCTGCAAGAAGACACGTTTGACCGCTCGAAAATCGTTCGGCTTTCCGCGAGGAACTCGTCGATTTCACGGCAAAGCCCCGACGCGGGACACGCTCGGGGCTTGGAAGCCAGGCAGCATTGGCGATGCTGAAAACGACAGTCGCAAATTGGCCGCCAGAGACTCTGTCGCGGATTTGGGCGCACAGGTCGGTCTCTGTCCACCGGCCATGGCTGAGCCTCGTCGGATCCGATCGTAATTCCGCAGGAAAACGGGCAAAAACGAACACGGGAGACTCGGCCGAAACCGAGTCTCCCTTTGAAGCGGAGTTGGTGGGATTCGAATGCACATACATGTCGACATACGGGCGGCATCAGCGATGCTCAAAACGACAGTCGCAAACCGACCCCCAGAGACTCTGTCGCCGATTTGGCCTCACAGGTCGGTCTCTGTCCACCAGCCTTGGCTGAGCTTTGTCGAATGCGCTCGTAATTCCGCGGAATAACGGGCAAAAACGAACAAGGGAGACTAGGCCGAAACCGAGTCTCCCTTTGAAGCGGAGAGGGTTGTGGTATCGGGGAGTTCGTATCTGTGGAGAAGGTGACGTGATGTCATGAAATGTCCACATTCTGGTGGCGGATTTGTCATGGTTGGCCGGTGCCGAAATGCACACAACATCTTGTGCTGAAACCGGTTATGCCGTGTCGTGCCCCGACACCCCGACATTTCCACCAGATCGGAATTCCTTGCATCAACTCACAGACCAACCGGAGCCGCCAAGCGGGACTGATCGGCTGTACCGGCAGGAGGGGCTCTGTGTGGGCCGGCACAAGCCGCGGCGGCATCGCAGCGCGGTGACGCGGCCGGAGGGCACGAAGGCGACGCGGATCAACGAGAGCTGGAGCATGGACTTCATGGCCGACCAGCTCTCTGACGGGCGGAAGTTCCAGCTGCTGACGTTGGTCGTTGACTTCAGCCGTGAGAGTCTGTCGATCGAGCTCGACGGGCGGCTCAAGGCCGAGCAGGTGGTCGAGGTGCTCGATCGCGTCGGGCGTGTCCGAGGCCGTCCTTGAAGAGCACCACGACCTCGACGATCGGCGCGCCCCCACGCACAATCGTCTCGGTCACCTCGCGCAGCTCGACCTCGCCCGTGGCTTCGTTGTAGGCGCGGACACGCATCCACTTGCGGATGGCCACTAACAACTCGCTATAGCAATTTACCGCGGACATGCGTTAGCTGTTCGGCCTGTGGACTAGTGAGCTTGGACGCGTCAATGCTATTGATTAGAGAGCTGCATATGATACGACACGCGACATCATTTCTTCCTAGCCAATCGATTGTGGCTAATACTAGAGATAATTTTCTATCCACGTCCGATGACACGACGGCAATTGCTGTCGCATAATAAGACCATGCTGGCGCAGTGGATTCATAGACATCTGCTACTGCAACCATGTCTCCCAGACCATCCAATGCTGTAGCCATGTCTTCGGATGTAGCTGCGGGGTCACCAGCGACTGATTCATACAGGCGCGCCGCATTGAGCGCGACGTCTGACGCGTACTCGTCGGGTTGAATCTCGGCGAGCATCGAGCTTGCTCTTGCCAATCGTTCGGATATTGACACAAGCATTCTCCTATTTCAGCCCTGCTGTCGTAATTTCATATAATCCATCCACACGCTCAATGACAGTTACATAAATCTGATGTCCATTATGCCATCCAACAATGTTCGTTCGGCTTGCTGCTCCAGAAACACTACGTGTCGCAAGCTGTCCAATGTTCGCATCCATGAAAGGCTCGAGTACCGCCGCCACATCCTTGGCGGTAGGTTTCGGAACGCCTGTGATCAGGTCCCACCCCTTGTCCTTTCGATGAAGGAAGTGCTCGTACTTCACCTTGAACAGCTGGTCGAATCCGCAGTTATGCACCCACGCGGCCTCATCACCGACCAGGTATGTATGTGCATTTGCGACAGTCAGGTTGTAGACCGTCACACGCTGATTGCCGAACGACAGCGAATCGACGACTGCGGCTCCGCACATCGTGCGGACCACATCGCCAGGCGAGAGCCCGTCGGCCCGAACCCATCCACCAACCCGTGCTTCCTCATAGAACGGATGCTCGTCCGTCGTGTCGATCACCTCGCGACGGCCGGCTTCGGGGATCACGGTGACACGCAGGAGCGAGGTCTGCTCCGTCACGATCACATCGACCACTGGCTGGAACTCGATCGCGCCGGTCGATTCATTTAGCGTGATGACCTCATCACCGATCCGCACATCCTCGATCGGCATTTGGCCCAGCGTGGTCCAGACCAGCGTCCCAGCCGCGAAGCAGCCGCACGCCGCGGCGGGCTTGCGCCTTAACAAATCCGCTGCTCTCGATAGCAGGAAGCCGCCGGGTCCTAGCACCCCGCGACGCGCACCACTTAGCAGCATTGCCCCTGCCTTGCTCGCGTAGTGCGTCGCGCCTTTCCACGCGGAGGATGCGATGCCACCAAGCAGCTTGCCGATCTTGCTTGTCGCGAATAGCTTGGCGAGCTTGCCGCCCGGCACAATTCCCATGCCGAGCGCGATGGCCGTTGCGCCCCCTCCCTGTTCACCCAGCGCGTAGAGCGCCAAGTCGCCCGCCGAAGCAAGTCCGGGGATCGGCAGGTAACTCGCGATGGTCGCCGCAAGGACAGCCGTTGCCTTGGCGCTCATCCCGACGGCTTGAAGGAAAGCCGCCTTGTTCCCGGCATCTTCTGCCAGGTACTCGTCCACCATGTCGAATGGGTCCCAAGAGAGCCCCAGCGGATCGCTGCGGTTCCAAGGGTTGGACCCAAGGTACTCGTACAGGTTCATCCCGTCCCCGTACATGTCTTCGACGGAGAAGGCGAGGGCGAGGGCGCCGACGCCCTTGCCGTGGTAGACCGACGCCTCCAGCAGCGCCATGGCCGTGGCATTGGGGTCGAGTTGGAAAAACCTGCCCAGTTGCGGCGAGTAAAGTCTGTTTCGGTTGTGACAGATCGTGTGACCGAAGGGTACCAGACGGGGCGATTCATTGCCAGAGGAATCCACCACCGCCACATCCAGCCGGTCGATGAAGATCCCCTTGTGACCGAGGTGCATCTGCGGGAACGGCAGCAAGTGGTCGGCCACCAGCACCTCGCCATAGGCGTCGTAGACCCACTGGCCCGCCACATCGGCGACAGGGCTGGAGCCCGTCCCGACATCGCAGATGGCGACGACATCGCCGCCCGCGTCCTGGATCACCCACCAGCGCTTGCGGTCCGCGCCGAACTGCACCAGCAACTCATCCAGTCCATTGTCACCCGGCCCCCAGACGTACTCACGGCCGAGCGTCGCGCTGGTCGGAATCGGATTGCCCGGATCCTCAAGGTTCTGGATCTGGGTTTCTTCGAGTTCGCCGGGCGTCGTGGACGGATCCAGCGGCTCGCCCGCCTGCTGCGTTAGGCTGCCCGCCACCTGCTCCAGTTCCGGATCGCCGGATGTCAGCGCCTCACCCAGCGAGAGGACGGGATCGATCACCAGTTCCTGGATGCGGCGGATGCCGTCGTAGTAGAACCGCTCGCTCCTGACCTCGCCTGTGGAATCCTCGGGACTTGGGAATGGAGACTGCGTCCGGACCATGCGGCCTACGCCGTCGTACGTGTAGTGCTTGACGAGCAGGCCCGGCTCGATGGGAGAAGGTTGGCCGCCACCGCCACCGGAGGCAGAAACCAGTTGGTTAACCTGGACCACTCGATTCCACGCATCGTACTGGTAATAGTAGCGACCGTCGGAGACCATGTTCCCGGCAGCGTCGTACATGGTCGGGGCGTTGTAGGGCGGGCCGCCGTCTTCAATTCCGATCGATGTGTATTGATTCAAGTCGTTGACTCCGAAGGTGAACTCCTGCGTGTCGTCTCCAGCATCCGCTCCCGGGCGGGCCCACGGTGTGCCGTAGCCGTCGAGGGATCCGGATGAGAGACGCCCGCCAGTTGGCGACGACGCTGTGTCCACCCAGTTGCCCAAGAGGTCCAGCTTCCACTCGTCCGCACGGAAGACCGTGCCCGTCGCGATCTCGGGAACGCCGCTTGTGTTCCAGTCGAGCTCGCCCATCTGAGTTCCGACAAGTCGGTTTAGCTCGTCGTAAGCGTTCAACTGTGAGAAGACGTTCTCCACGGGACCGGTCGATGAGGACTGCGTGAGCAGGCTCGTCACCCGATTGCCCAGGATGTCGTGCGTGTACTCCGCATGGAAGAGCGTTTCGGGCGTGGAGGCGGCGTTCTTGAAGTGAAGATCCGCAATGCGTCCGAAGCCGTCGAGATGCGCGAGGCCAACATCCTCGGGCGCCAGCCGATAGGACTGGTTCACGATGCCACCGGTCGTTGATGTACCGCCGCCATACGCCAGCGACGCGCGGCGGCCTACGCCGACGTATGCGAATGTCGTCAGGTCCGACCACGATCCGCTGGTACCCAGCCGAGTCTGGATCCTTGAGAGACGTCCAAGCCGGTCATCGATCGAGTCTGAGGCTCCATACTGGAACGACAGGGAGCGGGTGCCGCTCGGACCGGGACCGGGGTGGACGGGATACTTGACCGTGAGGGGACGGATGTGCCCTGGCACGCCGTTCAGTGCATCCGTCGGCTCGTACTCCCATGTGTAGACGGTCTTGGGTGTGTTGGTGACCACATCGTTACCGATCGCCTGCTTGTCTGCGAGCAGATTGCCGTTGGCGTCGTGATCGAATGCGGTGGAGGTCACATACTGATCGGCTTCGTTGAAGGCCTTGACCTTGGAAACGTTCCCCGCGATGTCGTATTCGTAGGTAACCTTCGCGACGCGATCAGCGGGCGCGCCGTAGCTGGTTGTCATCGACGCCGGATATCCCTCGGTGAACGTGGCACCGTCGTACCACCCGACCTTGATCTCGGTCGTGCGACCGAGCGCGTCGTAGAAGTACCGGAATGCCACGCCGCGCGAATCGATACGCTCAGCGATCTGGCCGGAGAAGGTATAGCGATACTGGATCTTGGTGTTCGGGCCGCTGCCACCTGTAGGCGGGAACTCCAGTTCGCGCACGAGGGCGTTGCTTTCCGAGACCACGTTGAAGTCGGCATCGACGATCTCGGCGCCCGCATAGTGGACTTCGGTCACTTGTTCGTCACCGCTCGTCCCAGTGGGATTTGCGATCATCTGGACGACGCGCCCGTACTGGTGCACGTACTTGGTCGAGCGGCTCATACCCGTCGAACCGAATCTGTTCTCGATCTTCTCCACCACGCGGCCGCTGCCGGAGTACACGAACTCCGTGACGCGGCCGGCGGGATCCATCGTGTGGGTCTGGTTGCCCTCCTCATCGAAGTGATAGAGCGACACCATTCCGGTCGGCACATCGTTGTTCTGCCAGTTCACGGCCATGCCGGATGACCCGACTGTCACTACCGGGATGCTTGTACCCGGAACCCGCTCATAGTCGGGCTCGCCGTATGTGTAGGTGGCTTGCTCCGTGCCGAGTTCGGCCGCGGCAACCAGCCGCTTCTGTGGGTCGTACCAACTGACAGACCTGGACCGGACAGCGTTGGAGTCGTCAAGCTCGGGCATCTCGTTTGGCGTCGTGTCGTCGAGGACACGCTCCCAACGCTCGATGTCGATGCCGTTTCCATCCGCGTCGTAGTTGTACTTGGTCTTGGCGAGGACGTATCCATCTGGCGTCGAAGAGTGTTCGGCGAGGGAGCCGGGCAGAACGCTCTTGGTCTCGTGGACGCGACCGACGCCGTCAAGCCGCGTGATCTGGATCGGCTGGCCGGGGCGCTGCGCGTACACAATCTGGCCGCCATGCCCTGCGAACTGGTACGTGGCATGGAATGCCGGGATCTCGTCAGGGTCGGTCCCTGGGGTCCATGCCATGTCGTAGGTACGTTGCTCGGCCGCAATCCCCTCGGGCGAATAGATCGTCTCTGACATCGCGATCGGCTTGGAACTCAGCAGGAAGAACTTGCGAGCGGCGGGCAACTCGGCGTCATCCAGAAGGGCGGTCGGGTCGAGTTCCGTTGACAGCGTGGGCATCGCAGTGCCGTAAGACACCACGAGCGTCGGACGGTCAAGGTGGTCGAGGAAAGTCAGCGTGGTGGTGAGCCGAGTTGCTGTCGCCGGGTTACCTCTGTCATAGGAATCGATGCGTACCGGCCGCATGCGCCAGTCGTACGAAGTCACTGTGGCGAAACTGTCGGTGTCGTCACCCGCGTCCACCGTTTCGTAGTGCTGGAGGGCCCACGACGGGTTGGCATCGTAACGCCTCACGACGGTCGGAAGCCACGCGTCGGTGACGCCGCCACCGTATTCGGTGCGCTCCACCAGGATCATGTTGTAGTTCTCTGGATCGGCGGGTTCCGGGTCGACCCACGTGTAGTCTCGCGTGCCGATATACGTGCGCAGGTGCTGGCCGAGCGCGTTGCGTGTCATGCGCGTGATGGAGCCGTCAATCTCGCGCTCGCGAATGACCTCGCCGAGGTCATTCCGTTCCTTGGTGCCGACCGCAAGCAAGACGCCGTCGGGATCCGCCTCTAGCAGTTCCGCAGCCGCCATGCGTCCATTGCCATCCGGCTTGAACACAGCTCTGGTGAGGGGCTCGAAATCCGGCTCATTATTCGCGTCGAGCAAGCTGAGGATGATGGGATTGGAATCCTCAGGTGTCGCGTAGCGAACGCGCTCCGAGCTGCGGAGCCCGCCGCGCGGCTCACGGCCTAAGTAGTCCTTGACCTCACCCGGCGACCAAGCTCGGAAAGCCGGATTGGTCCCCACGCCATCCTGCTCCAAGTCATTGAACGTGTACTCGCGAGCGAATGCGTCGTCATCAATTGTGTCCCCATCGGTGTCGATCGGGATGAGAATGACGCGTCGGGCCCAGCGTCGACCATTTGGGAAGAAGACATCCGTGAGACCGAGCTTCTGTGTGTACAAGTACTCGGTCGCGTAGTTGGCAGGGTCTGTGTCACCGATACGGGCCCAGCCCAGCGGATAATCGTCAGTCGTGAGCGTTCCAGGGTGCGCACGGGAGTCAATGCTCGCATTCGCCGCCGCGTCGACCACGGAGTAGTCGAGATACCCTGCGGGAGAGCGCTTGAAGTACGTGAACGTCAACCTCTCGTCAGGATCCGCGCTCGAAGGCGCTCCACCCAGTGGATTCAGCAACTGCCCCGCAATGGACCATTCTGGGCTTCCGTTGTCGTCGTACACCTCACGCTCGACCGGGTAGAACCACTTGGAGCCGGGGCGAGACTGTCTTGGCGTGGTGATGGTCGTGCGAGCCGTGATCGGCTGGTCCCAAACTTCCAAGTGGCTTTGTGTGTCATCGCGTTCCGTCCTGAACCAAGTTACTCTGTAGTCGAAGGTGTCGGTGCTGAGAAGTGGATCCGGAGACGGCTCCGTGGTCGGTTCGGTGGCGGGCGTCAGGAATGTGAGATCACAAAGGATGTCGCCAGGTACGTCCTCGTCTCGGAAGAGCTGCCGCTGGTAAAGCTTGGGGTTTGTATTTGAGCTCGCGACATTGCCTACGAAGCTGGTGCCGCGACGCAGACCCTCTCTCACCAGTTGGACGCGAGCGGAATACGGGAAGTCGCTCCCGCCGGAGGTTCCCGGCGCGCCCCATGTACCGAACAGTTCATACTCGCTGAAGCGAGTGAGCCCATCCGTCTCGCTCGGCTCTTCCTGGCTCGCCGCCGACCAACCGACGGAACGCCATTCCGCAAGAAGAAGATCCGACCGTACCACTGCAAGGTCGGGACGTCCTAGTGCGGCGGGCAGATCGTCATCTTCGTCGTCTGTCGTTTCGAAATAGTCCTCAACCGTGAGATAAACAAACTCCTCGCCAAGCCCTTGGCCGGAACTCACGACGCCGTCAGGTGTGAACTCCCATTTCCGATCTCGGAGCATGAACCCGGCGGGGTTAATCTCTGCGACCCGTCGACTGATCTGGCCCTCCTTGAGTCCATCTTCGTCGTACTGGCTCGTCGAGAGCATTGCGTCAAGGCTGTCAAACTCGTCAACGATTGATACCCACAAGGCTTGATCAAGCCGCATCGCCCCGCCATAGGTGGCGTCCGCCTCGGTGCTGTAGGCAAGCCACTGGAACGGATGGCAAGTGATGCTCCGCATCGGAAACGCAACCGGGCTGCCATACAGATCGGAACAGATGCCACTGGTCGGCACACGCCCTTTCGCTTGCAGAAAGCCCTCTGGTGCCTGCATCAAGTGATGAACGCGATAGAAGCGCTGCTGACCCGATGCGTCCCGAATCGACAGGGCATTTACCGTTCCGGCTCCGTTTGAGTCGTCGACTAAACGCTCTCTTTCCAGCGGAACGTACTTCGCGAGGAGGGAGCCGTCAGATGGGTGATCAGAGCTATTGACGTCAAAGCCGTACATGCCTTGAGTCGCGAAAAAGGAAGCGAACCGGCGAATCGCTAGCCACTGACTGTCAAGAAACTCGCTACGATTGCTGCCGCTCCACATGCCACCGCGTGCGAGATCGTTGACCGTCATCGCGTCAGGCAAGAAAGTGTGGATGTCTGCAGGGATATCGTCGGGCTGGGGGAGTGAACTCGACGGTGGCAGCTTCGCAGCCATGATGCGTTGAACATCATCGTCTGTGAGGACCATCTCAAGCCATGGCATAGGGACCGTCTCATCCAGCCCGAATGCCAAGGAGACATCGTACCGAAACACCGTGTTCTGGGTTGAGTCGATCGGCGGACCACTAGGTGCCGAATCACGCGCCGTCACCTCGGTGCGCAAGAGGAGCGGAATAGAAAGCGGCCGTTCAAGTCTTGCGCGGCCAAGGCCGTCGTTGTAACCCGATCCCGGACCACCCGCCTCGTAATAATCGTAATGGTAGCGAACCGTGTACGCCCAGGTGTCCGGGAGGTCGAACTCGGTCTCCGGGTTGATTGCGCTGGTGTGATACGGCTTATCCAGATGATGGATGGTGAGATTCGTGTCCACTTCCTCAAGGTCGGGCTCGCCTTCGTAGACAAAAATGCGATCCATCGCGACCTGGCCATGAGAATCGAAGAGATAGGCATGATCTGGATTATTGACGTTGTACTGCTGCGGCAACCAGCTTGTCGGGTTGGTGCCATCAAAGTCGTAGGGATTCAGCCACGTCGACGCGCCGAAATCCGGGAAAAACCTGCGATGGACGTAGACGAGTGTCCAGTGCACATCGTCATTGTGCCGCAAGGTGATCCGACTGATCTGACCAATCGCCGCAGCATCGTTGATGCATTCGACACAGTCCGTGGTATTGGCGTCATCGGCAGGACGCCTCACCACGTCACAGTATGAGATATCGGCTGTGTGACCGTACCGATCTTCGATGCGCACGCAGATCGCGTAGTGCGGCAATCCAAAGCCTGGACTGTCGTCCGTCGAGTAGGGCAGCGATGTGTCGTCTTTGCGGGTATCCGACGTACCGTGGAAATAGTCGGGGAGCGCTGGGCGATCCTGATACGACGCAAGGACTGCTGGAGTGGAGTTATTGTTGTCATCATCAAATGCCTTCGGCGGCACTCCCTCTCGAATCACAACAAACGTGTATGTCAACTCTCCGTCATAGAGAGACACCTTGTACTGCGTGGGTGCCGGGCTCCATACCCGTTTGCCGTTGATATCCGTTATCATAGTGCCGTTGTGCTTCATCCGTGCGCGGAATCGCGGCGGGGCCTCGTACTGACCGGTGTTCTCGATCTGTTGGAACGGGATCGAGTGATGGGCATCAAGAACGAGCCAACATGTGCGGGGATGCACACCGATGGAATCGGCGGTAGCAGCGTCAACGACAAGAATCGGATTCTCACTCGCCATCCAGCCCCAGCCCGACCAGTCCCACCAGTTGTCCGAACTGGGATAGTCCCAGTCGCTACTCCGAAAGGCCTTGCGGCTCTCCGGGCGCTCGTAGGCACGCGTGCGGATGAGCCTGAAACTGGACCCTGCAAAGGGAAGTTCGAGATCCGTCACTTGGACCGTGGGAAGCCCGGTGACCAGATCAACGCCCTGGTGAAGAGTTGGCCGCGTGATACCCTGCCAGCCGGTGGGGAAATCAGCCGAGTTCGGAGGGAGCAGCGCAACCGAGGTGCCACCGATCGTGCCCGAGGGCGGGAGGAAGTTGCCGATGGCAGGAGGTGCCCATGGGCTGAAATTGCGACGGAAGCCGCGCGGCGTCCCCGTTAGCGCCATGACTGGGGGATATTGGTGGCCAGCCCCTATGTCACCCGCAACGAGCGTCTGCCAGTCTGCCATTGGGTAGCTTGATCCCAAGTCCGTATGCCGTTGCCATTCAAAGTCGTCTCCGTTGGTGCCGACAAACCAGCGTCCGGCACAGAGTTCTTCAGGTGTCGCGGGGGGCGCGGCTGGCACAGATGGGAAGACCGGCCCATAGCCGTTCTCGTACTGGGCATGAGCCATTACCGGGGTCAGTCCGAGCAAGAGGCCCATCATGTATGCGCATGGTTTCGCGACGAGCCATCTCTTCGCCGAGTCTCTGCTCCGGCGTGAAGGTTGCGTGCGTAGTGCGTGAGCGCGTGCAACGGGATCGTGCGTTATCGCCATGTGGAATCCTCCCATGTCAGGATGCGCGGCCGAAGCTGGCGCACGAAGGCATCAAGGCGCGTGCAGTTCAAGTGGCATTCAGCGGGACAGCATGTCACCATGTGGTGGGTACGCAAGATACCGCTCGACTCAGCACGTCGCAACTTTCCACATTGTCGCTGACTCTTGATCACGGTCTTGTCGCAACGCAAATGCGTGCCCTCAGCCGTGGCAAAGCGATGTAACTACGCAAATAGGCGATGCTTAGACGCCGATCTCTCTGCCGCGTTCAACCTCGAATGAGAGCGTGTGCAGCCTTTACCCTATGTCATGCTCGGCCCCATCGCCCTGGCCGCGCGAGAATCTGGCAATTGCGATCGCTGCGTGATCGCGTTACGCTGAGTTCATGCGGAAAGGCCGTACTCAGAGCATGCGCGTGGCCGTTAATGCCATATCTATTCTGTGGTTAAGCGTTGCGGTCGCGGTGCCGGTCTACGGGCAGCCCCCGCCCGGACCGAGCCTGTCGCTGGCCGGTCAGATGGAGCTTGCTCGCTTCACGGACATGGTGGCGGAGCGGTTGAAGCTCAACCTGGAGTACGACCCGGCGTCGTTAACAGGGACCGTCAACATCCGTACCGAGGAAGGGCTCTCAGATCAGGAACTGTGGCAGCTCTTCAACGGAGTGCTGGCGACGCGCGGCCTGACGACGGTGCTGGATCCGGCCCAGCGGACCTATCGCATCGTGAAGGTCTCGGATGCGGTGGGCGTCGCGCCCATCCAGTCTGCACTGCGTCCGGATCCCACCGATCCGACTGAGTCTCGCGTCCCCGGCGCGGGGTTTGTCACCGTGGTGCTGCGGACTGTGCATCGTCCCGCCAAGGACCTGGTCGAGCCGCTTTCCAAAGTGATCTCCAAGCCCTCGGGCAGCGTGACGGCGCTCGGATCAGGCGGCGGAGTCGGCGCTGGCTCGGACGGCTTGGGGGGTGTTGGGGGCTTGCTGCTTGTCAGCGACCTTGCCTCACGCGTGGATCAGGCGATCGCGCTCCTGGCGATTCTCGACACGCCCTCTGAGGGGGTTGTCGTCGTTGAAGTGCCAGTTGTCAATATATCTGCGGAGCAGATGGCGGTGACGTTCGCGCAGGTCGTCGCCAAGCGAGACACGATCGCCGGACAAGTGACGGGCCAGACGGGGGGACAGGCCGGCAGCGAGAAGTCCTGCGGCGACATCCTTCCCGGCCCCGACGGGAACTCCGTCCTGCTCGTCAGCCCGCCTTCGGAGGTGGAGCGCTGGAAAGCCCTCATCACCAGCTTGGACCGTCGCGAGCGGATCGACACCATCACCTATACGCCCCGTCACTACGCGGTGCGGGATGTGGCTCCCTTGATCGAGCAGACAGTGAAGAGTCCGACTGATGATCGCTGGAAGCTTGTGATCGACGAGTTGACGGGAAGCCTTCTCATCACGGCGACGCCAAGCCAGCACGCGAGCGTGCAGGCGCTCTTGGACCGCCTCGACGATGCGCCGGCTGCCGCGCGTCGCCCGGTGCGGACATTCGTGATCAAGAACCGCTCGGTCATGGAGATCCAGTCGATCCTCGAGAACCTGCTCCGATCAGGCGTGTTGGATGCGGCGGCAAGTGGTGATTCCGCGAACGCACGGAACCTCGAAGCCTCGGGCGCGTCACAATCGGACGGCTTTGAAGTGATGGCGATGCCACCCGTGCCGGGCGATGAGCGATCCCAGGCAGGCATCAGTTCTGCCGCTGATATCGGTCGCGGATCGACTGTTTCGAGTTCGCGGGGTGGAGACTCGGCCAGCCGACGTCAGTCGCAAAGTCGCCCGGGAAGCGATCCCTCTGGACGCCCCAGCGGTCTTGAAATCGAGGACCGACCATTGATCCTCTCCTCCGACGAGGGGACCAACACGCTTATCGCCGTGGGTGAGCCGCGCCTGCTGGCCCAGGTCGAGTCGCTGCTGGTGTCGCTGGATGTGCGCCAACCACAGGTCATGCTTGAGGTTCTGATCGTCACGCTCACCGAGAGCCAGACCCTCGATCTCGGGGTTGAACTCGAGTACCTGCGGCTCGACGGCGAGACGAAGTCTCGGATCGCTTCACTCTTCGGGCTGTCCCAGCGTGGCACGGATGGCAACCCGTCGACAGGCAGCGCCGCGGGCCTCAGCGGCGTGGTGATCAATCCCGGCGACTTCTCCGTGGTGCTGCGCGCCCTCGAGACCATGAACAACGGGCGGGCCTTCTCGATGCCGCGTTTGCTCGTGGGCAACAACCAGCAGGCGTCGCTGGACTCCGTGGTCCAGCAGCCCTTCGCGAGCGTCAACGCCTCCAACACGGTCTCGACGACCTCCTTCGGCGGGACGCAGGACGCGGGCACCACGGTCACGATCAAGCCGCAGATCGCCGAAGGCGACCATCTGGTCCTGGACTACTCGGTCTCGCTCAGCTCGTTCCTGGGCGCTGCCTCCCAGCCAACGCTGCCCCCTGCGCGCCAGCAGAACCGCGTCAGCAGCGCGGCGACCATCCCCGACGGCTACACCGTGGTCGTCGGCGGGATTGAGCTCGAGGACAAGGGCAAGACCGTCTCGCAGGTTCCCTTCCTCGGCAACGTGCCGATCATCGGCGAGGCGTTCAAGAGCCGGGGCAAGAACGCCAGCCGCACGCGCTTCTACGTCTTCATCCGCGCCAACATCCTGCGCGGACGCGGTTTCGAGGACCTCAAGTACATCTCGACGCAGGACATCGCCAAGGCGGGACTGGACCCGGGCTGGCCGACCTCCAAGCCGCGGGTGATCCGGTGAACCCGGTGCCTGAAGTCAATGTTGTGATCGAGCCGGTATTCCGCCCGGTTCCCCTCGCTGGCTCGCAGGTCGAGCCGCTTCCTGCTCCGGACACGCCGCACTCGGTCTCGACGGCGATCCTCCCGGAGGCAGCGATCCCGAGCCCCGCGTTCCTGTCGCTGATCCCACACGAGTTCGCGAGGCGTCACCTGATCCTGAGCGCGGGGTCTGAGGGTGACACACCCTCCGAAGTCGAGCACCTGCTCATCACGGATCGCACCAGTCCTGCGGCAATCTACAACGTCGGCGTCACACTCCATCGTGCGATCCGGACCACGCTGGGCTCGCCCGAATCGATCGCTGCCGCCATCGACCGCGTCTATCTCGCTGTGGATGAGGACGCGCCGAGAGCGTCTGACACACCCCAGGTCACGGTCATGGGTTCAAGCGACGTGGAGCGTGACCTCTCTGATGCGATCTCCGAGACCGAGCGCGATCTCTTGAGCACCCACGGCAAGGCGCCAGCCGTGCGGCTGGTGGATCTCATCCTCTTCGAGGCCCTGCTCCGGGACGCCAGCGACATCCACATCCAACCGGTGCGGGGGCGGACCCTGATCCGGTACAGGATGGACGGGGCGCTCTACACCGTGCGCGAGTTGCCGGGGTCGATGGCCTCGGCATTGGTCAGCCGCATCAAGGTGATGGCACAACTGAACGTCGCCGAGCACCGTGCTCCTCAGGATGGCCGCGCGACGGTCACGGTCGGCTCCAAGGGCAGTGATGGATCTCAGGGCAACTGGGCCGGCAGACGGGTGGATCTGCGGATCAGCACGCTCCCCAGCACCTACGGCGAGCGCGTGGTCATACGGCTCTTGGATCCGAGCAAGTCGCCCCACGTCCTCAGCTTCGCGGCTCTCGGGATGCCCTCGGATGTCGAGCGTCCGTACCTGGCGCAGGTGGATCGGCCCAATGGGATCGTGCTGGTCACCGGTCCGACCGGGAGCGGCAAGACCACCACGCTCTACACCACGCTGGCCTGGATCAGTTCCAGCAACACGCGCGGCGGTGCCCCACAGCATCATGGCAAGGGACGGGCCACCGGCTGTGAAGTCAACATGATGACGGTGGAGGACCCGGTTGAGTACGACTTGTCGGGCGCAGGGTTATCGGTGAGCCAGACGCAGGTCGATGCCAAGCGCGGTGTGACCTTCGCCACCGGCCTCCGTCACATCCTCCGCCAGGACCCCGACGTGATCATGGTGGGCGAGATCCGCGATGAGGAGACTGCCCGTATGGCGGTGCAGGCGTCACTCACAGGCCATCTGGTCATGTCCACGCTGCACACCAACGATGCGCCGAGCGCTGTGGCGCGATTGGTGGACCTTGGCGTCGAGCCCTTCCTGGTGTCGTCCTCTCTTTCGGCCGTGCTCGCCCAGCGCCTCGTGCGCCGCGTGCATCGGCATTGCGAGGGACGTGGCTGCGAGGACTGTCTCGGAAGCGGGTACAGGGGCAGGACAGGTGTCTTCGAGTTGCTCGTGTGCGACGCGGCCATGAAGGAACTCGTCCAGACTCGGTACTCCACCGGCGAGGTCGCGGCGGTGGCGATCAAGAGCGGCATGCGCACGCTCAAGCAGCACGGTGATGCACTCGTGGCCGAGGGCCTGACGACTGCGGCGGAGGTCGCGCGTGTCATCGCCTCCAGCGAGGAGGTGCAGACATGACCGGCACCCTTCTCAATCGCCGCCCTCTCAAGACAAAGACCCACTGGATGGTTCCCACCCTGTGCATGGCGACCCTTCCTGTCATTGTGTGGGCGACGTGGCCGCTGAGCTCGCCCGAGATCCCTCGAGTGCAAGCCGGTGAGGCCGCGCCATCACTCAAGGTCACGAGGGCAGCGTTCGATGCCGACGCCTTCGCCACGCCGCTCTGGGTGGCCCCCCCGGCACCGCCGCCACCGCCACCTGCGCCTGAGACCACACCGCCCGCGTCCGAGCCGCCACCATCGCCGCTGAAGGTCCAGTTGCTCTCGATCCTGCGCGAGCCATCCGGCAACCGGGCGATGTTCTATGACCCCGACACGAAGAGGGTCCAGACGCTGGCTGTGGGCGATCCTGTCGGGGCAGCCTCTGACAAACGGACCATCGCTTCGATCAGCGATCGCGAGGTCGAGATCAATGGTCCCCGCGGGATGCAGACGCTCTCGCTCCGCGAGCCTCCCCCCCCGCCAACCACACCTTCCAAGCCGGGGAGGTCGCGATGACATCGCCACCTGCGCCGATGACCCCCACGCCGGACCTTGATGCAACCGTCGATAGCCCCGTGGACATCGTCTGGCCTGCCGAACGCTTCTTCTGGGGCACGCTCGAAGCGCCGGGTGTTCGCCGTTCCGGCCCGCTCCCGCCCGCGATGGCGGTCTCCTTCGCGGATGATGTGCCCGTGCCGCTCGAGAACCTGCATCCGGTCATGACCGCTCTGTCGGCGGATGCGGATCCCAACTCTGGAACGAGCCACGAATCCGGTCGGATCCTTGTCTGCGCCGCCCGTCGCGCGGATCTCATGCCGCTGGTCGCGAGCGCACGCTCGCTCCGTCCCGCCACGCTCCCTCCGTTCCTTGAAGGGGTTGTCGATCCCGGCGCGATCAACCTGCTAGTGGGCGCATTCGAGCCATGGGCGGTGCGGCGGAAACGTCAGCGCACGATCACAGGGCTTGCGCTGCTCTGGACTGTGTTGGCCCTCGCGATCGGTGTTGGACTTTTCAGACGAAGCCAGGCGTGGCAGTCTCACGCGGCAGACCTTCGCACCGCGCGAACGCAGGCCATCGAGAACGCACTTCCGGGCTTGACCGTGATGAACTCTGGCATGGAGATGGAACTCAACTCGGAGATCGAGCGGCTCCAGCGGGCCTTGAACGCACGCTCTGGCGCCGAGCGACCGACCGATGTCTCGGGCACACTGGCGGCCATCCTTCGCTCCTGGCCTGTGGACATGGAGACGCCGCACGAGGTCCAGTCGGTGACCCTCAACGCGGGCCGCGTCGCGATCTCCGTCCTCGTCGAGGGTGACCCGACGTCTCTGATCGAGCGTCTGCCAGCGCCCGTCGGTTGGCACCTCAAGGAGCCCCGGCTGACGCAGGTGGGCTCCTCCACACGCCTCTCGATCGAACTCGTTCCCGTCGCGCAGGCGACTGGACCAACAATGGAGGCCGGACGCTGAGCGGCCCACTCAACATCACCGGAAGGCAGTCGAGCGGCTTCGGCACCCACCGACTTGCACTGGCGCTCGCGGTCCTCGCAACGATTGTGCTCATACCCATCGCCGTGCGGGCCGCGGGATCCGGAGCAACCCTGCGGCGTGAGCACGCACGCGCGGAAGCCGTCGTCATGGAGGTAGGGCGACTCGAGGAGTTGCGGACACGACTGGCAGCATCGCCCGACGGCTCAGCGGACACCAGCGGCGCTCCCACACCTTCGCTGGCGACGCGCGTCTCAGGCGTGCTGTCGGCCGCAGGGCTTAGCCAGTCCAATCTCGCCGGGCTCTCGCCGGAGTCGGCCGCCCAGCGATCCGATGCCGGAACCGCGCTGCGCCGCCGCGCGACACTGACGCTGCAATCGCTCACGCTCCGCGACCTTGGGCGATTCATAGCCGAGTGGAAAGCCCGTGAGCCCGCGTGGGCCGTCACCTCCATCGACCTCGCTCCCGTCACGAATGCGAAACCAGCCCCCGGCGCGGATTTGCCCATCCGGTCTGTTCTCGTTGTCGAGACGCTCACTTTCGAGAAGTAACTACACGAGAAGCGCACACCATGACCAATCCGCATGCAACTCGACAGTCACTCCTGCTGCTCCGCCGTCTCGCAACGTCTCTCGCCGTCGCCTGTTGTTGCATGGGCGGATGTGCCTCCACGCGCCCGACGGATCCCTACGCGCCCATTTCCGACCTCGACCGCGACTCCACGCTCGCGCAGCGGCTGAACGAAGAAGCGTCGAAGCTCATGGACAGCGACCCCGACAAGGCCGAAGAACTCCTTCGCAAGTCTCTCGCCGCGGATCTCTACTGTGGACCGGCCCACAACAACCTCGGCGTGCTCTACCTGCGCCGGGGCGAGCTGTATCCAGCGGCGGGAGAGTTCGAGTGGGCTCGAAAGCTCATGCCTGGCCATCCCGATCCGCGTATGAATCTCGCGATGACGCTGGAGTCCGCGGGCCGTACTGACGAGGCCCTCGCCGCCTACGGCACTGCTCTGGAAGTCGCTCCCGAGCACATCGCCGCCATGCAGGCAATGGCCTCGCTCCAGCTTCGCACGGGCAAGTCCGACGATCGCACACCCGGCATGCTCAGGGAGATTGCTCTCCGAGGTGACGACGAGTCCTGGCGTACTTGGGCACAAGGCCAACTGGCCATGCGCGAGGGCCGCTGACAAACAACGCGCTGTTCGGATGGCTTCGTGATCCCGTGCCCTCGCGCCACCATCGACAATTGACCGCAGGCCAGATGGGGATCGGTATCAGACGCTCGAGTGGTCCATCCACCACCACGACCGATCGTGGTTCAAGGCAGCGATCGCAGCGCGTGACTGTCTCGCAAAGTGCTTTGGCTCCAGCTCCACGATAAAGCGTGGTAAATCAACAGCTTGCTTGACGCTCAGACAGATACCGGTTAATGTTCTTGTGCAAGACCGTGCTTCACGTGCGGTTGAGCGGTCTGGACGAGGGTGGAATGCCCGAGGCCAGAAGCCCGGTGGAATGCCGGCGACGCGGTAGGGCGGAAGCGGGAAGCTTCCGCTGGCAAGGCCGAGGCGGGATGCCGACGCCGGTGCCAACGAGCGTGTGTCTCGATCACATGTTCATCCATCACTGTTCGATTCGTCGTGCGAGTTGTCGCATGGTGTGACGTGGGTGCGTGGGGGGGGCGTGGACGTGATCCACGGTCACCGAGGGCATTCCGTGCGCTTCGTGCAGCGCCCTAAGGCATGCACGATGTGCCTCGCCCGCATGACGAAGTGCGCGTGAGTGTGCTCGCGGGAGGTGTTCTTCCGCGAGGGCTCAGCGCATTCGGTGCGTCGTCACGAGAGGTGTCGCGCACGAGCGATCAGTGACAAGTTCCGGCACATGGCTGCTCACGCAGCCAGGAGACATGTCATGCCTAGAGTTCGCTCTCAGAACCACCCACGTTCGCGGGCTTCGCAGCAAACCAGCCCGACGCAGCTACGCCGCGTTGCCATCTCAACGCTCAAGCCCGCGCCCTACAACCCTCGCGTCGATCTCGCCCCAGGTCACCCCACCTTCGAGAAGCTCCGGCGCAGCATCGACACCTTCGGCACCGTCGAGCCCATCGTGTGGAACCGCCGCACGGGTCATGTGGTCGGCGGCCACCAGCGGCTCAGTGTGCTCAAGCACCTGGGCCACACGCATGTCGATGTTGTGGTCGTTGATCTCGATCTCCCGCAGGAAAAGACGCTCAATCTTGCGCTCAACCGCATCGTGGGCGAATGGGACGAGGGCAAGCTGGCGGACCTGCTCAAGGACTTGATCGCCGAGCCATCGCTCGATATCGGCCTCACCGGCTTTAATAGCGATGAGATCGACCACGTCCTCGCGAACGTCACGACGACGGATGGGCTCGCCAACGACGACGCCGCATTCGATGTCGCCGCCAACCTGCAATCCGCGAAGCCCGCCGTGACCAAGCCCGGCGAGCTGATCCTCCTGGGCGAGCACCGGCTGCTCTGCGGCGACTGCACCGTCGTTGCTGATGTACAGCGTGTCATGGATGGGCAGCGGGCGGTGCTGTTCGCGACCGACCCACCGTATCTCGTTGACTACGACGGCACGAATCACCCCGGCACCAATCACCCCAGCACGAAGGCCGCCAAACCTGGCGCACAGGCAGCGCGAAGCGGTAGTATGGTCCCCTCCCGCGCCGCGTTGCCGTCCATGCGTGCGGCGAGCACGACAAAGCCCCGAAGCCGCCCGACGAAGAACAAGGACTGGTCCGGCACCTACGGCGTGACATGGGACGATGCCGATGCCAACTGCGATCTCTACGACAAGTTCATCGAGGTTGCCGTCGCGCACGCCATCGCCCCCAACGCTGCGTGGTACTGCTGGCACGCCAGCAAGCGGCAGTCGATGGTGGAGGCGACGTGGGTGAAGCACGGCGCCTTCGTTCACTGTCAGATCATCTGGGCCAAGAACCGACCGGTCCTCACCCGCACGTGGTACTCGTGGCAGCATGAGCCTTGCCTGATGGGGTGGATCCAGGGCAACAAGCCCCCGCGCACAGAGCGCAATGTGCTCAGCACCGTCTGGCACATCGACACGATTCCCAACGGCGCAGAGCGGCCCGACCATCCCACGCCCAAGCCGCTGGAGGTGTTCGAGATCCCCATGCGTCAGCACACGCGGGCTGGGGGTGAGCGTGGACGTGGGGGTGGGGCTGGGGGTGGAAGTAGGCGTGGGGGCGGTGATATCTGCTACGAGCCCTTCGCGGGCAGTGGCACACAGATCATCGCCGCAGAGAAGCTGGGGCGGCGCTGCTTCGCGATCGAGATCAGCCCGCACTACTGCGATGTCATCGTCCGGCGGTGGATCCACGCGGTCGGACCGGCGAAGGCGCCGCGCGAATTGGTGAAGCGCTACGCGATCAATCCGTCTCAACCCGCCATGAAGACGCCCGCACGGAAGGCGGTGTCCGCATGAGACGCCGGCGACCGCGTACTTCACCCGCCGATACCTCACTCCCACCGGATCAGCACCCCCATGCCGATCCGGCGGGGGGTGGGGGCATGGAGCGCTCTCTCGAGCTGCTCGCCAAGGTCCGCGCGGGCACGCTCTCGGGCAAGATGCTCGCCGCTACCGAGCGTCAGTCGCTCGTTGCGCTGCTGGCTGCCGACGGGCTTTCGGGACCGGAGATTGCCCAGATCTTGCAAGTGTCCGACCGCACCGTCGAGCGGGATCGTCGCGACATTCGGGATCGTCATGCCCTCCCCCGCGATCCCAAACTGGTTTCGCAGATGGCCGGACGCCTGCTCGCGGAGGCGGAGCTCTCAATCCAGCGCATCCGGCGGAACGCCCGCGAGCGCGATGTCGACCCCGGCGTCAAGATCGACGCCGAGCACCGCTGCTTCCAGATCGTCGATTCGGTGGTCGATCGGTTGCAGAAGCTGGGGTATCTCCCCACGGCTGCCATGCGTGTGCAGGCCGACCTCACGCACCACGCAGCGGAAGTGCCCAGCAGCGACGACCTGGAGCATCAACTCACAGGGCTGCGTGACCTGGTGACGTCGGAGGGCCAAGCCGACCCCGTGTTGCTCGAGTCGATCGGCAGCATGTCGAGCGCGTTGGTAAGAGCACGCGTGGCGACCGAGATCAAGCACGTCGAGAACACGGCCAAGCCGGAATGAACGGTCGTCTTGCGAGGTTAAGGAGGATCCCATGCACATAGCCCCCGAGTACATGCCAGCCCTGCAGCGAGAAATGTCCGCCCACCGCCGACGGATCGCTTCAACGTCGCCACACCTGTTTGCCAAGATCTACCTCGGCAGCGCCTTCAGCGCCGCACCGTCTCGCATGCACACCGAGACCTTCACGTGCCTGCAATCCCTCCACCAGCGCCGCGGCACTCATGTCGCCATCGGCGCGCCACGGGGGCACGCCAAGAGCACCGTCGTGACGCTCGCCTATGTGCTCTGGTGCCTGCTCTACGGTGTCGAGCCGTTCGTGGTCATCGCATCCGGTACGGAACAGCAGGCCGCACGGCTGGTTGAGCACGTCCGTGTACACCTGGAGTCGAACCTACTCCTGCGCCAGGACTTCCCCGAACTCGCCGAGGTCCGCCGCATCGCGCCCTGGCGCAAGGACACGCTCAGGCTTCCCACAGGCAGCCTGCTCATGGCCTTCTCCTCGGGACAGAACCTCCGTGGCATCCGCTTCGGCAAGCACCGTCCCACGCTCATCGTCGTCGACGATATCGAGGACAAGCAGAGCGTGGTGTATGAGGAGCAGCGCGCCAAGCTCAGCGACTGGTTCCACAGCACGCTGCTGAAGGCTGGCTCGCCCGATACCAACGTCATCGTCGTTGGCACCGTGCTGCACCACGACTCGCTGCTCGCCAACCTGCTCGACGGGGCCAAGCGCCCGGGCTGGCGGGCGTTCCGGTATCAGGCGGTCGAGCGTTTCTGCGACCATCCCGAGCTCTGGGACCGGTACAGCGCGATTGCGTCTGGCCAGGAGCCGTATCCAACTCCCCCCGCTGCCGGTGGTGAGTGGGGTGAGAAGGGTGCTCGGGCATTCCT
>CAUJHH010000049.1 GCA_963204725.1 Planctomycetota bacterium
TCCGCCCCCCCCCGACTTCTTCCATCCCTCCCACCTAATCCTGCCCACGCAGATCCACACCGGCGGCGCGATCACCGCCCCCAACGACTCGGACATCACGCAGTTCGGAGGCGACCACTACTCGTACTGCTGGCCGCGCGACGGCGCGCTCGTCGCCTACGCCCTGACCCTCGCCGGCCAGTCGGAGCTCTCCCGCGCCTTCTTCCGCTTCTGCGGGCGCATCATCGAGAGCGACGGCTACTTCCTCCACAAGTACACCCCCACCGGCGAGTTCGCATCCTCCTGGCACCCCTGGATGGTCGAGGACCAGCGCGTCCTCCCCATCCAGCAGGACGAGACCGCGCTCGTGCTCTGGTCACTCCGGCGACACTTCGAACAGTTCCGCGACGTCGAGTTCATCAAGCCCCTCTACGAGAGTCTCGTCACGCGCCCCGCCGAATGGATGCTCTCCTACGTCGACCACCACGGCCTCCCCAAGCCGTCGTGGGATCTCTGGGAGGAGCGCCGGGGCGTGCACACCTTTACGGTCGCGAGCGTCATCGCCGCGCTCGAAGCCGCCAGCGCATTCGCAACAGACTTCGGCGAGCCCGATCGCGCCGTCGCCTATCACGAGGGCGCGGAGCGACTCCGCGGCGCGCTCAAGCGCATCCTCTGGAACCCCGAGCACAAGCGCTTCGCGCGCATGGCCGTCCCTCTCCCCGATGGCACCTACCGCCTCGACATGACGCCCGACTCCGCCAACTTCGCCCTCTTCGCCATGGGCGCGCTCCCCGCAGACGACCCCAAGGTCGAGGCCGACATGCACGCCACACGCCAGATGCTCTGGGTCAAGACCGGCATCGGCGGCATCGCCCGATACCAACGCGACTACTTCCACCAGGTCGAACGCGAACGCATCGCCGAGGTCCCCGGCAACCCATGGGTCATCTGCACCCTCTGGCACGCCCAGTGGCTCATCGCCCGCGCCAAGACCATCGACGATCTCAGGAACGCCCTCCCCTACATGGACTGGGCGATCGAACGCGCCGACCTCTGCGGCGTCATGGCCGAGCAGTACCACCCCTACACCGGCGAGCCCCTCGGCGTCTCTCCGCTGACCTGGAGCCACGCCACCTTCGTCATCGTCGTCATGGAGTATCTCCAGCGCCACCGCCAGATCACCGCGGCCCACAAGAACGGCGTTGCCGAGGGCGCGCTCGGCGGCGCGATCTGAACCGCGAGCCGCGCCCGAAACGCAAAGCCCCCGGTACCGTTTCCGGCACCGGGGGCGACGAGGAGATCGCGGGGGTCAAGCTGGTGGTGACATGTGCATCCCCCCCGCGAAGGACAGGGGCTCAGCGGCACTGACCGAAGATGTCGAAGAAGTTCAGGAAGTCGAGGATGTCGACAACGCCGTCCAGGTTGTACTGATCCGGATTGCCGGAATTGCCGCAGGGCGTCGGCAGGCCGTCGCACTGCCCGTAGTCATCGAGGAAGTCAAGGAAATCCAGCACATCGACGCCTGTGTCGCCGTTGTAGTCGGCGATGCCGCAGAAGCAGGCGTTGGCGATCGCCAGGTCCGACCCATCGACGATGCCGTCGCCGTTCAGGTCTCCGTCGCACCAGCCGCCGGCGTTGCCGAGGTTTCCGGTGATGACGGCGACGTCGTTTGCGTCGCAGACGCCGTCGAGGTTCACGTCTCCCATGCCGGTGCCGAGGATGACGGTGACGAGCTCGATGACGTCGGCCTGATCGACAACCAGGTCACCGTTCATGTCGGCCGAGAGGTCCATGAACTTGGCGTCGGCAAGGTCGGCCCAGTTGCCGAAGTTGGCGTAGACGTAGTCGATGTCGTAGCAGTCAACAACGCCGTCCTGGCCGATGGGGGCGAAGTTCGGGGTCCAGAGCCCGCTGGGACCGGCGACATCGCCACGGGACGCGCCGGCGGTGTAAGCGGCGCCCGTCGCGAGCGTCGTCGCGAAGAAGTTGTTGTCGCCGGTCAGCGTGAAGTACTCGTTGTCAACGCGGGTGAAGCCCTCCTTGCGGCTCACGTTGCCGGTGGAGGTGTTCTTTGCCAGACCGTCGGCAAAGTAGCGGACGTCCTCGACATCGAACGAGCCGTTGCCGTCGAAGTCGCCGAGGACCTCGATGATCGCATCCGTGCCGGGCGCGCCCGCGATCGCGCCGGTGCCGACGGGAGCAGCCCACGCCGCGCCGCCGTCGCGCTCGATCCACGCCTTCAGCATCTCGGCCGTGTCGTTGATGTTCCGCATGCTGTTGCCATCAAAGTCGCCGGCGATCCGGTTGCGGGCCGTGAGCGTGCCGCCGTAGCTCACCGTCGCGCCCGCCTGATTCTTGTATGAAGAGCCGAGCCCGTCGGAGTAGACGACGGTATTGTCACGCGTGGGGACGCGACCGCTGTTGGACGTGTTGAACGCCAGCAGCGCGGCGTTGGAGAGCACGCTGCGGGTCAGCGTGTCGGACTGGAGCGAGCCGTTGAACGCGGGGTTCGCGCTCAGCGTGCACGCGTCCAGGAGCGAGGGCACGTTGTCGAGCGCGTTGGGAAGGATATAGAGCGTCGCCGCCAGCTCGCCCGGCGTGAAGTCCGTCGCCGGGCCACCGGGGACCGCCACGAACGCCTCGATCGAGCGTGTGATGTTGTTCACGTACTCGGCTGCCTTGCTGTTGCGGAGGCGTGCGTTGGTGTTGCCGGAGGCGCCGCCCTTCTCGTTCTCGTTCCGCGGATCGCCCAAAGACGCGATCACCGCCGGGCCGCCGATGATGTAGCCGTTGGCGTTGTTGTGCAGGATCTCGGAGATGTGCGGGCGGCTGTACTCCGTGCCGCCGATCAGGTCGTTCTGCACCGCGAGGAACTCGGCGCGGTTGCCGGTGACGAACGCGCTCGAGCCGGTCACACCGCGCTCCGCGCCGGTGAAGCCGATCGCAAGACGATGGTTGTTGACCGTGCCGTCCATGCCGCCGGAGCCGCCCTTGTTCGAGGGCGTGAACTTTGGTCCGAGGTTGTTGTTGACCGACAGCGTCGATAGTCCGCCGACGTTCTCGCCGTTGCCCCAGGAAGGATCCATGCAAAGAGAGTTCTGGGCACCGTTGCGCGTGCCCGAGCCCGCATCACGGGTGATCGCCATCAGGTTCTCGCCGCTCGGCAGGCGCCCCGCGACGAAGAGGTGGCGCAGCTCGGACTGCTTCATCTGCTGGTAGCCCGTGCCGAAGCTGGTGGTGAAGCCGATCGGAGCGAACACAAAGGATGTGTCGAAGACGGTCGTGGCGCTCGTGGGGTCGGCACCCGCCGCTGCGAGGCCGAAGCCCGGAGGAAGCTGGGCCAGGAACGACGAATAGCCGCCGGTTTCCGAGGCATCGGCAGCAGAGCCGTTGAACGCCGAGTTGCCCGACTTGTCCAGCGACACCCTCGGGTTCAGCCCGTAGCCGAGCTGGCCGGGGCGACGGCTGAAGAGCGGGCTGCCGCCGGGGTATGTGATCGCCCACGTCGTCGGCACGTCCAGAGGCGAGAGGTCGATGCGGATCCCGCCCACGGCCGGAGTCTCGAACGCAGCCCATGTCGCGGCAAGGGTCGTCGTATCAGAGCGATTCGGCGCGCCGCCCGGATTCGCCGGGTTGTAGTCGCCAACGCCCAGGCCCGCGTTGATGTAGAGCACGCTGTTGTTGTACGCAGTCGTGGCCGTGAGAATCCTGATGTCGCCGGTGACGCCGTCGTTGGTGACAAAGGAAGTGCCGTAGTCCAAGAGCTCCTGGAAGCCGTTGATCGATCCGACCGCGCGGTACTGCACCGTGAAGTACTGGCTCGCGGGGAAGGGCGGCTGCACGTCGTACGGCGCGAGCTGGTCGGGACCGTTCGAGAAGATACCCGCGATTCCGTCCCCGTCCAGATCCAGATAGTCGTTGGTGGAAGCCGGCGCCTTCACCAGGTTCTCCTGCAGCGTCGCGCCGGAGATGTTCACCACGGTGCCCTGCGCATGCGCCATCGAGGCCGCCGCGCCCGCAAGTCCCATCGCCACGAACAACTTGAGCCTGTTGTCTCCAAACTTCATTGCTGATGCCTCCAGACGAATGTGGGGCGGATGCCCCGTTCTCTCACCGGCGCCGACGCCCGCGCACACCGATCGCGCGAGGACCCCGAGCCATCCCGAACACCTCCAACGCCGGAACCGTCCGGCGTGCGTGATTTCCGCTCTTGCGCGCCGCGAGGCACGCGTTCCCGATTCACCCATCCCTGCTCGATCCGAGCGCGCTCCCTGCACGCCGGCTCCATCCCAATCCATCGGCCCGGGCTCTCACCCGATCGATGGACACACATCTCTCCCCGCCCGTCATCCGGACGGTCTCTCAGTCGAGGAATCGCTCCGTGTTGACCTTGTTGTTGCCGC
The DNA here is from genome assembly GCA_963204725.1 of Planctomycetota bacterium. Classification (GTDB taxonomy): domain Bacteria; phylum Planctomycetota; class Phycisphaerae; order Phycisphaerales; family UBA1924; genus JAHBWV01. The sequence continues at coordinate 4,383 of CAUJHH010000049.1, forward strand.
TCATGCTGAAGAACCGCTCGCCCCAGCGCCGCTCCTTGATCGTGTCGAGGATGTGGTCGCGCTCCACGTGACCGTCGACGAACACGAAGTTCGCAGTGCCACCGTACTTCTCGCTCTTGGCCCCCGGGTGATGACGCCCCACCGCGTTGAGCGCTGAGCCCGTGTCGTCGATCATCCCCGGGCCCATCGACCGAAGGTCGCGGATCCGCGTCTCACCCGGGTAGAAATACCGCGGCGTGCCGGACCCGGAAGGCTCGTTGTAGACGTCCGTGCCACCGCCGCCGCCGACAAACGGCGTCACCGGCCGGTGGCTCTTGGCCAGATTCGGATTGCTCGCGCTGAAGATACTCTGCCAGTTGTTGAACTCGGCGAACTCCGTTGCGAGGATCGTGTTTGCGCCGCCGCGACCCGTTGACTCGATCGCCACCGGCCGCACCAGAACATTCTTGCGACCCGTCGGGCTGTCGGAGACGAACTTGTTCCTCGGGAAGATCGCCGCGTTCCCCGTGAACGCCATCCGCCTCGCCTGACGATCCGTCGGATCGGGCGCCGGGGCCGTGTTCCCGTTGTCGTTCTCCTGTCCATCCTCCCAGTCGTCGCTGTTCGCGCCGGGATTGCTCCTCGGCGCACCGCCCCTGTAGAGCGAGGGACAGGTGAATCCCTCCTCCTGCACGCCTCCACCCGAGAACAGCGTCCACGACCAGTGGATGTACCCCGTCGGAGAACCCGAACCGAACTGATCCGCCTCTCGCCACGTGTCGGGATCGGCCTCCGCCGAGTACACGTACGACGGCGGGAAATAGTCTTCGTTGATCGTGTATTGCGTCACCGCGATCGCGACCGACCGCATCTGTGCGGCACATCGGATCGCTCGCGCCTCCGCCCGTGCGCTCCCGAGCGACGGCAGCAGGATCCCGATCAGGAGTGCGATGATCGCGATCACGACCAGGACCTCGATCAGCGTGAACGCACGCGCCGGAAACAATGCCGAACCCGAGGCCGAACCCTTCCGACGTGCATCCATTGGTGTGGCTCCCGCGTGAGATCTGTCACGATCGACGGGCCGTCCGGCCCTTTCACCGATCGCGGATGAGACTAGAGCCAGACCTCCGAAACTGTGTCAGGATCACGCAAAGCCCGTGCGATGAATGCGCTTCCAGAGCGTGAAGAGCCCGCGCCCCGCGCGCTCAGATCGCGCACAACGCCCGCCGATCGCAACGGATATGCCGGTCGCACCGCCCCGTTCGCGATCCGCTCGTGAGCATCTCCACATCCGTTGTTGCCCCCCTTCGCCAACCCCTTCACAACCCACCCGCGACGCGCACACTCGCACCCTTGCCTCCAGCCACGCCCGGATCATGCCGATCCTGCGCGGACCGATGCTCCGCATCTCCGTCTCCAACCTCGCTCCCGGCATGACCATCGCGGCCCCGATCCCGCACCCCGCCCAGCCGGGCTCCACACTGCTCAAGTCGGGCGTTGCGCTCGACGCCGCGATGCTCGCGAAGCTCCGCCAGACCGGCGTGCGCGAGGCATGGATCAGCTACCCCGGCCTCACAGACATCTCCGGAGCCGCAAGCCCCTTCGTCGTCAGCGCGAGCGCGGAGATGGCCCGCCTCGTCGACGCGACCTTCGCCGCAGCATCCCAGGGCGCGTCCGTGCGCCTCGACTACGCCTCCTATCGCGACGCCGTCAGCGGCCTGCTCGACAAACTCTCGCTCCACCCCCGCACCACCGTCTTCCTCGATCAGATGGCCGGACAGGGGTGCGCCTCGGTCCGCCACGCCTCCGCCGTCTGCTTCATCTCGCTGCTCCTGGGGCTCCGCCTCGAGCCGTGGCTCCTGCGCAACCGCTCCCGCCTCGGCAGCGCTCGCGCCCGCGACATCGCCAACCTCGGTGTCGGCGCCATGCTCCACGACGTCGGCATGCTCGCGCTCGAAGAGGCCGATCGCGCCCGATGGGCCGAGTCCGGCGATGAGTCCGATCCCGCCTTCCAGCGTCACACGCAGCTCGGCTTCGAGCTCGTGAAGGAAGACCTCGAGCCCACCGCCGCCAGCATCGTCCTCCACCACCACCAGCGCTACGACGGCTCCGGCTTCCCCGCGATGCCCTCGTTCGGCAGCGAGCCCCGCCCGCCCCGCGCCGACCGCATCCACGCATTCTCCCGCATCGTCGGCCTTGTCGACACCTTCGACCGCCTCCGGTTTGGCATCGACGACAGGCACCTCGCACACGGAGAAGCCGTCCCCACCGTGCGCGTGCTCGCCACGCTCCAGCGCGAGCCCTGGCGCTCACGCTTATATCCCATCGTCCTGCTCGGGCTCATGTACGTCGT
>CAUJHH010000050.1 GCA_963204725.1 Planctomycetota bacterium
GTCGAGGCCCTCCGGGCACACCGACGTCGGACGCCTCCGCGCCGGCTCGCTCGGCGGGCTCACCATGCGCCAGGCGAACTGGATCCTCTCCTTGCCCATCCTCGCCGAATCGTTCCTGTACTCGCTCGTCGGCCTCACCGACACCGTGCTCGCCGCCGGGCTCGGTGAGCAGGAGACCGACGCCATCGGCGCCGCCTCCTACATGATGTGGCTCATGGGCCTTGTCGTCATGTCCGTTGGCATGGGCGCAACCGCCCTCATCGCCCGCTCCGTCGGCGCCCGACGCATGGCCGTCGCCAACGCCGTGCTCGGACAGTCCCTGATCGTCGCGCTGGTGGCGGGCCTCATCACCGGGCTCATCGTCGCCGCCACCTCGCCCCTCACTGCCTCGATGATGAACCTCAAAGGCCCCGGCGCGACCGCGTTTCGAAGCTACCTCCTGATCGTCGCGCTCGGCATGCCCCTCACCTCCATCCTCTACACCGGCATCGCCTGCGCCCGGGGCGTCGGCGACTCCATCCGCCCCCTCCGCATCATGATCGTCGTCAACGCCGTCAACATCATCTCCAGTTGGATCCTCTCCGGCGTCGACTGGAACACGCTCACTTCCGCCGGCGCACGCCACACCGTCCTCGCGAACCCCTTCCATTTCGATCTGGGCATCACCGGCATCGCCCTCGGCACCATCATCTCACAGGCCGTCGGCGTCGCGATGGTCCTCACCATGGCCGTACGGGGCACATGGGGCATCCGCCTCCGTGCCCGCCGACTCCGCCCGCACTGGCACACCATCCGCCGCATCGTCCGCATCGGCCTGCCGAATCTGTTCGAGACCTTCGGCATGTGGATCGGCAACTATGCCATCATGCTCTTCGTCGGGTTGATCGGCGCCGCAGGTGTCGCGGGCGTGATGGGGGCCCACATCGTCGCCATCCGCATCGAGGCCTTCAGCTTTCTCCCCGGTTTCGCCATGGGCGCCGCCGCCGCGACGCTCGCAGGGCAATACCTCGGCGCGGGCAGCCCCGCCATGGCACGAAAGGCCATCTGGATCTGCACGCTCATCGCCTGCACCACCATGGGCCTCACCGGCCTCGGATTCGTCCTCTTCCCGCGCCCCATCGCCTCGCTCTTCACGCCCCTCGAGTCCCACCTCCAGATCGTGCCCGCGCTGCTCATCATCAGCGGCTGCATCCAGATCCCCTTCGCCGCGAGCATCGTCTGGCGGTCGGCCCTGCGCGGCGTCGGCGACGTCAAAGCCGTCATGCACCTCACATGGTGGACCACCTACGCCGTGCGTTTGCCGCTCGCGTACCTGCTCTCGGGTGTTGAGATCCCGCTTCCGGGCGGCGGCGTCATCCCGAATCCGTCGGGCCAAGACCCATCGCTCGCGTGGCTCTGGGTAGGCCTCTGCACGGAGATCGTCTTCCGCGCCGGCGTCTTCGGATGGCGTTTCCTGAGAGGACCATGGGAACGTGGGCGCATCTGACGCCCGCGCCGCGCACGGGGCCGCTCACGAGTCGGCAGACTTCTTGTCCTCACGCGCCGGCACAAAGCCCAGACGCTTCACCATCGCCTCATACGTGAACGGGTTGCGTGCATCGATCGCCTCGGACGCATCCCCGGCCTCAAGCGCCGTTGCCTGCATCACAATCCCGACCGCGCTCCGGCGGAACTGCTCGATCGTCATCGGCCTGATCTCGCGCACCTTCGCGATCGCAACGCCAAGTCTCGACGGAATCGCAGCGCTCACAACCGAGCCCGGATCCGACGCGATCGCCTCGGGCGTCAGCCGCGGATCGAGCCTCGCCGCCGCATCCATCGCCGCGTCTCGGAACGCCTGATCATCGATGTTGGGATCCGCCGTCGCCGCGCCCTCGCGTGTCAGGTTGACACCTCGCAGCGGCTCCAGAAACCTCGTCCCGTCCGCATCCAGAAGCCGCGCGACCGCGTCGAGCGAGTCCGTCCGCGCCAGCGTCTCGTACACGCCCTGCTCGGCCACAAGCCGCTCGTAGCCCTTGATCGCCTTCCAGTCCTCTCGCAGCGTCGTCACCTCGGCCATGCTGTCGGGCGCGGACGCCGGACGGGCATCGAGCACCGTGACGAAGTAGAGATTCCGAGCCGCGTCCTCCGCGGGCGCATCGATCTGCGTCAGTCCCACCTGGAGGCCGAGCGAGGGGTTCCCCTCGAGCTCGCGAACCTGCATCGCATACTGCGGGAATGGCGCCTGCACATTGCCGAGCCGCACCGTCGCCCCGCCGATCCCCGGCAGCGCGCCGAGCGCATCAGCATCCATCCAGTTCGCATCTCGAGACTCAACCGTCGGCAGCGGGATCGTGACACCCCGCGTCGTCTTGACCGAATCCACGATCGTCTGCGCGATCCGGTCGAGCGCTGGCCGCTCGGCCGACCACCCCTCAGGCAGCTTCTTGTACGCCCCGTCCTCCTCGAGCTTCCTCGTCGACTTGAGCACCTCCGCCCGGACGATCCGCACGATCTCCGTGACGATCTCGTTGGCCTTCGCCTCGAGATAGTCCGCACGCACGATCTCCCGCTCGACCTCATAGTCGCTCGGGTACTTCGCGCGATTCGATTCGTACAGCTTCCGCAGCTCGACGCGATCAACCGGCAGCACGCCCACAATCGACGCCCGATCCACCTTCAGCCACTCGACCTTGATCCGAGAGGAACGCCGGTACCCGATCCCGAACTCGCCCGTGCCCGGCTCCGCGTCCGCATACTTCTCGTAATGCGCCCTGAGCTGCTCCTCGGTCGGCTCCTCGATCTCACCTTCGAGCAGCGAGCCCCGCAGGAACAGGTAGTCGATCGTCGCAGAGTCCCCGAGCCGTCGCGCCGTGCTCACCGTCTGGGCCGGAGTCGGCCGCGCCGCGAACACATACGCATCCTTGAGCCGCATGATGCCGCGCGCCGCCGCCAGAGCCCGCAAGCCGTCCTGCTCGGACAACCGACTGTTCCCTGCCGCCGAAGCCACCCGCGCACGCATCGCCTGCGCATCCGCCGCGATCTGCTGCTGGACCTCGGGGTTCTGCAGCATCATCCCCACAATCTGCGAGCCATACTGACCGTACTGGCGGCTGATCGACAGCCGCGCCATGTGGCCCGCGATCTCCGGCAGCCAGTCCGCGCCGTCCTCCCCCTCGCCGATCATGCCAGCCCGCTCCGCCTCGTGCTTCAGGAGCATCCAGTGCTCCGGCCGCCGCGAAGCGTCCAGCCCGATCAGAAACGGCACCGCCGGGCTGATGTTGTCCAGAACCTGCACCTCGGCCGCCGCACGCTGCAGATCGCCCATCGTGATCGGCTCGCCGCCGATCTCTCCGGCCTTCTGCTTGAGCGGGTTCGGTCCGAGCTGCTGGATCGCCTGCGGCGCGACGAACGCGACCATCAGAATCACGATGAACATGCCGAGCATGAGCGTGCGGTACTTGCGGAGAAACTTCAGCATGAGATGTTCCCGTCGGGTCGGACCCCGCGCGCCGCGGCCCAAAACGCGATCGGCGCGTGAAGACAGCGGGGCCGCTCTCGCGACCCCGCCGTGGTGCTCAGATTAGCGATAGAGCTCGATGATCAGGTTCGGGTTCACGTCGTAGGGGATCTGGTCCATCGTCGGGACCGCGACCACCTTCATCGTGAGCTCCGAGGGGTTCAACTCGATCCACCCCGGAACCTCGTGCCCCGCCATCGACTCCATGGCCTCGCGCGCCAGCTTCTGCGCCTTGGGCTTCAGCGTGATCATGTCGCCAACGCCACAGGAGAACGAGGGACGATCCGTCTTGCGGCCGTTCACGAGCACATGCCCGTGCGCAACCAGCTGACGCGACGCCCAGATCGTCCGCGCCAGGCCGGCACGACGAACCACGTTGTCAAGACGCTGCTCGAGCAGCGTCATCAGGTTGAAGCCCGAGTTGCCCGGACGACGCGCCGCCTCCGCCAGATACCGGCGGAACTGCTTCTCAAGCACGCTGTAGTGGTAGCGAACCTTCTGCTTCTCATTCAGTCGCAGGCCGTAGTCGCGCATGCGACGCCCACGAAAGCCGTGCATGCCCGGAGTCGTCAGCGCACGCTTGGATGTGTGCTTCGGAATATCCGCAACAGGCGTGCCCACACGACGAGACAACTTCAGCTTCGGACCCGTATAACGAGCCATGCAATACTCCTTCCGCCCGCAGGTCGGATCATCCGCCTGGGTGCCGCTCCGTCTTGCGGAGGTCGAGCGGCGATCTGCGCCGGGTTCCCGCGGCTGCGGTCCGACATGGTGCGATCCGGGCAATCCCGGGACTGGTTGTGAACCTCTATTGAAGGCCAGCATCACCCAACGGTCAAGCCGCATGGACAGACGAAAGCCGAACATCAGCCCCCAGCCAGCGCCTCCAATCGCAACCGGCCCCCGCCGCCTCACCATTTGCTCCCCGACGCCGCCGACCGCCCCGCACGCTGTAGGATCGATCGTCGCCAACCCCTTCGGCAACCTCGGAGTATCCGCCCATGTCTGATTCCATCGAAATGAACCAGCTGCGATGGGATCGCACCAACGCCTACATCCGGGACACCTTCGCTCGAACCGACGCGAAGCACGCCGGGATCATGCAGCGCGCCGTCGAGGCCGGCATGCCGCCAATCGATGCCGGCCCGGAGACCGGCCGCTTCCTCCAGGTCCTCGCCACGTCGCTCAACGCGCGCCTCATCATCGAAGTCGGAACCCTCGCCGGTTACTCCGCCATCTGGCTGGCTCGCGGACTGGCCCGAGGGCTGACAGCCCGCGGCCCGCGTGATGGCCGTGTCATCTCCATCGAGGCATCGAGCGTGCACGCCGCGTTCGCGCAGCGAGAGATCGATGCCGCCGACCTCGGGTTCACCATCACCATCAGACAGGGCAAGGGCAGCCAGATGCTTCCCGTCCTCCTCCGCGAGTGCGGCCCGGCATCCGCAGACCTGATCTTCTTCGACGCCGAACGCTCGGAATACCTCGCCATGCTCGACACGGCGCACGCATTCCTGAGAACCGGCGGCGTCCTCGCCGTCGACAACGCGCTCGCCGCGAAACGATGGACCGCCGACGAGGTGCCGCCCGGTGAACCGCGCGATCAGATGGACATCGTCAATCGCGCGATCGGGGCCGACACCCGATTCGTCTCGACGCTCGTCCCCGTGGGCAATGGCGTCCTCGTCGCGGCGAAGCGGTAGCGCCCCTGCATCACAACCCGCCCCCTTGCCGCGCCTTCTCCACTGACAGACGTCTGTCAGCGAACTCCCCGCTCCGCGTCAACCTGGGCAACCCCACTGACACACTGTTGTCAGTGGCAACCGCTCATCCCCGCACAACCCACTTGCACCGCGACGCGCGCCGCGTATCTTCGAGGCATGGTCGCCGCGTCCGCGACAACTCCGGATCTCCGCACACCTGCCTGTGCCACGGGCTCCTCGTCAGCCGATGCTCCGTCCTCTCCATTGCCTATTGCCCAGTCCCCATTGCCCGCCTCCGTTCTCCTCGACGACCTCACCTCCCCACACCACTCCATCGCCTCCGTCGCCGAGAAACACAACCTCTCGCTCGCTGACCTCCTCACCTGGCTCGAGCTCCCCTCAACCCGCGAGCACATGGCCCTCCGCGAGTCCGCGGCCTACCGCCAGGTCCGCATGGTCGCGGCCGTCAACCTCTCCGCCGCCGCCCACGCAACCATCCGCATCCTCGAAGACTTCAACCGAACCGCGCCCCCCGACCGTGATGCCCGCGCATCCACAGACGCCGCGGCTCAATCCGCGGCGTCCTCCGAGTCCTACCTCCGCCACTCCATCCACGCCCGCAAGGCCGCGTGGCTCCTCTCTCGCTTCGCACGCATCCTCCCCGTCAACGAGGACCAGCTCCAGAGCGCACGCGCCGTGATCCGTTCGACCCGCGCCACGCGGGTGCCACCGGCTCCCGTTTCTGACGCGCCGCGACACGAACCCGCACCAATGCCCGCGGCCTCCGCTTCCCGCGCCAGATCCGACACCACCAGCGCCACTCGAGTACCACCGGCTCCCGTTTCTGACGCGCCGCGTCACGAGCTCCAACCGGTGCGTTCAGCCCCAGCCCCAACCCCAAACTCAGTCGCGGCCCCCATCCGGCCCCTCACCCGCGCCGCGCAGCTCACCGCGCGTGCCGGCATCACGCCCGACATGATCAAGGTCGATCCATCTCCCAAGGTGATCACCGACCTCGATGCGCTCTTCGCCCAGCTCACCTCCATCGCCGGATCAATGGGCATCGATCTCTCAGATCTGGAATCCCTCGGCGTCAACGGTTCACCCCCCCTCGCCGCCACCGGCCCGCCCAATTCCGGATCGGCCAGTTCTGGAGAGTCCAGTTCTGGAGAGCGCGGCATTCTCGCGGCACAACCCGGCGAAGTCATCCACCGCGGCGCGTACCCTTAGGGGCGCATCGTGTCTTGGCCACTCCAGCGACGCACGCGCGGGCCCCTCTCCCAGCCCCATGCCCAGAAAGGTGCCATGTCCCAATTCCCAACGCAATCGCCGGGAAGCGCGGAGACTCTTGCCGAATCGCCTGACAGATCCTCGATACTCATCGAGGCCATCGAACGCAGCAATGCCACCGCCTGCGAGACGTGGCTCGCTTCCACCGACACATCCGATGCCGTCCATGCCCTCGCTCGTCTGAGCGACGACGATCGCGTCGCCCTCTTCAGCCTGCTCACGCCCGAAACCGGCGCCGACGTGCTCGCGATTCTCCCCGACTCCCAGGCAATCGAAGCCCTTGAGAGTCTCCAGCCGCCCGTCGCCGCAAGGATCATTGAAGGGCTCTCCAGCGACGAGCGCGCCGACGTCATCAAAGCGATGTCCGAGGAGGAGGCCGAAGCGGTCCTCACCGAGTTGGACGACGCGATCGCGGCCGATGTCCGCCGCCTCATCGGCTACCACGAGGATTCCGCCGGCTCCCTGATGCTCACCGAGTACCTCGCCTTCCCGGAAACCGCGACGATCCGCGAGGTCCTGGCCGATATCGAACTGAACGCGGAGAGGTACGCCGACTACAACATCCAGTACACCTACGTCATCGACTCGCACGGGCGGCTCCGGGGCGTCCTCCCCCTCCGCAACATCCTTCTCGCCCCGCGCTCGGGATCCGTGATCGACATCATGATCCCCGACCCCATCCGCGTCGCCGACAACACCACGCTCGACGGGCTCCGCGCCGCCTTCCGCGAACACAACTACATGGGGCTCCCCGTCGTCAACGCCGCCGGAAGACTCCTCGGTGTCGTCGAGCAGAGCGACCTCACCCGGGCCGACGCCGACGAGGCAGACAGCTTGTACAGACAGTCACAGGGCATCGTCGGTGGCGAGGAGCTTCGCAGCATGCCGCTGCACCTGCGCTCGCGCAGACGCCTCGCCTGGCTCAGCGCAAACATCGTGCTCAACATCATCGCCGCGAGCATGATCGCCATGCAGCAGGACACGCTCGAGGCCGTGATCGCGCTCGCGGTTTTCCTCCCAATCATTTCCGACATGAGCGGGTGCTCCGGCAACCAGGCCGTTGCTGTCACGATGCGAGAGCTGACGCTCGGCGTCACCCGCCCCCGCGACATCTTCCGCGTGCTTATCAAGGAGAGCACGCTCGGCCTGATCAACGGGATCGTGCTGGGCATGCTCATCGGCGTCGTCGCGTACATGTGGAAGCACAACGTCTATCTCAGCGCGGTCGTCGGCGTCTCACTCGCCATGAACACGATCATCGCCGTCTGCATCGGAGGCGTTGTCCCGCTCATCCTGAAGCGAATGAAAGCAGATCCGGCTCTCGCCTCCGGCCCGATCCTCACGACCATCACCGATATGTGCGGCTTCTTCATCGTGCTCACACTCGCCTCGCTGCTTCTCACGCGGCTCACCTGATCGTCAGGCGGGCACGTCCACCGAGAACTCACGCGCGCCGCCCGTGCCGATTTGGAATCGCTCCTCTCTCCCCGGCCACCGAAGCACAAGCGATCCCAAAGCCGGCGCGTACTCGGCGACATAGAGCGTCCCACTTCCCACGCCGTAGTTGGTCCGCCAGAGCGGAGGAGCAAGGAACTCCTGGCGTGCCACCGCCGCCGCGCTCTCCGCGACTCCAATGAGGCTTTCGACCCTTGCAAGACGCTCCACGCTCTGCGTGTGACCAGCGTACTCGGACCACTCGACTTGGCCCTGGTGGTTGGTCGAGGCACGCCGCACCACGAAGCTCGGCGCCCGATCCGGCGACAGGTACGCGGTCACGAACTCTCCGCTCTTGTCTACTGCCACAAACGTGTAGGGCATGTACACAGGTACTCGGGCGAGGACCTCGCGGACCTCCCGGACGCTCGCGCAAGTCTCGAGCAGATACCGGAGGATGAGCGGCGCCGCGAACCCCGGCCCCACGACGTTCCGGCCGCCGAACGCCAGCGCGACAGCGCACCCACGATCGTTGATCCCGTCGAGCGCGCCCCAGATGCAGTCGGCCATCCCCAGCGTTGCCATCTCGCCCCATCGACTGCCGAGCACCACACCGTCAAACAGACGAGGATGGTGGTCGTACGACCGGATCAGCAGCGGCCCGTGCTCATCGCTCAGGACGAGCTGCGAGCAAGCCCGGATGACCCGCGGCGGGTCGTAGAGGGCGAGGAACCGCGCGACTTCGTCGCCGCCGCCCAGACGCCCGAGCAAACGCTCGAATATCGGCAGCAGCTCTGGCATGTGCTCACCGAGTTGGTGAACACAGAAGCGGGTGTCAACCGTTCGAGATCGATGCACCCACTTTCGATAGGCGGGCCAGTACGCCGCGAACACCCTCGGGAGCGCTCCGCTGTCGGTCTCATCGGAGATAGCTCGGAAGTTGAGTCTCATCGCGAGTGGCCGGGACGCTAGAGCAGCTTGAATGTTCTCTCCTCCAGACCGATCTCGGCAGTCACAGCTGCCGGTACCGTCTCAGAGGTGTATTGGGCTTGGATGCCTCGGATCCAGGACTTGGCCCGATCGGTGAGATTGAACTCCTCGTCCATGAATCGGCCGGGGCTCACGAGGATGCCCAGATCCGCGCCCTCGTAAAAGTAGTCTCCAACGCCCGAGATGCGGAGGAAAAACGCTTGGTTCTCGTGCTGAACGGTGCGCCGGTGGGTCTGCATCCTGACATGGCGAATCTGAGCGTCTCCGACCAGCTCCCAGATGCCGGAGGTGGGCGCGGTTGTGATCCGTTTCACCGCCTTGCCGGTGTGCTTGATCACAAGCTGCGACCACGAATCGATGTTGTCGGGGTTCGCCCAGCGGTTGCTCAGCTTCTCCGGCGCGACCTGGAAGTTGATATTCATCCACTCGATCAGATGGAACAGGAAGAGCGGCGCATCCGCATGGGCAAAGGACGCGAGATTCGTCATCGAGCTCGCCCCAGTGATGCGGGGATTGCACTCCCCCAAATAGACCTCGTCGCTGTCGAGATCCATGAGGAAATCGAGCTCGAAGTAGCCCTTGTAGCCCGTCTTCTTCAGCTCGTCGCCGAAAGCCATGGCCGACGCGCGGGCTCGATCGCGGATCTCTGCGCTGAATGCGCCTGCAAAAACCTCGTTGCCGCACCAGCCGCCTCGGTAGGGCGTCAGTTCCTTGAAACCGACAAGCTCTGTCATGAGCGGGCCGACGATCGTGCCCCTGCGAGTCACGCATGCCTCGAGAGCGGCGCCGCGGCACCGGATGCGCTTCATGATCTTGACCTCGGGAGCCTCTGTGATCTCCTCGGCGTGCCTCTCGAAGTCCGCCTCGTTCGAAACAAAGAATGTCGTGTGGCCGGAGTCCCCGTACGCGGTCTGGATGACCAGGTCGTCACCGAGGCTCTTGGAGATCGCGCGAAGCGCCTTGAACGATTCCACACGTCCGAGCACGTTGGGAACGGACTTCACGCCGGCACGGTCCGCGATGCGCGTAGTCTCGACCTTGTCGTCGACCTGGTTCCGGAGGGCGGCGGAGGGGAAGCAAACCTCCAGTCCGAGTTTGTGGCAAAGCTCCTCGGTCTTCTCATCAAACATCAGGAAGACGGCTTTGCCGCCCGGGCCACGCTCGCGAACGAGGTCCGCGACCGCAGGATGGGCGAGGAGGTAGTTGTTGATGTCCTCGATCGATGTCCATGGTTCGTGATCGATCTCGGGCGGCACGAACACGCTTGGGTGCTGTCCATCGAAGCAATCGATCGCGTTGATGAACATGAAGCCACGGATCCACTCGTCCATGCCGAGCAGGTTGAAAGGCGTCGCACTGATGAAGTAGACGGGCTCGGTGTTGCGAAAGAAGAAGCGGCGAATGTCCGAAACACCGCGGAGCATGCGTGGCTTACGCGACGCGGGGCGGTCGGCAGTGAGGAGACGCGCGGAACTGCTCGGCCGCTTGGCCGTCTCGGAACGCTTTGAGCCGGGTCTGGTGCTGCCCATGGTATCAGGTCCTTTCCGGTCTCTTCAGACCGTTCCGTCGTTTCTTGTCGCTCTCCGCACGGGCGAGGGCGGCCTCGGTGAAGACGCGCAGGCCCTTTTCGGGGTCGTAGCCGTGGATCTCTTTCACATCGAGTTCGAGGAGGTAAGCGATGATCTCGCGGCTGTAGACCTGTCCCGGCACCAGCACGGGAAACCCGGGTGGATAGGGCGTGATAAACGCCGCGGAGACCAGTTCTTTTCCACCCTCGATGGCGTCGAGCGTCCTGCGGTCGAGACTGACCAGATCGATGTTGAAGTCTTCGTACGCGAGGAAGTACGCGCGGCGCAGATCGCCCTCGGGAGTGGTCAGGTCGTCGGGCCTGAACGCCTCATGGAACCTGCTGAAGTTCGGCAGCGGAGGCCCGTCGATGAGAGCGTCAACACGCGCCGAGTGGCGAGAGAGCCCGGAGCTGGACTCGAGCGAGAGACGATCGGCGATGTCGTGCGCGATTTCGTAGAGCACATCCACGAGATAGGCAATATCGCCGCGCGTGGTTCCGATGTTCGGCATGAACAGGACGGTGTTGCGAGAAGTCTTGTTGATCTGGATGTCGTACTTGTCCATGAGCAGGTGGCGGAAGGTGTCCCCATCCATTCCGGTCGCGCCGATATAGAGCGTGACGCGGGTCGGATCGAGAACAAACTCGTCTCTCTGGTACGCCTCGTCCAGGGGTCCCCAGCCGCGCTCCGTGTCGTAGTAGAACTTGATGCCGGAGGCTCTGAACTCGTCAGGGATCATGTCTGATGGACGCAGCACGGAGAAGAACCGAGCTAGGACCGGATTCTCGTTCACGCGCTGCCGGAGCGTCATTGCGAGGCCGATGGTCTGCTCCACCATCTCGAAGCCTTCCAGCTCCACCTGTCTCCGACCGGCATCGAGCGAGGCGATGATCTGATAGTTCGGCGACGTCGAGGTGTGCGTCATGAATGCTTCGTGGAACGAGTCTGAGGCCTTCTGCTCGAAGTCTTCGTCGTAGACATGGATCATCGAGCCCTGGCGCAGAGCGGTCAGGGTCTTGTGCGTCGAGTGCGTGGCATACACGCGCACCTTCACCATATCCGGATCGATCATCGCGGGGGCCGACACCGCCTCTCCCTCAACCTGCTTCTCGGCTGCGTTCTGGAACGCCGAGCGATACTCTAGCGAGCGGAACTTCTTGCGAAGACAGGCGGCGGCGTCCATGGCTGTGCGATGACGCAGTGCCGGGTTGAAGCGACCGTACGCGAACCATGCCTCGTCCCACAGGAAAATCATGTCGGGCTTGATCGCGAGGACACGCTCCATGACGAGCTGCGGGTCGTACGTGATACCGTCGAAGGTGCAACTGGTCAGGATCAGCATCCGGACGCGATCGAGCTTGCCCGCATCCTTCAGCGCGAGGAGCTGGCGCTCGATCTCGGCGAGTGGCACCGCCCCGTACATCGAGTACTGCGGGAGCGCGTAAGAATCGAGGTAGACGGTCATCGCTCCGGCGAGCACGAGTGCGTAGTGATGCGACTTGTGGCAATCACGATCGACGAGCACGATATCGCCGGGCTGGATCAGCGCCTGGGCGACGATCTTGTTGGCTGTCGACGTGCCATTGGTCACGAAGAAAGATTGGCGTGCGCCGAACGCGCGGGCGGCGAGGTCTTGGGCACGCTTGATCGGTCCGCGCGGTTGCAGCAGCGAATCGAGCCCGCCACTGGTTGCGGATGTTTCCGCCATGAAGATGTTGGGACCGTAGAACTCGAGCAGATCACGGGCCCAGTGCCCGCTGCTCATTGACTTGCCGCGAGCGATGGGCAGCGCGTGGAAGACACCCGTGGGCTTTGCGCTGTAGCGACGGAGCGCATCGAAGAAGGGCGTTTGGAAGCGATCACGAACGCCCTTGAGAATGCAAAGGTGCTGCTCCATGTACTGCTCGAGCCGGTAGAACACGCGCCGAAAGTCGGTGCCGAGGTTGCCTGCCACGCGATCGAGCGGTGCGTCCGTGACCAGGTACATGTCGAGCTCTGGGCGGAGCTTCGTCAGCATCTTGCCCAGCTCCACGCTGCGATCCAGGCCGAAGCAGACCGGCATGCCCTCTCGCTCGATCGCGTGGAGATACCGCTTGAACGCAGGAACATCGCTCTGGGTCTGGAATGAGTAGTTGTAGCGAAGGAAGACAGCCTGGATCGTCCAATTGAACTGGACCGCGATGACCGCGTCCTGCAGCGAAGGAACGGTCACGACCTCGTAGACGAACTCATCGGTCTCGCGCCGACACGCCCGCAGCCCCTCGCGCAGCTCCTCGCGGTCGTACGCGTCGATCCCGTCGACGACCAACACCTCAAAGTACGGCTTGGGAGCTCGCGTGCCGTTGTCACGAGAACGGGGCGATCGACTGTCCATGCGGCCGGAACGTGACTCGACGATCTCGCTCGCCGGATCATGGAGGCGATACGCGTCACCAACAAGTTGGCGCGCCACATCGCGAGCCTCGATCGCGAGATCGACATAGGCGTCTCGTTCCAGCAGGCGGGCCAGCGCCGCCACACGCTCCTCGCCGGGAAAGGCCCAGTATGCCTCGAACTCGCGCAGGATGGCGAGACTCGCCTCGACGAGCGCTCGCGGCTCCGTGAGGTCGCGACTCTCCTTGGCAAACTCGTCCAGCCACGCGCAGCGCACCTGCAGGTCGTTCCATGTGTCCATGCGGCGTTGCTGGACGCTGTACGGGCCAGCCGCGGCGCCGCTCGTCGGTTGCTTCTTTGTCGGTTCAACCGGCATGGGCGCTCCCGGAGGAGGGCGGACTCGGCGGCACGGGGGGGGCGACCGGCGGTGCAGGAACCGCGGCGGCCGCGATCGGCACCAGCGATGGAGCGGGCGCCGGAGGCACGATGGGCGGGAGTGAGCCGCCCGCGAGTCCGGCCATCGATCCCCGAGCCATTTTCTCGAGTGGGCCAAGCGTGTCGAGGTACGCCGCGACACCGGACGCACGGTCGTACACCTTGAACTCCACGGAACGATCGCGGAAGCTCTTGAGAGGCTGCCCGAGTCCCTTCAGCCCGACTTCTCTCGAGCGGCGCACGCGATCGAGATCGATCTCGATCGGCAGCATCTCCTCGTTGCTGCCAGCCTGGTAGAGCACGTCGCCCGTGGGCGCGACTGCGAGCGAGCGACCGTTGCCGCCATCACCAAGCCCATTGATGTCGATCACGAAACACTGGTTGATGGCAGCGGTTGCACGCACGATCGAGAGCTCTACATCGCGATCGATGCTCGCGGTGAGCGTCGGGTGCAGGATCACCTCCGCCCCCATCGCGGCGAGCGTGCGTGAAGTCTCCGGGAACCACATGTCGTAGCAGATGCTCAGTCCGAAGCGTCCAACTTCGGGCACATCGAAGATGCAGAACTCCGTTCCCGATGCGACACCGGTTTCGTAGGGCATGAACGGGAACATCTTGCGATACCTGGTGACTACCTCGCCCCGTGGATTGATCACCGGTGCCGTGTTGAACACGCGCTCATCGATGCTCTCGAAGAGCGAACCAGGAACGAGCCATATCTGGTGTTTCGCAGCGAGCGCACAGTATCGCTGCTCGATCTCGTTCGGGAGGGGCATCGCGTTGCCGATCCAGCCGCCAAAGGTCGCGAGCTCGCTGACCAGCACCATCTGCACCCACGGGTAGAGCAACATCAACATCTCGATGCGATCGCAGATGTGCTCAAGATTGGACTGGCGGCCGGAGACGTTGAGCTGGAGTCCGGCGACTGCATATGGACGCATTCAAAGTCCCTTTCGGGCGGGAGCCCGCATGCTTCCGGGAGCTGACGATTCGATCGCGTGGTCGAGGATGTCGAGCCCGCGTGAGAGGTCTTGATCCGAAATGACGATGGGCGCCAGCACTCGGATGACGTTGCTGTCGACACCCGCCGGAATGATCAGGAGGCCCTGCTCCCGGCATGTGTCCATGATGCGTTTGACAAGCGCAGTCGCGGGGCGAGCCGGGTCGCCGTCGTCGCAGAACTCGATCGCCATCATCGCGCCGAGCCCACGAACATCGCTCACCTCTGGCACACGCGCCGCGATCGCTTCGAAGCGCTCGCGGACAATGGTGCCGCATCGCTCCGCCCGGACGTTGAGGTCGAGCGCCTTCATCCGCCGGATCGTCGCCATCGCCGCCGCGCACGCCACGGGGTTGCCGCCGTAGGTGCCGCCGAGCGTCCCCGGCGATGCCTTGTCCATGACCCTCGCAGATCCGATGACGCTCGAGATCGGCAGACCTCCTCCCATCGACTTTGCCCATGTCGAGAGATCGGGCGTCACGCCGTAGTGCTCGGAGGCGGCCCATCTGCCCGTGCGTGCGAATCCGGTCTGGACCTCGTCAAAGATGAGCGTGATGCCATGCTCGTCGCAGAGTTTGCGCAATCCTTCGACATAGGCCTTCGGCGCGACGTTGAAGCCGCCCTCACCCTGCACGAGTTCGAGGATGATCGCCGCCACATCCTTCGCAGCTACGGTGTCCTTGAACGTGGCGCGAAGCCGCTCGAGCTCTCGGCGTGAGACGGTTGCCTCGTCCTCTCCGGCTCGGGGTCGCACGACGGGGTAGGGCAAACGATAGACCTCCGGCGCGAACGGCCCGCAGCCGAGCTTGTACCCGAGCTTCGAGGTAAGCGACAACGCCATCAGTGTCCGGCCGTGGAACGCGCCCGTGAAGCAGATGACCGCGGGCCGTCCGGTGGCCTGCCTCGCGATCTTGATGGCGTTCTCGATCGCTTCTGCGCCTGTGTTGACGAGCATCGCACGGGTGTCGGTTCCGTGTGGGAACAGCTCGACCAGAGTCTCGCACAATTCGACGTACGGCTCATACGTCGCTACATGGATGCTGGCGTGCAGCATCTTTCCGGCCTGTTCGCGGATGGCTTCCACCACCTCGAGATCGCAATGGCCGACGTTCATCACGCCGATGCCGCCCGCAAAGTCGATGTACGACTTCCCGTCGGCATCCGTGATGGTCGCACCTTCGGCCGACGCGGCCGTCATGTCGGACATCCGGCCGACGCCGCGGCACACCACGCGCTCACGACGCCTGATCAACTCACCACTCGACGCCATCTGAAGCTCCAGAAGAGGAACGCAGGCTCCGACACTCAAAGACGCCACGACACATACTTGATCTCGGAGTACTCGTCCATCGCGTGGCTCCCGCCCTCTCGGCCGAGTCCGGAGTGCTTGACGCCGCCGAATGGCGCCTGCGCAGTCGATGGCGCGGCGTCGTTTGCACCGACGATGCCGTACTCGAGCGACTCCGCGACTCGCATGAGGCGCGACGCGTCGCGTGTGAAGAAGTATGCCGCCAGACCGAACTCCGAGTCATTTGCCCGGGTGATCGCTTCGGATTCGCTGTTGAACTTCGCGACCGGCGCAACGGGCCCGAAGGTCTCTTCGCGGCAGACGAGCATCTCCGGCGTCATCTCCGCGACGAGCGTGGGCGCGTAGAACCGGTCCGCGTGTCCATCGACGCGGACCCGCTTGCCACCGACGACTAGTCGGCCTCCAAGCGATGTCGCGTTCTGGATGTGCGACTCCACCTTCTCCATCGCGGCGTCGTTGATCAGCGGTCCGATCTGCACGCCATCCGAGAGGCCGTCGCCGACTCGCAGACCTTCGATCGCAACCGCGAATCGGGAGACAAACTCGTCGTAGACGCCGGCCTGCACATAGAAGCGATTGGCGCAGATGCACGTCTGGCCGGCGTTGCGGAACTTGCACGCCACCGCGGCGTCGACGGCCCGGTCCATGTCGGCATCGTCGAAGACGATGAATGGTGCATGGCCACCAAGCTCCAGCGAGATCCGCAGCAGGTTCTTCGAGGCCTTGCCCATGAGCATGCGCCCGACCTCGGTTGAACCGGTGAACGAGAGCTTGCGGACGCGGGGATCGTCGAACATCGCGTCGCCGATCGGCGCGGCCTTGCCCGTGATGATGTTGATCACACCGTCTGGAATGCCCGCCTCGCACGCGAGCTCTCCGATTGCGAGCGCCGAGAGCGGCGTATCTTCGGCCGGCTTGATGACCACGGTGCAGCCCGCAGCGAGCGCGGGGCCAAGCTTTCGCGTGATCATCGCGGCGGGGAAGTTCCACGGCGTAATGATCGCCGTCACTCCGACGGGCTGCCTCAGAACCAGGATGCGCTTGTCGGCGGCGGACGCGGGGATGATCTCGCCCTTGAGGCGCTTGCCCTCTTCTGCGGCCCAATCGAGGAACGACGCGGCGTACCCGATCTCGCCGCGCGCCTCGGCAAGGGGCTTGCCCTGCTCAAGGGTCATCAGCCGTGCGAGCCGCTCAACGTCTCGACGCATGAGTGTCGCAAGACGGGCGATGAGCGTGCCTCGCTCCGCGGCGGTGGTCGAGGCCCAGCGCGGGCCCGCGCGATACGCGGCATCGACCGCGTCTCGAGTTTCAGCCGCGCCGAGCGCCTGCACCCGCGCGATCACCTCGTCGGTCGCCGGATTGGTGACGGCGAGTGTCGTTCCGTCGGCGGACCCAACCCACTTACCGCCGATAAGGCTGCTGGTCTGCAATCGGTGGCCTTTCGTGAGGTGCCGGAACGAGGAGTGCGTGTCAACCAATGCGGGAGGACGATGCCTCATCGTAGGGGCAAATGCGCTTGAACGCCGTTGGCATTCACTACGCTCTTCCAGCAGAACAGCGCAGGCGATGGGGGAAAACGCCCTGGCGATCGAGCGATTCGGCGCATGGCGTGCCGCGGCAACGCGCCGCGCTCGCACGCCCAGATGCGGCCGGAACGCAAGGCGGCTCCGGCGAGTGCCGGAGCCGCAGGGTGATTCGGTGATAGTTCGCTTTACGGGAAGATGCCGCGGACCTCGTAGACCTTTCGCAGGCGTTCGAGCGCAGCGGCGTAGGCGGCGGTGCGGAGGTCGCAGTTGTACTTGCGGCGCGCGTCGCGCGTACGGCCGGCGGCCTTCACCATGTGCTTGTTGAGCTCGCGGTCGACTTTTTCAAGATCCCAGGACTGGAACGTGTTGTTCTGGACCCACTCGAAGTAGGAGACCGTGACGCCGCCGGCGTTGCAGAGGATGGCGGGGAGAACCTCGATACCGCGCTTTTGAAGGATGCGCTCGCCGGCGGGCGTGGTCGGGGCGTTGGCACCCTCGGCGACGACCTTGCAGTTGAGCATGGTCGCCTCGGGCTCTTGGATCATCTGCTCGAGCGCGGCTGGGATGAAGATGTCGACCTGGGTCTTGTAGAACTCTTCCTTGGTGATGGCGGTGGCCTTGGCGTAGCCGGCGACGCCGCCCTTCTGCTGGGTGTACGTCGCCAGATCATTGGCGTCGATCCCCTTGTCGTTCCTGATGAAGCCGGTATGGTCGGCCACGGCGATCATCTTCGCGCCCTTGTCCTGGAAGATGCGGCCGGACCATGAGCCAACGTTTCCGAATCCGAGAACGCTGAAGGTGCAGGACTCAGGCTTGAGGTTGAGCTCGGGGAGCATCTCGACAAGCGTGTCGACAACACCCTGGCCGGTGGCCTTCTCGCGACCGAGCGATCCGCCGTACTCGATGGGCTTGCCGGTGATGACGGCACCGGGGTTGTGGCCGCCGATCTCGGAGAGAAAGGTGTAGGTGTCGGCGATCCACGCCATGTGCTGGCTGTTGGAGCCGACGTCGGGCGCGGGGATGTCGTAATCCGGACCGATCTGGTGGGCGATCGCTGCGGTGAAACGCCGGACGATGCGCTCCATCTCGATCATGGAGTGCTTGCGAGGATCGACCTTGATGCCGCCCTTGCCGCCGCCGTACGGGACGCCGACGAGCGAGCACTTCATGGTCATGAGAAAGGCGAGCGACTTGACATCGTCGAGGTGAACGTCGTGGTGGAATCGAAGGCCGCCCTTGTAGGGGCCGAGGGCGTTGTTGTGCTGGACGCGATAGCCCTTAAAGAGCTCGTACCTGCCGGTGTCCATCTTCACGGGGAAGTGGACCATGATCTCGTTCTTGGGCTGCGCGAGAATGAGCTGGAGGTAGTGCGGCAGCCCCATGATCTCCGCGGCGTGCAGCATGCTGCCCACGGTCTGGCTATAAAGATTGTTCGGATCGTCCGGGAGTCCGACATCGTTGAAGATGCCGTTGCCAGGAGTCTCGGCCTCATGCGCCTTTGGCGCCGTCATGGTGGTCATTTCACTCTTCCAGAATCAGGTGGCAGTATCGCTCGGACCGACGCGAGGACGGCTCGCGGTCCTTGACCAAACATTGTCCGCTCTGACCATTCAGGAGCGGTCTACATTCTTGGCAGACACACCGTGTGAATCGACCAGAATCCGCGCCGTCCTTTGGACCAAAGCCATGATCCTGTACTTTGCGTCGGACCTCGTGTGGGCTACCCGGATCAAGGCAACGGCCGAGGATCTCGGGCTCCCCTGCCGCCCAGTCCGGAACCCCGACATGCTTGCCCAGCGTCTGGGCGATTCGAAGCCCACCGCACTCATTCTGGACCTGGAAACCGAGCAGGCCGGCCTGGAACTGCTCGCGGCTCTGCGGGCGAACCCTGCAGGCGCGGGAGTCCGGGTTCTGGCGTTCGCGCCGCACGTCAAAAAGGACTTGATGCAAGCCGCCCGAGATGCGGGCGCCAACGAGGTGCTGACCCGAGGCGCGTTCGACCATGACTTGGTGGACATCCTGTTCCGGCTTGCTGCGAGCACATAGAGACATGCGCAGCGCGGACCTGGATCCGCCCGGCGAAGGATTGGGGACATTCAGGACGACTTCGGCGGTGTGCCGGGCGGCGGCGCGGGCGGCGGATCCTGCGCCGTATCGACACCTTCGGCTTCGATTCCCGCCTCGGGCTCGGGCGTGGGGTCCGCGAATTTCAGGAACGGAATTGTCGAGTCGATGTTCTCGAGCGTCTTTCGCAACGATGCGAGATGCGCGTCGAGCGATGCGAGCGACTTGTCCACCGACTTGAGAGTTGCATCCATTGAAACCAGCGAGGCATCGATCGACTTGACAAGCTCGAGCCGGGCCTTGGTTTCGTCCAACTGGATCTGGAGCGCATCGAGCTTCGGATTGACTCTGCCAACCTCCTGGAGCAACTGCTCGGTCCGGTCCAGACGCTCGTTGGTGACGACCAGATTGTCCCGGATGTCTCGAACGTATTCGAATGCGCAGCCACCGAGGGGGACGCACGCCAACGCGGCACCGATCGCCAAGTGGATTCTCATGGAAGCACGATAGCCGCTCAGCCCTCGCGGGCCTCGTCTTCGAGCTGCAATCCGGCGAGTGCTGTCATGGGGTCTGGAGCGAACCTGAAGACCTTGTCCAACCCGGTCACCATCATCACCGACCAGACTTCTTCCGTCACGGCGCAAAGCTTCAGCGTGCGATTCGCCGCTGCGAGCAGTTTGCGGATCCGTAGAAGTTGCGCAAGATTCGAAGAGTTCAGGTACGAGACGCGGCCGAGATTGACCACTACGTGCGGTGTCCGGTCCGCGTCGGTCGCGGCGATCCGGTCGGCAATGGCATTGAGCTCTTCCGAGAGCGCCGGCTCATCGGAGAGTTCGGAGAGAACGATATCGTCGGACCACTCGATCGCCATACAGATGCCATTCTACCCCGATGCCAGTCGCTACGCGGTTGGGGTTTGATCGGAAGATTCTTCAACCCGGGCGACGGCGATGGCTTCATCACCATCGTGGAGCGAGACGACGCGCACCCCTTGGGTACCGCGTCCGATGACGGAGATCGACTCTGCGGGGAGGCGGACAAGCTGCCCGCCCTTGGTCACAACAACGATCTCGTCGGAATCACGCAGACCCAACGCCGAGACCGACGGGCCGTTGCGCTCGGTGGTCTTGATGTCGGCACGGCCCTTGCCGCCACGGGTCTGGGAATAGAGCTTCCCGCTCTCGGGCGCGACGCGATATTCATCGACCGCTGTGCGCTTGCCGTAGCCGTTGCGAGTGACGGAAAGGAGTGTCAACGTCGTATCCTCGGTGACGAGATCGCCGTCCGCGTCTTCCTTCATGGCGATCGGCACGACACCGATGACCTTGTCGCCCTCGCTGAGATCGATGCCCTTGACGCCTGCTGCGGAACGGCCCATGAGACGCGCGTCCTGCTCGTTGAATCGGATCGCCTGGCCATTCGAAGTGGCAAGCAGGATGTCGTCGTTTCCATCGGTCACCGCGACGGCAAGGAGCGAGTCCCCGTCCTTGAGCCCGACGGCGATGATGCCGCCCCGATTGACGTTGCGGTACTCCTTGAGCGCGGTACGCTTGACGATGCCCCCCTCGGAGACGAAGGTCAGGAACTGGCTGGAAGACTCGAAGTTCTTGACCGTCAGGAAGGCGCGGCAGGTCTCGCCCTCGCGAAGTTCGAGCAGGTTGACCAGCGCGCGGCCCTTGGACGTCCGCGTCATCTCCGGAAGCTCGAAGACTCGCTTCTTGAAGACACGGCCGGTGTTGGTGAAACAGAGCAGGTCGTCGTGCGACGACGCAACAAAGAGGTGCTCGATGAAGTCATCGTCCTTCGCGTCCGAGGCGATGATGCCCTTGCCGCCGCGGTTCTGCGTGCGATAGGTGTCGAGCGGCACGCGTTTCGCGTAGCCGGCGCGTGAGATCGTGACAGCGACCTCGTGTTCCTGGATCAGCGCGCCGATGTCGATATCTTCCGCGGCCTCCTCGATGCGGGTGAGGCGTGGGGAGTTGTAGCGGGCTCGCATTTCGGCGCAGTCTTGCTTGACCATGTCGAGCACGAGCTGCTCGTCACCCAGGATCTTCTCGTAGCCCTCGATCTCACCGACCACCTTGTGGTATTCCTCGGTGAGCCGCTCAATCTCGAGCCCCGTGAGCTGGATCAGACGCATGTTGCCGATCGTCTCGGCCTGGATTCGGGTGAGCGCGACCCCGCCCTTGGCCTCGGCAAGCTCGAGATAGCGCCGCAGTCGGGGCGGGAGTTTGGGCGCGTGGGGGTGGGAGGCGGGGATCCGGAATCGGCGGTCCATCAGGCCCTGGATCGCCTCCTCACGCGTGCTGCTCGCGCGGATGATGCGGATAACTTCATCGATGTCGCACACGGCGTAGATCAACGCCTCAAGAATGTGCGCACGCTTCTTGGCCTCGCGGAGCAGGTACGACGTGCGACGCCGGATGACCTCGATGCGGTGGTTGATGTAGCAATCGATCATGTCGCGCAGGCCGAGCGTGCGCGGGCGCCGACCGACGAGCGCGATGTTGATGATGCTGAACGTCTGCTGCAGAGGCGTGTGCTCGTAGAGCTGACGCTCCACCACGTTCGGGTCAGCACCCTTTTTGAGCTCGATCACGATGCGCGTCTGGGCTTCGCGCCCCGATTCGTTGCGAACATCGGAGATGTTCTCCAGCCGCTCTTCCTTCACGCCGTCCACGATCTTCTCGACGAGCCCGTTCTGGCCGAGGCCGTAGGGGATGCGATCGATCACGAGGTGGTCGCGGCCGCTCTTGGTCTGCTCGACGTGGCATTCGCCACGGACGTAGACGCGACCCCGGCCCGCGGAGTACGCGTCGATGATGCCGGCCCTGCCCATGATCACGCCACCGGTCGGGAAGTCCGGGCCCTTGATGCCGTGACGCTCGATGGAGCCGTCGGGCCCGATGACGTCGGTCATGAGCTCGCCGAGCGAGACCGCCGGATTCTCGATCACGCGCACGATCGAATCGAGCACCTCGGTCGGGTTGTGCGGCGCGAGCGACGTCGCCATGCCGACCGCGATGCCGAGCCCGCCGTTGATGAGCAGATTGGGGAACTTGCCGGGCAGGACCGTCGGCTCCATCAGCCGGTCGTCGTAGTTCGGCTGCTCATCGACCGTCTCAAAGTCCAGGTCCGCGAGCATGTCCACGGCGGCGTACGTCAGTCGCGCTTCGGTGTACCTCATCGCGGCGGGCGGGTCGCCCTCGATCGAGCCGAAGTTGCCCTGCGGATCGATCAGCGGAACCCGCATCTTCCACTTCTGGGCCATGCCGACCATGGTCGGATAGATCACGCTCTCGCCGTGCGGGTGGTAATCGCCGGACGTGTTGCCGGCGATCTTCGCGCACTTAAGGTGCTTGCGGTTGGGCCTGAGCTTCAGCTCGCTCATCGCGAACAGGATGCGTCGCTGCGATGGCTTGAGCCCGTCGCGGACATCGGGCAGGGCCCGGTCCATGATGGTGCTCATCGCGTAGGTGAGGTACGAGTCCTTCAACTCGCGCGCGATGTCCGTGTCCACCAACCGCCCCGAATTCTCGGGCGCGGGTGGCATCGATCCGTCGGGTGACACGATGTCCTGGTCGGGCATGCAGCGGGGCTCCGAGACGCGTCAATTCGCGCTCTGGGATGATAGGTTCAATCACCCACAGAATCGCGTGAGCACGCCCGGCAATCAGGCTGGAACCGTCCCGAATTCTTGCTGGTTTTCAGTGATTCTTCGGGGTCTCGGCCGCTCTCGCCCCATCCGTCGGCGCCGCCGGAACAGCCGGCGCGACCACACGCAGGGTGTCAGAAAGAACCAGCAGCGCGAGCGCACCGGACTCCGGCGGCATCCGCTGGTCCCAGAGCCCCGCACGCACCCCACCCCGTGCCCGGAATGGCGCCGCGAACATGTGGCACGTCCCTTCGTTCGCGACCAGCGCGTCAAGAAACCGGATCCCCGCAAGCGTCTTCGAGAGTTCGCGAGGCAGCTCACCCGGCTCCGTGAGGCGGGGATCGGCCATCATCGATGTGTTCGCGGCCAGGGCTCGCAGCGTCTGCGCTGTCGGCAAGGGGCTGCTCGAGCCGGTGAAGAGGATCCCCCCCACCATGTCCGCGCCGTCCTCGCCGGCATCTTCAATCTGGACCTGATGCGCCCACACCAGGGCCCGCATCTGGCGGAGCGCTTCGGCACCAGCGACCGGTTCGCCCTCGGACGAGAGCGCCATGTCCGCCCACGCGAGCCACGGCATCTGCCCGACAAGCGCTTGAATCGGGGTCGCGAGAAACGCGCCGCGAACCGCTGCGATTGCAAGCTCCTTCTGCACCGGATCGCCGGTCGATGCCGCGCGGACCGCGAGACCCCACGCGACAAACGCACGCTCGGGCGCCGAGAGCCTCTCCAGACTTGCCTCGTCCATGCTCGCGTCGCATCTGCCAAGCATGGTGGCGACCGCCTCCGACATCGGAGCCCCCCCCTTGAGGGCAGTGCGGATCGCGATGCTCGCCATTGCCGCCGACATCGGCGACGCATCGGGCGCAACCTCCTCGGGAACGACGATCGCCAGATCCTCGACCAACCGCTGAGCCAGCTCCAATGCCGCCTCAGCAATCTCAGGGTCGGTCCGAGGGGAGGTGGCATATCGCGCGAGCGCGACGGCAACAAGCCCCTGCTCGATCGCCGTCGCAATCGTGGGATCGAACCGGTCCTGGATCGGCAGATAGGTTCCGGCAATGCCGGTGTGCCCTGCGACGCCCTGCGATCGCTCAAGCAGGTTCATGGCGATCGAATCTGCGAGCGAGGCCAGGTCGTCGAGCGTCGGGGGACTCGATCTGGGCAATCTCGACCCACGATAGAGGAACAGTGGCGTCGAACCAGCGCCGGTTTCTGCAATATGCGTGGTTCGAAAGACCGAGAACGACACGCCGAGATCCCGCCGGACGCGGACCGGATCGCGCAACGCGTTCTCCGCCGAACCCGTCACGGCCGAGGCAACAGCTCCAAGCGCCGCCGACGCCTCCAGCCCGGTCGCCAGCATCGTTCCGGGAAAGACTGCTTCGATGCGGTCGCCGAGTCGTGCCGCGACGCCGTGGATGCCCGGGGACATCGACACGGAGAAGTCTCTGAGGGCATCGGGCGCAATCGGTGTCGGCTTCGATGCCAACTCGAGCGAGATCACGAGCGAACGCACGACCTCTCGTCGCAGCTCAGGATCGACCGGCAATTCCACTCGGTCAGATGCCTCGCGGATCGCGCGGCTCGCCGCGTCGCGCAGAGCCGAACCGGGCCCTGGGAGGAATGATGTCCCGCGTCCGACCACCCTCCCCGCATATCGAATCGTCACGGATGCCGGCGCGTCGGGGAGACCAAGTCCCGCCACTTCCGCTTCCGCAGGGACCAAGGTGGCATCGACCCAGCCCCGAACAGCGTTGAACGCGGTCATGGCTGCGGCGGGCTCCGGCGGTGCCTGTCCAATTGCCACGCCGGCCCGGCCCAGGAAGAGTCCGAGAACCACGGCAATAGCGACGAGGTGGACGAGCCGTGTGTGGCCTCGGTGTGGACGGCGGGTGATGCCTTGTGGCGTTTCGATGTTGCCCGCACGCAACTGTGTTGCTCTCGGTATGATGTGTTTACGGACCTGACCCCCACTGGGGCGTCGGAAACGCGTTCTCGCGTCGGGCATGGTGGCCTGGCACGCCCATTGAACATGGATGTGCGAAGGACACCCAAAGATGCTGAGAACACTCATTGCCATGTCTGACAGCCGCCTCCGGATCGCGTTGCTCGCCGTGCTGAGCTACTTGGCGCTCTGCTGAGGATAAGGGCCCGAACGACGGGACGTTGCCGGGCGACGCCTCCCCTTCTTCCGCTCAAAGACCTTGCACCGTCCCGCTCATCACGGGACTTGATCGATCACACGCCCCGGCCTGGAAGGTCGGGGCGTGCTGCGTTTTGATCGCAACGGTCGCCAAAGAAACAGCCCCGACCATGTGGCCGGGGCTGATGTGAGGCTCATGTTGTCAGGCGTCGATCAGGATCCGTTTCAGAGTTGGATCTTGTCGGTGCCCATGGAGCCGTGGGTGTCCATGCCGCCTCGCGTGGGCTTGGGCGTGCCGCCGCGGTCGGCGGGCTCATCGGTGCGGGTCTGGGTGTTGTCGCCCCACTGCGCACGCTTGAGCGAGAGGCCGATCTTGCGATCGCCTGTGTCGACGCGGAGGATCTTGACGTCCACCTCGTCGCCGGGCTTGACCACGTCCTGCGGATTCTCGACCTTGTGGTCGGCCAGCTCGGAGATGTGGAGCAGGCCCTCGAGGTCGGCCTCGAGCTCGACGAAGACGCCGAAGTTCGTGATCTTCGTGACCGCACCGCGGACGACCATGCCGGGCTTGTAGTGCTCGGGAATCGCGGCAACCCACGGATCCTCGGTGAGCTGCTTGAGACCCAGCGAGATGCGCTGCTTCTCCTGATCGACCTCGAGCACGACGCAGCGGATCGAGTCGCCCTTCTTGACGACCTCGTTGGGGTGCGTGACCTTGCGGGTCCAGGACATGTCGGAGATGTGGAGCAGGCCATCGATGCCGGGCTCGATCTCCACGAACGCGCCGTAGTTGGCGAGGTTCCGCACCTTGCCCTCGACGACCGTGCCCGGAGGGTACTTCTCGCCGACGAGCTCCCACGGGTTCACGTCGATCTGCTTCATGCCGAGCGAGATCTCCTGCTTGTCCTTGTTGATCTCAAGGACAACGACATCGACCTCTTCGTTCGGCTGGACCATCTCGGACGGGTGATTGATGCGACGGGTCCACGACATCTCGGAGATGTGGACGAGGCCCTCGATGCCGTCCTCCAGGCGCACGAACGCGCCGTAGGACATGAGGTTGACGACCGCGCCGCGGACGCGCGAGCCGACCGGGTACTTCTTCTCGATCTCTTCCCACGGGGAGGCCTCGCGCTGCTTGAGGCCCAGCGCGATCTTCTCCTTCTCGCGGTCGATATTGAGAACCTTGACCTCGACCTTCTGGTCGATCTTGAGCAGCTCCGAGGGGTGGTTGATCCGGCCCCAGGACATGTCGGTGATGTGGAGCAGACCGTCGATGCCGCCGAGGTCGATGAACGCGCCGAAGTCGGCGATGTTCTTCACCGTGCCCGTGACGACCTCGCCCTCCTTGAGGGTGGACATGAGGCGTTTCTTAGCGGCGTCGCGCTCGTCCTCGATCAGCTTGCGCCGCGAGATGACGATGTTCTTTCGCTCGGTGTCGATCTTGAGGATCTGGGCGCGGATCTTGCGGCCGATATAGTCGCCGATCTCGCCGGGGCGTCGCACGTCGACCTGCGACGCGGGAAGGAAGACCGGCACGCCGATGTCGACGAGCAGGCCGCCCTTGATCTTGCGGGTCACCATGCCCTCGACGACGTCGCCCTCGCGCTGCGTGTCGATGATTCGCTGCCAGTTGAGCATGCGATCGGCGCGACGCTTGGAGACCTGGACCGTGCCATCCTCGCCCTCGAGGGACTCGAGCAGCACGTCGATCATGTCGCCGACCTTGAGCTCGGGCATGTTCTCGAATTCTTCGCGAGAAATCAGCCCCTCGGACTTCAGGCCGACCTCGACGACGACGCCGTCGCCCTGGAAGCCGATGACCTTGCCCTTGATGAGCTTGCCCGGCGTGAGGTTGCCGATCTTGTCTCCGAGCAGCGCTTCCATGCCGCCGTCGGAAGAACCCATGAGAGCATCGAGCTCCGCGTCGATGTTGCTACCGAGAGTGCCAATCAGATTATGGTCGATCATGAGAGCGATGGTCTTCCCGGGGGTGTCCCGGATGCGTGGGTCCGACGAAGCGTGGCACGGTCGGCGTGCGCCACATGTATCGGAGGCCCTTACCGCGCCTGTCTAGAGGTCGCGCGGCAGCCCCTGAGGGGCGATGACTTGAACCGGGTATGACCGCCTTCCGCACACGCGGAATGGAGAACGGGCCGACCGATTCGCAGAACGGAAGGGTAGACCTCCAGTTCTGTCGGTGCCATAAGGCCCCCGCTGCACGGCAATCGGTCTCCTAGGGCTTGATCTTCGCCAGATCCTCGTCTTTCCCCATGAGGATCAGCACATCCGAGTCCCTGAGGGGTTCGGCGGGAGAGGGGACCTCAATACGTGCCTCCGACGCGTGCGAGAGCGACGCCGCGCCACCGGGGACCGAGCCGTGATGCTCGGGCTTGATGCGTTTGATGGCCACGACATGGAGCCCCGACTTGGCCCGGAGTTCGAGATCGATCAGGGACTTCCCCACCCACGGCCCCGGCACGCTCAACTCCACGATGCTGTACCCCTCGTGGAATTCGATGTGGTTGAGCAGGTTCGGCACGCTGATCCGGTTGGCCCAGCGATCGGCCGACTCGTCCTCCGGGTTCACGGTCTCGTCGGCACCGATCTTCGTAAGGATCCGTGAGCCCAGCGACGAGGACGCCCGCGCGATCACGCGCGGGACGTTCAGTTGCTTGAGAATGACCGTCACGAGCAGCGTCGCCTCGAAGTTCTGGCCGATCCCCACCACCGCCGTCGCAAGATTGGAAGGGAGATTCGAGCGGAGCGCGTCCTCGTCCGTCGCGTCGAGAGCGACCGCGATCGCCACGTCGTCGCGAATGTCCTCAACCAGCGAGCGGCTGCGATCGATCGCGATCACCTCGGTTCCGCGTGAGGCGAGCGACGCCGCGAGACGCGAACCGAACCGACCAAGCCCGATCACCGCCACGGGGCCGTTCGCTTTCTGTGCCATTGCGTGACTCCACCGGATCGTCGCATCGCGACGCCCGTTCAACCAAGATGCACCGACTCGCGAGGATAGAGATACGCCCGCGCAGGCGGACGAGCGAACACGAGCGCTCCCATCAAAGCCAAGGGCCCGACCCTTCCGAGGAACATCGTGACGATCAGCGTCACCCGACCCGCGTCAGAGAGTTCCGTGGTGAGCCCGAGAGAGAGCCCGGTCGTGGTGGCCGCGGAAACGGCTTCGAAGACGATAGGGCCAGCCGGGCCGGGATCCGTCAGGGCGAGCACGAACGACGCGCCAAAGACGAGCAGCAGCATGGAAAGCGCGATGGCGCCCGCCTTGCGCACGAGCGCCTCGGGAATCGCGCGGGCGTAGGCCTCCGTCTCCGATCGGCCCCGCACCGTGGCGAGGATCGCCAGAAAGAGCACGGCGAGGGTGGTCGTTTTCATGCCTCCGGCGGTCGAGCCGGGCGAGCCGCCGATCAGCATCAAACCGATCGTGACGATCTGGCTCGCAGGAGAGAGCTCGTCCATCGGCATCGCGTTGAACCCGGCTGTCCGAGCGGTCACGGAAAGGAACGCCGCGTCGAGCAGCTCTCCGTGCCAGGATCGATCGGCGCCGCTCGGGGACAGGCTCTGCGCCACGAGGCATCCGGCGAACCCGAGCCCGAGCATCGCACCCGTGGCAAGGAGTGTGAGCCTGGAATGGAGAGAGAATCCCTCGCCGGCGGCGGCGCTCTGGGGCACCGCATCGGCGAGCAGTCCACGATCGCGGGAACGCAGGGCTCGCGCGATGCGTGCTTTGAGCACGCGCCAGAGATCGGAGAGGACGGGGAACCCGATGCCACCCGCGATAATGAGCGGGATGATCCCGACATATGGCAGTGCGCCGTTGCGTTGGCCGACCATGCTGCGGCCGGTGATATCGAATCCCGCGTTGCAGAACGCGCTGATGGCGTGGAACGCGCTCAGCCATGCACGCTCGCCCAGCGAGAGCGTCGCGCCCGGGGCCGCCTCCCAGAGCGGCATCAGCACGCCCATGCCGATCGCTTCGATGGTGAGCGTGGCGAGCAGCACAAAGACAATGAACCGACGAAGATCGCCAATCGTCCCCCGCTCGAGCATCTGACGAATCGATGCGTGCTCGCGCAGCGAGAGAGTTCGCCGAAAGAGGACCGCCAGCCCGGCGCCGAACATCACAATGCCCAGAGCGCCAAGCTGGATAAACGCCAGGATCACGGCCTGTCCGGCGTGGGTGAATCCAGTCGCCGTGTCGCGCACGACCAATCCCGTCACGCACACCGCCGAGGTCGCGGTGAACGCCGCGTCGATCCAGGAAATCCCGCCATAGGTGCATGCCGGCAGCTTGAGCAGCAGCGTGCAGGCGCCGATCAGCCCAACGAACGACAGCGGAAGAGCCGCCGCTCCGGGAAGCACCCCCATCGCGCTCCGACCCGCACGGCTGAGTTCGACGACGAACGAGAGGACAATCGACGCCTCAAGGAGCCCGACACCCAGTGCCGACCGCTCCTCGGACCAGAAGAGCCCGACTGAAGCACCCACAATCAGCAGCATCAGCATCGGCACATCGAGCAGACGCAGCGTGGTCGTTGTGTCCGATGAGCCGCGTCCCACCGCCATCGATGCCAATCGGCGAAGGGCCTGCGGCCAGTCCTTGGGCATCGGGGGCTGGTTCCCGAGGAGCAGTCGAGAGAGCCAGTAGGCGCCGATCAGCAACGCCTCGAACATCACCATCACCGGTCCGGGCAATACGTCCGCGCCGAGCCGCAGCGCCATGGCGGCCGTCGCCGCGAGCACCCACAGCCGAGGAAGCGACGCCCGCACGATCTCGCGCCATCGCAGGGATCGCACCCAGCCGACACCGCCACGAGATGGTTTCGAGCCGCCTTCCATTCGCGAGGATTAGAGTACGGCATCGCGTGCCGTGCCGCGAACGACGGATCCATAAGGAATAATCCGATCCATGAAAGACTTTCTCCTCTTTGGCGCGGGACTGGCCATGCTGCTGGTTGGCGGGCGTGTGCTGGTCGCGGCCGCCGTGGACATCGCCCAGCGTTTCGGCCTGCCGATGCTCCTCATCGGGCTGACGCTCGTCGCCTGGGGCACCTCGGCCCCGGAACTGGCCTTCAACCTGACCAGCGCGTTGAAGGGGCAGACCGATCTGGTCATGGGAAACGTGGTCGGTGCGTGCATCTGCAACATGGGGCTCGTGCTCGGCGTCGCGGCAATGATCGCGCCGCTTGCCGTCGAAGCGCGGATCGTGAAGCGGGAGATCCCGCTGATGATCTGCATGTTCGTGCTGATGCTCGCGACGTCGCTCTCAACCCCGCTCCAGCACGCGATGGGAGGGCGGCTCGAGCCGGCGATCCTGCTCCTGGCGTTTGGTGGCTACAGCTGCATCGTGATCCGGGCCGGACTGAGGTCCCGCGCTCACAACCACCCGCTGGCGAAGCAGACCGCATCCGCCTCGATCGTCGGAGGAACCCGCCCGCTGGGCGTTGCGGTCGTGCTCGCGGTCGTGGGCATGGCGTTCCTGAGCGTCGGCGGCTCGGTCGCATCCGACGCCGCGGGCGCGATCGCGGTTCAGCTCGGAATGTCCACGCGCGTGATCGGGCTGACCGTGGTCGCCGTGGGTACGACGATGCCCGAACTGGTCACGTCGATCATCGCGATCCGCAAGGGTCAGGCAGATTTGGCGATGGGTAACGTGGCGGGCTCGTGCCTCTTCAACATCGGCGCGATCTTCGCGGCGTGTGGGCTCATCGCGCCCTCAGCGCCGACGCTTGACGCCATTCCTTCGATCGTGACGATGTGCCTGTTGGGATTGATGCTGATCCCCATGTCTTACACGAACCACCGGCACATCTCACGCGTGGAGGGTGTGGCGCTGATCCTGGTGCAGGTCGGATTCATCGTCTTTGAGCTGACCCGATCACACGGCACGTAATCGGGATCACCCCACCGTCCGCTTCCCGAAATCGAGCTTCATCGCCTTCTTCGCGGCGTACAGCGTCTCCTCCGCCACCGCGTTCGCCCGACACACGCCCCTCCGGATCACATCCTGCACGATGGCATCACCCTGCTCGCCATCCAGCTTCGCGCGGCGTTCGCGCATGGGTGCGAGCAACGTGTTGATCGCCGCTCCGAGTTCGGCCTTGACGTGCCCGTGCATGACGTCTTTGCCGCTCGCGTACTCGGCCCGAATCGCCTCCGCACGCTCCTTCGGCAAGAACGCGTCGCACAGCTTCAGCAGCACGTGATCCTGTGAGACCATCCCCGTCGCCGGGTCCGGCAGCACCGTCACCTTGTTGATCTTCTTCTGCACCGCCTTCTCGTCGTCATAGAGGAAGATCGCGTTGTTGAGCGACTTCGACATCTTGTTGACGCCATCCAGCCCCGGCAGTCGCGCGATGCGCCCGATCTTCGCCCTCGGAATCGGGAACACGCCCCCCGCCTTCACATGCTCCTCCGGCACCACCCGATTCCCAACACCCGCGTACACCTGATTGAACTTGAGCGCGACGTCGCGGCACATTTCGATGTGCGCCTCCTGATCCTCACCCACCGGTACGAGTTCAGGCCGGAAGGCGAGGATGTCGGCACACTGGCCGACCGCGTACATGGGGAAGCCGAACGAGTAGTGGTCGCCCAGACCCTTGCTCTCGATCTCCGTCTTCAGCGTCGGGTTCCTCATCACCTTGTTGAAGGGCAGCAGCATCGCAAAGAGAAACGTCAGCTCCGCGATCGCCGGGATCTCCGACTGGAGGACGAATGTCGAGCGGTCCGGATCAAGCCCGACCGCCAGCCAATCCTTCACAATCCCGATCGTGTTCGCCCGGATATCGTCGGGCTTCTCGGCAAGCGTGGTGAAGGCGTGGACGTTGGCGATCAGGAAGTAGCAGTCGTAGGAGTCCTGGAGGGCCAGCCGGTTCTCCAGCGAACCGACGTAGTGGCCAAGGTGCAACCCCGTCGACGTCGGCGTGTCGCCCGTCAGGATGCGGGGTTTGGAGGCGGCGGGAGCGGGCGGCGGCGGCACGGGGGTGAGCATGTGGCCCAACTCTAGTCGGATGTAGGGCCGAAGCACGCCGCTTGACCGATCTACTGGGCATGGCAAAGCGACGGCACCTCAAGCATCGGAGTGTGTTCTACCGCCGATTCACCTCGGCCGCGGCGGCCCCCGGCACGCTGGTGGCCCAGCCCGAGGCCGAACCGACACGCGTCAAGCTGATCTCGTTCGACGCCGATGCATTCGAGGAGGTGGAGGTCCGCCCCGGCGATCTCTCTCCGATCATCAATCGCCCGAAGGACCGGGTTCTTTGGATCGACGTGCAGGGGCTGCGCGACCACGGGATGATCCAGCAGATCGGCGACGCGCTCGACCTGCACCATCTCCTGCTGGCGGATGCCGTGAACGTCGGCCAGCGCCCGAAGGTCGAGGACTACGGCCGGGTGCTCTTCATCATCGTGCGCCATGCGCAGCGTGACGCGGAACGTGGCTTCGCTTGGGAGCAGATGGCGATCGCGATCGGCGACGGGTTCGTGGCCACGTTCCAGGAGACCGCGGGCGACTGCCTCGATCCGCTGCGTGAGCGGCTCCGCCAGGGCAAGCAATCGTTGCGTACACACGGGGCGGGGTTCCTCGGGTGCATGATCGTGGATGGTGTGATCGACGGGTACTTCCCGGCGCTTGAGGGTGTGGGCGAGGAACTCGAGCAGCTGGAGGGCCAGATCATCAACGCGCCCTCGCGCGATTCGCTCCACCAGATCTACAGGCTGAAGCGGGAGATGATGTCGATGCGCCGCTCGACGTGGCCGCTGCGCGATGCCCTCTCCCACCTCCTGCGCGACGGACACCCTCTGCTGGAGGAGCAGGTCAGGCCGTACCTCCGCGACGCGGCGGACCACGTCATCCAGATCGTCGACATCATCGAGACGTACCGCGAACTGGGCGCTTCATTCATCGACGTCTACCTCTCCAGTCTCTCGAACCGGACCAACCAGGTCATGCGCCTGCTGACCGTGATGAGCAGCATCTTCATCCCGCTGACGTTCCTCGCGGGCGTCTATGGCATGAACTTCGATCGCTCGCAGCCGCACAATATGCCGGAACTCGGATGGGCGTTCGGGTACCGCGCGTTCTGGGTTGTGTCGCTGGCGATGGCGGGCGGCATGATGGTTGTGTTCTGGAAACTCGGCTGGCTTGGCGGGATCGGCAAGGACGATCGCGAGACGTGACGCTCGTCATGCGAGCAGGTCCGGCACGGGCTCGCCTTTGCCGTCCTTGGTCACGTAGAACGGCCGCTCCTCCGTGAG
This sequence comes from Planctomycetota bacterium, assembly GCA_963204725.1. Taxonomy (GTDB): domain Bacteria; phylum Planctomycetota; class Phycisphaerae; order Phycisphaerales; family UBA1924; genus JAHBWV01. The sequence continues at coordinate 33,267 of CAUJHH010000050.1, forward strand.
GTAGGAAGTCTCCGGCGAGATGCCGAGCGCGTGGTAGATCGTCGCGTGGGCGTCGATGAGTTTCACGGGTTTCTCAACGGTGGCCATGGGGTGATGGTCTGCGGTCTTGCCGTAGGCGAGGCCTCGTTTGAAGCCGCCTCCGAAGAAAGTCATGCAGTTGGTGCTGCTGAAGTGGCCGTGGAAGCCGTACATCCCCTCGTGCTCGATGACGAGCTCGGAGCCGTCGTGGGTCTCGGTTGCGCCGTCGGGCTCGGTTCCCGCGGCGGGCTGGCTGGCGATGGTCCGTCCGAACTCGGTCGCGATGACGATGAGCGTGCGGTCGAGCATGCCACGATGATCGAGATCACGGACGAGCTGGGCGATCGGCGCATCGATCTGCTGCTTCATCTCGCGCATGCGGCGCGCGCCGTGCTCGTGCATGTCGAACCCCTTGAAGGGGCCGTATTGGTACTCGACCTGTACAAAGCGCGCGCCGGACTCGACGAGGCGACGGGCCAGCAGGAGGCCGTGGCCGAAACGTTTGCCGTTGTCGTAGCCGGGATCGAAGAGGTCGGCGTTGGCGATCTTCGGCTCGTATGCGGCGATGGTCTCCGGCGACTCCTCGCTCCTGTAGTCGAAGGCCCGCTTGACGGGCGAGTCCATCATGGCGCGGGCGTCGTCCATGGACTTCAGGTATTCCTGGGCCCGGGGCGCATCGCGGAGGGAGGCATCGGAGGCTCGGGCGAGGTCGCCGAGGAGCTTCTGGCGTCGGTCGAGGCGATCGATCGACATGCCGGAGGCCGCGGAGAGCGTGGCCAGCCCCTGGGTCGCGTCGGGGATCATGAACGGCGCGTGCTCAACGCCGTAGAAGCCGGGGCCGAGGTACTCGCTGATAAAGGTGCGTTCCTCGTCGGAGGAGTCGATGTCGCGTCCGATGTAGATGTATGGGGGGATGTGCTCGTGGCGCCTGCCTCGCGAGCGCCCGACGATCGCGCCGATGCTCGGGGCCTTCACGCCCGCCGGGAAAAGGTACCCGGTCATGGCGTAATACTGGGCCTTCAGGTGGATCGCGCCGAACATCACGTCGTTGGAGAGGGAGCGGAGGATGCACCCCTTGTCCATGACGGAGGCGATCTCTTCCATCCCTGCGCCGAGCATGACGCCGTCGGCGGCGGTCGGGATCGGCGCGCACGTGCCGCGCAGTTCCGAGCCCTTCATCCCGGCAACAAAGGGCGTATGCGCCTTTGGGTCCCATGTATCGGTCTGCGCCACGCCACCGGGGAGCCAGATGAAAATGCAGGCGTCGGCACGGGGGGTGGGCTGCACGAGATCGAGCGGCTGGCGAAGCGACGCGTGAGCGTGGGGTGGAAGCACCAGGCCCGTGGAGGCGGCGAGTGTGCCCCCGAGCGTGGCGCGGAGCATGTCGCGGCGGGAGATGTGGGAGGGGTTGTGCATGGCTTTCAGCGCAGGTACTGGAACTCGGGCGAAACAACGAGCGCCCAGCAAAGGTCGATGATCGCGTCGCGCCGAGCGTCGGCCGCGTCGCCCGCCATGGCGAGATACTCGATCGCGATCCGCTCTTCCTCCGACATGGGCGGACGGGTGAGCAGCGCCAAGTAAATGGTCTGAACCGCATCGGCGTCCGGCTCGCCGACCGCGAGATCGATCAACGGCCCTTTCCCGACAAGATCGAGCAGCTCCGGCCCGTTGAGCAGTTCGAGCGACTGCACGACCGCGACGGCATCGGGACGCTGCGTGCTGATCTCGTTGCGCGATGCGGGCTTGCCGAGCGTCCGCGAGAGCGCAGTGGACTGGTTGACGTGGTAGAGGCGCGCAGCGGGATCCAGGGTCTGGTTCATCGCGACGCGCACGCTGTCGACGACCTGCTCCGCGGTCAGTCGGCGCAGCGTCGGCGAGCGATAGAAGCGCGGTGCGAACTTGTCCGTGACATCGAATGAATCAGCGAGCACGGAGTTGTAGGCGAGTTGGTACGTGCGGCTGTTTAGGATCAGCGTGATCGTCCGCTCCAGATCAAAGCCGTGCGCCATCAGGTCGTACGCCAGCCAGTTGAGCAGTTCCGGCTGCGCGGGCGGCACTTCGAGCCGGAAGTCGTCCGCCGGCTCATAGAGCCCGAGACCGAGATACCGCTTCCAGAGCCGGTTCACGATCGCACGAGCGAATCGCGGATTGGCCGGATCGGTGATGAGCGAGGCCGCGAGGCGCAGGCGGCTCGCTTCGTCCGCCGGAATATCGGTTGGAATCCCCTCGAACGCCGCTGAACCGCCGAGCGGCTCGAACGGGAACGCGGCTTGAACTATGCGTCCCGTGCGCCGCTCGCAGCGGATGATCTCAAGGTCGTGCTCGCTGAAGAGCCCGGCGAATCCGAGGAACCGGGACTGCGGCCACTCGTCGTTCTCGAAGTGGTTGTGGCACGAGGCGCACTTCATCGCCGTGCCAAGGAAGACCTGTGCCGCGCTTGCCGCAGTCTGGAGCGTATCGGTAAGCGTGTCGTTGCGGATGTATCCGACGCGGCTGACTTTGCCGTTGGCGTTGGCCATGATCGGCTGCGGCGCGCCGGGAATCGTCGAGTCGATGAGCTGAGCGACAAAGAGGTCGTAGGCCTTGTTCTCTCTGAATGAGTCGTTGATCCACTGGCGATGGTCGCCGCGCGTGGGTATGCCGCCCTGCTGGTTGGCGTAGGAGGAAGCGATCGCGTCCTCCCAGAATGGCGTCCAGTGATCGGCGTAGTCAGGTGAGCGGGCGAGCAATTCGGCGACGAGCGAGGTCCGCTTGTCGGGCTCTCGCGAGGAGACGAAGCGATCAAGTTCATCAAGTGTCGGGACAACGCCGATCAGATCGAGATAGACGCGTCGCACAAAGGCGTGGTCGTCAATTGAAGGGATCGACGCCGGGTCGAATGCTCTCCCGAGCCGAGCGGGATTGTTTCGATCTGTCGCTTGCGCCTCGTTCGCCGCTTCGAGCCAACTGCCGATGATGAACCGATCGATCTCGTTGGCGGCGAAGGGCTCAATAGCGGGCGGGAGGGTTGGGGGCTGGGGTGGCGTCGGCACGAACGCAAGCCGAAGCTCGCGGCGTACGGCGAGCATCGCCGGGTCGTTTGTCGCGAACAGCTCGGAGGGGCCGACGACGGGCGAGGGCTCGCGATCTTGAGCGCGCACGGTTCGTGCGGCGGCATCATCCGAGCCTGAAAGGCGAGCCGCCCCGGTGGCAGCGATGAACGCGAGCAGGCCGCACATCGTCGCGGCCGGGCGGACGATGCGTGGCTTGGTTCGCGTGAGAGCGGCGTTCATGACGTCCAATATACACACCTCCGCCCGGAAGCCAAAGACCTCTGGCGACCGAGCCAGACCGCCCTAGACTTTCGCGCACCCGGAGAGGTGGCAGAGCGGTTGAATGCGCCAGACTTGAAATCTGGTATGGGTTTCGGCTCATCGGGGGTTCGAATCCCCCCCTCTCCGTTTTTTGATACGCCTCCCCAGATAGATGGGCGGAAACAGGTCTTGGATCGCGCCTTTGCTGCGGGTTTCGGCGAGGTTCGAGGTGCCGCGATTCGAAGGCGTCGAGCGTGATCCGTGCGCGGCATTCAGCCTGTCCAGCACGATGGCGCGCACCAGATCGTCGATCCGGTCCGCATTGATGCACCGGATCGAGCAAGTGGGGTAGCCCAGGCGCAGCACCTTCCGCTGACGCGGCACGCCACGCTGAGGGTCCGCCCGTTCTGCCTGCGCGACGAGGTGTTCCCCGGGGTGAGTCGGTACCCTTCAAAGGTGTGGATCTTCCCCCGCAAGAGGTGCGTTGCCGACATCGAAGTTCGGGATCTCTCGCGGTGCTCATCCATCAACGCCTGCACCCAGTCCCAGGTCTTCAGATCGATGATCGGCTCGTGCAGGCCGGGCCAGATCTCGGTCTGACCGCGATCCTTGCCCTTAGGAAGGTGCGAGCCGCGAGTGTGGGCGATCTTCCCGATGTAGACCGGGTTGCCCAGGATGCGATGGTCCAGGGCTTGCCGCCGTGCGTGCGCTGCTTGCTGCTGGTCCAGCACCGGGCGGTCACCCGCCATGCGCACCTGCTCCTCGGGCGTAGCAAACGCTCGGCACTCGCGCAGTTGTCTGGACGGGAATCGGCCTCGATCTCGTGGCAGAGTTCCTGCATGACCCGCCAATCAGCCGCAAGCAGCCCCGCCGAATACCCGCTCGCATACAGTCCCGCGTTGCAAAGACGAGCCGCAGTCATCTACGCACTTCGAACCCCAATAGGCCGGTACGGCGGGGCGCTGTCCTCGGTCCGCCCAGACGACTTGGCCGCGCTCGTGATCCGCGCGGTAATCGCGCGGAGCGGGATCGACGGTGCACTCGTCGACGATGTGTACTTCGGCGGCGCGAACCAAGCGGGGGAGGACAATCGCAATGTGGCCCGAATGGCCGCTTTGCTCGCGGGACTGCCGGTGAGCGTGCCGGGCACCACCGTCAACAGGCTGTGCGCATCGGGGCTGGAAGCGATCAACATCGCCGCTCGAATGATCGAGGCGGACCACGGAGACGTGTTCATCGCCGGAGGCGTCGAGTCCATGAGTCGCGCGCCGCTGGTGGTGAGCAAGGCCCAGACGGCATTCGATCGCGAGCAGGAACTGGTCGACACATCGATCGGGTGGCGGTTTGTGAACCCCAAGCTCGCAGCCATGCACCACCCCTATTCGATGGGCCAGACGGCGGAGAATGTCGCCCAATCGCACCGCGTCAGTCGGGAGGATCAGGACCGATTCTCTCTCAAGAGCCATCAGAAGTGGGCCGCCGCGAACAAGGCGGGCCTGTTCGCCGACGAGTTGGTGTCTGTCGAGGTCCCCCAGCGCAAGGGAGAGAAGGTGGTTGTGGCGATCGATGAGCACCCACGGCCGGACACGACGCTGGAGCAACTGGCCAAGCTTCGTCCCTTATTCGCGAGCGCGGAAGGGGGCACGGTAACGGCGGGCAACTCGTCCGGCGTGAACGACGGCGCTTCCGCGCTCCTGCTTGTTGAGGCCGGGCGGGCGGCCTCGCTCGGCCTGACGCCAATTGCCTTCGTCGGGCCGAGTGCCTCTGCCGGGGTTGATCCGGCCACCATGGGGATCGGACCGGTGCCCGCGACGCGCAGAGCGTTGCAGCGTGCGGGGCTGACGCTGAATGACATCGGCCTCTTTGAGCTCAATGAGGCCTTCGCCGCGCAGTCGGTTGCCTGCATCCGTGAACTCGGCCTTGATGAGTCGCTCGTCAACGTCAACGGGGGTGCGATCGCCATGGGGCACCCGCTCGGCTGCAGCGGTGCCCGCATCGCGACAACGCTCGTGCACGAGATGTCGCGGCGTGGCGTGCGGCGCGGGGTCGCTTCGCTGTGCGTCGGTGTCGGACAGGGACTCGCGACCGTGTTCGAGCTTACCTGAACGCGGATCCAGGTCGCGCGAGACCTCGGCCATCAGCCCATCGCGACAAGCTTCTCGAAACCGGTGCGAAAGGCCGCGACGAGCGTGTCGATGTCGTGCTCGGTCATCGGCGTTGAGAGCGCGGCCGAGCACGAGTTGATGAGGATGATCCGCTCATCAAACATGTGGCCCAGGAGCGCCTGCAGCCGCTTGTTCTCCGCCGGTGAGAGGTAAGCCTCGCGGTAGTTGCGCGGCGCCGTTGCCTTGAGATGAACCCGGAACATCGAGCCCGAGCCCGTCACGCTCGCAGAGATCCCTGTCTTGCGGATGATCTCCTCGATCCGTGTGATGGCACCCCGAGCCAGGGCGTTGAGGCGATCGACCGCAGGCCGGTCGAACTTCTCCATCGCCGACAGCCCGGCCCCAACGCTGATCGGGTTGGCGGAGAATGTGCCGGAGTGAGGGAATACGTATCGCGGGGAGCGCGGGTTGAGAACATCCATCACCTCGGCCCGCCCCGCGATCGCGCCGATCGGGAACCCGCCGCCGATCATCTTGCCCAGAGCCGTGAGGTCCGGCGACACGCCATACTGCTGCTGCAGTCCGCCGTAGCACGCGCGGAACGTGATCACCTCGTCGATCAGCAGGAGCGCGCCGTGACGAGTCGTCCAATCCCGGATCGCCGCGATATAGGCGGGATCCGCGGGGTTCAAGCCGATACGGTGCGGCATGAGATCCATGACGACGCAGGCCAGCTTGTCCTTCACGCGGTCGAGCAGCGCAATGGTTCCGTCGATGTTATTGAACGGCACCACGACAACCTCGTCGACCGCTGACTGAGGCGTTCCTCGCACCAGCGGCACACGATTGGGCTCGTCGGGGCTTCCCCAGTTGGCGGGAGTTGAGACCTGGCTGACTTCCAGATAGTCATAGCCGCCGTGATATGCGCCCTCGGCCTTGGCGATCATCGGCCGGCCGGTGAAGGCGCGGGCGACCTTCACACCGACCATGAGGGCCTCCGTGCCGGAGTTCACGAATCGCATCTTCTCGAACCCCGCGTTGCGGAGGCGTAGATGCTCGGCGCAGCGGATCTCGATCTCCGTGGCGACATTGAACGCGGTGCCCCGGCGAAGCTGCTCGGTGACCATGTGAACCATGTCGGGGTCCGCGTGGCCGTGGATGAGCGACGCCATGTTGTTGGCGAAGTCGATCCGAGTCACGCCCTCAACATCCGTGAGTCGACACCCCTCGCCGCGGTCGACGTACAGGGGGTGCGGATCGTTCAAAGCGGCGTTTCGGCTGACGCCGCCGGGAAGAACCCGCAGCGCTCGCTCGTAAAGTGCAGCGCTGCGGGTGACATCAACGTGGGTGCTCATGGAATAGATCCAGTCGGGTGGTTCTACCGGCGCAACAGGGGCGCGCCCGTGCGCTCCCGCACATACTCAAAGTCCACGCCCGGGCTCAGTTCAACCAACGCGAATCCGGCCGGCGTCACGTCGATCACGGCGAGCTCGGTGTAGATCCGGTTGATCACGCCGCGGCCCGTGAGGGGGTACGCGCATCGCTCCACCAACTTGGGATCGCCCGTCTTGGTGCAGTGCTGGGTGATGGCGTACACGGACTTGACGCCGGCGACAAGATCCATCGCGCCCCCGACGGCAGGGATCGCGTCGGGTTCGCCGGTCGACCAGTTGGCAAGATCGCCGTTACAGGCCACCTGCATAGCACCAAGCACGCACAGGTCGATATGACCGCCGCGGATCATCGCGAAGCTGTCCGCGTGGTGGAAGTAGGCCGCGCCTGGCAGGGCGGTGACCTGTCGCTTGCCCGCGTTGATCAGATCCGGATCGCCCGCTCCATTCTCTGGCGACGGTCCCATGCCAAGAAGTCCGTTCTCGGTGTGGTAGACAAACGTGCGCCCCTCGGGAACGAACCTGGCGACCAACTCAGGAATACCGATTCCCAGGTTCACATAGGCGCCGTCGGGGATGTCGAGTGCGAGGCGACGGGCCATCTCGTCCTTGGATCGGCCGATCTGCTCGCGATGTATCGTCATGGATAGGTCGCCCCCGCCGCGACGAGCTCGGATTCGTGCATAGGTTCGGCCACTTCAACGACGCGATCGACGAAGATGCCCGGGGAGACAACGACCTCCGGATCGATTCCGCCGGGCTGGACAATCGAGTTAACCTGAACGATGGTCACCTTCGCGGCCATGGCCATGATCGGTCCGAAGTTGCGGCCCGTCTTGTTGTACACCACGTTGCCGAAGGTGTCGGCGCAGCGGCCCTTGATGAGGGCGAAGTCCGCCCGGAGCCAACGCTCCAGCAGAAACTCCTTGCCATCGAATTCGCGAGATTCCTTGCCATCGGCAAGCGGCGTGCCGACAGCCGCCGGGGTGTAGAACGCGGGAATCCCCGCTCCGCCGGCGCGGATGCGCTCGGCGAGGGTTCCTTGGGGGACCAGTTCGAGCTCGATCTTGCCGCTGCGGTAGAGGTCCGGGAAGACGGTGGAGTTGGCAGTACGCGGGAATGAGCAAATCACCTTTGACACACGCTCGGCCTTGAGCAGCGCGGCAAGACCTACCTCTCCACTGCCGGTGTTGTTGCTGATGACCGTGAGGCGGCGCGCGCCATGGTCGATCAGCGCGTGGATCAACTCGATCGGACTCCCGGCCTCGCCAAAGCCGCCGATCATGACGGACGCGCCATCGGGGATGTCCGCGACGGCCTCTTTGGGTCCTTGGACTTGCTTATCAACCATTGTCGGTTGCCGCGCAATGTGTGGCCAGCGTCTTGGCATCCTTCACGCGCGTGTAGTCGTAGAGACCGGCCTCATCGAAAAGCACCCGGTCTTCGTAGTCGTTGAACCACAGCGCCCTTGGGTTGCGTCCGACGATACAGACCTTGCAGCGATCGGGCGCGCTGCCCGCGTTGCGCAGAATCTTGAAAATCACAACGCCGTGCTCCGCTCCGGCCAGGCCGACGATCGGCTTGTTGGTCACCGCCACGACCTCGGTCTTGCCCTTGTAGTGCGTGATCGACAGCCGGGCATGGGCCTCGACGCCCGAGAGCCCCTTCTGCGATTCGTTGAGAATCTGCCACGCTCGCTCGATCGGGATGTTGAACGCCTTGTACGCGACGATGTCGCGCCCGCAGAAAAAGTAGTGGTTATCGGCACCGACACGCTTCAGTTCACGCTGCATGATCCGCAAGGCGTCGGGGTCATCGTTGATGTCGCGGATAATCGGCGTCTGGTTCTCGACCGTGATCCACCCCCGAGCAAGGACGCCTCGCATCGCTGCGGCGGTATCCGGGACCCACTGGTAGAAGCCCTTGTCGTCCTGAACATACTCGCCATTCTCGTTCTTGACGAGGAACTCATCGGGGTGCTCGAAGTGCACCATCATGTGCACGCCGACTTCGGGGTACGTCTCGTGAAAGGCGTCGAGCATCGCGAGGAACGTCTCATCGAAACGCTTGGGATAGAACGCCATCTCCTTGGTGCCGATTCGGATCGATTCGATGCCGCTCTCGGCCAAGGCCGCGAGCCACGCGGCGATCTTCGAGTTGTTCAGCACCATCGGATCGCCGCCGGAAAGCAGGATCTCGCGCAGCTTCTCGCGCCCCGAGTCGGGGTGGCGGCCGCCGTTGGCCGCAACCTGCGCGTTGAACTCGCGAACGTACTCGGTGACCGCGGGAATCTCGGCGAGGCCCTTCTTGGCAACGGTCCCGTCTTTGCGCGCGATCTCCTTGCGAGCGATCAACTCTTCGCGGTAACAGAAGCGACAGTGAGCCGAGCAGGTCGAAACGACGTAGAGCAAGCCCATCTCATACTTGTGCAGCAGGCCCTCGACCGGGCTGTAATCCATCTGGTTGCCGGGGTCCTCAGAGCCCGCGAGATCGATCGTCTCATCCGGGCTGGCCTTGACCAGACGCTGCATCGGCTTGCTCTTGGTCGCAAGCTCGAAGTAGTGCCGCGTGACCTTCACCGGCATGCGCTTCTCGGCATCGCGGGCGGTGCCCTTGATCACGCGGAGCTGGACCAACTCATCACTCGAGTAAAAGCTCGCCATGTCCGCGGGAGCGCGCTCATCGAGGAACGGTGCCAGACCGTTGATGATCTCTCGCTTGTACTGGGCATCTACGACGCGGGCGAGAAAGAGGCGCTCGCGTTCGGTCTGCTCGTACGTCTGTATCGGCGGCATCGAAACTCCTCCCGAATGGGCACCCCGTTTCCGGGGCAACACTGAAATCAGGTGTACACGGCGGCAAGGGCACTGTAACCCAACGACCAAAGAGGTGCCAGCATGTTCTTGCTGGAGCTTACTGCATCGGTCAGCGAATGGCTGACGCCTACCGAACGATAGATCGCCATCTTTCGGCTGAAGGTCTCCTTCAGCGCGAATCCAGCTTAAGAGCCCCTATCACAATGACGGCTTGAGTGTTCTGTAGCAGATGATGAGGCATCCGATGGAGAGGAACGCCTGATGGATGTCGGCGCGGCGTTCGTAGCGGATGCGCAGCCGCCGGAACTGGTGCAGCCACGCGATGGT
>CAUJHH010000051.1 GCA_963204725.1 Planctomycetota bacterium
AACCCCATCCCCAACCCCAAACTCAGTCGCGGCCCCCATCCGGCCCCTCACCCGCGCCGCGCAGCTCAACGCGCGTGCCGGCATCACCCCTGACATGATCAAGGTCGATCCATCACCGAAGGTGATCACCGACCTCGATGCGCTCTTCGCCCAGCTCACCTCGATCGCCGGTTCCATGGGTATCGATCTCTCAGATCTGGAATCCCTCGGCGTCAACGGTTCACCCGCCCTCGCCGCCACCGGCCCGCCCAACTCTGGATAGCCCAGTTCCCTGAGAGCCCACGTCCAGCGGGCGGCCCCGCCCGAACCGCAAGTGAGCCCCCTCGAGCACCTCGCCAGCTCAGCGAACCCAACAAAACCCCCGCCAACCGGAAGCGCAGCTCAGGCCGCTCTCTCTCCCCAAGCAGACGAAAGCCCCGCCGCAAGTCTCGGTTGTCGTGAAAGGAACGCGCGATCCCGCAAATCATCGCGAATCGCTGCGAAGCGTGAAAGTGGGCGATACAGGACTCGAACCTGTGACCTCATGCGTGTCATGCATGCGCGCTAGCCAACTGCGCCAATCGCCCAGATTGTCGGCGGCAACACCGCCCACGCCCTACCGCCAGGCGTCGCACGCCTCATCGGCCGGTCGTCCCCGCTCCCTTGAGCCCCCCGAGGGGACCTCCAGAAGCAGGTGCGGAGTATAGACCCTGGTCCCCGTGACGTCATTTCTCCAATCGCCACATCCAACACCCAGCACCGCCCGCACTCACCCATTCCGGGCCGCCCCGCCCCCAATTGATCCTTTCCACAGCCGCCACCCGAAAACATGGGTGGGACGGCAAAGGTTGTTATTCTCAACCCCTCGTACCTGCCCACTCTCGTTGCGGCATCGGGCCATGATCGCCCGAGTCAGCCGCCGCTCGTCGGGGATTACCGCCTGGCAGCCACACCAGTCCATCCAAACTCAGGAGTTCGACGCGTGCCACTCGTCTTGACGGCTCGTTCGTTCCTTCGTCGCGCGATCTCGTCGTTGTGCAACCGAGACATCGGCCGAGCACCGCTCGTCGCGCTCATCGCCCTCGCTCTCCTCGCGGGCATGACCCTGCCCCTCTCCGCGTGGGCGCAGCCAGCGACGGCCGCAACCATCGGCGAAGCAGCCGGCCACAGGCCCGGGGGCGAGGCAAACCTCAAACTCCCGGACGTCGGCACCGTGGACTTCTTCGGCGGCGCGATCGACGGGCACAACCTCCTGTTGATCGGGATCGTGGTCAGCATCCTCGGCATGGGCTTCGGGCTCTGGATCTACATGCAGCTCAAGAACATGCCGGTGCACAAGTCGATGCTCGACATCTCGGAGCTGATCTACGAGACGTGCAAGGCGTACATGATCCAGCAGGGCAAGTTCCTGCTGATCCTTTTCGCGTTCATCGGCGCGATCATGCTGATGTACTTCGGGTTCCTGGTGCCGACGACTAATGACGCGGGCGAGCTCGTGCACGGATTTGAGTTCTATAAGGTCGGGATCATCCTGGCGTTCGCCCTCGTCGGCATCGCCGGCTCCTATGGCGTCGCCTGGTTCGGCATCCGTGTCAACACGTTCGCGAACAGCCGCGCCGCCTTCGCCTCGCTCCGGGGCAAGCCCTACCCCTGCTACGCCATCCCTCTCAAGGCCGGCATGTCGATCGGCATGGCTCTCATCTCGGTCGAGCTCCTGATCATGCTCGGCATCCTCCTTTTCGCCCCCTCGGACCTCGCCGGCGCATGCCTGATCGGCTTCGCAATCGGCGAGTCGCTCGGCGCCTCCGCCCTCCGCATCGCAGGCGGCATCTTCACCAAGATCGCCGACATCGGCTCGGACCTCATGAAGATCGTCTTCAAGATCAAGGAGGACGATGCGCGGAACCCTGGCGTCATCGCCGACTGCGTGGGAGACAACGCGGGCGACTCGGTCGGTCCCTCGGCCGATGGTTTCGAGACCTACGGCGTGACGGGCGTGGCCCTGATCACGTTCGTGATGCTGGCGATCAACGAGAAGACAGCGGGCGCGAACTTCGCGACGCTCCAGGTGCAGCTGCTGGTCTGGCTCTTTGCGATGCGCGTCATCATGGTGATCGCGTCCGCACTCTCCTACTTCATCAACGAGGCGATGGCCAAGGCCAAGTATGTGAACGCGGCGAAGATGAACTTCGAGAAGCCGCTGACGAACCTCGTGATCCTGACCTCGGTGGTCTCCATCATCATGACCTTCGGCGCCTCCAAGCTGCTCATCCCGGAGATCCACGGCAACACGGACATGTGGTGGGTGCTGTCGCTCATCATCACGTGCGGCACGGCCGCCGGGGCGATCATCCCCGAGATCGTCAAGGTCTTCACCTCGACCGAAAGCCGCCACGTGCGCGAGGTCGTGACGAGTTCGGAACAGGGCGGCGCATCACTCAACATCCTTTCCGGCCTCGTCGCCGGCAATTTCTCGGCGTATTGGCTCGGCATCGTCATCGTCGGGCTGATGGGCATCGCCGCGGCAATCAGCTCCCTCGGTCTCGGCGAGTTCATGATGGCCCCGGCGGTCTTCGCGTTCGGCCTCGTTGCGTTCGGGTTCCTGGGCATGGGCCCGGTGACGATCGCGGTCGATTCGTACGGGCCGGTGACCGACAACGCGCAGTCGGTCTTCGAGCTCTCGACGATCGAGACGATCCCCGGCATCAACGACGAGGTGCAGAAGTCATTCGGCTTCACGCCCGACTTCGAGAAGGGCAAAGAGTTCCTCGAGGAGAACGACGGCGCGGGCAACACCTTCAAGGCGACGGCCAAGCCAGTACTCATCGGCACCGCCGTGGTCGGCGCTACCACAATGATCTTCTCGATCATCGTCGGGCTCACGCACGGGCTCGACAAGGAGATGGTGACCAACCTCTCGATCCTTCACCCGCCGTTCTTGCTGGGGCTCATCACGGGCGGCGCGATCATCTACTGGTTCACCGGCGCGTCGACGCAGGCCGTGTCGACCGGTGCGTACCGGGCCGTGGAGTTCATCAAAGAGAACATCAAGCTCGACGGCTCGACCAAGGCGAGCGTCGAGGACAGCAAGAAGGTCGTGGCGATCTGCACGCAGTACGCCCAGAAGGGGATGTTCAACATCTTCCTGGGCGTGTTCTTTGCGACGCTCGCGTTCGCGTTCTTCGAGTCCTACTTCTTCATCGGGTACCTGATCGCCATCGCGATCGCCGGTCTCTATCAGGCGATCTTCATGGCCAACGCGGGCGGGGCGTGGGACAACGCCAAGAAGATCGTGGAGACCGATCCCGTGTTCAAGAACTCGGGAAGGGGCAAGGGGAGCGACCTGCACGCCGCGACGGTCGTCGGCGACACGGTGGGCGACCCCTTCAAGGACACCTCCTCCGTCGCCATGAACCCGGTCATCAAGTTCACAACGCTCTTCGGCCTGCTCGCCGTGGAATTGGCCGTGAGCATGAAGGTCGGAGAGGTCGGCCACACGCCGGTCACGATGTTCCTGACGGCGGCGTTCTTCGCGGTCTCCATGGTCTTCGTCTGGCGGTCGTTCTACGCCATGCAGATCGGAACTCGGGCCGACAAGGCACACGGCTAGGAACCCATCGCGGGAAGTGCCCGTTTCGGTTACATTGATGCGTCCCCTCCTTGGGCGGCGGGTTCCTTCGGGGCCCGTCGCCCCTTCCATTTCAAGACCCGGTCCCGCCCAGCATCCGACCGGACTCCGAGAGCGAATCCTCACCCGTCACGCGGCATCGGAGCCGTGAAACGGAGTTCTCATTGCTCAACCGACACACAACCGCACTGGACCCCCTGCCGCCCGATCGCATCACGGCGCGCCAGATGCTCTACCTCTGGCTCGCGGCGATCTATGTCACGTCTCTGGTGCTGGCGAACATCATCGGCGTGAAGCTGTTTGTATTCCCGATCGAGCTTGGGCCGCTCGGCACGCTGAGCGTTGAGCACACGATGGGAATGCTGCCCTTCCCGATCACGTTCCTGCTCACGGACCTCGTCAACGAGTACTACGGCAAGCGCGGGGCGAGGCGGATGGTGTATGTGGCGCTCGCCATGGCAGCGTTCGCGTGGGTGCTGATCTGGATCTCCCGCCAGATGCCGACGCTGGAGGGCGTGCCGGGGACCGCGAGCAACGAGTCGTTCGAGATGGTCTTCGGCGCGGCATCGCTGATGTACATCGCGTCGTTGGTGGCGTTCCTGTGCGGCTCGCTGCTTGACATATTCCTGTTCGGCGTCTTCAAGCGTCTGACCAACGGAAAGATGGTCTGGCTGCGAGCCACCGGCAGCACGATCGTCTCACAGCTCTTCGATTCATTTGTTGTGACGTTCGTCTTCTTCCTCATTATCCCGCTGCTGCAGGGGAGCGAGCGGGGGGAGATCGGTTGGATCTTCCGCACTGCGCTGACGGGCTACATCCTGAAGTTCGTGCTGGCGGTGCTCGTGACGCCGCTGATCTACCTCGGGCGATGGATGATCCGAGAGTGGTTCGGCATGAGGCCGCTGCCGGCGAGTGCGGTAGTGTGATCCCGTCCGTCTGCGAGCGATCAGGGCCAGAGCCACGCAAAGATCGCGCCGGTGATGCAGCCGTACGCCACGCCGTCGATGATGTTCATCAGGATCGAGCGAGCCGGCGTGCCGAACCAGATGCCGCCGGGAATGTGCGCGAACACATACGCGAGGATGCCCGCGGTGCCGGTAATCTGGAAGACCCTGCCAAACGAATGTCCGGCTGCCGCGCCGATCGAGAGACCATCGGGTGTGCCGAGCGTCACCCACGCGAGATAGCCGATGGTGATACTGACTCCGAGGTAGACGCAGAACGACAGCACCATGTTCTTGCCCATTGTGGCAGGGGGCTTCCAGAGACTGATGAATCCCAGCGGTCCCTCGGCCATGCACCGCTTCGCCTCTTCCGACATGCCTCCCTTGCTGTGCGAGCACATCGGGATCATGTAGGAGCCCGGGGGGATGCTCATCGCTCGGAGCTGGGCGATGAACCCGCTCTCGTCGGGGAGTTTCTTGAAGTCCTTCTTGTGATGGGGCAGAGCGGTCCACGCGACGGCGGCGGCGATCCAGACGGCGACCGCAGAGACGATAATGGGAAGCCACAGTTCGGTCAGAAACTCCATGTTCGGCCCCTTGTGAGATTCGGGCACGCGTTGCTGTGCGGCCCGGTGAATCGGTTCATTCCACCCGATCTGCCAGATCGATTTCCAGCCCGCGCTCGCGCATGGCGGCGAGCACGGCCTCGGACGCGATGTCCTGCTCGTACCCCTTGCGGGCGAGTACGCCCATGACTCGTCGGGCCACGGAGTTCACATCGGACGAGGCGGAGATCCGCCGCGAAAGTTCGGAGCGGGCGAGTTCGATCGCACGGGCCGAGTCATCACCGGCGGGCACCGGGGGCGGCTGGACGGTGGTGAGGCCGCGGCGGGAGAGCCGCTCACGCAGGGCGGCATCGCTGAGCCCCTTGGCGGAGGCGTGCCGGCGTTCGTCATCCAAGGCAATGGCGTCGTTGAGGAGGCCGACGTCGGCGAGGCGTTCGATCGCTTCTGCGGCGATGCCGGGCTCGATGGACTTGGAGGCGAGCCACTTGGCGATCTCGGCGCGGGTGCGGGCGCGGGAGGCGAGGCGACGGATGGCGATCGCCTTGGCGTCGTTGACACGTTCGAGGCGGGAGATGGCGGCTTCGAGTTCGGCGGTCCAGGGTGTGCCGGGGGAGAGGTCGAGCTGCATCGCCTGGGGCGCGAGGAGCGTGGCAACACGCCGCCGCCCGACGATGATGGAAACTCGCTTGGGTGAGCCGGCGAGTTCTCTGATGGCGGTGATGGCGGGAGCGATGGCGGCCTCGGGATCGACGCCGAAGAGCGAGCCGGGCGGGCGGGGTTGTCGATCTTCGTTTGACATCGCGATGGAGCGGTCGGCGCTTCCTCACTCCCCCACTCTCTTTCGATGCAACCGGGCGGACATGCCATGCGAGGCGGGTATCGGAAGCTTCGGGTCACTCCAGCATATCGAGATAACCGGAGATCTCGGAGGTGGCGTGGGCGTCGCCAGCCTTCTTCGCGGCGGCCAGGCCGGCCTTCAGCGTCGCCACGGCTTCGGGCACTCGCCCGGCGTCCTCGAGGGCCTTGGCCTTGTGGAAGTAGGCGTAGCAGTAGCCGGGGTCGGCGGCGAGGCAGCGGTCGTAGTGGGCGACGGCCTCGTCCGTCTGGCCCGCCTTCGCGTGCTCCTGCGCGAGGCCGTAGAGCACGAAAGGGTCGGCCGGATCGGCGGCGAGGAGTTTCTGGAGTTGCTCGATGCTGGGCATGGGAGTCACACTACCACGCGCGTATCCTTGGGTCCATTCGGCGCAAGACCCTCTAAACCGATCCGCATATCCCGTTCCGCAACGGGATCAGCAGCAGGAGCCCAGCATGCACAACGTCAAGCACCTCGCCGTCATCGGCGCCGGCCAGATGGGCGGCGGCATCGCCCAGGTCGCGGCGGTCAGCGGCATCCAGGTCACCGTTTTCGACGCCTTTCCGGGGGCGACAGACAAGTGCAAGGCCGTTCACCAGAAGTCGCTCGGCAAGCTGGTCGAGAAGCAGAAGATCACGCAGGACGTGATGGATGGCGCGCTCAAGCGGATCTCGTTTGTCACTGAGCTGGAGGGCCTGAAGGGCGCGGACTGGGTGGTCGAGGCGATCGTCGAGGATGTGGCGGTCAAGAAGGACCTCTTCAAGAAGCTGGCGGCGATGTTCACGTCGGAGTCGGTGGTGCTGGCGACGAACACGTCGAGCATCTCGATCACCGAGATCGCGACCGCGACGGGCCCGGCGGCGTCGCGGGTTGTCGGGATGCACTTCTTCAACCCCGTCGCGCTGATGGCGCTGGTTGAGGTGATCCCAGGGCTGGCGACCGCTCCCCATGTGGTTGAGCGGACGATTGCGCTGGCGACGGCGATGGGAAAGACGCCACTCAAGGCCAACGATCGGGCGGGGTTCGTCTCGAACCGCGTGCTGATGCCGATGATCAACGAGGCCTTCTACGCGTGGATGGAGGGCGTCGCCGAGCCGGAGGCGATCGACGGCATCATGAAGCTCGGGTGCAACTTCCCGATGGGGCCTTTGCGCCTTGCGGACTTTATCGGGCTCGACACCTGCGTCCACATCATGAACGTGCTGGCCGATGGGCTCAACAACGATCGCTACCGGGCCTGCCCGCTCCTGAAGCAGCTCGTCACGGCGGGGCGGCTGGGGGACAAGTCCGGGCGCGGGGTGTACGACTACGCGAAGAAGTAAGGACCCTACCGCTGGCGGATGTGGATGTGAGTCTGGTACGCTGGCGTGATGGTGCGCCCGCGGATTCTGAAGTCTCGCCTGCCGACGCGGCATGTCTATCGCGCGTTTCCGGAGCTTGATCCGTATTCGGACGAGCAGTGCCGCAGGTTTGTCCGGGCGGCGAGGGGGAGTGTGCGGCGGCGTGCGCTCACAGGAAGCATCGTCGCGATCGTGTCGTTCGTCGTGACGGCGGCGGGTGTAGCGGCGGCGTGGCATGTGATCATGCACGTGTTCGTGCCGTACCGCACGCTCAACATCGCGCACGCGAACATCACGTGGTATGGGTGGCTGCTCAACATCGTGGTTGGGATTCTCGGCGTAGCCGTGGGGCCACTGGCTGGCTACCTGGTGTGTGACTTCCTGCTGATCCGGCTTGTCCGCCACATCCTGCGGACGCGGGGCGTGTGCATCGGGTGCCGCTATTCGCTCGTCGGGCTGTTTGTCGGTGAAGATCTGAACGTGACCTGCCCGGAGTGCGGCGCCGCGACAAGTGTGGACCCTTCGCTCGGCGAGTTGGTGGTGGATGAGGCGGGGCGCGCACGCTTCAAACCGGACGAGTCTCGGCACAATGCGGGCCGCTTCTGGACGGAGCATCGGATTCGGCGCATGAGGCGGAATGGGCTGTGGCTGGCGGCGGTGTTTGTTGTGCTTCCGCTGGTTCTGGCCGGCGCGTACGAGGGATTCATCCGCCGGCAGGCGTCGGTGGCCCGGCGCGAGCGGACGGGGCTGCAGACAATCAACGACATGATGCTTGAGCAAGCGCATCGAGTGGCCCGGGCGGGGGATGCCAACGCGTGGGACGCGTTCATGCGTGCGGCAATGCAGCGCTTCGAGATCGACCGGGCCACGTGGCAGAACCCGGCATCGAACTGGAACGTCTGGCCAGCGTTCTGGCTGATCTATGGCATTCCCCCGCAGTATGGGCCGGACAGCGATCCTGATCCCGAAGTTGAGGAGCAGAATCGGCGCGGCCGCGAACTGGCGATAGAACTCATTGATCTGTATCGGAAGGCGGGAGTATTCGAGGCGCTCGACGCGATGGCAGCGAGCCCATTGGCGCTTCGGCTCATCGAGCATCCTCCGGATGCAGCGCTTATCGGAGTGTCGCTCCCGGAAGCGGGCGAGTGCCGCACGCTGGTGGTGGTGAGCGCGGCGCGGGCGCACCTGGCGGCGCGTGGGAACGATCTTGAGGAGTTTGCGGCCGCGCTGGAGTCGGGGCTGGCGCTCGCACGGCTGATGGACAGCCGGGCGTTCATGATCGAGTATCAGACCGCCGCAACGATCGAGAGCGTTATGCTTGATCGGCTGTTCGATGCCCTTAGTCGGCCGGTCTCGCCCGAGTGGGTCGAGGCGATGGCGGGCGCGTTGGAGCGGCAACTACCGGGCGAGCCGGATCTCGATCTCCCGTGGTTTGAAGCCGAGCGGATCATCGCATTTGACGCGGTGGCGTGGGTCTTTTCCGACCCGGACCGTGTGCGGTTCGGGCGGTGGTCTTCCGGACTCGTGCCGCTGCATCAATCGAAGCGGAGCGAGGTTGATCCGCTCGGAACGTATAAGCAGAACAAGCGGGCCTTCAATCGGGTATTCGAAGCGGTGCGTGCCTTCGCCGCGAAGCCGATTCCGGAGCGGTACATCACCGAATACAGCATCGCTTCTCGCGAACCGGATCTGCTGCTCTTTGATGCTCTCTTTCCGAACTTCCGCTGGAGCATCACGAGCAGCGTGTTGTGCGCCGGAGGGCAGCGCGAACGATGATCGCGATCGAGCGATTCCGCATCGCGCACGGCGGCTATCCGGAGAATCTTTCGGAGCTGGATCCGGAGTTCCTCGACGCCACTTTTATCGATCCGTGGTCCATGGGCCCGTTCCGCTATCGGCGGATCGATCCCGACGCGGATCCCTTCGGACGCGGGTACCTGCTCTACTCGCCCGGGATCGATCTCATCGACAACGGCGGCACGCCGTCTGCGCAGCGGTTCCGCGATAGCGTGCTCGGGGCGCACATCTCGTCGCAGGCGCTGGATGTAGACTACATCTTCAATGAGCCCGTGTCGCCAGAATGAGCGGCGTTGCGGATCCCAGATACTCGTCTCGCGTCTTCCCAAAGCTCTATCCGCGCTGGAACGAGCTTCACCCCTTCGCGCCGATCACCACGCGCCGTGTCATGTCCGAGACCCACACGCCGCCCGGCTTCTCGATTGTGAGCGCGAACGCGGCGGCACCCTTGGTCGCGATCTGCGGGTCGATCTCAACGATGACCTCGCCGGTCACGGGATCGGGCTGGGCATCGAAGAGCGCACCGCTGATTCGCTGCTCCATGCCGCGTGAGTCGATAATCCAGAGCTGGTACTGCTCGATGGATGGGTCGTTTACCTTCAGGCCGGCGAGGCGCAGGTATCCGGCTTGCTCCGATTCGGACCAGACGACGTCACCGCGGACGCCCCCTTGCTCCGGATTGTCCCAATCGTTCATCGGGATGACCACCGCGTCTGCGGCAGCGAGCAACAGGTCACGTTCGGCTGCGGGTGAGGAGGCCCTTGTCGGAAGGGGCGTGGCACCACTCCCGTTCGGTGTTCTCATCCATCCGATCGCCGCGACGACAACCGCAGCGGCCGCGGCGAGCCAGCCCGCGAAGCGCATGCTGTCCGAGCGACCCACTCGTCGGGGTGCAGGCGAGCGTGCGGAGCCCGCGGCGTCTGCGATCGACAGGCTGGGTCTCCGCTCGGCGGCGAGCCGCTGGCCATCCGCGATGATCTTTGTCCGAAGCTGGCTGGGCATCGGCTCGGAGCGTCTGCCGCTCATCGCGAGATCCGCCATGGCAGCCACGCGGTCAAAGGAGCCGTCGTTCGCATCGGGGAATGCGCGACAGAGCGACTCGAACTCGGCACGCTCTTCGGCAGAGAGGCCCTGGGTGGCTTGATCGCAGGAGAGGTCGATCAGACGCTCTCTCTCAGCACGGCGTGCGGGTTCGCTCATGACGCACCCCCCACGCGTGTCGCGCCGCTGCCGCCGAATTCCATGCTCTCCTTGGCCACGCCGAGCAACTCCCGCAGCCGAATGAGGCCGCGCCTTGTGTGGGTCTTGACCGTGCCGAGCGGCAGGCCAGTCGCCTCAGCAATTCTTTCGTGCGAAAGCCCGTGGTAGATTGAGAGACGCAAAACTCTCTGCTGGTCGGAACTCAGAGTCTCCAATGCGGCTTGCGCCTTGCCCAGATCGTCAGAACGTTCAATTCGTTCAGCCGAATCGCGCGATCCCGATTGCTCCGGTTCAACGACGAGCGTCGTTCTTGGACTATCTCGGCCGGCCTTGCGGGCGCGATCGATCAGTCGTCGTCTCGCGATCGTCGCGATGAAGGTGACCTCCGCCCCAAGGCTCGGGTCGTATCTGGGCGCGCTCCGCCAGACGTCCAGGAAGATGTCCTGGGCGGCGTCGTCGGCATCCTGATCATTCCGGGAAAGACGGCGAGCCAGTGAATAAACCAGCCCGCCGTACGTGTCAAGCACTTGCTGAACCGCACCGGAATCTCCGGATGCGATTCGTTCGAGCAGCGAAACTTGCTCTGTGTGGGGAGATGCCATAAGAGGTCGTCAACTGTAGTCCTCTCGCGTGCGGCGTTGGAGCCGCTTGCAGTATGGCCGTGCGATCAGCGGAAGAGAACGGCCACCGTGAATGACTCGGTGGGTGCTTGCCCGAAGCCATTCTCGCTCACTTCGGCAGAATCACCGCGTCGATCACGTGGATCACGCCGTTGCTGGTCTCGATATCCGTCGCGACGATGTCCGCTCCATTGATCGTGGCCTTGCCGCCAACGACCTCGAACATCACCTTGCCACCCTGCACGGTCGTCGCGGAAGGGGTCTTGACAACCTGGTCGGCGTAGATGCGACCGGGCACGACGTGGTAGGTCAGGATTGCGGTGAGCTTGGCCTTGTTCTCAGGGAGCAGAAGAGAAGCCAGCGTCTCCTTGGGAAGTTTGGCGAACGCCTCGTCTGTCGGCGCGAAGACAGTGAACGGGCCGGGTCCCTTCAGTGTCTCGACGAGGCCTGCGGCCTTGACCGCGGTCACGAGCGTGCCGAATGAGCCGGCGTTTGCCGCGGTGTCCACAATGTCCTTGTCCGCGGGCAGGATCACGCTGTCGATCACGTGGATCACGCCGTTGGTGCAGCCGATGTCCGTCTTCGTCACCGTGGCGTTGTCGATCATCACCTTGCCGTCGCGCACACGAATGTCGATCCGCTGGCCGTTGACGGTCGTGGCATTCGGGAGGTTCACCACGTCCTTGGCCATGACGTTCCCGGGGATCACGTGGTAGGTGAGGATCGCGGTCAGGAGCCCCTTGTTCTCCGGCTTCAGCAGATTCTCGATGGTGCCCGCGGGGAGCTTGGCGAATGCCTCGTCGGTCGGCGCGAAGACGGTGAACGGCCCCTTGCCTTGCAGCGTCTCGACCAGGCCCGCGGCCTGCAGCGCCGCCGCAAGCGTCTTGAACGAGCCCGCGTTGACCGCAGTTGTCACGATATCGGAAGGAGCCAACTCCGATTCATAGGCGACCGACATGGTCTGGCCGGTCTTGACGGGGCACTCGCTCGCTCGCTGCGAGCACGTGTCTGTCTGGCCGCTGGTCCCGGCAAGCATGGACAGAGACAGGGCTGCGGTAGAAACGATCATCATGGGTGTTCCTTTCGGTGCTGCGGCCGGAGATGGGCGAGTGATATCAACCGGTGGCGGGCCGCGCGCCCAACCGGAAGAGACGGAATGACCTGTGATTGCCGAGTCGCTCCGCAAGATCATCTGCGGGGGCGACCGCACCTGTTATCGAGGCAGTCAGGAGAGCGGATTCATCAATCGCTGACGCTCGGCGCGTTGTCTTGGAAGCAAAAGGGCTCCCCACCGCTGATGGTGGGGAGCCCTTCGCTGGAATTCATTCGAGGCGAGGCCCTGCCTTGGCGGATCAGTCTTCGTCCTTGATACCCAGTTCTTCGTGGGCGTGGTCGCGTACCTTGACGAGCTCGTCCAGGGCGGCCTTCGCTTCGTCGCCCTTCCCATCGAGGACGGCCTGTTCGGCGTCGACCATCAGCCTCAGCGCCGTAACCAACTCGCGCCTGTATTCATCCGCCATCTCCGCCTTCGCGGCGTCGTCAGCGCCGAGGTCGGTGACCTCGTGCGGCACCGGCTGCCCCTTCGCCGCGATGCAGCCCCGCTGCATGTCGTTGATCAACTTCAGATTCTCATCCTTCTTCGTCGCATCCCCGATCTGGGTGCGAAGCTGGCGCAGAGGACGATTCATACTCTTCATTGCCTGCTCGACGCTGAGCGTCTGTCCCGCTTGGCCTCCGGGGCCGCCAGGTCCGCGGGCGCCTCGCTCACCGGGCTGGCGCTGGCCGGGTTGCCCCTGAGCGGGCTGGCCCTGCGGAGGCTGCTGCGGACGCTCGGGTTGGAACGCGTAGACCGTCGATGCTGCGACCACGATCGCTGCAGCCGCAGTGAAACTGACCAATCGACCCTGATTCATCGAGAGAGCTCCTTCGTAAGTGCGAGACACATGAAGCACGGCTCAACGCCGAACCCGGCGATGCATTGCAACCACAGGCCTGGAGATTATCCGTTCCGGCCTCGCCGGGTCGTCAAGCCCATTGCAGGCCAAAGCGAGCCGGGCACAGCCACGCATGGCCATGCCCGGAGAAGTCTCCCAAGGAACCGAACCGATCGATCAGCGAACTCGTCGACGGAGCAAACAGAGGCCCCCGACCGCCGACAACGCCAGCGACCCCGGCGTCGGCACGCGGACGAAAGACAAGTTTGCGGAATACACGCGACCGGTGAGGCCGCCAAAGTCGAGGGCAACACCGCCATCGCCGTAGATCTGTCCGACGTACAACTCCGACGCGCTCGCGTACGACCACGGATCGAGGGTGATGCCATAGCCGGTGAACGGGATTGCTCCGCTGGTTGCCGAACCCGCCACTCGCGCGACGCCGCCGGTCCCATCCGTCTGGTACCGGGCATTCTGGTACCCGAAGGAGTAGGTCTTCCCAGCCAGCGTTTGTGCGGCCCCCGCGATGCTGGCGAAATCGAACGATTCGCTCCCGATCGCAGCCGGCTGGACGCTCTGCCCGATCGCCACGACCGTATACGAGCCGACGCCGTCTGACTCCAACAGAAACGGTGTGACCCATGTTCCGCCGAGCGTGTTCGCGAAGATCGAGAATGTCGTCGCGGTGCCCCCATCGCCCACGTATGGCTGGGTCGCGCCGCGATAGATGAGTGTCAATCCGACGCTGCTATCAAGGTGATCCCGGAAGATCGTCGCGCTACCGATCACACTCTCCGCGTCAGCCGGTGTGCCACAGGCGACGATCACTCCGAGTATCCCAACCACCCGCCTCGAGATCATCCCACGCATGACGAGCTCCTCGCACACGGGGGATTCCCCCATGGTCCGGTAAACATGACACCGGTCTTGGGGAATGCAACCGGAATGTGTGGGAACCCGATCATTCCTTACGAGCCGCATTCCCGTGACGATTGGAGTCCGGGTCCTGCTACCTATCGCTCACCGTACAAAGACTGGCTCTTTCAATCGGGATACGCTAGATTGGATCCTCTGCATCCGCACCGTGTCGCCTTCGCAGAGCCCCCCGATCCGTCATCCGTCGCGCGTTGAGCGCGGAATCTCGGTCCGCGCCGCTCGAGCCCCACGTCAGAGGAGTGATCGAACATGACAACGTCCCCAACACGCCCCTCGACGAACGCGCCTGCCTCCACTCCCAAGGTCGATCCGCATGCTGTCACGATCAGCGGCGTCGTCCTCGCCCCTTCGTATGGGCCCGAGTCCCCCGCCGCCGCACTTGAGAACATCTCCCGCGACATCGCCGCCCCCGGCGAGTTTCCCTACACGCGTGGCCTCTTTGAGCATGGGTACCGCACGCGTCTGTGGACGATGCGCCAGTTCGCGGGCTTCGGCTCGGCAGATGACACCAACCGCCGCTTCAAGTACCTCCTGGCGCAGGCGAAGACATCGACCAAGGCCAACACCGGTCTCTCGACCGCCTTCGATCTGCCCACGCTCATGGGACGAGACTCGGACGATGTTCTCTGCGTCGGCGAGGTCGGCAAGTGCGGCGTCGCGATCGACACCATCGAGGACATGCACCGCCTCTACGCGGACATCCCGATCGATCAGGTCACCGTCTCACAGACCATCAATGGACCCGCCGCCGTGATCTGGGCCATGTACCTTGCCCACGCCCATCAGCGCGGCATTTCCTGGTCAACCCTCGGCGGCACGCTCCAGAACGACATCCTCAAAGAGTTCCACTCCCAGAACGAGTTCATCTATCCGCCCGAGCCCTCCGTCAAGCTCGTGGTCGACACCATCGAGTTCCAGTCTCGCTACGTCCACAAGTGGAACTCCGTCTCCATCTCCGGATACCACATCCGCGAAGCGGGCAGCACCGCGACGCAGGAACTTGCCTTCACACTCCGCGACGGCATGGAGTACGTCGAAGCGTGCATGGAGCGGGGCCTCGACATCGATGACTTCGCCCCGAGACTCTCCTTCTTCTTCAACTCGCACAACGAGTTCTTCGAGGAACTCTGCAAGCTCCGTGCCGCCCGGCGTATCTGGGCCCGGGTCATGAAGTCTCGCTACGGCGCGAAGAACGAACGCTCCTGGTTCATGAAGACCCACGTTCAGACTGCGGGCTGCTCACTCACCGAGCAGCAGCCGCTCAACAACATCGTCCGCGTCGCGTATCAGGCCATGGCGGCGGTGCTGGGCGGGTGCCAGTCGCTGCACACGGACTCCATGGACGAGACGCTGGGGCTGCCGACCGAGCAGGCCGTAACGGTTGCGCTCCGGACGCAGCAGATCCTCGCCCACGAGACCGGCGTCACCCGCGTCGCCGATCCGCTCGGCGGCTCGTGGTTCGTTGAGGCGCTCACCGACAAGATGGAGGCGGACGCGCTCGACTACATCCATGAGATCGACACGATGGGCGGGTACGCCGACTGGCATGCTGCGCCCGCTCGAGGCGAAGCCGTTCCCGCGCCGCTCGAGAAACATGCCGCGTACGAACCGCGCAAGTCATTCGGCCGATCGGCGATCGCGGGGATCAACAAGGGCTACTTCCGGCGCCAGATCGCGGAGGCCTCCTACCGCTTCAGCGAGGAGTGCGAGGCCGGCGATCGCATCATCGTCGGGCTCAATCAGTACATCGACAGGGACGAGAAGCGCCCCATCGACATCCTCGTCATCCCCGACTCCGTCGAAACCGAGCAGGTCGAACGGCTCACCAAGTTCAAGAAAAACCGCGATGGCGCGGGTGTGCAACAGGCCCTCGAGAACATCCGCCTCGCCTGCGTCGGCAAGCCCTACACGCTCATCAATGACCTGCCCGGCATCGGCAAGGCGGGCTTCGTCCTCAGCAGCACGCTGCACGAGACCAACGTGATGCCCGCGCTGATCGACGGCTCGCTGGCGAATTGCACGCTGGGCGAGATGGTGCAGGCAATGGCCGATGTCTACGGGCGGTATGGTGGCGGGCCGGAGTGGTAAACTGATCCCCATGGTCGCACGCGTTCCCATTCCTGACGATCGAGTCGCGGACCTCTGCCGCCGGTGGAGGATCGTCGAGTTCTCGCTCTTCGGCTCGGTACTGACCGATGACTTCCGAGCCGACAGCGACGTGGATGTGCTCGTCGCATTCGAGCAGGGGGCAACGCCACCGCTTGAGGCGTGGCTCGATCTGACCGACGAGTTGCAAGCGATGTTCGGCCGCAAAGTTGATGTCGTCGAGCGCCGCCTCGTCACCAACCCCTACCGCCGCCATCATATCCTGACGCATCGCAAGGTGCTGTATGCGGCCTGAGGAACGCGACGCGGCATTGCTCCTCGACATGATTGAGCACGCCCGGCGCGCCAGTCGATATGTGCAGGACCGGACGCTCGAGCAATACCGGCGCGACGACATGGTCCGAGACGCCGTGAACCGTGTGGTTCAGGTCATCGGCGAAGCTGCGGCCAAAGTCTCTAAGCAGTTCCGCGAGGCCCACCCTGAGATCCCTTGGCGTCCGATCATCGCGCAGCGCCACATCCTCGTGCATGAATACGGACGAATCGATGACGACAAGATATGGCGCGTAGCCACGGTGTACGTGCCGCAGTTGATCGCACTTGTCGAACCGCTTCTGCCACCGCCACCGCCGGATCCGATGCCGGAGTAGTGAACGATGAGCAGAAAGCATTGCAAACGCGAGTACGAACGAAAGCAAAGCGAGATCCAGTATCGCTGGCTTCGACTCGCTGTAGCGTGTTTTGATGAGTTGATAATGAGCAGGCCAAATTGGTCGCCTCCAATCGTTGACAGCGAGTTCATCGGCAATCTCGACGGCAACCCGGTTAACATGTCCCTCTGGCTCATCTGCGCACACCGTGGCGACGTTGAATCACTTCGCGCCAGTGCACCGGAGTTCCTCGATCTCTATCGTGAACTTCTCCTCTCTCGCGACTTTCCGCCCGAAGCCGCGGAGACCCTGCGGATGGATGCAACTTCACTTGAGGACATTGAGGCTGGTGGAGGCCGCTTCTACTACTTCAGATAGAAAGATCGCCCCAACCTTCCCTGCGCCGTGTCACCGCACCTTCACCGCGTTGGGCAAAGGTCGGTGTCTTCAGCCCGCAGGACTGGAAGTTGATAGCCCGGGGTCAAGGAAGCGAAGCGACCGCGACCCCCGGAAAGCCTCCACGCCCACCCGCTCAAGATGCCGCGAACCGCTCATGCAACGTTCCATTGAGCTGCACCCCATCAGGCGTACTCAGCACGAGTTGCATCCCACCCGGCAACTCACCCTCTCCATCGAGGCCGGCGAATAAGTTGAGCAACCCCGCCCGTCGTGCCGTCAGGATCGCATCCCGCAGCGCGTCCACGAACGCGGCATCTTTCCCCAGCCCTCGCGCTGCAACCTCCTTGGCAAGCCGCTGAATCTCGGGCGCTATCGGAACCTCGATCTCCAACCCCGTGAAAGGGCACTCGCCCTTCTTCGGCTCACCACGGATCGCCGCCGCCTCGAGTTCTGCCGCGTCGCGGCATTCACTCGCAAGTCCCGATGTCAGTGTTCGAACAGCTTTGTCAGCAGATGTCTTTCCCATGGTCAGATCATGGCGACCCTCGTGGCGGTGTGCAAGTCTCTGTCACGCCCGGCATGGCCGCTCCGGCTACCGGCCTTCGCCACCTTGAGTTGAGGTGGCCATCGATTGCACTCCGAGTGCATTCTTCGAACCGAGTGCCTCGCCTCGCCCTCCCCCACTGTCAATCATCACGCGTGGACATCAACCCAGCAGAGATCGACATCGCCTCCCGATACAAGCTTCTGATCGGGTGCCTCGTGCCTCGTCCGATCGCGGTTGTTTCGACCATCTCGCACGGGGGCATTCCGAACCTCGCGCCCTTTTCGTTCTTCAACGGCGTCGGCTCGAACCCGCTGACGCTTCTCTTCTGTCCGGCGAATGCGGCCGACGGGTCGGAGAAGGACACGCTCCGAAACTGCAAGCCCGTCGCAGAGGGCGGCACGGGCGAGTTCGTTGTGAATCTCGCGCCGCTCTCGATCATCCGGCGTGTGGTCGCTGCGGCTGAGCCGCTGCCTCCTGACGAGAGCGAGTTCGACCTCTCCGGCCTGACCGCGGCTCCATCAACAGGCGTGCGCCCGCCTCGCGTGCTCGAGTCGCCGGTGTCGTTCGAGTGCCAGACGATGCAGGTGGTCCGTACGAATCCGGGCGAGCCGAGCGGCGGCAACATCGTGATCGGGCGCGTGGTCCACGTCCACGTCGCCGACGAGGCCATCAACGAGCGATTCCACATCGATCCCGGGGTGATCGATCTGGTGGGGCGGATGGGCGGTGCGAGCTACTGCACCACCCGCGACCGCTTCGACGTGCCGGTGGGCAGGGCCGCACTCTCGGCTGGCGATCCTCACCCGGCTCGCTGAGCGAGGGCGAAGAGCGCACGCAAAGGGCCGCGTGGATGCACCACACGGCCCTTCTGGATTCATCAGACTTTCAAGCGGATCGGCGTTGCTCAGGCGCGACGACGACGGGCTGCAAGACCAGCCAGGCCGACCAGGGCGAGTGCGCCCGGGGCGGGAACGATCTGGCCATCGGTCGAGACCGTCTGACCGGAGAACGCGCTGGTGAAGAAGCCGCCGGAGAAGCGGATGTAGAGCTGGCTGAACGCGCCGGTGTACGGCGGGTTGCCGGGCAGGTCCATGTCGAACGAGCCGTTGGTGCCGTTGAACGTGCCGTCTGCAGCGCCGTTGTCGTTGAAGTACACGTTGCCCATCAGGCCGCTGAAGAAGACAACGCCGAAGCCGGGCGTCTGCCACAGACCGCTGAGGTCGGCGGTGAGCGTGTCGCCGTCGATATCGGTGATGACGAGCGTTCCGCTGCCGGTGGCTTCGGTGGCGCTGGTCTTGGAGACGCTGAGATTGACCTGAACATTCGCGGAGGTCGCGAGAGCCAGGAAGCCCGTGGCGAACTCGGCTGTGCCGCTCGACGGTGAGATTCGGGTCACATCGCCGCCGGTCAGGGCGCCGACATTGGCCGTGAACGTGCCGGTGGTCGAGCTCGAGGGCGCGTATGCGCCGTTGAGATCGGTGAACCCGAAGGTCGCGATGACATCGGCGGACGCCGAACCGGCAATCGCCAAGCCCGCCGTTGCGCACAGAATGACGTTGAAACGCATGCTCTCTCCCCTTTACTCCGGGTCTCTCTTCCCGGATGTCCTTGTACCGTGCGCGGAAAGGGGAACACATATCCCCGGAAGCATCCGCGAGCGGTGAATCTCTCTGGCACAGTATGATGTCGTCAGAAATGAAAATCGAGGGCTTTGCCACCGAATTCCAAGTTTTTTGTGTGCAAAGCGGGTTTTATCTCGGACTTGGCAATGACTGGCCATAACAGGCCATCGCTTTGGGAGATTCCTAACGGTACCAATACAAAGCCCCCGAATACCCGTTTGGGGCATCCGGGGGCTGGGAGGCTCAGGAATCGCCGCTCAATGCGAGCCCCTATGCAGGGGTGTCGGCAATGTCCTGGTGGTGGGTCCGTCCACCTGTCGTCCTCGGGCCAGTTCGCGGTCCGCTTCGATTCCATCTCCAACGCTGGCGTGTGTGGCTTGCCCCTGGCCGGTCGCTCCGTGGCGCAAGGCCCTGGGGCCACCGCCGATTGCTCCGCCAAGGGCTCGAGCGAATGAGAATCAGGCCTGTCCCTCGCCTGATCTCCGGGTCAGGTCCATCCAACCCGGCTCGTCCCACACCCCGCCTCGCGTCTCAATGGAGCCATCGCTCCCGATCAGACCCGATGCGACGGTCGATCCATCTCGATCACGACTCGATCAGCTGCACCCCATGCTGTTCCCGCAGTTCAGACACTTGTGGCACGTTCCGCTGCGCACGGTGATCGTGCCACAGACATCGCACGGCGGCGCATCGCTCGTGCTCTCCATTGCCGCCGTGAGCGTTCCCGTGTGGATAACGGTGGTCTCTTCGATGGTCACGGTCAGGCGTGCATCGCCGGCCGCCCTCTGCACCTTGGAGGATGAGTCGGTCGTCGCCACCGGCTCTCGCTCAGTGCGTCGGCTCTCGGTCCGCTGGGCCGAGGTCGCCCAACCCTTGTCCTCCTTGA
This sequence comes from Planctomycetota bacterium, assembly GCA_963204725.1. Lineage (GTDB taxonomy): Bacteria > Planctomycetota > Phycisphaerae > Phycisphaerales > UBA1924 > JAHBWV01. Next base: position 20,008 of record CAUJHH010000051.1, read on the forward strand.
TCCGTCCGATCACCGGATCGGAGATTGAGCCATCCTCTCGCTTTGGCGCGTTCGCCTCGCGGTAGCCGTCGACGAACTGCATGCCCATCCAGCGGAAGATGTAGTCCACGAGTGACTTGGCGAATGGGATGTCCCGGTTCGTCGTCATCCCCGCCGGCTCGAACCGCTGGTGGGTGAACTTGTTGACGAGCGACTGGATGGGGACGCCATACTGCAGCGCGACGCTCGTTGCCGTGCCCAGCGAGTCCATCAGGCCGCCAATCGTTGAGCCCTCCTTCGCCATCGTGATGAAGAGCTCGCCGGGCTGCCCGTCGTCGTAGAGACCGACCGTGAGGTATCCCTCGTGCCCCGCGATGTTGAACTTGTGCGTGAGCGAGCGCCGCGTGTCGGGCAGACGACGACGCATCGGCCGGTGCTGCACCTCGACCTGCTTGGCTTCGGCGCCGGGCGCGTCGGCACGGGCAACGGCCTGCGCGACCGAAACCGCGGCGATCGCGACCTCTTCCTTCGCCTCCGCCTCGCCGAGCTCGTCGATCTCGCTCTCGAGATCCACGTCAGCTTTCGTGTCGGAGGTCGAGTTGAGCGGCTGGCTGAGTTTGCAGCCATCGCGATAGAGCGCGTTGGCCTTCAGCCCGAGCTGCCAGGAGAGCGTGTAGCACTCCTTGATGTCGTCGACCGTTGCCTCGTTCGGCAGGTTGATCGTCTTCGAGATCGCGCCAGAGATGAACGGCTGGGCCGCGGCCATCATGCGGATGTGGCCGTGCGGGTGGATGAACCGCTTGCCGGTCTTGCCGCACGTGTTCGCACAGTCAAAGACGGGCAGGTGCTCCTTCTTGAGGTGTGGGGCACCCTCGACGGTCTGCGTGCCGCAGATGATGCGATTGAGTTCATCGATCTGCTTGTCGCTCAGGCCGAGCTTCTTGAGCAGGTTGAAGGACATGTCGGCGCGGGCCTTGGCGGGGTCTACCCCCACGGCCTTGAGCACGGCGTCGGAGACGACCCACGTGCCGAAGGCGAACGAAAGCTCGAAGACGCCGGGGAGCGACTGCTCGATCTTGGCCAGTTCCTCCGCACCAAAGCCCTTGGCCCTGAGGAACGCCGCGAAGGTCGCGTGCCCGCCGCCACCCGCGCCCTTGGGCATCTGCACATCGAGTGTCAGCGTGCCGAGCAGGGAGGTCATGATGTCCTTGACCTGTGGCGCCGTGTAGCCGAGGGCGTCGAGCGCGGGCTTGACGGACTCGTTGGCGATCTTGAAGTAGCCGCCACCCGCGAGCTTCTTGAACTTGACGAGCGCGAAGTCGGGCTCGATGCCGGTGGTGTCGCAATCCATCAGGAGGCCAATCGTGCCTGTCGGCGCGATGACGGTTGTCTGGGCGTTGCGGTACCCGTGCTCGCTCCCGAATGCGACGGCATCGTCCCAGGCGCGCGTCGCACGCTCAAGGATGGTCTTCGCGTTGGAGATGCGGTCGGCCCGGCCCGCCTTGACGAGCTTGTGATCGACCGGCACGGGACGGATCGAGAGCGCTTCGTACGCCTCGCTGTCACGCTTCTCGCCGTGGGCCGCGAGCCGGTGGTTCCGCATGACGCGGAGCATGTTCTCCCGGTCATCGTCGTATCCGGGAAACGCACCGAGCAACTCGGCCATCAGCGCGGACTGGCGATAGGACCGGCCGGTCAGCACGGCCGAGAGCATCGCGCAGATCGCGCGGGACTCGTCGCTGTCGTAGGGGATCCCCGCCTGCATCAGCATCGCGCCGAGGTTCGCATAACCCAGGCCCAGCGTCCGGTACTTGTAGCTCAGCTCCGCGATCTCGCGGCTCGGGAACGCCGCCATCAGCACGCTCACCTCGAGCACGATAGTCCAGAGGTCGATGCCGTGCTCGAATCGCTCGATGTCGAAGCTGCGCGTCTCAGAGTCATAGAACCGAAGGACGTTCAGCGACGCGAGGTTGCACGCGGTGTTGTCCAGGAACATGTACTCCGAGCACGGATTCGACGCGTTGATCCGGCCCGCGCTCGGGCACGTGTGCCACGCGTTGATCGTCGTGTCGAACTGCACGCCCGGATCGGCGCACCGCCACGCGGCGTACCCGATGTCGTCCCACAGCTCCCGCGCCCGGTGCGTCCGCGCCACGTCGCCGTTGGTCCGCCAGAACGTCTTCCACTCCCCGTCCTTCTCCACCTGCTCGAAGTACGAGTCGGGAATCCGCACGGAGTTGTTCGAGTTCTGCCCGCTGACCGTCTGATACGCCTCGCCGTTGAAGTCGTAGTCGAGCGTCAGCCCCATGCCGGAGGCCGTCTCCTTCTGCTCCTTGGAGAGCTTCTTCATCCCCTCCACCATCGCCGCGACCTTGATCTCCTCGCGGACCTTCCAGTTCACGAAGGTCTTGATGTCCGGGTGGTCCATGTCGAGGCAGACCATCTTGGCCGCGCGACGCGTCGTGCCGCCGGACTTGATCGCGCTCGCGGCACGGTCGCCGATCTTGAGCCACGACATGAGCCCGCTGGACTTGCCGCCTCCGGAGAGGGGCTCGCCCTCGCCACGCAGGTGGCTGAAGTTTGTGCCAGTGCCGGAGCCATACTTGAAGAGCCGCGCCTCGCGGACCCAGAGGTCCATGATGCCGCCCGGGTTCACGAGGTCGTCCTCGACGCTCTGAATAAAGCACGCGTGCGGCTGCGGGTGCGTGTAGGCATCGCTCGCGAGCGAGACCTCGCCCGTCTTCGGATCAACGACGCAGTGCCCCTGGGCCGGGCCGGAGATGCCGTACGCCCACTGCAGCCCGGTGTTGAACCACTGGGGAGAGTTGGGGGCGCACATCTGGTGCACCATCATGTACGCGATCTCGTCGTAGAACGCCTGGGCATCTTCGGCGGAGTCGAAGTACCCGTGCGTCTCGCCCCAGTAGCGCCAGCACCCGGCGAGGCGATGGATCACCTGACGCGCCGAACGCTCCGGGCCCATGACGACCTTGCCGTCCTTGTCCTTCCTGAACTTGCCTCCCGCGCCCCCGGGGACGGCGTACTGCTCCTCCATCTGGGGCACGCCGGCCTTGCGGAAGTACTTGGAAACCATGATGTCGGTCGCGAGCTGCGACCAGGTCTCCGGCACCTCGGCATCCTTCATCTCGAAGACGACGCTGCCGTCGGGGTTCGAGATCTTCGACGACCGGCGCGTCCAGCGCACGCTGTCGAAGGGGTCCATTCCGTCCTTGGTGAACTTGCGGGTGATCTTCATCGTGCGACGCCTCGCTTCGTGCGTGTGTCGTGAGGGGACAATGGGGAACGGGCAATAGGCGATGGGAAAGGCAGATGACCGCGGTCACTCAAGCGAACGGATCAGTCCGCTGAGGGGCCGCGCAACTTCGTCGTTCTTGAATCTCTTCAGGGAGGAAGCCGTACCGCGACTCCGCGTTGGTAAATACGCCAACTCCATCCAAGATTGCAAAGCCGCGGGATACGTGATCAATGCCGCCTGCCGAGTTCGATAGTCGCGATATCTCTTGCCAACGCGAAACCTTGGCCTGAACGTGGCGAATCTGGGTCTCATCCCGTCCGATCGCTCGCATGAAATCCCAAGGGTCGGTTGAGCCTCGGTTGCTGTTACAAGAGCTACATGCGGCGATGCAATTTGCAGCAGAATCGTCTCCGCCGTGTGATCGTGGATCAAAATGTTCCCAAGTCCAATCGGTGCCGAGTGAACCACCGCAATAAGCGCAACAACCTTCCCAGTAGCGTTTTGTCAAATAGGTTGCCATATCGCGTAAAGCACGCTTGCCACCGGCGATATTGGCATTTAGTTGCTCGGCCCAAATCTCTTGCAGCAGGCGGTTCGACGAGGCAGCGCTGCCCAACCATTGCTCAGGCGGAATGCATCGTACAGGAGGATTTTTCTTCGGATCTCGTGCCATCAAGTCAGTCAACCTTTGGAAGTGTCAAACCACCTTGATCCTGATACTTCCCGCCCTTGTCCGCGTACGAGACTTTGCAGACCTGGTCCGCCACGAGGAAAATCAACTGCGCCACGCCCTCGTTCGCGTAGACACGCGCCGGCAGGGGTGTGGTGTTGCTGATCTCGAGCGTCACCTTGCCGCGCCACTCGGGTTCCAGCGGCGTGACGTTCACGATCAAGCCGCAACGCGCGTAGGTGCTCTTGCCGACGCAGATCACCAGCACATCGCGCGGGATCTCGATGTACTCGACCGTTTCGCAGAGCGCGAATGAGTTGGGCGGGATGATGACGTACTGCTGGCCCTCGGCCTTGTGGCCGACATCCACCTCGACCATCATGTCGTCGCTGAACTTCTTCGGATCGACAACGGCGATGTCGCCGGACTTGGGTGTGGGCGTGAAGATCTTGAAGCGGGTGCCGACGCGAACGTCGTATCCATATGAGGAGACGCCGTAGGAGATCCGGCCCGGACGCTTCTGTGCGTCGGCATAGGGCTCGATTCGAACCCGTTCGCGGATCTGTGTGTCAGAGAGTACTCCCACTTCCAAAGCCCTTTCATATCCCGAATATGCCCGCATCGAGTCAAGCAAATAACCGCCCCCCACTGGGCGTTCTCCTGGCTGTCCTTGCCGGTCTGGTCAACCCGCCAGATCTCAGCGGGGGCTCAGGATACCACTACAGATCGTGCTGGCAATGGGGTCTGCCCACAAAATCCGGTACAAGTTGCCTGAATATCCTGTCAGTTGCGCCCAAGATCCAGCCGGTTTTAGACTTGCGCGCGTCCGGTGTTTGGTATCCCAGGCTCATTTTGGTGAAGAATGGGTTGTGACCCCCACTCAGAAGGGGTGTGGAGGCCCCTGGCATTGTGGATAGCTTTGCGATTCCGGCACGTGGCCGCTTCTGGGGTCCATTCCCCCCACTTCGTACGCTGACGGAACGCCGCGGCATGAACTCCCGTAAAGTTCCCACCTTCGCACGATCCACACGGCCCCGGAGTATCGAATGCCGCAGACTTGCTCAATCAGTCGAATGCTCACGCAAGTCGTTCTCGTCGTGATGCTTGGCTCGCTCCCACTGGCGTGTGGCGGCTCTCAGAAGGAGAAGCCCAAGCCGCGCACGGTCACGCCCGTGGTGCGGAATGTCCCGTCTGCGCTGCGAGGCACAATCGGCTCGGAGGTGACGGTCAACGGTGTGCAGCCGGTGCTGGTCTCGGGGCTCGGCCTGGTGGTGGGCCTTAATGGCACGGGTGGCCTCGCGATCGATGCGGGCGTCTCCGCCACCATGGAGCGGGAACTCGGCCTGCGAGGGATCAGCCAGGGCGGGAACTCGACGGCGGGCACCAATATCGCCGGCATGTCGCCTCGGCAACTGCTCAACGACACAAATACGGCTGTGGTGACGGTGTACGCCGCGATCCCACCGGGCTCGCCGCAGGGCGCAACGTTTGACGTCTACGTCCGCGCGCTGAACGCGACATCCCTCGAGGGGGGCACGCTCTGGACGACCGATCTGCGAATCGGCGACCCCACGCTGCTCGGCGGCTATCGCACGCAGAAGCTCGCGAGTTCCCGCGGCTCGATCTTCGTCAATCCCTTCGTCGATCCCGGCACGTCGATCACGGGCGTCGGTCAGGCCGTGGGGCGTGTGCTCGACGGCGGATATGTTGACAGTCCGCTCAAGCTCGAATTGCAGTTGGACAACGAGTCCGGCTCTCGGGCGCGATCGATCGTCTCCGCGATCAATTCCCGCTTTCCGCCCGGCACCCACGGCCAGACAGCCCGTGGCCGCTCGGCGGGCTCGATCACGCTCACCGTGCCCGCGACCTACGCCAAGCGTCCGGCTGACTTCCTTCAGCTTGTGACCCACATGCCGATCGATCAGACCAACATTGAGGCATATGCCCAGAGCTACGTGCGGGTGATGAAGAACGAGCCCGCGATGGGCGAGGAGATGATGTGGTGTCTTCGTGCCATCGGCGAGCGATCGCTCCCTTTCGTGCGTGAGCTCTACGAAGACCCGGACGTTGTGCCGCGTATGGCCGCGCTCAACGTCGGCGCCGCACTCGGCGACCCTCGGTCTGTCGAGCCGCTGCTCAGGCTCGCCAGAACCGCCTCGACTCCTATCCGCATCGAGGCGATCGGCCTGCTCAAGACCGTGCAGGGCGGGCCATCGCTCGAGCTCTCGCTCAGAGAACTCCTGGCCGAGAACGACCTGACCATCCGCGTCGCGGCGTACGAGACGCTCGCGGCCCGCGCCGAGCACATCCAATACGCGCGGGTCATGGCGCGGAATCCCTCGACGCAGGTGGTCACCGAGGCCGGCACCTTCGAGCCCACGATTGCGAAGGTGCTCTCGGGGAGCACCATCCACGGCGTTGAGCGTCGCCTGATCGGGCACAAGTTCGCCCTCGATCGCGTGCAGGGCGGAAAGCCACTGGTGTACGTCACCCAGCAGCGTGCGCCCAGGGTCGTGGTATTCGGAGATGGTCCGAGCGTGACAGAGGGCGCATTCGCGTCGATCTGGTCCGATCGGCTGATGCTGCTCAACGACGATCCGAGCCGCGAGCCGCGGATCTACTACAAGGACTATCGAACCACTCGCGTGACGCAGACGGTCGTGCCGACCAACGTGATGGAACTGATCGAGTTCTTCGGCAGGCAGCCGTCTCCTCAGGACCCGCGTCCGGGCCTCGACCTGTCGTACTCCGAGGTCGTCGGTGCTCTCTACGGCTTGCAATCGGCCGGGGCCATCAACACGGCATTTGCCACCGAACGCGACAAGCTCATGGCGCAGCTCCTCGATGCGAACCAGCGGGCCCTGGTGGAAGAGCGGCCCGAAACAGCGTCGGACGTCAAGGAGACCGTTTTCTTCGACGCTCCACAGACCGGAAACCCGGCAGAGCCCCGCCCGACCGGACCGGCCGCGCCGCCCAAGCCGGTGCCTATCCTGCCGCCCGAGTCCGCGGCCTCGAAGTCGAAGGACGGCGGGTGAAGATCCGACCTTGTGAACGACCGGGCTCGACATCCGTGATCGGTTTGGTATCCTCTGACCGATCCAATATGCACCGGGCGAAGGCCCGGGCGCGATGTGGGCTGGGCGGATCATCGGGTGGAACCCGAGCCGCTGATCGCCGTGCGGCGCAAGACGCCGCCGGACACCCGGATCGCGTCAGCAGCACGGAGGTTGCGGCCTGATGCGCCTGGTTAAACTCACTGTCGCCGGATTCAAGTCCTTCGCGGACCGAACCGAATTCACGTTCGATCAATCGATCACGGGCATTGTCGGCCCGAACGGCTGCGGCAAGTCCAACGTCGTAGATGCCGTCAAGTGGGTGCTCGGCGAGCGTTCCAGCAAGTCTCTGCGCGGCAAGGAGATGCTCGACGTCATCTTCGCCGGTTCCGTCGGTCGGAAGCCCTCCGGGCTTGCCAGCGTGTCGCTCACGTTCGAGAACCCGGTCGTGAATCCCGAGGCCGATCTCGTTGAGCTCGACCTCTCTCGCCACGGAGATGAGGACGAAGACGCCCAACAGGTCCAGACCACACCCGTCACGCAACGGCGTCGCATCCTCCCGATCGACGCGGATGTCGTTGAAGTGGAGCGTCGGCTCTATCGCGATGGCGGCTCCGAGTACGTGATCAACGGTCGCAAGGCCCGCCTTCGCGACATCCGCGATCTCTTCCTCGACACCGGTGTCGGCGCGGACGCGTACTCGATCATCGAGCAGGGCAAGGTCGACGCCATGCTCCTGGCCTCTCCCCAGGAACGGCGCACGATCTTCGAAGAGGCCGCGGGGATTGCCAAGTACAAGCAGCGTCGGATCGAGGCGCAGCGGAAGCTTGAGCGTGCGCAGGCCAACCTGACGCTGACCCGTGAGCAACTCGAATCGACCGAGCGTCGTCTCCGTCTCGTTCGAGGCCAGGCGACCAAGGCACGCCGGTTCAAGGAACTGGATGCGGAGTTCAACGCGCTGCGTCTCGCGGTGGCGTTCGACATGTACGACGACCTGCGCCAACGCCTCGACGGTCTCACATCTCGTCTGGCCGATCTGGAGGGCCAGCGCCGCGCCGCGATGGAGGCGGTGCAGGAGGCCGAATCCGCAAAGCAGGAAGCGGAGATCGCTCGGCACGAGGCGATGAACACCCACAAGCAACTGCAGGAGGAGTTGCTCTCGACCGAACACGCCCACAACTCGGCGCTCCAGCGCCGACAGATGACCACCCGAGCCCTCGACGATGCGCGTCGTCAGGCCGACACGGACGCCCAGCGGATCGTCGAGGTCGATCAGAATCTCGAGACACTCGCGCGGACCGTCGCGGAGCAGGCCGAGGCCGTCGCGGCACTCTCCGAGCGGCTCGCCGAAGCCGAGCGGATGCTCTCCCGCGCTTCGGAGACGCGTGCCGCGGTCCTGGAGGAACTCGGCGACCTCCAGCGCGAGGTCTCGCAGAAACGATCCGCCGCGGCGAACATCGACCGCGATCGCTCCTCGCTGCTTGCGCACGTGCAGGCCGAAGGAAAGCGAATCGAGGCCCTCGCGGAGCAGATCCAACGTATCGAAACCAAGGCCGGCGCGATTGAAGCCGAACACGCTTCGGTCGCGTCGGCCGCTCAGGACACCTTGCGCGGCGCGGACGCGAGAGCCGCCCGCGTTGCCTCGCTGGAGGCCTCACTCCGGTCGCACGATCAGACCGCCCAGACGCTCTCGGCCGACCGCCGCGAACTCGCGACGCGCGTCTCCGAACTTGAGCAGCGATTCCTCCGATTGGATGGGCGTCGCGCCACGCTCCGCGAGATGGTGGATTCCCGAGAGGGATTCGCCGACGCGGTCAAGGACGTGCTCGACCGCAAGGCGACTGGCGATGGGTTCGCGAGCATCTTCGCGCCCCTCGCGGAGCTCATCGAGACCGACGCGATCCACGCGTCGGCCGTGGAGGCCGCGCTCGGCACGCTGCTGCAGGGGCTTGTCATCGAGTCCGTGGTGACCACGCCATCGCCGGAAGAGATCGCCACGCTGCGAGGGCGCGTCACTTTCCTTCCGCTCGCCGGCCTGCCGTCGCTCCAAGCGGCCAATTCTCCGGTCGATCTCTCGGCTTTCGAGCCCCGCGTCACGAGACTCCGCGACGCGATCTCGCCCTCCCGGGACCTCCCGAGACTCGGCGATTTGCTCGACCGACTCCTCGCGACCACGTTCCTCGTCGGCTCCGTCGACGCCGCGATGATGCTCGCGACCGGCCCGCTCGCTCCTGTTGCCGGTGCTCGCTTCGTCACGCCGGACGGCACGCTGATCGAGCCCGATGGTTGCATCACCGCGGGCCCAGTCGCCGCCGTGGCGGGCGGCGTGCTCCAGCGTCAGACCGAACTCGCGGAACTGGAACTGCAGACGGCAGAGGTGTCGGCCGACCTCGATCGCGAGCGCACGTCCCTTCGCGGGCTCGATGCCGAGGTTGCGACGCACACGGAGAGCCGAAACGAGATCGCTGCATCGCACGCCACGGAATCTCGCCAGCTCGTTGCCGATCGGGCGAAGCACGAGCGTCTGACAGCGGACGCCGACCGGCTCGGGCGTGAGACAAAGTCGCTCGCCGAAGAGGCCGCTCAGATCCGCTCGCGCGAAGACCGCGCGAGGAGCGAGATGCAGACCCTCTCCACAAAGGCCGAGGGGCTCGCCCGCCTCCACGCGGAGCAGACCGCCGCCGCGGAGACCGCCGAGCGCGAGGCAGCGCGGGTGCGCCTCGCTGCCGACGCCGCGTCCGAGCAGGTGACATCCGCCAAGGTCGACGTGGGACGCATGAGCGAGCAGATCGGTTCCTCCCGGCGAGAGGTGAGTCGCCTCTCGATCGCGAGGGACGACGCGGAGCGCCAGCATCGCAATCTGCTCCAGCACCTCGAACAGGCGCGTGCCCGCATCAACGAGCACGAGCTCGCGATCGCCGAGGCCGACGCGCAGATCCAGGCCTCCGCTTCCGCTGCAATTACGCTGCGCAATGAGGCGGCCCAGGCGAACGACGCGATCACTGCGACGGACGCGATTGTTCAGGAGCACGCCGGGATTCTCGGCGTGGCGCGCCAGCAGCTGGCGGTCTTCGAGCGCGACTGGAACTCGCTCGAGATCAGCAGGCGAGAACTCGAGGTCAAGCGCGAGACCCTCGAGGATCGCACGCAGGAAGATCTCGCGATCGATCTCGGACGGGAATACCCCGAGTATCGCGAGATGATGTCGGAGGGCGATGTCGCCCGCATCAATCAGCCGGAGGCAGTCTCGACAATCGAGTTGCTGCGTCAGGAGATCAGGAAGCTCGGCAACGTCAATCTCGACTCGATCGAAGAGGAGACCCAGCTCGAGGGCCAGAACGAGAACCTGGTGCGTCAGGTCGCCGATCTCGACACCGCCGCGCAGCGCCTCGCGGAACTCATCGTTCGGCTCAATCAGGTCAGCAAGGAGCAGTTCGGCACGATCTTCTCCGCGATCCAGGAGCACTTTGGCAGCCAGGACGGCATGTTCCGCCGCCTCTTCGGAGGAGGCCGCGCCGAGGTGCGACTGATGCCCCTCATCAAGGAGATCGACGGCGAGAAGGTGGTCACAGACGAGTACGACCTCTTGGAGAGCGGCATCGAAGTCGTCGCCAAGCCGCCGGGCAAGGAGCCCCGCACAATCGACCAGCTCTCGGGCGGCGAGAAGACGCTGACCGCGGTCGCGCTCCTCATGTCGATCTTCCGCTCCAAGCCCTCGTGTTTCTGCGTGCTCGACGAGGTTGACGCCGCCTTGGACGAAGGAAACGTCGCTCGGTACTGCGCGATGATCCGCCAGTTCACCGATCGCTCGCGGTTCATCGTCATCACCCACAACAAGAAGACGATGCAGTCCGCCGATCAGCTCTACGGCGTCACGATGCAGGAGCGGGGCGTTTCGACGCGCGTGAAAGTGCGGTTTGATCAGGTTGGGGCGCACGGCGAACTCCCGCCCGCGTCTGATGCCGATGCCCCCTCGCTGGAATCGAAGCCGGATCGCAGAAAGCGAGGGCCACTCAAGTCGGCGCTCGCCTCGATGCGGGAGTCGCCATCGGCTGCCGCCGGGGATACGCATGAGCACGCGGAGGCGAGCAGCGAGTCCACCCCGCACGGGGCCGCGTAAGCCGGCGCACTCGCGAGAGAACCACCGACATGCACCACGCACACTCGGCTCGATCGATTCGTAAGTGGTGGCTCGCGGGCCGTCTCGCAGCTGCCGGGGTCGTGATCACGAGCGCGGCGTTCGGGCAGACGGCCACGCCGGTGCCAGATGAACCACATCCGGGCAACCCGGTATTCCCCGGGTGGTACGCGGATCCGGAGGGAGTTGTCCTTACCGACGAAGAGGGTCGAACCCGGTTCTGGATCTATCCGACATTCTCCGCTCGGTACGACGACCAGACACACATCGACGCGTTCTCGTCAATCGATCTTGTCCATTGGACGAAGCACGAGCGCGTCTTGGATCGTGGATCGATCGCGTGGGCTCGCCGCGCCATGTGGGCCCCCGCGGTCATCGAGCACGAAGGTCAGATCTTTCTCTTCTTCGGAGCGAACGACATACAGAACGATTCGGAGGTCGGCGGGATCGGCGTCGCGGTCGCCGATCGTCCGGAGGGTCCCTTCCGTGACTACATCGGCAGACCACTGATCGATCGGTTCCACAACGGCGCACAGCCCATCGACCAATACGTCTTCAAGGACTCCGACGGCCAGCACTACATCATTTATGGCGGTTGGCGTCACTGCAACATCGCTCGGCTCGGCGCTGACTTTCGTGATCTGGTCCCTTTCGACGACGGGGTGATCTTCCGCGAGATCACGCCGGATGGGTACGTCGAAGGGCCGTTCATGTTCATCCGAAACGGCAGATACTACTTCATGTGGTCGGAGGGCGGCTGGACCGGCCCCGATTACTCTGTGGCCTACGCCATCGGCGACTCACCCCTCGGGCCGTTCAAGCGTGTGGGCAAGATTCTCCAGCAAGACCCCAAGGTCGCGACCGGCGCGGGGCACCACAGCGCGATCCAGGTTCCCGGAAGGGATGAGTTCTACATCGTCTACCACCGACGCCCGCTCGACGAGACCGATCGCGACCACCGTGTCGTTTGCATCGATCGTTTGGAGTTCGATACAGACGGCACGATCAAGCCCGTCGTCATCACCAACGAGGGAGTCGGCCCCGTTCGCCTGCCGTAGAGCTCTTCGTTCGCATCGTCAGCCTCACGCGCATCCTTGCCCAAACGCGTCGAGGAACTCAAGGAAGTCGAGCACGTCGATCAGCGAGTCTCCGGTGATGTCGGGATTGCCGAAGGTGCCGCACGGCGTCGGCTGGCCCTCGCACTGTCCGAAGTCGTCAAGGAAATCAAGGAAGTCCAGCACGTCCGAGACGCCGTCCTTGTTGTAATCTGCAACACACCTGTCGACGAAGAACGTGTGGGTCAGCACCCGCGCGTTCCCCGACTCCTCCGTCGCCACCGCCGTGACGGTGTGGAACCCGTGCGTGTTGAAGACGCCGACCGTGCGGCGGTGCTCGAGCCGATCGTATCGAGAAGCGAGATTCGGCAGGCCAATCAGCGTGAGCGGATCCGTCCCGCTCGGTACATCCAGAAGCATGTACACGAAGTTCGTCGTCCGGTCCAGCGCCCCGATCCTGAACTCATGGCTCGTCGATGTCAGGGTCAACGGCGGGTCGATGAACTCGATCGCCGGCGGCTCCAGATCGACATAGAACACTTCTCTGAACTCACGAAACAGCGGGGCCTCGTCCGCGTTGCGCTTGCGGAACGCCTTGATCGAGAGATAGTGCATGCCCTCTTCCAACGCCGCAGCGTTGATCGCCTGCTCGTAGAGTCCGTTCGTCGCCCCCGATCCAAAGAGGGGCTGATTCGTAGTGAGAAACTGCTCGTATCCTGCGATTACGCCGCTGGTGAAGTCGAAATCAATCGAGCCGTTGCCGTTCGCGTCGAAGTACCCCGCATCGATCCGGAAGAGCGCGTTGTCGTCGAAGTTGGTGTCCAGCGGATCCGTCTTCGATGTCGTGAGGCGAACTGTAAACGTGCTGGATGTGATCACCGGCACGGAGGTGAGCCGGCGCCGGTAGGTCGGCGTGCCCGCGCTGTCCGCGGGGATCGTGCTCGCGATGGGCGTGAGCGCGACGGTGCCGCTCGGAAGCGTCGGGACATAGATCACATATCCCCGATTGTGTTCGCCCGCGCTGCTCACGTTGTGAGGCACGCGGAGATTCACTGTGCCGCCCGCACCCACGACGAGTGTCTCAGAGATGATGTTCGTCGGATCCACGTTCGAATCCGCGGCGTTGCCGGTGATCTCCTGGAGACGGGTCCCCGCCGGAAACGTCGTCGTCACCACCCCGCCGACGCTCCCCGACGCGTAGCTGTCGCTCGTTCCCACGATCATGTTCGCGGCGTAGCCACCGGGATACGACGCGCCGGAGAACCGAGGAGAGCTGAGCTCGTAGATAAGCACATCGTTCGTGTTCGAGTTCAAGGGGAAGAACTGCCCCCGCCCGGCGAAGTTTCTCGCGTGGACGATGCGGGTCATCAGGTCGGACACTGAGTCAGTGCTTGGGTCATATCCCAGCGCGATCGGCGTCCCTTCATCGGGGAAGAACGAACCGTTCGGCCGCGTCACACCACGCGCGTTGTAGTACACAATCGGGATGCCCGGCCGATTGATGACGTACGCATGTGTAAAGAGACCCTGCTGACGGAGCGTCGGCAGCGACGGCAGACTGCCCGGTCCGTCGACGGTGCCGTTGTCGTGGCTGAACACGTGGTTCACGCCGATCGTGCCGTTGTTGAATCCGTCATCCGTCGTGTCCAGATGTGCACCGAGCACGCCTCCCCACGTGCCAAATCCACTCGCACTGATCAGATTCCGCAGCGAGCCCGCGCCGGAGAGATCGAGCGCGTCGCGATTGCCGAACTCATCGCCCGGACGGGGCGGATTGCGCCCGTTCGGCTTGCGAATGTAATTGTCGAAGACCGTGGAGTTCCCCTCGGTGTTTTCTCCGAATGAGAACGCCGTCACCTTGCGTCCATCCGGAGTGGTGCGACGGTTGTGCACCGCAGCGTCGTAGTACTGGATCCAGAACCAACTCGGCGCGTGCTTCGATGCGTCGAGGCGGAATCCATCCACCTTGTGAACGTCGAGCATCCACTGCGTGTACCGGATGAGCAGCCCCGTCGCGTTGTCCGTGTGCGGATCGCCCGCGAGAGGATCAGCGGTGTTGAACGGATACAACGTGAAGTTCTTCGCCGGCTGGCCCTGAAACGCCGGGTTCGTGAATGTGAGCGGCGTGAGCGACTGGTCCGAATAGAACCTCGCATTGTTCGGATCCGGCTTGTTGTGCACCGAACCCGCAGGGAGATTCTGCGGGTCGCCCGATGCGACCGGGTGCCGGATGAACTGATTGTCCGATTCCTGCGAGATATCCACCAGCGCGACCAGATCTCCCTTGTGCACGTCGTACCACGAGCCACCCGGATTCTCCGACTGGAGATAGCTCGTCGAGCTCGCCGGGTTGTTGTGGAAATCGCCCCAGGGGCTGTTTGCTTGCTTGTTCACCGGTGGTGTTGCCGGCGCCATCCAGAATCCCGGCCAGCCGCCCGCGGCCTGGAACGACGCGCTCGTCTGCCGGCCCGAGTTGTGGTTCAGGATCGAATCGAAATATACTTCCGCGTTCGCGCGATGAAGCTCCCCGACCATCACATCGAGCATGCTCTCGGTGCCGTAAGCCGTCTGCGACCCGGGGCGTCCAAGATCAAAGCGATCGAAGACGTCGTATCCGACACTCCCTGTGCTCGATCCCTTTCCCGGTGGCGGTAGCCACACGGACCCATAACCCGACTTGAACATGTCCGGGACGCGACGCTCCAAATCGCGCCATGGCTGCTCGAACCACTGCAGCATCACCGGCTCATCATCCGCTATCGCCGGAACGGTCAGTGTGCCCGCCGCGCTGGCAATCGCGATCGGCAGCAGAAAGTGGGCTCGCATTCGGGCAAGGTTCGGCATTCTTCGATCTCCACATACCAAAGCACACCCCGACGGGGCGGCGCATGAACTATCGGGATTATGACGTAACGCGCTCCGGATTGGAACACCCCTTGGATCCCATTTCGCTCAATTCTCCGATTGCGAGCGCGTCTCCGCATGGTCGTTGCAAGTACGTGTTCGGGTCGTCGGTGCCGCACGCTCGCGCCCACTCCTGCTACTCTGCCCAGAGACCATTAATCAGGGGCCGACGCCCACTTCAAGGGATGCCGAGCCACCGATGGAGTGACCCGACGATGTCCAACGCTCATTCGAGGCGAACACGCGCTGCGCAGCTCTCGCTCATGCTCACAATGATCTCGGTCGCTGCGACGCACGCCGCGGCACAAGTCGCAACCAAGCTTCCAACCGGTGCCATCCGATGGGACGCCTCGGAAGAGGCAGCACGCGGCGCACTGCCCTCCATGTCGTTCGCCAATCCCACGCACCGCGAGCGCCGTGAACCGACGACGAAGGCCGGACCCGTCAAGCCGGTGTTCTCAACAGACGGCCAGGGGCGGAGCGTCGTCGCCATCTCCGTTGAAGGGGGAACGAGTCTCTACGGCACGGGTGAGAACGCGGGATCGCTCCTCCGCAACGGCCGCACCGTCGAGGCGTGGAATACCGATGCCTACGGCTATCGGGAAGAGACGAAGTCTCTCTACCAGTCACATCCGTGGGTGTTGGCGGTGCGCGCCGACGGCTCTGCGTTCGGGGTGCTCGCCGACACAACGTGGCGTTGCGAGATCAGCCTCGTCGACGGCATCACCTTCGCCGCCGACGGGCCCGCGTTTCCTGTCATCGTCATGGAGGGAAAGACCCCGCAGGACGTGATGATGCAGCTGGCGGCACACATCGGCACCATCGAGCTGCCGCCGCTCTGGGCCATCGGCTACCACCAGTGCCGCTATTCCTACTACCCCGAGGCACGCGTCATGGAGGTCGCCGAGGGCTTTCGAGCCCACTCCATTCCCTGCGACGTCATCTGGTTCGACATCGATTACATGCACGGCTACCGGGTATTCACCTTTGACTCTTCACACTTCCCGGAACCGAAGCGTACCAACGATGAGTTGCACGATCTGGGATTCCGCACGATCTGGATGATCGATCCCGGCGTGAAGGCTGAATCCGGGTATAGCGTCTTCGACTCCGGCTCTGCGGGTGAACACTGGGTCAACAAGGCAGATGGCTCGGTCTACACCGGCGAGGTGTGGCCCGGCCAGTGTGTCTTCCCAGATTACACCCGACCAGAGACCCGCGTGTGGTGGGCCGGGCTCTACACGAGCTTTATGGCCACCGGCATCGATGGTGTGTGGAACGACATGAACGAACCGGCGATCTTCAACGTTCCTTCGAAGACCATGCCCGAGGACAATCAACACCGTGGAGGTGGAGATCTCTCCGCAGGGCCGCACGCGAGGTATCACAACGTCTACGGCATGCTCATGGCAATGGCCACCAAGGACGGCATCGCCGCCGCGAACCCAGAGAAGCGACCCTTTGTGCTCACCCGTGCAAACTACATCGGAGGCCATCGATACGCCGCGACATGGACGGGCGACAACGCAGCAGAGTGGTACGATCTCGAGAACTCCATTCCCATGGCGCTCAATCTCGGCCTCTCCGGGCAGCCCTTCTGCGGTCCCGATATCGGTGGCTTCATCGGCAACGGGGACGGCCAGCTCTTCGCCCGCTGGATGGGAATCGGCTCGCTTCTCCCCTTCTCGCGCGGGCACACGGGCAAGGGCAATCGCGATAAGGAGCCATGGGCGTTCGACGCCAATGTCGAGCGGTCCTGCCGAATGGCGCTCGAACGACGCTACCGCCTGATCCCCTACCTCTATTCGCTCTTCGAAGAGTCCTCTCGTACGGGCATGCCCGTCGCGCGTCCGACGTTCTTCGCTGATCCAGCCGATCCCGCGCTCCGCTCTGAAGACGATTCGTTCCTGCTCGGCGACGACCTGCTCGTCGTTGCGAAGACGACGCCGCTCGGCGATCGCATGCCGGTCCTGCCAAGAGGTGAGTGGCGTTCACTCAACCTCCACGACGGCGCAACCGATCCGGATCTCCCTGATCTCTATCTTCGTCCGGGCGCGATACTACCCGTCGGCCCGATCGAGCAGTATGTGGACGAGCGTCCGCTCGATCCCCTCACGCTCTATGTTTCGCTCGACCCATCCGGAAAGGCCCGCGGCACGCTGTACGAGGACGCCGGCGATGGCTACGGATACCGGTCCGGCGAATTCCTGCGCACCACCTACCAGGCGACTCGCACCGGCAGCGCCGTTGCAGTGGAGATCGCATCGACGTTCGGCAAGCTCGCTCGCCCGGAGCGAAGCATCGTGGTCCGTGTGATGCTCGATGACGGGCGTGAAGCGGTCGCCATTTCCAAGGACGGCCAGACGATCAGCGTCGATCTCGCCACAGCCAAGCTCCCCGGGCAATGACACGCGCAGGACCCCGCGATCCATCCAATCCGCTCTCCCCAACTCCGAGTCCCGACGGAACTCCCGACATGACGCACGCACTCCGCCGAATCGCCTTGTCTCTCGCACTGCCGCTCATCGCACTCGTGCTCCCGGCGCGAGGGCAGGACGGACTCATCCAGCCCGAGTCGCTCGAACAAGGATTCGTGATCGTCGTCACCGACAAATCCGGTTTCGCATCCACAGAATCGCCCATCCTGCTCGCGTCGAATCACAACGGCTGGAATCCCAACGATCCGACGCAGGCGCTCTCGCGACGATCGGACGGCAAGTGGCAGATCGTGCGCCCGAAGCCGACGCTCGATTCTCGTCTCACGTTCAAGTTCACACGCGGATCGTGGGAGACCGTAGAAGTCGACGCACAATTGCAGGAGATCGAGAACCGCCTGCTCCCCCGGCTTGATCCCGGGAGCATCAAACCCGGTGAGGCCCCGATCATCGAGTTCACCATCGACAGCTGGAAAGATCGACGCCCCCCCGAGCCCGATCTTCATCGCACCGATCCCTACCGCGAACTGGAAGTTACGGGAGATGTCCGTCGCGTCGAGTCGGTTCTATTGGGAAAGTCTCGCGACCTTCTGGTCTGGCTCCCCCCCGGCATGAATGAGCCCGCGAACGCAGACGCGACCTATCCCATCGTCTGGATCCTCGACGGGCAGGCCGCGTTCGAGCTCGTTCCGGCCATCGGTGGCGAGTGGCGTGCGGACGAGATCGCGATGGAACTCTGCGATGCCAAGCGGATCACGCCACCGATCATCGTCGCTGTGCCGGGTCCGACCAAGCCGGGCGACCGAGAATCCGAGTATGGACTGAGCGGGCACGGGTCCGAACTGATCCGAGATCTCGTGTCGAACGCCGCACCGCGAATCCGGCGTGCCGCTGGCGTTCATACGAGTCCCGGCTTGATTGTCGGCGCGGGCATCGCGGGAACACTGGCGAGGGCCGCCGCCGCCTCCCATCCCGAAGTCTTCGGCACCGCGTTCGTTCCCGAGCGCATGGAGCGGCCGGAATCCGAGGGCGTTCCATTCGATCCTTCCTGGCCATCGCAACTCGGCCACACGATGTCCATCTCGCTCGCGCCCGGGCGTCCGTCGGGCACGATCCAGCCCGCTGTCATGAAGGAGCCGGAGCTTCTGCCAGGCGGGTTCATGCTTGTCGTGACGGACAGGTCCGGAAAGGCAAATGAGTCACGCCCGCTCCACATCGGCTCGAACCACAACGGATGGAACCCCGGCGACCCGAATCGACGCCTGACTCCCCGCTCCGACAGCAAGTGGCAGATCGAGCTGCCTCCATCGCCTGATGGCTCCCGACTGGCATTCAAGATCACGCTCGGATCATGGGACACGGTGGAGGTCACCGCCGACATGGCCGACATCGCGAATCGCGAACTCCCCCTCATCGATGCGGCATCGCTTCGCCCCGGCGAGAAGCCCGTGATCGAGATCACGGTCGAGCAGTTCCGCGATCCTCCGCCAGATTCCGACGTGCGCCTCCGCCTCGATCCCAACCGTCCGATCCCCGTTGCAGGAGGCACACTCCGCCGAGTCGAGGTCGCGGGCGGTCCGATCCCGGTGCGGCGCGACATCCTGGTTTGGCTCCCTCCCGGCTACGACGACCCCTCGAACGCCGACAGGCGGTACCCGATTCTCTATCTGCACGACGGCCAGAACATTTTCGAGAAACTGCCACATGTGCCCGGAGAATGGAAAGCGGACGAGACCGCGACGCGTCTCATCGATGCGGGGAAGATCGAGCCGCTCATCATCGTCGGCATCCCGAGCATCGGCATCCGGCGGCTCGAGGAGTACGTCCCCGTCGAAGTCTTCGATGGAGTCCCGGCCAGAGGCTCACAGCATGTCGAGTGGCTCGTCAGCGAGGTCATCCCCCGCGTCGAGCGGGTCTGCCGCGTGCGCCCGGGCGCGGCCAATCGCGTTGTGGGGGGCTCTTCCCTCGGGGCGGTGATCGCCCTCTACGCAGCGACCGAGCGGCCTGACCTCTTTGGTGCGGTCCTGCTTGAGAGCCCTGCCATGCTCGCCAAGGGCGCGTTGCTGCTGCACTACTTTGACGGCCGCGACACGTATCCCACCCGCGCGTTTGTCGCTGTCGGAACCCACGAGGTCGGCCACGATCCCTCGGACGCCGATCGGAACGCAGCGTACCTGCAGAGCGCAAGGGATCTCCTCGCGTTGCTCGGCGTCAAGGGAATCGCGGAAGCGGATCGCACGCTCGTCATCGGTCAGGACGCGGTCCACAACGAAGACGCCTGGGCGGCACGATTCCCAGATGCGTTGCAATTCCTGTTCCCGCCCATGCTGGCCGGAAACTGATCGCGGGAAAAGGTCCTCAGCAATCCGCCGCCGTTGCGGCCGCGGACTCCATGGTCGCGAGCCGAAGGATATTGGCCTGCGTCATCTGCTCGCCCCTCAATTCGCCGCTGATCCTGCCGTCGCACATAACCAGGATCCGATCCGAGAGATGCAGCAACTCCGGCATCTCGCTCGAGACGAGCAAAACCGCCACGCCCTTGTCGGCCGCGTCGCGGACGATTTTGTAGATCTCTGACTTGGTGCCGACATCGATGCCTCTCGTCGGCTCGTCGAGCAGCAGCACCCTGGTCCGTTTGCCCATCCATCGCGCGAGCAGGAGCTTCTGCTGGTTCCCGCCGGAGAGCGAACCCGGCAACGACGCCGGAGAGGCCGCCTTCACCTGAAACGACCGGATCCGCTCGTCAACCAGACGGCTCTCATCGGACCGCCGACGAATGCCGCCCGTCGAGGCCAGCATCGACATCACCGGCGCAACGATGTTCTCGTCGATGCCAAGCTGGAAGAAGAGCCCCTGCTGCTTGCGATCCTCCGGCACGTACCCCACTCCGGCGCGAATCGCCGCGCTCGGGCTGTGCGATGGGATCGCTTTGCCCTCGATCTCGACGATGCCGCTCGACGCTCCATCGAGCCCGAACACCGCATCGAGCAACTCGCTCCGCCCCGCGCCCACCAGCCCCCCAATCCCGACGACCTCACCCGGCGCAACCTCGAATGAGACACTCGCTAGTTTGCCCGGCGAAGCCATCGACTCAACACGGAGCCCGCTGGCCCTCTTCGCCCCATCCGACGGCTCCGATGGAGCGAGGTGGCTGGTTCCACTCTGGCGAGAGAGCCCCTTGGCAGTTGTTGCAGCGACTCGTCTGCCGATCATCTGCTCGACCAGCGTCGGCTCATCGATGTCCGCGACCCGTGACGTCGCAACGAACCTCCCGTCGCGAAGCACCGTCACCCGATCGCAGCACGCGAAGATCTCTCCCATGCGATGCGAGACATACAGCACCGTCAGGCCGCGCTCCGCGAGAGATCGCACGATCTCCAGCAGGCGATTCACCTCTGCGATCGAGAGAGACGACGTCGGCTCATCGAAAACAATGACCCGGGGCCCGCATCCGCCGTTCTCGCCACGATCCTCAAGGGCCGCCGCGATCTGGCAGATTTGCCGCCACCCCGGCGAGAGTGCGCCCAGGGGGCGGGTGACGTCGATGCCCGGCTCAAGTTGATGCACCAGTTCGGACGCCCGCTCGTTCATCGAGCGTCGATCGATCAGCCCAAACCGATTCGTCGGCATGTCGTGCAGACACAGATTCTCCGCAACCGTCAGATTTGGGCACTGAGCCAGTTCCTGGTGCACGATCCGCACACCCCGCGCATAGGCATCATCGATCGAGCCCGGCCTGAGCTCGTGCCCGTCCACAAACACCGTCCCCCGGTCCTGTCTGTGCAGCCCCGCGATCACCTTCCCGAGCGTGCTCTTGCCCGCGCCATTCTCACCCATGAGCGCGTGCACCTCGCCCGCGAGAAACGATGCCGAGACATCATCGAGCGCCTGCGTCACGCCAAACCGCTTCGAGACATTCTCGACCACTACCAGCGATTTGTTCGCGATCGCATCCATCGTGCGGGGGCACCTCTAGACGAAGACGCCGAACAGGGTTCCCCCCGTTCGGCGTTGATTGCCGCTCGTTTACTTCTTGCCCAGCCACTTGTTCCAGATCCCCGCGTACTCGTCCACGTTCGCCTGGGTCACCACCGAGAGCTCAAAGTTATTGATGACCGACGCCGGGTCCTTGTTGTCATGCGCCTTGTCGAAGAGCATCTCGACCGTCTTGTACCCCCAGCCGTAGCAGTCCTGCCCGACGAGCGCCTGCACCTGGCCCGCACGAACATAGTTCAGCTGCTCCGGCAGATGATCGACAGAGACAACCTTGGCCTTCCCCGCGACTCCGTCGAGCGCGTTCTCCGTAAACAGCGGCCACCCGCCAACCATCGCCCACCCCGTAATCTCCGGGTTGTTGATCTGAACGTCCTTCACCTTTGCAGCGGCATCAGGGGCAGTCTCCGGGTGGTAGTACACATCCTTGACGCTCACGCCCGGGTGCTTCGCGACCTCCTCACGCACGCCCCGCACCCGCGTCTGCAGGTTCGGCGCGCTCTGGTTCCCCGCCAGAATCGCCACCACGCCCGTCTCGCCCATGGCCTTGATCAACTCACGCGCCACGGCCCGGCCCGCTTCCTCGTCGTTGATCCCGTAGTAGGCAAATCGCTTGCTGTCCGGCGCGTCGGAGTCAAACGTTGCGACGAGGACTCCCTTGTCCACCGCGTCGTTGATCGCGCCCGTCAGCACCGCCGCGTCCGTGCACGACACCGTGATCCCATCCACGCCCTGCGCAACAAGCTGCTCGATGAACTGTGCCTGCTGCTGCGCGTCCTCGGTATTCGGCGTGCGCCAATTGACCGTCACCTTCACCCCATGCTTGGCAGAGAGCTCACGAGCCGCGTCTTCCGCGCCCGTGCGAGCCGCCTGGAACACGGGGTTCGCCTGGCTCTTGGCGATGACGCCGAACACATACTCGGACTTCGCGGCCGCCTTGGGCGTGCCACCCGTCGGAGCAGGTGTCGATGCCGCGCCGCCCTCCGACTTCTTGCACCCCGTCAGCGACGCGAGCAGAATCGATGCCGCTCCAAGCATGTTGAGAACGCTACGAGACATGGTGTGACCTCCGCAGTAGGCCGGCCAAGCCGGCGAGATTCAATGGTTTCGACCCGGACGCCTCTTGGCCTGGTCCACGAGCACGGCCACAACAATGGCCGCGCCCATCACGATCTGGTTGTAGCTCTGATCAACCTGCAGGATGATCATGCCGTTATTGATCAGCTCGATCACAATCGCCCCGAGCGCCGCCCCGAGCGCCGATCCGCGTCCCCCGGCCAGCGACGCCCCACCGATCACCGCTGCTGCGATCACCCGGAGCTCGTACCCCGCTCCCGCATCAGAAGTCGCCGCGCCGAAGTATCCCGCATACATGCACGCCGCAAGCCCGACGAGCATCCCCGCGATCGTGTACACCAGGATCTTCACACGACCGACCGGAATCCCCGCGTACCGCGCCGCGACCTCGTTCCCGCCGATCGCATACACGCGCCGCCCGATCACCGTCCGCGACATCACGAACCAGCCGCCCACCATCGTCACCACCATCAGCAGCGACGGCACCGGCTGCACGCCGCCCACGGACAGCTTGAAAAAACCTCGTTGGATCGACTCCGGGAAACCGCTGACTGTCTGCCCGCGGCTCAGCACAAACACGACCCCGCGATAGATCGCCATCGTGCCGAGCGTGATGATAAAGGGATGCACCCGCAGGCCCACGATCATCGCGCCGTTCACAAACCCCGCCAACGCCCCGACACCCATGCAGACGAGGAGTCCCACCGGGAGTGCAACCATCAACCCGGTCGTCCGCTCCAATTCTCGGAGAGCGAACGCACCGATCAGGGCCGCGAGCGCATAAATCGAGCCGATCGAAAGGTCAATTCCCGCGAGCGCGATGATCGCCGTCATCCCCACCGCCATCACGGCGATATACGACGCGTTGTTCGCGACCTGAATCAGATTCTGCGAGTCCAGAAACCTGTTGACCTCGACCCGAACCGGCTGCCCCGATTCCGGGTCCCGCATCACCGTGTTAGTCGCCGGGTCCATCCGCGGCACCATCTTGGTACCGCCGAAGAAGGTCAACGCGATGGCCATGATCGCAATGACGAGCACAAGGCCCGACTCCTGGATCGCCAGAAGTCGTGCCAGCGTGCCTTTCGAATTGTGGGCCGACTCGTCGCTCAGGGCATCACCCGGGATTCAATCGAAGGAACGGTGCGTAACAGACCAGTGCGAACAGTGCCGAGGCGTTCGCCCGGCACACCAGACAAACCCTGTCGCTAGGATAGCGTGAAGTGCGGAATCCCGCCGCGTCCCTGCTGTCGCGACTCGCTCAATCAATCGTCTGGACGCGCTGGCTCCGGGTCGGGTCGATCGTGTTGATGCTCTGACCATTCGTCGAATCACCCGACTCGAAGAAGATCTCCTCCATTCGACCTTGGATCAGGTCGCCGTGCCCGTCCGTGAAGACCCAGTTGCCGCCCTTGTCCGAGTGGTTGTCCACCTTGCCGTAATAGCCGGGCTGAGCGCGTGCCGGGATGTGGTTGCTGTTGGACTTATAGAACGAATTGGTGCTGTAATCCGGTCCATTCGTCTCGTCGCCCCACAGCGGCGCGGGATTCAGGATCACCGACTCATACGTCTTGAAGCCCGCGATGTACATGTAGGAGATGTTGTACGAGACCACATCCCGCTCGCTCCCCGGCGTTTTCGGCTGCAGTGCAGGCGCCGACGCGTACACCGTGTCCGAAAGGGTCTTGCCGTAGTACCTGTCTTCTCTGTCTGAGGGACACATCAGCGCCCCGAAACCCTCAAGATACCCGGACATCAAGGGCGTGCTCACGGGCGGGCTCGAACCGAGATAAACCGCCGAACTCGGATCGCCCGACGGCCCCGACGCTCCCCGATATCCATAATGCGGGTCCGCGGACACGGTCCCGGCCTCATCCTCCGCGTCACCGACCTGCCAAAGGCTGAAGAGCCCCGCCACCCCGCCGTACGAGTTCTGGCTCGTCAGCGTCTTGGTCGTGCGCCACGCGGTCTTCTGAGCGTTGTTCATCAGGAACAGCGGATACCAGTCCCTGTTCTCATTCGCATAGTGCGTCAACGCCATGCCCATCGATCGCGTGTTCGCGAGGCACTTCGTCGTGGCTGCGGCTTTCCTCGCCTCTCCGAGCGCAGGCAGCAAGATCCCGATCAAGAGCGCGATGATCGCGATCACAACCAAAAGCTCGATGAGCGTGAACGCCCCTCGACATTGCCGGCCAACCCGCATGGAATGCTCCTCGTGCCGTACCCGAATCGATCGAGGCGTGACAACCTATTGTTGCCACGCCGCACACGCCAAGATACCGTCAAACGCCCGCTCGCGTCAAGAAGTTCGTGCTCGGCGGCTCGTCGCAAGACGCCCGGGGCCTCAATCTCCATGTGGCACCTACGAATGGAATCCGGCACCCGTTTCAATCCGGCTTCTGCCACATCGCGATCCATTGGCGTGCATGATCGTTCGAAACGACCGTTCCGCCACCTGCTGACCATCGTCACGCTTCTGAGCACGGCAGGCAGTCCGTCCATCGCAAGTCAACCCGGCACCCGCCACCCGCCACCGTCGATCCGCCCGATCTCTCCCGAACTCGGGCTCTTCGACGTGGCGGTCGAGGATCCGGATGGAACCGCCCGCTGGGTCGAGTTGCTCGACGAAAGCGGAGAAGTGGTGCTCCGCGTCCCACTCGCTCCTCTTGCACTCTCTACGGAGCCCTCGGCTCTCAGCGGCGCGAGGATCCTCCTCCAGGGATCGGTCGATCCCCAAGCGTGGCCGCACCTGACGCTCCGCATCGACTCCGACACATCTATTCAACTCTCGCTTTCGATCGAGCCCAACCTCGCCGTGCCCGCCTGGGCGCTCGGCGCGACGTGGTACCAAATCTTTCCAGAGCGCTTCCGCAACGGCGATCTCGCAAACGATCCGACACCTCCCGAGTTTTCGCCGGTCCCGTGGTCCTCGGATTTCGGTTCTGTGACCATCGAAGAGATCGAACTCGCATGGTCCCGTGAGCGTGCCGGTTCCCGTCACGCTTCCGCCTCAGCCAATCGTCGCGGTGGAGCCCGCCGGGCCACAATCTACAGCCGTAGATACGGAGGCGATCTGGAAGGAATCGAGCAGCAACTCGATCACATCCAATCGCTCGGGGTGACCGCCATCTACCTCTGCCCGATCTTCGCCTCTTCCTCGCTGCACAAGTACGACGCTCGCGACTTTCGCCACATCGATCCGACGTTTGGCCCCGTCGATACCAACGCGGCCGATGCCGATCCATGGGGATGGACCGCGGCCGATCTGTACTTCCTCGACGTCTTCCTTCCTGCGGCTCGGGCACGAGGCCTTCGCGTTGTGCTCGACGGTGTCTGGAACCACACCGGCACAGATTTCTGGGCCTTTCTCGACCTGGTCTCACGCGGCGTGGACTCTCCATACAAGAATTGGTTCCGCGCTCGATTCGATGCAAATGGCTCTCTCGTCGGTTGGGACGGATGGGACGCCAAGAACGGGAACCTCCCGGAGTTTCAGCAGACTCCCGACGGCGATCTCGTCCCCGAAGTCTCCGAACACATCTTCGCCGTCACCTCTCGGTGGATGGACCCCAACGGCGACGGCGACCCCTCCGACGGGATCGACGGCTGGCGTCTAGATGTCGCCCCGGAGATTGGTAACGCGTTCTGGAGTCGCTGGCGCGCCCACGTGCGATCCATCAACCCCAATGCCGCGCTCTACGGCGAGATCTGGTTCGATGCCGAGCCATGGTTCAATGGCGTTGCGTTCGATGCGCAGATGAACTACCCGTTCGCATCAGCCGTTGTCGAATGGGCGGCGGGTGCGCCCCGAACATCCAGCTCGCTCCTCGCCGATCGGCTCCGCCGCACTTTCAATCACGCGCCGCAGACCGATCTTGCGCAGATGAACCTGCTCGACTCACACGACACCGCTCGCCTCCTCACGATGATCGAGCGTCCCGCCGCGACCTACGACGACGGTGCCACCTCCGGCGAGCTCGGAAGAGATTCCGTGAGCGCTCGTCCCGCAGAAGAATCTGCCCGGCGCGCGATCCTCGCGCTCGCGCTGCAGGTCGCCGCGCTCGGCTCACCGATGGTCTTCGCTGGCGATGAACTCGGCGTCTTCGGCCCGGATGATCCCGACAACCGCAAGCCCATCCAATGGCCCGACCTCGCAGCACCCGAGAACGGCGGCGACTCGCCAGATCTCCAGCTGCTCGATGAGTACAAGTACTGGCTGTCGCTCCGCCGACACCCGACATGGGGAGACACGCTCCGTTATGGGACGATTCGGTCTTTGTATCCCAAAGGCGACGATGTTCTGGCGATCTCGAGAGAGTTGAACGACCTCAGAGTGACCGTAGTGGTCAATAGAGGCCATTCGGAGTTCGACGCAAGCGACCTGATCCCTTTCCCTATGGACGATTCGATCGATACTCGGGTGCCGCCACTCTCGGCCCGATGTTTCTCCGGCGTGATCGGAGCCGAAAGCCGCCGCGAACGAGCGACAAAACCACCCTGAATCGCACAATATCCTCGCGACCAAAGCGACGATCCACTATATTCAGAGTGTTCGGAACTGTCCGCGCTTTGAACGCGCGGGACGTGTTCCGTCGTGGCGTGCGCACGCCGCGATGCCCGACCCGTTTAGAGGGAGATCCGAAGTATGAAGGTTCAATCTGTTCTCACGGCCGCTGCCTTGGCAGCCGTCGCCGGTCACGCACTCGCGCAGCCCGTCGTTGACGGCAAGCTGGGTGGCGATGAATCGTTCTATGGCGCGATCAAGTGGACGCAGAACGTCCCGACGGCCTTTGGTGACAACAACCCCGCCAACGTGCCGCCCTCTGGCGACGCCGCCGCCGCAGTCACCGGCGTCGAGTTCGCGATCCCGCTCGCCGCAATCGGCGGCTCCGCAGCGAACCTGCGCCTCACCGGCTGGATCAACTCCGGTGACCGCACCTACATGTCCAACCAGGTCATCGGCGGCCTCTCCAATGAGGGCAACCTCGGCGGCACCGGCGGCATCGACTTCAACACGCACGCCGGCACCCAGTACATCACGCTGAATCCCGCGACAGTCGGCACCGCCCCCACGATCGACGGAACGAAGGACTCCGCCTACGGCTCGCCGCAGGCCGGCTGGCTCCAGGGCAACTTCACCGGCTTCGGCGACAACGGAGAAGCAACCCCCGCCGGCGGTGGCGGCTCGGAGATCGACGCCGTCTACGCCGTCGTGAACGGTGGCATGCTCTACGTCATGATCACAGGAAACGTCGAGAAGAACGGCAACGGCCTCGACCTGTTCTTCGACTCCAACGCCGTGGGCGGCGGACAGACAACGCTGAGCAACGGCGTCGGTGGCGGTGCTGGCTCTCGCCTCAACGCCATGAACGGCCTCATCTTTGATGCCGGCTTCGACGCCAACTACTACATGACCTTCGACGGTGACGGCACCGTGAACAACGTCCACTTCGCGGAACTCTCGAGCGGCACCGGCTATTTCGTCGGCAACGGCGGATACGCCACCGTCGGCGGTGCACTCACCGGTGGCGACGTCGGCGCGCCCGCGATGTCCGCCACGATCGACAACTCGAACATCACAGGCGTCACCGGCAGCCCGCCCTTCAATGTCCCCTCACCCGACTTCTCCGTCGGCTCCGAGATCGACGGCGTCTATGCGTACATCGATGTCGCGAACAACGACCTCTATGTGCTCATTACCGGGAATATCGAGAGCAACTACAACAAGCTCCACCTCTTCATTGACGCAAATGCCGCCGACGGCCAGAACGTCATGCGCAGCGACAATGTCTCCGCGCTCTTCAACCAGATCAACCGCTTCGGTCCCGGCACCGAGGGCACCGGAATGATCTGGGATGCCTCGTTCGCGCCCGACACATGGATGGCGATCAACATGGGTGGCTTCCCCGTCACCCAGTACGCCGACAGCGCGACGCTCCGCGCCGGTGGTCCGATCCTCGGCTTCAACGATGAACCCTACGACTATCGTGCATTCCGTGGATCTCTCAACGACGCCACGAACACCATGCTCTTCGACGGCACCCTCGTCGATCCGCAGGACGGCACCGATACGGACCTTGAGACCAATTACGCCCCGCGTCTCACCGGCGCATCGCTGTTCATCGATCCCCTGAACCCCGTCGGCGTTGCGGATGCGATCACAGTCGCAACCGACAACTCCAACATCGCAGGCGTCGACACCGGCTCCGCGACTGGCGCTGGTGCGGTCACGACCGGCGTCGAGATCCGCATCGACCTCGACGAGATCGACTGGGACGGCTCCTCTGACATCCTTCTCGGCGGATTCATCTCCAACGGCGACAGCGGCTACCTCTCCAACCAGGTCATCGGCGGACTCCCGGACGGCTCCGCAAATCTGGCCGAGCCCCGCATCGTCGACTTCACGACGATTGCCGGCGACCAGTTCGTCAACCTCAGCCAGTCCGGCACAGATCCCTGCGACGCCGCGGACTACAACGGCGACACCATTGTCGACGTTCTCGACTTCCTCGATTTCCTCGATGACTACGGCAACTGCGACGGCCTGCCCACGCCCTGCGGCAACGTCGGCAATCCCGACATCTACAACCCGGATGATTTCATCGACATCCTCGACTTCCTCGGCTTCTTCGACATCTTCGGTCAGTGCGGCTGATCGAGCCCACCGTCCGCTGATTCGGTGACTCATCAGAGGGGCCTCTCGCGATCGCGAGGGGCCCCTTCCTTTTTCTGAACTGGTCGCCCGCTTCCCACGCCACAGATACCCTGTGCGAATGCACGCACTCGTTGTCACACGCCAGGGTCAGCCAGTCGCACCCAATATCGAGTATCGAACGGACTGGCCCGATCTGCCCTCGCCCGCTCCCGGCTGGGCAAACGTCCGAACGCTTGCCAGTGCGTTCAATCACATGGACCTCTGGGTGGGTAGAGGCGTTCCGGGACTCGACCTCGCTTACCCCCGTGTCAGCGGATGCGACGCGTGCGGCGTCGTCGATTCAGTCGGCGAGGGCGTTGACAAGGCATGGGTCGGCCGACGCGTCATCGTGAACGCCGCGACCGTCGTTCCCGAGAACCATCGACCCGCCGACCCTCCCGGTTCGACACTCGCGCCGCAGTTTGAACTGATCGGCGAGCACCACAACGGGATGCACGCCCAGTGCTTCTCGATCCCCGCCGCAAACATGGCGTACGTCGGCGAGGCCGATCCGGTGCAGGCCTCGGCGTTCGGGCTCTGCGCCCTGACCGCATACTCCATGATCGCGACCAAGGGCCGGCTCCACCCCGGCCAGAGCGTGCTTATCACCGGCATCGGAGGCGGTGTGGCAACAAGCTCGCTCGCGCTCGCCCGCCACCTCGGCTGCCCCGTCGCGGTCACCAGCCGCCATCAATGGAAGCTCGATCGCGCCGAACAGCTCGGGGCCTCGCTCTGCGTGCTCGACAAGGGCCAGGACTGGTCCAAGGAGGTGCGTGCCTGGACGAGCAAGCGGGGCGTCGACATGGCCGTCGATTCCGCCGGCAAAGCGACCCACCTCAATTGCATCAAGTCTCTCGCGCGAGGCGGCGCGTACGTTACGCCCGGGTGCACCAGCGGCCCGGACGCCACCACCGACCTCGCCCGCATCTTCTGGAATCAGCTCCGGATCTTCGGATCAACCATGGGCTCGAACGCGGAGTTCAAGGAGGTCGTCTCGCTGTTCAATGCCGCGTCTGTGCGCCCCGCCGTCGACCAGGTCTTCGACGCTCGCGATGGCGTTCGAGCGTACGAACGAATCGAGGCCGGCGAGCAGTTCGGCAAGGTCGTGCTGCGATGGGAGTGAGCACACGTTGAGCCCGACGCCATCAAACGCACCGGACAACCGCCCGATTCGCCGCGTGCAGATGGCCGACGCCGTCCCCGAGATCCGGGCCCTTGTTGAACGATCGACCAGGAGACCGGCCGTCGTCGCGATCTCAGGCCCCGTCGGCTCCGGCAAGTCCACACTCGCCGCCCGACTCTCGCCCTGCATCATTCAGACGGATGCATACCTCCCCGACTACCACACCCTCCCCGAGCATGAGCGTGACCTGCCGGAGCACGCGGATCTCTGCCTTCTCGCAGCCCATATTGACCAGTTGCGGAGCACCCACGCCGCGCGAATCCCGATCTGGTCTTTCCACTCGCACCAACGCGAAGGGTGGCAGGACCTCCGTCTGACCGGCAAACTGATCGTCGTCGAGGGCATCCACGCATTCGATGAGCGGCTCTCCGCCCACGTCGATCTGACAGTACTCGTCGAAGCAAGCCGCGAGAAGCGATGGGCGAGGTGGCAAGCGCTTGAATTATCCGGCACACGCGGCTGGGGAGTCGAGAAGGCCAGGGCCTACTTCGAGTCGGTCGCGGAACCAACCTTCCACGCAAGAGCCGATCTCTACCTCGAACGTGCTTCGATTGTCGTCATCAACGAGTAAGCAACCGGTGATCCCGCCACGCCGGGAATCTCGCCCGCCAGCCGTGGACCAGCGAAGGATCGAGGTCGATCGACAGCACGCCCTCCCGGTCGCCCAGCTCGGCGATGATCTCGCCCTTCGGATCGATCGCGACCGACTCGCCCTGGTACGCCACGCGAGGGTCGGCGCCGACGCGGTTCACGCCGAGCACAAAGGCCTGGTTCTCGATCGCCCGGGCGATGAGGAGCGCACGCAGGTGCCTCGCCCGAGCCGAGGGCCAGTTGGCGGTCACGACGAACAGCTCTGCACCCATCTGGAGGCCTTGGCGGAAGAGCTCCGGGAATCGCAGGTCGAAGCAGATGGTGGGGCACACCCGCAGCCCTTGGTCGGCCGAGTCGCCCCACTCATAGACCTTGACCTCGCGCCCACCCGGAAAGAAGTCAGACTCCCGTTCGCCGGGAGGACCAAGGGAGAAGGGATGGACCTTCTCGTACTCGCAGGCCAGTTCGCCGTCCGGTCCGAAGACGCTCGCGAGGTTCATGGCCCGTCCCGAGGCATCGAGGGCGGTGCGGGAGCCGTGGACATAGATCGAGCGTCTCGAAGCGAGATCGCTCAGAAATCGGCGGGTCGAGCCGTCCGAATCGGCGGTCTGTTTCACGTGAAACGAGAAGCCGGTATCGAACATCTCGGGGAGCACCACCAACTCACCCCTGTCGGGATTGGCCTGTTCAACCAGGGAACGGACTCGTTCGAGGTTTCCCGGCTTGTCTTCCCAGGAGATGTCAAGTTGGACAAGGTGTGCTCGCATCGACTTGGTCCTCCCGCTTTGGCCCCAGCTTCACACGCTCAAGGGTAGTTGCCCAATCTGCCGCGCCGTGAGGCGGATCACCTGCGCGGACATGCCAGTTCCGGCGGCCATGCGGATCGCCGCGTCGGAAGCGATACGCCCGGACAGCGCTTTGAGGACGCGGCCGAGGGGCACGCCCGCGTGGGGCACAACCGAGATCACGGGCGTCAAGGGCAGCCACTCGCCCCGCTCGTCGGCGACACACTCGATTCCACGCGTCTGCGTTGCCACCAGCACCTTCGGCACCAATCGCTTCGATACCCACTGCGCCATGTGTGTATCGGACAAGAGTCGAGTAAGGTCGATGCGGGGCCGCTGCCAGGTCTGCTTGAAGATGCGGACCCGCTTCATTCCCCAGAGCGAGAAGCCGGGCTCAATCAGGCCGCAGGTGATGAGGCGTGGAAATCGCTTCTCGTCGAGTGTCCCGTCTGCATCCTCGACGATGAACGGACGCAGTCCGTAGTAGGCGTCGCGAAAGTCGGCCGTGGCGCCACAGATTGAGTCGAGAGTTGGGCCGCTGCCGGAGGGTGTCTGGGTCTCAGAGAGCACCCATGCGCTCGCTTTGTGCTGCATCGAGGGCCGCACGCTGCGCTCTGGATGGCGTCTAAGAACCACGATGCACGGCTGCACGCCGGCGTCGAACGGCGTGCCGTCGATTGGCTCGATCCGGACCACATCGGCGCTCGCCTCGACAAACGAGCGGAGGGGTGAGGCATCGCGCGAGGCAAGGATCGAGCGAGGGACGATCATCGACACGATGCCGTTGGGAGCGGCGAGCATCACGCTACGCCACAGGAACGCGGCGGCGGCGTCGGCATATCCGGTGATCACGCCGTGAGAAGCGTCTCTCAGATATGCGGCCATGGCGCGTGATCGGGATGTCGCGCCGGTGAGCTGTCCGAGGAATGGGGGGTTGCCGATCACGAGATCGAACGGGGCTCGCCAGTCGATCGGTTTCGTGCCGATCTCGCGTGCGAGCGGGGCATCATGGTTGCAGCCCGACAACTCTCCCACCAGAGCGTCGCCGCAGCGGATGCTGTGATGACCGATGGCTTCGCGGCGATCGAGCACGAGTGAGGCCTCCGCGGACCAGGCTGCGAGCGGATCGACGTCCACCCCGACGAGAGATCGCGTGCTGGCTGCGGGCAGGGCTGCTGCGACCCCGGAGAGGAAGTTGCCCGAACCGCATGCGGGATCGCAGACTCTGATCATTTCACATGGGTCTCCTCTGTGCGCGGGCATCGCCTGGAGTGCCAGACCCACGACGCGATCGACGAGCGCGCGGGGCGTGTAGAACGCGCCGAGTCTGCGGCGCTCGGAGCGGCCGATCGGACCGGCGGCGCCCTGCTCGTCGAACGACCATTCGAGCAGTTCCTGGAGAAGCGTTCCGAGCCGGAAAGAGGGCGGGTCTGCAACCGACCCCAATGGCAGGCGTTCAATCGCGGCGGCATGTGTCACAGTCTGCGGACCGAAATGCTGGCGCACCTCTTCCGGCGGGGGGGGCAGCGCCTGTGCATCCTGCGGAGTGCGTGCCAGACTGCGAGCGCCGCGGGACAGCACGAGCCAGCGGGCGCATCGGGCGCGACCGGCGGCGTCGAGGCGACTGGGCACACGCAGAGCGGCTTCCGCCATCGCCGACCGCAGCGTGCTTCGGACGATTCGTGATTCGGGTTGTACGCGTGAGAGTGCCATGGCTCTGCTTCAGGTGCGAAGCACTCTGAGGCCGGTTGGATCGATCGAAAACTCGGCGAGACGTGCCTGATCGTTCAACGGGCGGCGGATGAGTGCACGCCGGATACGGGCCGCTGCATCCGGGTCGCGGGCGATCATCAGGAGATAGCCACCCCCACCAGCACCCGGGAGTTCCCATGCGAGGAGCTCTCGCTCGAGTGTCGCAACGAGGGCATCGATCTCGGGATGTGCCGCGCCCGGATCGATCGACCGCTTCAGCGACGAGTACTCGGAGAGACGGACCGCAAACTCGGCGTGGTCGCGATGCCTGATCGCTTCGGCCATGGCTTCGGCGCCGGACTTCAGGGCTCCGACCATGCGCAGTGTTGCGGCGTCACGGGCGAGATAGCGACCCACCACGCCTCGCAGGATCCCTCTTGCCATGCGACGTACGCCGGTGAAGTAGAGGATCGGGCGCGGCCCCTGCGGATCGGTGAAGAGATCGTCGGCCAGATGCGAGCGACGTGGAATCTGCGCAAGCCCCGGGCAGGTTCTGAGCAGTTTGACTCCCGGGGCCAGACCCCCGACCTGGTCCTGCCACCCCCCACCTGTGCCCAAGCGTTGTTCCAGCATGAGAGTGCGTGCGAAGAGTGTGTTGAGAGAAGGTCGCTCGCCGCACGCGTCCGCCAGCGCCGCGAGCAACGTGGCGCCGAGGATGGAACTGGTGCCGAGCCCCGAGCCCTTTGGAAGGGTGGAGAATGTCGTGATGTGCAGCCCTCCCGCGCCCTTCCACATCCGCTGCGTGAGTTCGTCGCTGCTTCGAGGGGCTCGGACTCCTTCATCATTCAATGAGACCGCAGCGCACGCGAGTGCCGACCAGCGTGTGGGGTCGAACGGGGGACGGAGATCGCGGATCGACCGGATGCGTACCGATCGACCGAGGTCGGTGCTGGTGATGATGATGCCGGGTCGTTCGGTGCGCCGCACGATCGCGTGGACTGCGGCGTGCCCACCGACACGGATGGCGGCGTTCACGACGGTGCCCCCGAGATCGTGGCAGATCGGCGGCGTGTCGGACCAGCCGCCGGCGAGATCGATCCGCGCGGGAGAGGAGGCCCATGTCGTCTGCTCGGGAAGTATCGGATCGCCCCGATTCGTCGGCGGCTCATGGGCTCTCGCCTCGCCAACGGACAACGCAACGGTCTCTGCTACTGCCAAGAGGGCTTGCTCCTGGAGTCTGGCATGATCGGCGCGAGCGATATTGGCGAGTTCGGAGGCGATCCAGAGTCTGGATGCGCGGAGTGTTGGGGAGGGCTCGCCCTGCGCCGCACGCGTGAATCGGGCCAGTTGGCGGGCGGCGTCGGGTGGAGAGAGTTCGCGGATCGCTCCAGATGTCTCGGAATCTTCGCCGTCCTGCTCGAGTGACTCAACCGCCATGCGACTCGCAAGCGAGCGACGGTGAGCGATGAGCCCGCGTTGATCGCAAGCTCGGACGGCGTCGGCAACGGAAATCCGGGGCCCGCTCTCCCAACTCCGAGGCACGCGTGCACCGGGCTTCCACAGCCATTCAACGGCGCGGACTGCCTCGCTCCGAGTTCGGACGCTCGGCCATATGGCAGCGTCGTAGAGCGTGCGCGACTCCGGCGGCGATGTGGAAGCAGCCTCCCAGATGATGTCCGGGTTGGCGAGTCGAGCGGTGAACAACGAGAATGGCACGTTGCCGAGGGTTCCGCCTCGGCTGAGCGGTGTCTTGAAATCGTCTCGATCTCCGAATGCGATCGGAACGAATCGACGCCCGCTTCGGATCGGGATTACAACGAGTCCCCAGCCCTTTGGAAGCGTGAGCGGCCGATTGATCTCTGCACCCACCAGCACGTTGTCGCCTTTGAGCGTCACGCTGGAGCGGAGCACGCACGCATCGACCCAGTTTGGTCTTGATCGTCGGGAGATCTGCAAGCGACTCCTGCCGGTCGACGCGAGCACCACGGCGTCCCGAGTGGAACTGGCCTTGTCCGTCAGTCGCGGGTCTCGTGCGGCGATTGCGAGCATCTGCGCGGTCGTGCCGACATGGAGAAAGTCACAGGTCGGGATGACCCGTACTTGAAGTGGTGTCGCGTTGAGCGCACGTGAGAGCGCCGGCGGCCCCGCGCTCTTGCCGGACGCTGCCATCAGCACGTGCTCGTAGAGATCGAGAGGGGTGGCGGATCCTTCGATGATTCGTGCGCCCTCGCCCTCGAAGCAGACACGCCCTTGCTTGTGGTCGATGGAGATGCCGCTCGCGTGCATGAGCCGGGCCATCGCCGCGTGATCGATGGAGACGATGCCGCTGTCGACGAGCGCCGTCCCGTCCGGTCGCGTCGCTCTGGATGCGGTGAGCTCGGCTCTTGTGGGCTTCTGGAGGAACTCTCGGACCCTGCCTTGTGCATCGCAGGCATAGACGCCATGCCGGGAAGCGACCTCCGGAGACGCCGGGAACGCGACTCCGGTGATTCCAGGCGATGAGAGGTCGATCGGGTGCGACGAGGCGTTCAGCAGCACGTCACCCGAGGCGACGAGCGTCGCGCCGGGCATCGGCACGCTGAGCAATACACGCGAAAGGTCGGCCAAGATGAGGTCGAACATCGTCGCGCGAGTGTCATCCGGATTACGGCAAGCGAGCGGAAGGAAGAGCTTGCCGCTCGCGGCGTATGCGGGGAGCCGGCGGCTGTCTCCTCCCGAATGGATGATGAGGACCCGCTGATCGGCGAACAGGTCATCCATTGACGCGCGGCCCCGGCGGGCTCTGCGAAACTGGGCGAGACGGGCGGCGAGCATTCTGGCGATCGCGATGAGCGTCGCGTTCCCCGAGCCGGCGCGCCGATCTTTCGGATCGGGCACAACGAGCCGCTGTCGCACACTTTTGAGGCGTCCGGCAGCCCGCAGCTCGCCGAGCACGGCGCGATATCCGGCGGCCTGTGACCGCGACGAGGCCGTCACGACGAGCCAGTCCACCATGTCTGAGGGCGCAAGACGGGCCACCGGTCAGACCTCCTCGCCGTCGAGCGTAGCGGCGCGTGATCGGAAGCGATCGATGATCACCGCTGCGATGATGATGTGGCCGGTGATGATCTCCTGGATGTAGTTCGGCCACCCCAGCACGTCGCTTCGATTGGTGAGGAATGACATGAGCAGCACGCCTGCAACCGCGCCGGCGATGGAGACGCGACCACCGCGGAGCGAGCCGCCTCCGATCACGACCGCGGCGATCATGCGGAGTTCCTCGCCCGATGCGACGGTTGGATCGCCGACCGTGAGGCGGGCGAACTGGACGACGCCGGCGATGCCGATGAAGAGGCCGCAGATGGTGTAGGCGAGTGCTCGTGTCTGGCCGACGGGGATTCCGCAGCGACGCGCGGCCTCGGCGTTCGAGCCGACAGCGACGAATCGACGGCCGAGCACCGTTCGCGACAGAACGAGCGCGACAACGGCGGCAAGGGCGAGCCATCCGAATGCGGCGGGTGCGAGCTGCCACCACGGACCGCCGTGGCGGACACGAACCAACGCGCCGAGCCCGCCATCGGTCGTGGGAACGACCGTTGTGCTGCCCGAGACCCACTTGGCGACACCCCGCCAGAAGCCCATGGCCCCAAGCGTGACGATGAACGCGGGGAGACGAAGCGCCGACGTGAGCAGGCCGGTATAGGAGCCCGCCAGCGCGCCGATCGCGATGGCGCACCCAGCGGCGAGCGAGCCGCTCATTCCCTCTTTGAGAGCGATGGCGGTGACGACGCAGGAGAGCGCGACCACTGAGCCGACGGCGAGATCGATGCCGCCCGTGACGATGACGATGGCGACGCCGAGTGCGCCGATTCCGGTGATGGACGACTGGAGGGTGATGTTGCGGATATCGGCGCTGGTGATCGGGTGGTCCGGTGACAGGATCGCGAACGCGAGCACCACCGCACCGAGCCCGAGCACGGGCCCGAGAACGCGGAGCGGAGCGAGCACTCGATGTCGGCCGGCGGGGGTCATGGAGTTCCGGTCGACGAGTTCGGAGATGCGGCGGGGCGCAGGATGTCCGTGATCTCCGCGGTGTCGACGTTCTCGAGCGTGACGATCGCGACGCCGGTATCGATCACCGGCTCGACGGCCTTGCCCTTGATATGGTCGACGGCAGCGCGGAGCGCGAGCCCGCCCATTCGAGCGGGATTCTGCACAACGAATGCCTGCATCTCTCCCTTGCGGAGCGCGTCGATGAAGGCATCGCTGGAGTCGAAGCCGACGAACTTCGCCTTGCCGGCCAGGCCTCGCGAGCGAAGGGCAAGGAGCATCCCGAATGTGGAGGACTCGTTCGAGCAGAAGACACCCGCGATGTCCGGGTTTGCATTGAGCAGGTTCTCAGCGGCTTCTTGCGCGGTGGCGCGGGTCGGGCCGGCGTATCGCCGAGGATCGATCAGCGTGATGCCGGGGTGGGAGGAGATTGACTCGATGAATCCCTGTTCACGGAGAAGGGTGCTGGCCGAGCCCTCGGCGTAGCGAAGCAGAAGGACTTTGCCTCCATCCGGCATCGCTCCAGCAAGCGCCGAGCCAGCGAGGCGTCCGCCCTCCTTGTTGTCTGTCGCGACGAACGAGACGAACTCCTTGCCCGGCGTCGCGAGCGCGGGGTCGAGCCCTGAGTCGAAGATCACGACTGGGATGCCGGCGTCCCTTGCTTCTCTGACCGGGCCGACCAGGGCGCGATCGTCGAGCGGCGCAAGCACGATCGCGTCGTAGCGACCGGACCCGATGAGATTCTGGACCAGCGAGATCTGCTGGGCGCGGTCGTCTTCCCTTTCCGGGCCTCGGAACGTCATCTCGACATGGAGATCCGACGCGGCGTGGGCGGCGCCCGCCTGCACCGTGCGCCAGAACTCGTGCGTGGTGCCCTTGGGCACGACGGCGATGCGAAGTGGGCGATCGGGCGAGGTCTGGGTTGATGCTGCGGCTTCCGGCGCTTCCGGTTGTCCTCGATCGCAGGAAAGAAGCGTTGACGCAAGCAACATCAGGGCGGCGATGCGCCGGGCCCGGGCGTGGTGCGATCGGGCGGTTGTGATCACGCGAGGGCCTCCGGTCTCGGAACGCTGCCGAGGAATCGAGTATAACGGACGAGATCGGAGCACGACCATGCCGACCTATGCCCAGGCGATCGATCTTGTCGACGACCCCGAGTTGATTGCGGCGTACGAGGAGCACCATCGACGCGTATGGCCGGAGGTGCTCGCGGGGCTGCGGGCGATCGGGATCGTGGAGATGCGGATCTATCGGCTTGGAAGCCGCCTGTTCATGGTGTACGAGGCGCGGGATGGATTTGACCCGGCTCGCGATTATCAGGGTTACACGGACGATCCCAGGTGTCGGGCTTGGGACGAGTTGATGCGGAGGTACCAGCGGCCCGCTCCGGGGGCAAAGGCGGGCGAGTGGTGGTGTCGGATGGGTCTGGTGTTCGGCTTCGGAGGCACTGGCCCGGCTCAGCGGCCTTCGGAATAGAGCTGGAGGAAATCGAGAAAGTCCAGGATGTCGATATCGCCATCGGCGTTGATATCGCAGCGGGCGTCGCGAGCGTCAAAGTCCGAGATGAAGTCCAGCACATCGAGCACGTCGTGGATGCAGTCGCGATTCCAATCGGCGACAAACTGGAACCGCTCGATCATGGTCTCGGCCTGGTAGAGCGTTGCCGGGAGCGTCTCCTGGGCGCTGAGGATGATGTCGCTCGGCGGTGGCGCGAAGCCGCCGCCACGGAGCTCGTACGACATCGAGAGCACACCGAACACTCCGTAGAGCCAGTCGACGCTGCTGCCGGCGACGGGGTAGATCCGCGTGTAGATGGGGCCGGGAAGGAAGTTGCGGCCATGGACGGCGCGGATGAGCAGCGACATCTCGATTCCGATCTGGTTCCACTCCGGCTGGTGCTGGATCGGGGAGGGCGACCATCCCCACGACCAGAGGATGAGTTGCCCGTATGAATGGATATCGTTGTGAGCCTTGATCTGCGGATGTGCGAGAACGAAGTCTCGCATGCGTTGGGTTTCGGGCTCGGAGAACGGCCCGGTGCCCCAGTAGACATCGCTCGATCCGGAGGAACTGCCGCCCGTTCCGCCTGGGAGCGACACGCCCCACTGGTATCCCCAGTTCCGATTGAGATCGACGCCCGTTGTACCATCGCCGTTCGGACGCAGGTTCTTCCGCCAGAATCGCTGCGTGGTCCATGTGAACTCGTAGCCATCCGGGTTCACGACCGGAATGATGTAGAACTCGGCGTTGTCAACGAGCGAGCGGATGTAGGCATCGGACTCGTATCCGCGAATCAGTTGATCGGCGACGTACACATTTGTCATCACCGTGATCCACTCGCGGGCGTGCTGCACGCTATTGAGCAGGATGGCTGGCTTGCAGCGACCGAGGTCGACCTTGTCGTTCGAGATGCGAAGCCCGCGGATCGGTCGGCCCTCGAGTGAATTCCCGAGGTTGATCTCGGTTGCGAGGTCCGGGCGCAGTGCGGCGAGTTCCGACATGTACGTCTCGACGGCAGCCAGATCCTTGTAGTCGTCGAACCATGAGGCGTCACGCGGCTGGGGCCCGCTCAAGCGGGCTCGCTCCGCGTCCACGATCACCTGGAGGTCCTCAATGACTACGACGTGCGGGATGCCAGCGCCGACGAACGCCTCGTAGCGGTCGGGCGGCACAAGGAACTCGTTGGGCCGGTCGAGCGAGATCTCGCAACCGAACGCGTCGATCCCGAGCGTCTCCAGCGTGCGAAGGTCTCGCAGATCGCGGAGCGAGACGCTGACCACACGATGGCCGTCGTACCGCACCACTCGAGCGCCGGGCGCGGCGTTGGGTTGCGCGCCGGCGAACAGGGCGAGGCAGGCGGCAACGATCGCGACGATTGTGTGGCGCAGCATGCGAACTCCTCCGGGCACAAGGCCCGATCCGGAGAGTGTCGCAGAATCCGCCCTTGATGTCCAGCCAAAGCGTCTGGTTTGCGGCATGTTCGATGCGTCAGCGAGCGACCTCGATCGCCCGCGTCTCGCGAAGAACGGTGACCTTGACCTCACCGGGGAAGGTCATCTCGTCGCTGACGCGTTTGGCGATCTGATGGGCGATGAGGAACGCCTCATCGTCGCCGACCTTGGAGGCGTCGAGCATCACCCGCACCTCGCGCCCGGCCTGGATCGCGTAGGCCTCGGTCACGCCCTTGAATCCCATCGCGATGTCCTGGAGTTGGGTGAGGCGTTGGACATACCGCTCCATGCTCTCGCGACGTGCGCCGGGACGGGCCGAGGAAACGGCGTCGGCCGCCATGATGATGGGGGTGTAAAAGGACGTCGATGGGATATCGCCGTGGTGTCCGCCGATGACGTTGAGCACCGGCTCTTTTTCGCCATACTGCTTGGCGAAATCCATTCCGATCTTGGGATGGCCGCCCTCCATCTCGTGGTCCATCGCCTTCCCGATGTCGTGAAGGAAGCCGCATCGACGCGCGAGCGCGCCGTCGAGCCCGAGTTGCTCGGCGATGATCTGGGAGAGGAACGCCACTTCCACCGAGTGGCGGAGTACGTTCTGGCCGTACGAAGTGCGGTAGTGCATCTTGCCCATCGCTTCGACGATCTTCGGGTTGAGCCCCCGGAGGTTCGTCTCCACAACGGCGTCCTTGCCGTACTTCATGATGCTCTCGTTGATCTCCTTCTTGACCTTCTCGATAATCTCCTCGATCCGGGCTGGGTGCATTCGCCCGTCGGCGATGAGCCGCTCGAGTGACTCGACGGCGATCGCCTGACGCACCTTGTCGAAGCACGACACCACGATCACGCCGGGTGTGTCGTCAACGATGATGTTCACGCCTGCGGCCTGCTCGAACGCGCGGATGTTTCGGCCCTCGCGCCCGATGATCCGGCCCTTCATGTCATCGGACGGAATGGCGACCGTTCGCACCGTCGACTCGGAGGTGTGCTCCGTGGCGTAGCGCTGGATTGCCATCAGGGTGATTTCACGGGCCTCTTTGGCCGCGTCTTCTTCTGCTTGTTCGGCGATCTTTCGCGTCAGCTTGGCCACGTCCTGCCGGCAATCGGCCTCGACGCGCTGGAGGAGTTCCTCCTTGGCCTGTTCACGGCTCAACTCGGCGACCTGGTGCAGTTTCTGCGTCTGCTGCTCGACCAGCGCGGTGACCTGCGTCTCCTTGGCCTGCAGCCGCTCGTCGCGAGACTTCAGCGAATCGGCCTGTTTCGAGAGCGTGCTCTCCCGCTGCGAGAGCGTCTCTTCTTTTCTGTCGATCAGATCCTCTCGCTTGGCCAGACGACGCTCGGTCTCCCGGAGCTCGGCGCGGACCGACTCCGCCTCCTTCTCGAAATGCGACTTGCGGGTGAGCGCCTGGCTTTCGGCCTCGAGGCGCACGGTCTCCGCCTGCGTCTTGGCGTCGGAGGCGGCCCGCTCCACGATCTGGGCGGCCTCGGCCTTTGCGCGGACGAGTGACTTCCCCGCGAAGGACTGGCAGAGCAGGTACCCGACGAGAACACCGGCGACGATGCCTCCGATGGCACCAAGCACGACGTGCGTGACGCCGATTTCAGCGAGCAAGAGCGTGGGAGAGAGCATTGGACCCGTCCTTTCGTTGGGAGCGTGACGCTCCCGAACGATCAAGACCGCTGTGCAATGCCGCGTGCTGTGTCTCCCGGGCGGGCGTGGTGTCCTCTGACATCACGCGATTAGACGCTGACTCACGAACCTCCCTCGCGCAACGGTTTGCACCGCTCGTTTTCTCCCCTAAACCCCATCAGGCCTTCGTGATCGAACATCCCTGCACACACGCCTTGACACGCGTCCAAGCGCGTCCGGATCGTCCGTGGGCTCGAATGGGACGGATTGCCGTCGGCATCCAATCGCCACGAACGGAGACTCAGTCAATCGGCATCCCGGCACAGCGGCCGGTTTGGCTACACCGCCCGGGAACATCCCCGGACCCGCCACAGTGTATGTGATTCGTTGCCGGGTTTACAAGCGACCCTCAGGCCGCCTCGCGTCGATCGGGCCGATTGGCTGCCGCGACGGCTCCGACATACCGAGCGATTTGTTCGACGACGAACTCGCGATGACCCTGACTAAACCCAAACTCAAAGGCGATGCCCGCGTAGACCTGTCCGGAACTGTCTGAATGGGTGTGCGCAAGCTTGGCAACGAGCCCAAACGGCGCCGCCAGTTCCGGACGCAGGTCGATCCGAAGCCAGTAGTACTTGGTGTGATCTAGCGAGCCGGAGTCGTTGCGATCGATGAGCAAGCCCGCTCCGCCGCCGCCGAGATTCGCCAGATGGCCAACGAATCGCGGCCCGACCTCGGGCAGAATCGAGTCGACGCCGACGGCCCCCGGGGATTGGCCACGTGCCTCGAGTTCGTGTACAGCGGCCCGATCCCCAACTTCTGCGGCGATTGCGCTCGCAGGGTCGAGCAGGGGCCAGACTTCGACCTGGGGAAGCTCGACGCTACCGAGTGGCACGCGATAGAACGATCGACGCGAGCATCGCTCGACGTGATCGGGCATCGCAAGCCGCATCAGACTTGAACCACGGCTGATACCCGTTGCGGGCCCGAGGTACTCGGTACGGAACATCCACCGGTTCTGTCCAATGGTCATCGCACCGATCAGCCCGGTCCCGATCGGCAGGTCCACGCTCTTGTTGAGGGACGTGGGATGCTCGGAGACAATCTCTCGATCGGTCATGGATGCGAGGCGCACGCGCCAGACGAGATCGTTGCGTGGCTGGTCCTCGATGGCATCGCCCCGGTCGATCGAGAGCTCGATGCCTCCGCCACGCTGAGCGATCTCAGCGAGGCACTCTTTCCAGCGTTCTGTGCGTGAGCGATTGGCTGGCACGGGGATTCCTCTCGAGAGTGCCCGATGACGGGGACGCCCAACGCGGGCAGATCGACTCGATCGAGTCCGCACTTGAGCCCGGCATGGAGAATTGGGCCGCGTTCGATCATCGCTTGCGCGTGCGTCGCATGGGCTGCAGCGTTCGCCGCAACTTCGAGACTCCCCTGGAGCCCTCTCCCGACTCCTCCGGCGTCAACGGGTGCCGACCGAACCTCGCCTTGTAGTAGAGTCTTACAAGGGGAGTCAGACGAGGGGCCGACTCGCTCTCACGCTCGACCCGGACCGCGTGCTCCAACGCGCCGAGCCATACCGGCCTTCCGTGCCCACGGGCCGCGAGAAGGGCCTGCATGTCCGCGAAGAACTCGGCACCGGAGAGCGCGGCTGCCAGATCCGGCCGCGTGCGCTGCGCCCGCTTGAGCATGCGCAGCAACGCCAGACGGGAGTGGAGCGTGCGGAAGATGATCACCAGGCCAGCGCCGACCATGCCCATCCCTGCGAAGACCAGCAGCCCGTTTCTCAGCGCGCGGGCGACGAGTGAGAGACCGCCGGAACTCATTCGCAGGTTCATGTCCGCGACCCGATCCTCGACGCTCCGGGAGTTGACCGGCTGGACTCCGATCACGCTGGCACGCTGGCGTTCGTCGAATCCCACGATCCGATCGATCCACGCCAATTCGATCGCATCGAACGCCCGGCGGATCCGTGCGAGCGTGCCAAGCGACGGCGCGTGGATGCGGCTGAGATCCGCCGGTGGGGTCGCG
Source organism: Planctomycetota bacterium (assembly GCA_963204725.1). Taxonomy (GTDB): domain Bacteria; phylum Planctomycetota; class Phycisphaerae; order Phycisphaerales; family UBA1924; genus JAHBWV01. The sequence continues at coordinate 64,157 of CAUJHH010000051.1, forward strand.
TCCAGCGTCACCCATCGCCCGGCCCCGACCATCGCTTCCACCCACGCATGGGCGTTGCTCTCACGGACGATGTAGCGGCCCGCGCCCTCGTTGAACTCGGCCGCGACGTACCCGGTCACGACGCGCGTCCGGATTCCGACGGCGCGGCACATCGCGGCCAGAGCTGAGGCGAAATACTCGCAATGGCCCTGACGAGCGTCGAAGAGGAAGAAGTCGATCGGCTCTTCTCCCGAACGCGGCGCGAGAATGTCCATCGTGTACCCGTAGGACATGCGAAGGAATCGCTCCAGAGCCTTCGCGGCCCGCAGGTCCTCATCCGGCGGTCTCAGCGTCGGATCGGGCTCGATCTCCGCGTCTCGGAGCACCTCGTCCGCGAGCGTGGCGGCTCGCTCCGAAATGATTTCCCGTGAGCGATCGCCATCGGATCCGCGCGAACGCCCGGACGTGTCGACGATCGAGTGGATGATGTAGTCGAACCGACCAGGCGGGCTTTCTCGTCTCAGCACGCCGTTGGGCCCGATTTCCAGCACGCCGCGCGTGCCGACAAAGGTCACCCTTGATGGCTGCCAGAGCGTGAACAGATAGCCGAGCGGGTCGGACGCGTTGCGGATCGTGATCCGTGTGATGTGGGTGACATCGGCGGGCACGCCGCCCACCGGCACCGTGCGATCGGCTTCGAGCGGATTCCGCACGATGCGATCTGACTGCGAAGCTGCCCACCTCCCGCTTCTGTATAGGTCGAGAGCCGCCCCACGGAGGTAGTAGATGCGATCGGATGCGCCAAGATTCTGGCCCGATCGATCCGTCACTTCCATGTCGAGCACCTCGGCGTGGGACTCGGTGATGAGCCCTCCGACGCCGAGCGTGACCGAGTCCGTGAATGACGTCGTCTGGCCGAGCGACACATTCCCCCACTCGCCCATTCGCTGCGTTCCGAGCCCCCTCGGGATGAACAGGAATGCCGCGACGCCTCCGACAACGGCCCCGAGCGTGCAAACCGCCGAGACCGCCATGAGATCGCGTGATGCCCGCTTGCCGTGGATGCCGCCGCTCGCCGGCTGACGCGTGGACTCGGAGGCGACATAGACCTGCTGGAGCGAGGCGCACACCGCGATGCAGGGCACGAACACCATCACGATGAGCCCCACGGCGAGCGAGTTGCTCGTCAGGATCGCTCCGATGATCTGGAAGATTGCCAGCGATAACAGCTGGGCGTAGTCGCGGGCCCGACGCCGATCGAAGAGCTTGATGACCTGCAGATATGTCACGAACTCCGCGAACGCGGAGACGGTGAGGCGCCCGGACGTCGCGGCCCAAGCCGCGTTCGCGAGCGCAAGCGACACGAGTGAGAGAATCACCAGACGGGGCAGCGGCCTCCTAGCCCTCGACTCGGTCAGCCAGATGCCGACCAGGCTCAAGCCGACCATGATCGAGCCGAAGAGCGGACGCCCATCGGCCAGCGCGTAGCAAGAGATCGCCATGAGCACCAGCGCGAATGCCAGCCATTTGAAGAGGCGAGTCATGAGCCCGGTTCCTCCAGGCCCAGGAACTCCCCCACTGCTCGTCTGAGACGACCGATCGGCGGCGGAGACCGAACGGGCAATTCCTGCCCCGGCGCCAGATACGTGTGGGCCTGCGAGACCGCGAGCACGATCGATCCTGGCCCTATCGGTTCTGGCGTGGCCGCGATCACGACCGAGCCGTCGCGACGTGTCACGGTCCCGCGCGACTCGGGCGGCGTCTCGGCGTCGACCCGCAATCGAGCAAGGAAATCGAGCACACGTTCGATGTGCCTTCGCCCCGGGCGGGGGAGCATCGTCGAGCCGAACCCGACCACTCCGACCGCGAATCCATGGGAATCGGCCATTCTGGCGCACGACGCTGCCAATGAGATCGCAATCTCTTGGTCGTGCGGATCGAGGATGGCGATGGAAGGACGAAACTCGATCCACAAGCGAGCGGGCGCGGGCATCGTCGTCTGTCGCACAACGGGCGTGCCCGCACGGGCCGATGCACGCCACGCAATGGATCGGATGGCATCTCCCGGCGCGTACGCTCGCAGCCCATATATCTCATCGCCCTGCCCGAGCGCGTTTCTCGCGCTGGTGAGGCGAGAGACGCCTCCGGCCAATCTATCGAGCAGGCCGGCACGCAGGCGCAGCTGTCGCGGGCGGACGATCATGGTGCTGGGAAGCCCGAACGTCACGGACTTTCTGGCGAGCCCGAGCGGAAAGGTCGTGGACATCGTGAAGCGATCGAGCGTCGCAAGCCCACGCGAACGCGGCGTGATCGACGACGTGGCACGAACGGTCTGGCGGGTGCCAACGTGCTGCACACACGATGCGACATCTCCCAGCGGCCCGGCGGCCTTATCGCTGAGCTTCTCCTCGACAATCGCGAGCCCAAATGCGGGCCACAGCCGGCTGAGATTCCAGACGGTATAGCGCACTACAAAGGGCCGCCCAACCTCCGCCGTCGCCGGGACATCGCGTCGAGCTCGTACGCGCATGAGCGCGGGGCCGCTCACGAAGCCCGAGATGACCATGGCGCCTGCGGCAATCCCAAACGCAAAGAAGAGCAGGTTGTTCTGGCTGTTGATCGCGCCGATGGCGAGGAAGATCGTCGTCAGGACGTAGAGCACGCTTCCGGCGCTGGTGTGATACCGCCGCCGCACCACACTCGCCGACTGTTCCGCGCTCGGGCTCATTGGCGTGGTGCGCCGTCCGATGACGCAGCCGGGACATCCTTGACGTTGACGAGCAATCGGCTCCCATCTCTGGGAAGATAGAGCGTCGTCTCAGCCGCCTGCAGGCCCTTGCCCGTCGAGCGGACGATTGTCGGCCGTGTCGGCGCATTCGCCGTGGGCACGGAGATTGCGAACTTCCCATCGAGATCCGATACGCCGGATCCGACGAGATTCTGTTTCTCGTCCTTGAGCTCGATGAGCACTCCACCGACACCAGTCGCAGATTCCAGACGCGGATCGCTCGCCGGAACAACGGACGCGATGTTTGCGGGCCCGGCGATAACCCGCCCGGCAAACGTGACCCCGCCACACCCGGCGAGTGCGGCGCAGACGGCGACACTCAGCGAGACGGCAGCGGCTCTCAAAGCGGGAGAAGGGATCTTCATGGCATCGCTCCGCCATCAACCGAGGGCAGATCTTTCACTGAACCGAGGCCAAATTGGTCAAGGAACTCTCGAGTGGTGCCGTAGAGCATCGGCCGACCGGGCTCTTCGGCCCGGCCAACGATCGTGACCAGACGCCGCTCCATGAGCGAGCGGAGAACCTCGCCGCACGCGACGCCACGGATCGATTCGAGGTCGGCACGCGTGATCGGCTGTTTGTATGCGACGATGGCCATGGTCTCGATGGCGGCGCGGCTGAGCTTCCCATGCACCTGCTGCTGGCGAATGGCGGCGAGCACCGGCGCGTGCTCGGCTCGCGTCATGAACCGGAATCCGCCCGCAACACGCTCGATCCGTGCCGCCCGAGCAGTGCCGTCGATCGACTCATTGAGTCGGGTGATCGCCTGCTCGATATCGGCATTCGATGCCTCGCAGCCGGCACCGGCGAGCGCCTGGGCGATCGATGATGGAGAGACCGGCCGGCTCGATGTGAGCAACACCGCCTCGATCATTGGATCGATTGATTCATGGCCCGGGGTCGACGGAACAGCCGGTTCGACTTGGGTGGCTTCCTTCATGCCAGCATGCTACCCGACTGCGGACGATCTGGCCTCGGAGACGTCCAGCCAGAGTCCAGATAAGCGATTCTGCCTGCCCAAGCCGAACAACCTGCCCAAATGAATGAGAAGCAACGGTGAGGAGTCTGAAGGGCTGGTCATCGGGGGCCGATGGACCCCCGCAACGGCCATGCCCTTCATTCGCTGCGAATGCACACCCCAGAGGCTAGATCTTGAGCACGACGAACCGAATCCTGATCGCCGACGACGAGGCCCATGTCACCCATGTGGTCTCCGCGAAGCTGCGGAAGGCCGGCTTCGAGGTGCAGATCGCCAACGACGGCGAGGAGGCCCTGCGGCTCGCACTCGAGCAGCCTCCGGACATGCTCATCACCGATCTGCAGATGCCGTTCCTCAGCGGCTTTGAACTCGCCATGCGCCTGAAGGCCGACCCTCGGACAGCGAACACCCCCGTGCTCCTGCTGACGGCGCGGGGCTATGTCATCGACTCCTCCGAACTGACGCTGACCAACATCCGGCAGATCATGGCCAAGCCGTTCAGCGCTCTGGCGCTGCTTGAAATCGTTCAGGCACTCCTTGGGGACGGCGCCTCCGAACGGAAGGCCGCATGACCGTCGATCCACGCACAGAACTGGAACTCTCAACGGAAGCCCGCCTCCGCGAGCGATGCCGGGCCATGGGACTCCCGACCTGGCAGGTCGATCGGTCCGGGCTCGTCATCGACGAACCGACGGAACACGGACTCGTCGGGCTCTTCCTGAGATCGCAGCCGCTCACCGATCTTGTCGCGAAGGCTGTCAGCGCGTGGAACGACCAAGACCCGGCGATGCCCCACGAGCTCTTTCCAGGTTGCTGGGCCGCGCCCATGGCGGTGACACGCCGTCGCCGTCGCAGCGGATACGTCGTCTCATTCCTGCTTGGATCGCTCGGTTTGCACAGCGAAGACTTTGAGCGGATCTGCGCCGCAACGCCCGCCGATGCCTCCGCTGCACGGAACGCGATGTCCCGGCTTGCCCAGTGGACTTCTCAGAGCGTCGCGACCATGGGCGCATCGCTGCGGCTGATGCAGGCGGACCTCTCCGGCTCGACCGAGCAGGAGCGAACCATCGCAGGGTTCACCACGCACCTGACCGAGGCGTACGAGACCGTCGAGTTGCTCTACGAACTCGGCCGGTCGATGAGCACGCTCAAGCAAGCCGCCCGATTTGGGTCCATGACCATCGAACGGCTCCACAGGATCACTGATTTCGGCTGGATCGCAGCGGCGTTTCCGCCGGACGGGCCTGAGCACCCCCTCAGTGCCTCGCCTGTGATCTGGTGTGGCGAGCGAATCTGCAGCGATGATGACGTGCTCCGGGCAGCTCGCGCGTACCTTGCGAAGCACATTGCGAGCCCGGTTCCCGTCATCGCGGGATTCGTGGAGGGCATGCCGCCTTCGGCCGGTCCGCAGATTGTCCTGCAGCCGATCACGCGAAAGGACAAACCGGTCGGGCTCCTCATGGCCGGCGCCAAGGGCGGGGAGGATCCGCAGGTCAGTTCGTACGACACGCGTCTTCTGGAATCCGCATCCGGGTATCTCTCGGCCTTCCTTGAGAACGCCGCGATGTACGCCGAGCAGAATGCAACGTTCATCGGAACGCTTCGGGCGATGACCGCCGCGATCGACGCCAAGGACCGCTACACCTGTGGTCATTCAGAGCGTGTCGCGCTGCTGGCCCGACAACTCGCGATCGCTTCGGGATTCGACGAGGCGAGCGCTGAGCGAGTCCATATCGCGGGTCTCGTCCATGACGTCGGCAAGATCGGCGTTCCCGAATCGGTTCTCACCAAGGCGGGGCGACTGACCGACGAAGAGTTCGGCCAGATCAAACTCCATCCCGAGATTGGCCAGAACATCCTGAAGGACATCCCGCTTTTTCACGATGTCATCCCCGGCGTGCTCTATCACCACGAGAGATGGGACGGGCGCGGCTACCCCCACAATCTCGCGGGCGAGGCGATCCCCCTGATTGCACGATTCATCGGGATCGCCGACACGTTCGATGCGATGAGCTCGACTCGCTCATACCGGCCCGCGATGCCGCGCGAGCACACTCTGGCAGAAATCCGCAAGTGTGCCGGCAGTCAGTTCGATCCTGAACTCGCAGAACGATTCCTGGCCCTGGATCTCTCCGATTACGACCTGATGCTCGCAATGCACACTCCACAGATGGCCGACGCGCCCTCGGAGGCCCGGCTCGCCGCGTGAATCATCCGATCGGGAAGTGACCAAAAGAGCCACCCCGGCGCGCCGGAGCGGCTCCTTTGCGTGTCAGTTGATCACGCGATCGGCGCGTTACTGCGAGACCGGGTGCGATGGCGGTTCGGGTGACTCTTCCATACCCAGCGCCCAAGAGATGAAACCGAGGATGTCCGATCGCTCCTCGATGACCATGGCGGTCGGCTTCCCCGCGCCGTGGCCCCCTCGAGTCTCGATGCGGATGAGCACGGGCGCGTCACCGGCCTGTGCGTTCTGCAACGCCGCGGCGAACTTGAAGCTGTGCGCCGGCACGACTCGGTCGTCGTGGTCGCCCGTCGTGATCATGGTGGCCGGGTAGGAGGTGCCGGGTTTCACGTTCTGGTACGGCGAGTACGCGAGCATCGCCTCGAACTCTTCCGGGTTCTTCACCGATCCGTAGTCGCTCTCCCACGCCCATCCGATGGTAAACGACGCGAACCGAAGCATGTCGAGCACACCGACCTGCGGGATGCACGCGGCGAACAGCTCGGGTCGCTGCGTCATGCAAGCTCCGACCAGCAGCCCCCCGTTGCTCCCGCCCTGGATCGCCAGACGGCTGGGGTTGGTGTACTTCTCGCCGATCAGGAATTCCGCGCCGGCGATAAAGTCATCGAATACGTTTTGCTTGTTGAGCTTCGTCCCTGCCTCGTGCCACTCCTTGCCATACTCGCCGCCGCCACGGAGATTCGCGACCGCGTACACCCCGCCCATTTCGAGCCACACGATCGTGGTCGGCGAGAAGGCGGGCGTCAGCGGGATGTTGAACCCGCCGTAGCCATAGAGCAGCGTGGGGTTGTTCCCATTGAGTTCGACGTCCTTGCGGCACGTGATGAACATCGGCACCTTTGTGCCGTCCTTGCTCGGATAGAACACCTGCCGGGTTTCATACTGCGTGAGATCTGCGTTCACGGTCGGCTGGCGGAAGACGTCGCTCTTGCCGGACCCGACGTTGTAGCGGTAGATCGCGCCGGGATTCGTGTAGCTGGTGAACGAGTAGAACGTCTCCGCGTCGTCCGATTTGCCGCCGAAGCCGCCCGCCGTGCCGATGCCCGGGAGCTCGACCTCGCGAACGAGCCGCCCGACGGTGTCGTGGACTCGCACCTGCGTCTTGGCATCCTTCAAGTAGGACGCGAGGAATCGGCCGCCGACGTAGGAGACGCCGGTGAGGTTCTCTGCCTGCTGAGGGATGATCTCTGTCCACGCCGCACGCTCGGGGCGTTTGGTATCGATCGCGATCAACCGCCCTCGCGGTGCGTCCAGTGTGGTCTGGAAGTAGAACACGCTCGCGTCATTGCCCACGAACCCGAACGAGGCCTCGAACCCAGTCAGCAACTCGACGACCTTGGCTTCGGGTGACGAGAGGTCCTTGTAGAAGAAGTTGTTCTCCTGTCGGGTGCCCCACCAGACATTGATCGCAAGGTACTTGCCGTCTTCCGTGACACCGGCTCCGAAGCCCCATTCACCCTCGTCGTCACGCTTGTACACGAGTGCATCGCTCGTCTGGTCTTCTCCGAGCCGATGGAAGTGGACACGGGGGAACTTGTTGAGATCGGTCAGGTCGTTGCCCTTTGGCTCGTCGTATCGGGTGTAGTAGAACCCACTCCCGTCTTTCGCCCATGACGCGCTCGAGAACTTGACCCACTTGATGACATCCGGCAGATCGCTCCCTGTCGCGATCTCTTTCACCCGCCACGTCTGCCAATCCGATCCGCCGTCGGCCACGCCGTACGCGATGTGACGCCCGTCCTCGCTGACCGCGTAGCCGGAGAGCGCGACTGTGCCGTCGGCAGAGAATGTGTTCGGATCGAGGATCATCCGCGGCTCCGAGCCCAGCGTGTCCGCGACGTAGATCACGGACTGCGGCTGCAGGCCGTCGTTCCTCGAAAAGAAGTAGCGGCCGCCCTCCTTGAAGGGAACACCGAACCGCTCGTAGTTCCAGAGTTCCGTCATCCGCGACTTGATGCGATCTCGCGAGGCGATCCCGTTCAGCACACCGAAGGTGACCTGGTTCTCCGCATCGATCCACTTGCGCGAGTCCGGGGCATCCGGATCCTCGAGCCACCGATACGGATCGGGAATCGCCTTCCCGTGGTAGGTGTCGACGTGGTCGACACGTGCGGCGTTGGGATACACGAACTGCGCCGATGCGGTGCTCACGACCGCGCCTGCGGCGATGATCCCGATGACGAACGGCATTGACCCGATCTTGCAAGTCATATCGGTGCTCCGCCCCGCGTTGCTGTGAGACCGGCCACTTCGGGGCAAGTGGCGGGTTTCTGATCTACCGGCCCAAGACTCCGAGGTTCCGCTCGGAGTGCACCTGCGGATCGCCCCTACTGCACGAGCCCCTTGGTCAGACGCATGAACGCGGTCTCCAGGTTGACCGCTTCCTCGGTGAACATGCTGACTCGGAAGCCGCCGTTGACCAGAACGCTCGGGATATCCGCGAAGTTCTTCCCCGCCCCCTCATCGAACGTCACGTGGAGCACCGGACCGTTGCGCGAGCCCATCTCACCGCTCGAGATCGTGACCTTGTGGACGCCCGCGATCTTCCGGAGGAGCGCCGCAGCCTCCTCCTGCCGCTCCACCACGTTTACGTGCACCACATGCCCCACGCGCGCCTTCTGAAGAATGTCCGAAACCGTGCCCGCGTAGAGCAGCGTGCCACGCTCGATGATGCCCACCACGTTGCAGAGCTCGGCCAGTTCGTGGAGAATGTGAGAACTGATCAGGATGGTCTTCCCCATCCGCTTTAGTTCCTTGAGCAACTCGCGGATCTCGATCCGGGCTCTTGGATCAAGGCCGGAGGCGGGCTCGTCCATGAGCAGCACCTTCGGATCGTGCAGGAGCACCCTGGCGATGCTTAGGCGTTGCTGCATGCCTCGCGAGAGCGAGTTGACCTCGGCCGTCGCCTTGTAGCCGAGGTCGGTGAGTTCGAGCACATCATGAACCACCTTTTTCCGCTGGGCGCCGTTGATGTTGTACGCCGCCGCGAAGAACTCCAGATATTCCTGGACCACCATGTCCTCGTACGCGCCCATGAAGTCGGGCACATACCCGATCAGCGGTCGGATCTGCCGGTTCTGATACCCCACGGTGAGCCCCGCGACCTGCGCCTGCCCGCTCGATGGCTTCAGCAGCGTCGAGAGGATCTTGATCGTGGTCGTCTTGCCTGCGCCATTGGGGCCGATGAATCCGAAGCAGTCCCCCTCGTTGAGCGTGAGGTTGAGGTTGTTCAGCGCGACGAGATCGCCGTAACGCTTGGTCAGGTTAACGGTCTCGATCATCGCCATGCTTCGGCGGCTCCACGCTGATTCGACTCGATCCACACACCAACGACCCGGCTTAGCCCTCTCCCACCCTCACGATCGGCATCGGGGGCGGCCGATCGGGCAAAGGATACACCCAACGCACGACAGTCCGCCCCTTGGCCTCGATCTGCCGCCCGTCGACCGAGATCGGAACAGGAGTCGGCGCGTCGGCGGTTGTCGCCCCCATCTGCCCAAGGACAATCACGCACGGCTGCGTGAACCACTTGCCGAGGTCCCACCCGTGCGTTGCGCCCCGCCTCGCCAGTTCCTGCGATTGGCCGGTTCCAACACCGCCAAATGTCGGCGGCGCCAGCACCGGGAAGAGGGCCTGCGCGACAAGTCGATCCCAGATCGCTTCCGGAGAAAGCCGGTACCCGGTCGCGCTCACCTGATTCTTCAGGAGATCCTCGATGAACTTGTCCGCGCTCACGACGCCTGTCGGGTCTCTGGATGTCACGAACTCCAAGTCGAGGGGCTGGCCCGCGGACCACGGGCTGGTGAGCCGAAAGGCGTTAGCCTCGGCCACCAGGAATCCGCGACCGGAGATCGCTCCGGGCATAACCACTCGATTCTGGCCCATGACGAAAATCACGATCACGTCCTCAAGGGGTGCCGGAAGATCGTGCGTGAGCGAGCCGACCACGATCTCTCGCCCTCCCGAGCCGCCGACGCCCGGCATGCGTGAGGTTCTCAGGCGGGCCGACTCAGGAGCCGCCCCGTCGGGGGTCATGGGGCGAGGCATGCCCCACTTCGGCCCGCCAGCCCAGTCCGCCTGGAACTGTTTGATTGTGGCCCGCGCCGGCACCGCCATCTGCGATGGCTGCCGTGACTCGATGACATACGAGCTCGAATCCGGAAACGAGAACGTGAATCCTGTCTCGCTCGATCTGGACTCCCATGGGAGCAGCGTGCTCCGAGCCTGTGTCCCCGCGCGTGCGATCTCCGGCTCCGCGACCGACACCATCGAGCGTCCATACTCAGGAAGGAGCACACTCATCCACGTTCGTGCCCGCTGCGTTGGCTGCCCGTAGACGTGATCGAGGATCGTGAGGTGGGTCGCCGAGACCTCCCGCGGCCGAAGGAGCGTCGCGCCGCCCCACGCGATCCCCGTGAACAGCACACCCACGCCGAAGAACCCGACCCACGCGTGTCTGTGCACACCGAATCGCTTCATGGCCGCGTACCCGGCGGGGCCGGCTACCAGCCAATATGTCACGAACACCATGAATCCGAGGAGCACGCCCGCAGTTGCTCGCCCCCGTCGCGCGATGATCCCCGGGATATCTTCATCGACCCAGACCGGCGACCGCTGACGGATCGCTCCCTGGCTCTGGTCCGAGATCGCCTGCAACTCAGCGGATGTCGGGCGCAGCCCTCTCATCCCAAGGATGCGATGCCAGAATCGCTCGGGTTGCGGCAGCCCCGCGCTCCGGAGCGCGATGTGGTTCACATCGATCCCGATCAGCGTGACCGCTCCGGCCCCGACGATCCGTCTCGCAACCACGCATTCTCCCGCAGAACCGGAGAGGATCCGCACCGCCTCGCCCGGCGCCGCATCGGCCATCGGCTCGAACTCATGCGTCACGGTCATCGTCGGCAACGCAACGGTGGCCGAGTCGGTCAGCAACGGACGCATCGACTCAAGCGAGACGCCCTCGCGCCGGGTGATGCTCACGCGCGGCATGACATCGCCCAGGCCCGATCCGTCCCGTGTGACCCAGGACTGCCCGGCTGTCGGCAGGACAACCACGAGATGTCCACCCCGAGAGATCCACTCTTTCAAAGCCGCAGCAGCGTCGGGCGACATGTCCGCGGGCGAGCCGTCCAGCCACATGATGGCGTCGAAGACTTGCAGTCCGAACCAGCGGTCCGGCAATTCGGCAGTCGCAACCATGACCTGTGAGAGTCGCTCGTGCGCGAGAGGCGCCCACTCCTCGCCGATTGCGCCGCTGCTGGCCGACATGCCGTACAGCGCGAGACTCGGGTTCGGCTGGCGTCCGACGACACCCATGAACGCCTCGTACGGCTCCGCGACCTGCGCCGGCATCGCGATTGGCACTCTCGCGACCACGCGGCCGGCGCGCACGCCACGCCCCGTCGGATCATCCTCGACGGGCGTACTCGGATCCTCGATCGCCTCATAGACCACGAACGTGACCGGGTCACCGCCTCGCACCCACGCCGGCACCCGCACATACATCCAGATCTTCTGCTCTATGCCAGGATTGCCCGCGAGCACCGCCTGATAGCGGGGCCCGTCCCCGTCCGAGTCGCGGAATTCGATACGAACCAGCAGTTCCCGCTGCTTCGTCCCAAGGTCCGTGATCGCCAGACGCAGTGCCGCGAGGTCGCCCCGCCGGAACGCCCCCCCCGGCCCCCACCGGTCCACGGAAATGGCGACCTCCGCCGGCCCCTGAGCAGAGGCATAGGGCGATGCGAGGGTGACAAGCCCGAGAATCAGCAGCAGCAGGGTGCGCAAGATCAGGCGAACGGCTCCTGTTCGTGCCATTGAAGCACGCACTGATTCTACCTGAACTCAACCCGCGACGCGTGGAGGCCGATCTGAGGCCGATGTCCGGGCTGACGACAAACGGCTGGCTCCTGATCGCGACCATCGGTGCGAGCGGCATCCTCGCGATGTTCAACGTCATGGCCGCCGCGCTCGCCAACGAGCGGACCATCAGGGCGCACGCTCTGGAGTGTCGCCGGCTTCGCATCGCCTATTTCGAGTCGTCGCGCAACCGAGCCGCGTGCGAATCCGAAGACTCCGATGTCACGATCGTGCTGCCCAACTGAGCCCGGCTCGGCGACTCACTTTGCCAGCAACTCTCCAACGAGCACGGCGTGCGACCTCGCACCCTGCCGGAAGCACTCGATCTCGAACTTCTCATTCGGGCTGTGGACACGGTCGTCGTCCAGACCAAAGCCCATGAAGATGGTGTCCATCCCAAGACGCCCCTTCAGCATGCCCGCCACCGGGATCGAGCCGCCGGTCTTGATGAGTGCCGGCTTCTTCCCCGTCGCTTTCTTGATCGCACGCTCCACCCGCTTCATGGTCGGCGACTCGATCGGCGTCGTCACGCCCAGCCCGCCGTGGTGATCGAGGAACTCCCAGCGGCAGCCGGGGGGTGTCCGTTCCTTGCACCACTTGAAGAACGCCTTTGTCACCTTCGCCGGATTCTGGTTCGCGACCAGCCGGAACGAGACCTTCGCGCTCGCATGGCTCGGAATGACCGTCTTCGCGCCCGGCCCCGTGTAGCCGCCCATGATCCCATTGATCTCGGCCGTCGGCCTCCCCCACTCACGCTCCAGCGCCGTGTACCCCGCCTCGCCGATGTCCGCGGCAGGGGGGAGTCCGATCTGCTTGAGCGCGGCCTTGGCGTTGTGCTTCAGGTTCTTCCAGTTCTCCCGCTCCTTTTTCGTGAGCGCAACCACGTCGTCATAGAAGCCGGGGATCGTCACACGCCGCTTCTTGTCGTGGAGCTGCGCCAGCACACGCGAGAGCTCCGTGATCGGGTTCGGACACTTCCCGCCCCACGAGCCCGAGTGCAGGTCCTGATTCGCTCCGTGCAGGATGACCTCGGTATACGCCAGTCCCCGCACGCCATACGTGATCGCGGGCTTTCCGCGCCCGAGCATGCCCGTATCGGAGATCAGACAGATATCGCACTTCTTCAGAGCGGCCTCGTTTGCCTTCACGAACGGCTCGAGGCAGACCGAGCCGGACTCTTCCTCGCCCTCGATCATGATTGTCAGCTTCGCGCCTCCAGCTGGCTTTCCTGTCACTTCCTTCCAGGCCCGCATCGCCTCGAGGAACATCATCACCTGTCCCTTGTCGTCGACCGCGCCGCGGGCCACGATCCGCGTCCCGCCCGGCTCCCCGGCCTTCGCGTCGCGAACCACCGGCTGAAAGGGATCGCTCTCCCAGAGATTCAGGGGGTCGACCGGCTGCACGTCGTAGTGTCCATAGAAGAGCACATGCGGCCCGGCATAGTCCGCATCGCCCTCCACGGTCGCATACACGACCGGGTGACCCGGCTTGCCGGCTTTCGAGACCGCGTCGCGCACTTCGGCGTTGATGCCGGACTCGCGCAGGTGCGCCGCGCACCATTCCGCGGCACGGCGGACATCGCCCGCGTACTTCGGATCGGTGCTGATGCTCGGGATCCGCAGCCAATCGCAGAGGCGATCGATCCCTGAACGCTCGTTCGACTCAAGCCACGCCAGCGCCTTCTCCACGGACATCGCAGGTCTCCTGTTTCGCGGCCGGAACCGCCGCTGGCCCAGCGTAGGCCCTCACACGGGCCCGGCCCCCACTCTCGCGTTCGCCAAAAACACGAACGCCCCGGCACAGGTGCGCCGGGGCGTCGAAGAATCAAACCGAGTGACTCAAGAGACCAGTTCAGCGACGGCGACGGCCGACGAGCAGACCGCCCAGACCGACGAGGGCCAGAGCGCCCGGAGCGGGAACCACATCGCCGGAGACGATGATGTCATCGACGCGGTTGGTGCCGCCGGAAGCCGTGGTGACGAGCGAAGTGAGGCGGAAGAGGACGACGCCAGCGTTATCAGCGCCGGAGACGGCCTGGGGCGCGTAGATGGAGGTGAGGTGCGTCGAGCTGGAGGACCAGAAGTCCGAGCCGCCGCCGACAACGGCGTAGCTGAGGACGGTGCTGAATGAGCTGCCGCCGTTGGTGCTGTACTCAAGGTTGAAATCGCCGGGGCCGGTGCCGGAGCGGATCTGGCTCCAGCCGAACGTGATGTTCTCGTAGCCGGTGGTGTCGACGGAGAACTGGTAGTAGTCGCCGGTCGACCAGTTGTTCGAGCTGAACGACTCGTTCGAGCCGTTGCCCGAGGGGTTCGAGTACACCGTCGCGCTGCTGGTGTGGAAACCGGTGGCGTTGCCACCGACGACGCCACCCTCGGCGGCGTGGGGGCCGGCGGTCGCCGGAACGGACGTCTCGAACGTCCAGTTGGCGAGGACATCGGCGTTGGCGACGGCTGCGACTCCGGCGAACGCGAACAGAGCAAGGGTCTTCTTCATGATCAATCTCTCCTATGGGAACGAACCAATGGAACGAACGTCTTGTCCTTCACGGGCACCACTCGCGCCGGGGTATGACGCCGACGCGCGATGCACGCAACCTGTTGGGCCATCTCTCTCTCGATCGTGCAAGCCGGACGGGTCAGGAACGGTTGCTGCACGGCCGCGCCGGAATCGAACAGCCCTGTCGATCCGACGCATGAATGGTACCAAGTCGGTGCCGCATGAACAGCCACATCGCGTATGGATCGCGCAAAGTTTGAATGTGGGAAGATGGGTAAACCGGGCAGCATGCGGCCACTATTGGCCGATCGTCGACCGAACCCCAAGTGCGAAAAGGGTTCGAGGCCGGAACTTTCGGCTGGCAACACCGCAGACGAGATGGATCGGAAACGGTCCCGGATGCGCCGATCGCAACCCCACAGGCGGGGTCACTTGCTTCCGGATTTCTCGCGCTCCGCGGCCTTCAAGAGCAGTTCGGCAGGCGGCATCGGATTGTGGGCAACAACTTCTCGCCCGCAGTCCGGACACGTCGTGGGGCCTTCTTTGCCGATGATGCTATTGAGCAGTACATACGTCGGCTCCAATTTCGCCTCGCCGCTCGATGTCCACCAGCACTCTTCGGGCGGATAGAGCGTGGCCATTCCCGTAGTAGGGTTCTTCCACGGCCAACTCTCACCGTCCTTGATGAGGTAATTCTCGAAGACTTTGCCAGACTCGGCGTCCACAGCCACGCGTAAACGGGATGCGGAGCCAACGCTGTTGCCGAACGTAGAAACGGACCTCACGATCATGATGATCGCGACCGCAAGGATTGCAACGCCACCAATCGCCAAGGCCAATGTCTTGGCATCGAATGACGGCCCTCTGCTCGAACGCGAGACGTCAGACGCGCCGCCCGTGCGGGAACTCTTCGTCTCTATCCCTTCCATGAGCGACGGATTTCGCCCGCTCTGCATTGCACTCTCCGTGGGTCGATTTCGCTCCGCAACAGAACTCATGGGACGCGATATCCCCGTGCGACCTTGTCGGCAAAGTTCGTCTTGGTGTAGTTCCAAGTGTCGAGTACGGTCGAATTGAAGACCGAGCCGGTCGGAAACCAAAGATCCGGATTGGTGGCGTCGCCGTCGGTGTAGAGCTTATTTGCGCCATCAAACGACGCCATGTTCCCTTGGACAAGGTCTCCACCTTTGATGCCCCTGCGAACTGTGACGCTCTTCGAGCCGTGGCGGAATGCCCATCGGCGAGCATCAAAGAACACCGATATCGGAAGCGACCCAAGCGCCTCTCCGGGTGCGACGGCCCGATTCAGTTCCTTGTTCTCGTTGAACCATGGGCCAGTTCCTGCGAACATGCCGCCGTACGTCGCGTCCAGTCGGAAATCGAAGTCAGGTTCAGTGCTCTGATCGGCGTATCGGTGACCCTCGAAGACCGCGATCTTCATGGAACTCGAACCGACTCGGTGGAGGTACGGCTGGTATCCGCGACGGTCCTGGTTGCGCCTTCCGGTGCCACCGCGAGACGTTGCCGCCTCAGATGACGTGAATTGAGTCGACATGTTGTACGAAATCATTCGACCCTGGGTCCACGCTCCGCCCCCGGTGGAGGGATATGGAACCGCGGTAATGTTGTTCTCCGGGCACGTGAAGGCCGGGAACTCGCGAAGCCAATTGAATCGTTGCGCGCGCACTTCCTCGGGAATCAGATCACTATCTGATGTTTCCCCGGGACCTTGGTACCCCATGAAGGACGCGAGTGGTCCCAGGAAATCCCATTGCTGCACGGCCACGCCGTTAAAGCGGGCCGGTGTGTCCTTGAACCCCGGCGTTGCCGGGAGGGCGTCGTAGCCGCTGGTGGTCGAACCACCGACGATCGCCTCCTTGTAATCGTTCGCGTAGAGATTGATTCCCTTCACGATCGAACTCAGGTTTGCTCCACACAGCACGGTCCGCGCGGCGCGCCGCGCCTGGCCCAGCGCGGGGAGCAGGATCCCGATCAGGAGCGCGATGATCGCGATCACCACCAGCAACTCGATCAACGTGAAGCCACACTCGCGGCATCCTGATGACCGACGAACCGAGTTGGACCGCTTCGTCATGCTGCACACACCCTTTCGCCGATCGAATCCCTTGCGGGGTGGCCCTATCGCCCGTCGACGCTTTGTCACAACAACAAGAGGAATCCCTGAACGGGAGCATACCTCACCCGACCACCACCCGTCTACTCAGACGCCGATACCTTCGCGCGGTCTTTACCGCCATCTGCGGGCAACGGACCGGCTGCCATCAGGTCCACCACCACGGGAAAGTGGTCCGATCCGTACCCCGGAGGGGGTGCAACCGATCGATAGTCCGCCCCCTTGGGAAGAATCATCGTTCCGAAGACAAATGCAGAATTCGGGACAACTCGCGCCCCAAGTGCTTGGTTCACAAGGACAAAGTCGATCGTTCGCTCCGACGCGTGCGTGACGAACGCCGCCCCCGCAGCACCGCCCACCACCCTCGACGCCAGCGTGTCGAGCATCCCCGCTTCCCTATAGACGCCCAGCACGGCATCCGCAGGTGTCGAGTTGAAATCGCCGACGACGGAAATCGCTCGCCCCGGCTCCTTGGTCGCGACCTCGCCGATCAATTCCACAACTTTCCGGGCCTCCGCTTCGCGCCAATACCCGCTCCCACTCCCTGATTTGTGGTGCAACGCGAAGAGGGTGAACGCGAACGGCTCGTCGACGCGCACGCCGCCGAGATCGGTGCCTGCGGGAACAGTGATGTCGATGCACAACGGTGTGCGTCGGAACTTCAGGACCTGGCCGGCCATCCAATTCGCTGCGCCGCGATCGCCGTAGGTATCCGGGTGGACGCCCCCCAGTTCCATCCCGACCCACGTCCTCGCGTTGGAGATCGGGAAGCGTGAGAGCACGCCATTCTCGATTCCCCGATCATCGCCCGCGTCGATCGACTCCACGTATTCGTAGCCGAGATCCGAGAGGTACAGATCGCGGAACCAGACGAGCGCGTCCTTCGACTCGATCTCTTCCAGCGCGATGACATCGGCATCAACCGCACGAATCGCCGCGGCGATTGCCTCTCGCTGCGGTGCGGGCTTGGCCATCGGCAGGTCGTCCTGCTCGCCGTTCAGTGTCGGATCATCGACCTCGTCAAAGAGATTCTCGACGTTGTAGGTCGCCAGTCGCAGTGCGCCGGGTGTGCGAGGCCGCGCCTCTTTCGAGCCAAAGCGGATCTCACCCACGACCGGCTTTGCCGGGGGCAACGCCGGAATCTCGCGACGGGGCGGGGTGTCCGGCTGCTCCTTGGGAGCCGATGCCCGAGCCGGTTGCGCCGGTGATCCGAGCCCGGAAAGGGCCGCCGCGCCCCCGAGCACCGCGCCGACACCCAGAAGCCCAACGCCAACCAGCCACGCAGCGTTCCTGTTCATATGTATCTCCAACCGGAGCGTATGTCCCGTCGTTGCAGGCCGGATTCCGAACCGGCGCGCCCCTCACCTACTCTTTCACGTCTGATGCGACTCCTCCTCGCCAACCCCCGCGGCTTCTGCGCCGGCGTCCAGATGGCCGTCGAGGTCGTCGACCAGGTGCTCGACGTCTTCCCGAGCGAGCCCATCTACGTCTACCACGAGATCGTGCACAACAAGCACGTCGTCGGACGCTTCCGATCCCGGGGTGTCCGCTTCGTCGAGACCATCGAGGAGATCCCCTCGGGCTCCATCGTCGTCTTCTCCGCACACGGCATCTCTCCCGCCGTCCGCGAGCTGGCCAGGACCCGAGGCCTCACCGCCATCGACGCCACCTGCCCCCTCGTCACCAAGGTCCACTCAGAGGCCATCCGCTACGCGCGCCAGGGCTACCAGATCCTCCTGATCGGCCACGCCGACCACCAAGAAGTCATCGGAACGCGTGGCGAGGCCCCCGACGCGATCCAGGTCGTCGAATCTCCCGAGGACATCCCGTCGCTGATCGTTCACGATCCCGCGCGACTGGTCTACCTCACGCAGACCACGCTCAGCACCGACGACGCGAACATCATCATCGACGCTCTGCGAAGCGCCTTCCCGCAGATCAAGGAGCCGCCCAGCTCCGACATCTGCTACGCGACCACCAACCGCCAGCACGCCGTGCGCCAGATCGCGCCCGAGTGCGACCTCGTCCTGGTCGTCGGCTCCAAAAACTCTTCCAACTCCGTGCGTCTCACGGAGATCGCCCAGAACGTCGGAACGCCGGGCCGGCTCATCGACGACGCATCCGGGCTCGATTTCACTTGGCTCCCACGAGGGGACGAGACGGTGCTGGTCACGGCCGGCGCTTCCGCGCCCGAGAACCTCGTTGCCGAGGTCTGCCGCACGCTCCTCGCGAAGTTCGGCGGGACGATCGAGCAGCGGGACGTCTTCGAAGAGGACATCGAGTTCGCGCTCCCCGCCGCACTCCGACGCGTGATGGCCGAGAAGGGCATCGATTCCAGCCGATCGATCCGTGTCGGCAAGCCGAGCGTGACCGCCGACCTCTATGGTGCGGTGCCGCTCACCATCTCCGCGACGACCGAGCCACAGAAAGAACGCGCGTGAAACACCCGACGTCCCACATCTTCGGCTTCACGCCCGAGTCCCTCGCCGAGTGGTGTACGGCTCGCAGCATGCCCCCCTTCCGAGCGAAGCAGATTCTCGACTGGGTGTACGCGAAGGGCGTTGTTGATCCAGAGGCGATGTCGAATCTCTCCAAGCGTGAGCGAGAGACGCTCCGCAACGAGATCTCGTTCCTCTCCGGAGACGTGCTCGCCCATCAGCACGCCTCGGACGACACACAGAAACTGCTCGTCCAGTGGACCGACGGCGACGACCGCCCGGTTTCGACTGCGCCCGAGGCGGGCACGCTCGCGCTCCCCGTTCTTGGCCAGCACGTGGAGCCCGACACGCGCCGCCAGACCGAGTGCGTGATGATCCCGACCGACGATCGACGCACGGCGTGCATCTCGTCACAGGTCGGCTGTCCGGTCGGGTGCCGATTCTGCGCATCCGGGCTCTCGGGTCTGGACGGCAATCTCTCCGCCGGTCGGATCGTCGAGCAGGTCTGGCGTTTGAGCCGCCTGCTCCGTGACGCGGACCCGATCGGACGCGTGACCAATGTCGTTTTCATGGGGATGGGAGAGCCGCTCTCGAACCTCGCGGGCGTCGTCCCCGCCGTGCGCACGATTGCCGCCCCGTGGGGACTGGGGATCTCCGCCCGGCGCATCACGATCTCCACGGTCGGTTTGCCCAAGGCGATCGAGAAGCTCGCCGAGCAGCTCGACCTTCCGATCACGCTCGCGCTCTCCCTCCACGCGCCAACCGACGAGATCCGTCGCCAGCTCATCCCCTGGGCCGAGTACACCACGATCGATGAGCTGCTCGACGCGTGCCGCAAGTGGTTCCATCAGACCGGGCGCGAGATCACGCTTGAGTACACGCTCTTGCGTGGCATCAACGATCGCCCCCAGCACGCCAAGCAGCTCGCCGAGCTCGCCCAGACACTCCGCGCCAACGTCAACCTCATCCGGTACAACGAGGTCGATGGACTTGAGTTCAAGCGTCCACGCACCGAAGACGTCCGCGAGTTCCAGATGGTGCTCCAGGCCGCTCGCGTCAACGCCCACATCCGCGCCTCGCGCGGACGCGACATCGCCGCAGCGTGCGGCCAGCTCCGCCACGAGCACCAGAACGTCTGAACGCGCACCCCGCACCGCTCGCGAGCCCACCCTCCATGCTCTCCACTTTCATGCCTTTCACGCCGTTCCACTACATCACGGCGGGGCTTCTCGTCATCTCCATGGTCGGTGCGTCGATGCTCGGGCGCCGCTGGCGGGGCACGCCGCGCGAGCTTGCTTTCCGACGCACATGGGCCTGGTCCACGATCGCCTGGCAGGCCGCTTCCGTCGCCTATTGGGCCTGGCCCACCCACTTCTATCTCCCTGAGAGTCTCCCCCTGCAGCTCTGCGACGTCGCTGCGTGGATCGCGCCGCTCGCCCTCCTCACGCAGAAGCGTTGGCTCCGCGCTGTTCTCTATTTCTGGGCAATCGGCCTCTCGACCCAGGCCTTCTTCACACCGGTGCTCTCCGAGGGGCTCGCCCATCCAAGATTCTGGTTCTTCTGGATCGGCCACACCCAGATCGTCGGGTCGGCGATCTACGACGTCGTTGCGCTCGGCTTCCGCCCGACGTTCAAGGACCTCCTCCTCGGCGTCCTTGCGAACCTGGCGCTCTTCGCAGTCGTGATGCCCCTGAATCTCGCCTTCGGACTGAACTACGGGTTTGTCGGCGACAGCGAGCCGGACCAGCCGACGCTGATCACCAGACTCGGGCCCTGGCCCCTTCGCATCGTCTGGATCCTGCTGCTTGTCCATTCCATCATGCTTGTGCTCTGGCTCGTCTGGCCGCTCGTAAGTCTGATTCGCGGGCGTGGCAACAGAACCTCACCCGATGGCCCCACCCCTTCATCACTAGACTGATCGTCACATGACACCCCTCGTGCTGGCGCTCATCCTGCCGGCATTCGCCATCTCCCTCGTGCTGACCGCGGTGCTGATCCGACTCGGCCACCGCCTGGGCACGCTCGATTCCGGCGGCGTCCCCGGACAGGTCAAGGCGGAGCGAAGGCAGGTCCCGAACACCGGTGGGGTCGCCATCTACGCGGGCGTTGTGATCCCCCTGATCGTCGCGCTCGTCGCGATCGCGCTCGCCGGCGACGCGGCATGGATCCCCGAGCCGCTCCGCATCCACATCGATGGCGTCCGCTCGCAGATCCCCGCCGCCATCGTGCTCCTGGTCTGCCTCACGCTCCTGCACGTCATGGGCCTGATCGACGACCGTCGCCCGCTCGGCCCCTTCGGCAAGCTGATCGTGATGCTTGCGCCCGCCGTTGCGATCCCGCTGCTGACCGACACACGCCTGCTCACCCTGCTGGACGTTCATGTCGGAGGCCCGTGGCTCTCCATACTGCTCACGGCCCTCTGGCTCGTCGCGATCACGAATGCGATGAACTTCATCGACAACATGGACGGCCTCGCCGGAGGCGTCGCCGTGATCGCCGGCTCATGCTTCCTCGGCGCATCGCTCGTCAACGGCCAGTGGTTCGTCGGCGCGGTCCTTGCCCTCCTGATCGGCGCGGCGATCGGCTTCCTCCCCTTCAACCACTCCGCGCGAAAGCCGGCCCGCATCTTCATGGGCGACGGGGGCTCGCTTGTCATCGGATTCCTCCTCGCCTTCCTCGCGGTGCGGATCACGTACATCGAGCCGGTCGCGGCCGACCCCGGCAACGTGTGGTACGCCGCGCTGATGCCACTGATCGTCCTCGCCGTTCCGCTGTATGACTTCTGCAGCGTCACGCTCCTTCGCATCAGCCAGGCAAAGAGCCCCTTCGTCGGTGACATGCAGCACCTCTCCCATCGTCTCGTCGCACGCGGCCTCTCCAAGCGACACGCCGTCACCGTCATCCATCTCGCCACCGCTTCAACGGCGATCACCGGTGTCTTCCTCGCCCGGCTTGAACCGTGGCAGGCGATCCTCGCGGGAGTTCAGGTCGTACTCATTCTCGGGCTGCTCGCGCTCCTTGAGTTCGCCCCACACGTGCGAGCGAAGCAATGAGCTCAATCGCCACCGCGGCTCCCGCCTCGCCCCCACCCGGTTGCGATCCCATCGCCACGCGTCCCCTCGGCCTCACCATCCCCCGCGCCCTCTCGCTCCTCCTCATCCTCTTCCCCACCTTCCTTCGCATCCTTCTCATCGACGACCCCTTCCCCATTTGGGACACGAGCCCGTTCAAGTTTCCCGCGCCCTCCATCGGTGTGCCGCCCACACTCGCCCTCACGCTCAACGTCATGACGATTCTCGGCGCTGCCCTCGCGCTCATCGTCTCCGGCTCGCGTGTGCGACTGATTGAACCCCTTCTTCTCTTCGCCGGCGCGATCGTCGCCACCATGCACTCGCTCTTCATCGACGGGGGCTCACTCGACAATCTCCGAGTCGGCAGCGGCTGGACCGCCGCCCTCGCCGCAGGAATCGGCATCCGCCACCTCGCCACCGACGCGCTCATCCGGCGCTGGATCTTCGCCATCGTGCTCGGCGCCTCCATGCCGCTCGCGATCCACTCGCTCGTGCAGGTCTTTGTCGAGCACCCCGCGACCGTCGCCGCCTACCGCGCCAACTCCGGATCCTTCCTCGACGCACGCGGCTGGACGCCCGGCTCGGCGATGGCGAGGAACTATGAGCGCCGACTCATGCAGCCCGAAGCGAGCGCCTGGTTCGGCATGTCGAATGTCCACGCGACCTTCGCCGCCGCGTTTGTCGTTGGATGGATGGGTGTCGTCATCGGCCCCCTCCTCCTGAAACTCGCTCGCAAGCCGGTGCCTCCCGCACAGCGCCAGAAGTGGAAGAACGCGCCGGCCGAGCCAGCCATCAAGCACCCCGCGCCGATCCGTGGCGAGCCCGTACTCCTCGCTGCGATGCTCGCGCTCGCCGTCACCATGCTCCTTCTGACCCGTTCCAAGGGTGGTGTCGCGGCTCTCGTGCTCGGCCTCACTCTCTTCGCTGGCGCGACGCTGCTCCAACGCAGCGCGAACAGGAGCCCGGACACACCAAGCCCGAAGTTCGCTCGTCTCGCACACGTCGCCCCACACCTGCTCGGCTCTGCGGTCATGCTCGGCGTCATCGCCCTCATCACGCTGCGTGGCATGATCGGTACCGCGATCGGCGAATTGTCGCTGCTCTTTCGGTGGTTCTATATCTCTGCCGCAACGCGCATCTTCGCCGATCAGCCGCTCCTCGGCGTCGGCCCGGCGGACTTCCGTCCTGCATACGAACTTGCCAAGAACCCACTCTCTCCCGAGGAGGTCATCAGCCCCCACTCGCTTCCCTTCGACTGGCTCGCGACGCTCGGCATCGGCGGCATCGCTTGGCTCGCGATCGTCGTCGGCTGGTCGATCTGGCTTGGCATCTCGCTGATGCCACGACGAGCGACGCCGAGCCAGTCGCCGGCGGCTCCTGATCCTTCCGAGGTGACCCGCCCGCTCATGCACCAGATCGGCTGGGCGTTTCTCATCATCACCCTCGCGTGCGTCACCGCGTTCATCATCGAACTCGGCGGCTACGCCGACGTGCTGCCGATGGGCACGCACCTCTCCGACATGGCCATCGTGATCTCGCAGTCCCGATTCCCCGGCCTCATCCTCTGGTTCCTCGCCACCGCACTCCTCCTCGTCCGTCCCCTCGACGGCCTCCTCCTCCGTCGCACGCTCGGCTGCATCGGACTGACGCTGCTCGCATCCGCGTGCATCGACGTCGCGCCCGTCTGGGCCAACAGCGCGGCCCTCTTCTTCGTGATGCTCGGTCTCGCTTGCAGCCGCGAGATCGCGTCGGAGGATCTCCCGACCACGCGCGAGCGCACTACCAAGCTTGTCGGCGCTGGGATCGTGCTAATGACGGCAGTTCCCATGCTCTGGTCCGTGCCGCGAGTGATGGAGTGGGAACGGAACTTGGTCGATGGAGGAGCGCTGGCCCGTGAACTCGGCCTTCTCCGAGTTCGTGCCGCAGCAATTGACGCGGGAAAGCCGCTTCCCGGGGATTCGATCGAACGATGGAATGAGGACCTGCCCGAGATGTTGAAAGTCGAACATCAAGGTTCACTCGCCGAGCAACTCGACTGGCAGTTCATCGAACGTGACTGGATCCCAGAACGAGACTTTGATTCTGTTCCGGATGGTCTGAGCCATCCCGAAACGTGGCTCGCGGCTAGCGAGTGGATGATCGAACAAGCCGTGACGCGCCATAAGTACTTCACGCCGAGTCTTCCAAAAGCGCTGGTGCCGGGATCTCCTGTCTATGACCCGGCAGCGGTCCTCTCCGCGATGAGTGCGGCTGAATGGGCGGGTCGAGCGACGAGATCAAGCCCCCAATCATCGTCCTCGTACGGAGCCCTTGCCCGCGCCAACATGATTCTCGCAACGGTTCGAGGTCCGACGACTGAGCCCGGACGCAATGCCCTCGCCGCCGCCATCGCCGCCTTCGAACGTGCCGCCTCGCTCGACCCCCACGGCATCACCTATCCCCTGCAACTCTTCGAACTTGCCCGCCAGACCGGCGACCGAGATCTGGCCCGGAAATGGGCCGAGGAACTCCTCCGTCGCAACGCCAATATGAAGCTCGATCCTGTCCGCGCCCTGACGCCAGAGCAGATCTCCCGGGCCGAGGCCGCCCTCCGTCCAAGCCCCTGACAGGAATTCTTGATTCGCCAACGACCTGCGCTAGCATTCCGACTCGCCCGAAAGGGGTCAGACGTTCCCGGCGGCACGTGCCGCCCCGTGACCGGTCTCCCCCCCACCGGGCCTGCCAAGGCGACGACCGATGGACGAGGATCCAGACAACGAACCTGACTGACCGCGGTTCACGCATCCTCTCGTCGCGTCCCATCATTCCATCAAACGCCGCACACGCCCATGACCATTCCGTCGGGGCACACGCGGTTCGAGTAGTCCCGGCAACCACACAATCGCACCCCGGAGCGCCGCACACCGCGTCCCGCTCCCAAGCATCGAGCACGGAACGTCACCCATGGCCACCGACCTGTCAAATATCCGCAACATCGGCATCTGCGCTCACATCGACGCCGGCAAGACCACCGTCTCCGAGCGCATCCTCTACTACACCGGCAAGAACTACAAGATCGGCGAGGTGCACGAGGGCACCGCGACGATGGACTTCCTGCAGGACGAGCAGGAGCGTGGCATCACCATCCAGTCCGCCGCGACGACGTGTCCCTGGACGCGCAACGGAATCGATTACAAGATCAACCTGATCGACACCCCCGGCCACGTGGACTTCACGATCGAAGTCGAGCGTTCGCTCCGCGTGCTCGACGGCGCGGTCGCGGTCTTCGACGGCAAGGAGGGCGTTGAGGCCCAGTCCGAGACCGTCTGGCGTCAGGCGGATCGCTACCGCGTTCCCCGCCTCTGTTTCATCAACAAGATGGACAAGCTCGGCGCGTCGTTCGACTTCTCGTTCGGCACGCTCAAGACGCGCCTCGGTGCCAACGCCATCGCGATCCAGTACCCGATCGGCCAGGGCAACGAGTTCCACGGCATCATCGACCTCATGCGGATGGTCGCGTACTACTTCGAGGGCGACAAGGGCGAGACGATGGTCGAGAAGCCCATCCCCGCCGAGTGGCAGGAGACCGCCGAGAAGTGGCGCCACGAGATGGTGGAGAAGATCTGCGAGCTCGACGACTCCCTGATGGAGAAGTATCTCGCAGATCAGGTCCCCTCGGAAGCCGAGCTCAAGGCCGGGCTGCGCAAGGGCATCCGCGAGCGTGCGTGCAACGGCGTGCTCTGTGGTGCCGCGCTCCGCAACATGGGCGTGCAGGCGCTGCTCGACGCGGTCATCGACTATCTCCCCGCTCCCGCCGAGCGTGAGCACGTGCAGGGCACCCATCCGCGCGACAAGGAAGAGGTCCTTTCCCGTCCGCACGAGGACACCGCCCCCTTCTCCGCGCTGGTCTTCAAGGTCGTGTCGGACACCCACGGCGACCTGACCTATATCCGCGTCTACTCCGGCAAGCTCGCCAAGGGCACGCGACTCCTCAACCCCGGCAACGGCAAGAAGGAGAACGCCAGCCGCATCTTCGAGATGCACGCCAACAACCGCATCCCGCTCGATGAGGTCTCGGCGGGCGCGATCGTTGCCGTCGTCGGCATCAAGGACTCCTACACCGGTGACACGCTCTGCGATCCCGAGGAGCCCATCATCCTGGAGCGCATGACCTTCCCGGAGCCGGTCATCTCGATGTCGATCGAGCCCAAGACGGCCGACGACAAGCGGAAGCTCTCCGAGGCCCTGATGACCATCCGTCGTGAGGATCCCTCCTTCCGCTTCACGTACGACGACGAGACCGCCCAGACCATCATCTCCGGCATGGGCGAGCTCCACCTTGACATCATCCGCACCAAGCTCGTGCGCGACATGAAGATCAGCGTTGAGGTCGGCAAGCCCCGCGTCGCCTATCGCGAGACGGTCACCAAGCGAGTCGAGTACGTGCGAGGCAAGTTCGTCAAGCAGACCGGCGGCCGCGGCCAGTTCGGCGATTGCCAGATCCACTTCGAACCGTACACCGCCGAGCAGGCCAAGGAGGACGAGCTCGATTTCACCGAGAACGTCGCTGTCGACATCAAGGTCGTCGGCGGCGCGATCCCGAAGGAGTACGTCCCCTCCGTCGAGCACGGCATCCGCCAGACGTGCCTCTCCGGCGTGAAGTTCGGCTATCAGATGATCAACGTCAAGGCGACGATCGTCGACGGCTCGTACCACCCGGTCGATTCGTCACAGGTCGCCTTCGAGCAGGCCGGACGCCTCGCCGTCATGGAAGCAACCGAGAAGGCCGGGCCGGTTCTCCTCGAGCCGATCATGAAGGTCGTCATCACCGTGCCCAACGACTACCTCGGAAACGTCACCGGCGACGTCTCCTCACGGCGCGGCATGATCATCGATACCGACGACCGCGGCGTCGTCAAAATGGTCTCGTGCGAGATTCCTCTCTCCGAGCTCTTCGGGTACACCACGACGCTTCGTGGCATGTCGCAGGGCCGCGCCTCGGCGACGATGGAGTTCCTCGAGTACCGCCCGATGCCGTCGAACCTCATGAAGGATCTCGTCGAGGGCGGCGCGAAGGGCAAGAAATGAGTCCGCATAACTGATCGAACCTTGAAGGGCCGATCCACCCGGGTCGGCCCTTTCTCTTGCGCTGGTGCACGCTACACTGAAGCCAATCTTGATCTCGCTCGCGGGGAGGGATCGTTCTATCAAGGACGAAGGAGCGAATCTGAAATGCTGGACCGCGATCCGCTGACCGTGCCAACTATCCGTATGTCCCCGAGTCGCTTCGCGCCGTTCGATACGCGTTCCGACGTCGCCGCAGCTGCACGCGACGAGTCTCATCGCTTGCTCTGGTGTAACGAGACCTACGCCTCGACGGTCGGAGCGAGTGTCGACAGCCTCAAGGGATCGGACCTGCGATCCCTCTTCGGAAACCTCTTCGCTGACGAGCGTGCCGAGCTCATCGCTCCCGCGATCGAGCGGGAGGCCCTCGTCTCTTACGACCAGGTGGTTCGTGGCAGTCGCTTTCTCACCCGCATCTTTCCACTGGATTCCGCCGAGTTCAGCGTGAGGGGATACTTCGTGCTCGCCGAGCCCTGCTCTACCTCGAACCCAATGCGAGGCGGGCAGACCCTCAGAAGCGCAAAGCACGCCGACCTCGGAGAGTTGGCGGCGCTCACGCGACGCGAACTCGAGATTTTCCGCCTGCTCGCCGAGGGACTGACCGGTGCCGAGATCGCGTCCGAGCTCCACCGATCCCACAAGACCATCGAGTTTCACACCGCCCGCATCCTGCATGCCCTCTCCTTGAGGAGTCGAACCGAACTGGCCCGCATGGCTGCGGAGCGGGGACTGATGGGCTTCAGCCGCGAGGCCTGGAACGACGTGGCACAGGGCCGAGTCCCGGCTGCACGACGCGCGTCGACCAAGAACCAGGGATAGGCGGCCGGCTCCGGCACCGACGAACGCCTTCCGATTCGGGTTGCCAACGGCATCCGGACGGTTAATCTTCAGGGCGTTCCCACGGAGTCCCCCATGCCGAACCGCTACCAGACCATTCTGCTCTTCGGCGCCCCCGGCGCGGGGAAGGGCACACAGGGCAAGATTCTCGGACAAGTGCCGGGGTTCTATCACCTCTCCTGCGGCGAGGTCTTTCGTACGCTGGATCTCACCTCGGAGATCGGCAAGACGTTCATGCAGCACTCGTCGCGCGGCGAGCTGGTGCCCGACGATGTCACGATCAAGATGTGGCAGCAGAACATGCACGCCCGCACCGTCCTGAGCGACTACAAGCCGTCGCAGGACCTGCTGGTACTCGACGGCATCCCCCGCAACGCTCATCAAGCCGACCTGATGAAGAAGCACATCAATGTGCTGCTCATCGTCCACCTCGTCTGCCCGGACAAGGAAGAGATGATCAAGCGTCTCCGTCGGCGTGCGCTCAAAGAGAATCGTGTCGACGATGCGAAGGAAGAGGTGATCCGACGCCGCTGGGAGGTCTACGAGCGAGAGACGTTCCCGGTGCTCCAGTACTATCCGAGCAACGTGGTTCGTGAGGTCAGTGCAGTCGGCTCGCCGGCACAGGTGCTCCAACATCTGCTTGAGCACGTCGTTCCCGTGCAGTCGTCCCACTTCCGGAACTCGCTTGCCGACGACAACGCGGACGCCTGAGCCGATCGCGATACTTGTCGCAGCCAATCTCTTTACTCGTCCGAGACGTTTTCATACGCTGTCGCCGCGCCGCTTTCATGGAGACTTGTAGATGATGACCGGTTTCAGCCGCACGATCGCGATCGCATGCACGGCTCTTGTGACCGTCACCGCTGCAGCCGCCGACACCCAGATCCGCCTCGCGAGTGGCGAGGTGCTCAATGTCGCGATCTTGGAAACGACCGAGACCCACATCCGCTGCAGCCACCCCGTGCTGGGAGAGATCCTGATCCCGCGTGATCAGGTCGTGATCATCGCCACCACGGATGCCGCGGCGCCCGCGAGCACGGAGCCAGTTGTTGCCCAACCCGCCGACGCGTCCTCCGACGCGGAGGCAGCCGCGCCGGATGCTCCGGTCGAGCCCGAGGGCCCCGCGCCGAAGTTCTCGTTCTGGAACGGCTGGAAGCGCACCGTTGATCTGGGCGTGATTGGCTCGGATGGAAACTCGGAGACCTTTGGTGCCCGTGCCGCGGTCGGCGCTGCCCGCAAGACCGACTACATGGAAACCACGATCGGACTCTCCTACGTCTACAACTCGGACAACGGCGAGAAGACCAAGAGCCGCGGCGAACTGACGGGGCGCAACGATTGGCTCTTCGGAAAGGAGTCTCGCTGGGGCTTCTTCGCCGAGGGCAAGATTGAGTACGACGAGTTCCAGGACTGGGACTGGCGTCTCTCCGGGTTTGTCGGACCCTCGTACGCGTTCATCAAGAACGACAAGACCCTTCTCCGCGGGCGAGTCGGCGCCGGCGGCTCCTACGAACTCGGCGGCGACGACAACGGATTCGAGCCGGAGCTTCTCTTCGGCCTCGACTACGAGCACGCGTTCAACGACCGCAACAAGGTCTTCGCTTCTGTGGAATACCTCCCGAGTCTCTCCGATTTCCCTGACTACCGGCTGAACTCCAAGGCGGGCTGGGAGATCCTCGTCGACGAAGCATCCGGAGCGAACTTGAAGCTTGGCGTCGTCGATCGATATGACTCCGATCCGGGAGGTAGTTCCAAGAAGAACGACGTCGAGTACTTCATTACGCTCGGCTGGACCTTCTGAACCGGTGGTCGGCTCCGGGGTGATGGCCCGAGCCGTGTTGGCCCACGCAACCGCTCGCAGGCGCAGAGATATACTGCGATGGCAGGAGTTGGGGACTCCGATGCGGCCCACAGATCGCTGAAAGGTTTCACCATGCAATGCACGCATGCTCCGCGCAGTCGATTTGCGCAACCGCTCCAGTCGGCAAGCCCGACCTCGTCTGAACTCATGCACCCGCTGGAGCCGCGCACGCTGCTCTCCTCGGCGGCGGATTTCGCCAGCGTGGGGCTGGCATGGCAACAGTCGAATGGAAACGCGCCGACATACACGCCCTATCTGCTCGAGGGCACGGTGGGCGCGAGCGACTCCGCCTCGGGCACCTTCTGGAGGTCCGGCGCGACGGGACGTGTCTCGGACGGCGGCCTTTATTTCAACGGGATCACCCGGCTCTCGGATGGCAGATACCTGCGCCCGGGCGCCGACGGCGTGCTGCGCGATCACCTAGACGAGACCAACGGGGCGCAGTTCCTCGATCGTGACGGGTACCCGGCCGGCTGGTGGTTCGGCGACTACGGGGGGACGGTGGGTCAGGAGTCGGAGTACCTCGTGCAGCGTCACGCCGAGGGGGTGGACCCCGAGACGCAACTCGACGGAACATGGCGGTTCACGATGCTCGCCGTCAACGGGGCGAGCGGCGTCACCTCGAACATCAGCGGCACTCTCAGCATCGATTCGGAGATCGATCGCATCAACTGGGCCGGGAACGTCGGCACCGTTCCCCGGCTCCGCAGCGATATCGACTCGATTTCTTCGCGTGGGCTTATCGTCACGGATCAAGGGGAGTACTTCTATCTCTCGGCCGATGGGAACACGCTCATCTTCGCGGACATGAGGACAAGCGACAATCTGGTGTATGTCGGCGTTGCGATCCGAACGCCCGGCGACATCCAGCCGGTCGATGTCAACGGCGGGTACTTGCTGCTCTGGACGCTCGGGAGCAACGTCTCGTCCAACGGCGGCATCCAGTATCTTCAGCGATACCTCTCGATCGAGGCCGATGGCGACTATCGCATTTACGACCTCGACGCATATGACGATGGCAATCGCGACTCACTTGAACGCGGCTTCTGGCGCATCGAGAGCGGGAGCCTGATCCTTGAGCGGAGCGGCAACGGCTCGGATCTCTCCTACTTCTTCAAGATCGGCGAGGATGGGAATACTCTCATCGGTTACTCGCTTGTCAGCGGCGTGTCGTTCACGGCGATCGGAGGGATTGCCTCCCGCGACACGTCCACTCTGCCACCGCCCCCCACTCCCGTGATCTCCATTCCGAGCACCGACGCGCTTGGACGGCCGGTCGTGTTCTCCAGCCGCTCGGATCAGGCGTGGTACGTCGCGGCGCTGGCTGCGAATTCCGGTGGCCCGACACCCACGGGCGAGCTGGAGGTCTGGATTGATCCGAAGAACGGACGCCCGTATGCCGCGGCAACGTCGGCGAGCGGCCTCGTTCTGTACAGCGAACTGGAGAACGGTGATTGGACGTATCGCCTGCTCGCGAACGACCTCTCCAACGGACCGGCCATTAGTCGCTCGTTGGCCCAACTCATCACGCCCTCGGGACAGGTGAACCTGTTCGGGCTCAACAACGCCGGTCAGGTCATCCGGTACTGGCAGAGCGGCGGCATCAACTCGGGCGGCGAGTTCCTGTACGGAGCGAGCAACCTGACGGTGAACCAACTCGACCCGAGGAGTCTGCCCACACCGGCCTACACCGGAGGGCTCGAGGCCTACACGACCCCGTGGGGCGGGCTGAATGTCGCGGGCATCGACACGGCGGGCAAGATCTGGACCGTGTGGTGGGCCCCTGGGCAGACTCGGTGGTACGTCTCGAACCTCAGCGCGATCGCCAAGACCGCGACGCTCTCGGGTGATATCACGGCGTTTGTCTCGCCCTGGAACGGCATCAACATCGTCGGCGTGAACTCGCTCGGGCAGATGGTTTCCACGTGGTGGTCGCCCGGTTCCGGCGGAACGTGGCGGCGTGCCAACTTCACGTCGAGCACGCTCGGGCCGACCGTCGGGAACACGACGCTCGCTGGGTTCTACATCGACGCGACTCAGGGCCTGAACGTCGTCGCGCTCGATGCCACCACGGGAGACGTCATCCTGTATTGGTGGAATGTTTCGAGGACCGGGCTCGGGTGGACGTCGACGAACCTGACGACGGCGACGGGTGCGAGCGGCGCTTCGAGGATCACTGGCTCGCTCAACGGCCTGGAGGCATCGGACGGATCGGTCAGCGTCTTCGGTCTCAACGCGGGAGGATCGACGCTGCGTTACTCCGTGAGCGGCTCGATCACCGGCGCGTGGCAGATCCAGAACCTGAGCGCGATCGCGATCGTGGAATGAATCATTCACGGCGGGGCTCCGATGCTCTATATGGTGATCGAACGCTTCAAGGGCGGGCGGGCCGAACCGGTTTATGAGCGGTTCCGTGGACAGGGACGGCTCGCGCCCGAGGGGCTGCGGTACATTGCGAGTTGGGTCGATGTCACACTCTCAACCTGTTACCAGGTGATGGAGACCGAGGATCGAGCGCTGCTTGATCTGTGGATGGCCAACTGGGATGACCTCGTCGACTTCGAGTTGGTGCCGGTGATGACCTCGGTGGATGCGGCGAGTGCGAGCTGCGGAGAGGCGTGATCGCGGCGCGCGGGGCAGCGGCACCGACTCGTCGCATCTGCGACGCCGGTGGCGGCGGGCACGGCGGTTGCCGGCCGAATCAGCTGGCGGTGGCATCGCAGACGACGATCGCACGGGGCGGGGCTCGCTTCGATCGCCGGCAATGGGCGTCCTTGCACACGCGCGGCGATGGAGTGCACACGGCCAGCACCGAGTGCGGCGCGCCGAACGGCAGCATCGGAATGCATCTGCCGGAGCGGCGGGCACGCTGATTCTGCGATGGGTGGTGACGCACGATTGGCCTGTCGACGCCTGTCGCCTGAACTGGGAGACTGGCATGAGACGCCGGCGTGGCTGGTGCACGATGGCGTGGAGCGGCCGATTCCTCGGCGCGGATCGCTCTCGGTGTTGGCGTGGGAACGGCACGCTCTGCAACGGGCATCGGCTCCAACGTGCGTGATGGCGGCAAGGGAGTGGGTTCGGCGGATCGAGGGGCGGTTGCCGATTCGGCACGCGTCGGACTCGGGACAGGAGTGGACGAACCCGGAAAGAGGATGGAATCGATCGAGGGCTCACGGACTCCCGTGAGGCTGCTTCGGACGTCGACCAGCCGCTCGTAGGCCTCGATCTCGCGGCGCACGGCGGGCGACTCGAGCAAGCTCTGGAGCGCGTCGGAGGAGATGCCGAGCGCACCGGCGAACGCCGAGAACGAGAGACGCGAAGAGAGGATCGCGCACACGAGCGTGTGCGCGGCGCCGGGTGTCGCGCTGGCCTGAGCGGGCGAAATGGAGTGCGGGGTGCGTCCGTCCATGGAACACACGTTACGGTCTCGTGGCCCGAATTCAAGAATCGGGTCGGTTGGTCACTGACATACGTCTGTCAGTGGTTTCGATCGCCTTCACGCGCAAGCCGTTGCGGGAGAGAGGGTTGTTCGCGTGCTGAGAATCTTCGGTATTCGTGTCTCGAAGTGAGCGGCGCGGGGCCCAGTCGCATGCGATCAGGTCGGAGAGGGATTGTCGGTCGCGCGGGCTTCGAGTTGGAGGCCCTCGACTGTGACGCGGGCGGTTGTTCGTCCGGGATGCCCGAACCACGAGTTGACGCCTTCGGGCCCCGGGTACCTGGCATCGAGGGCTGCGGCAACATCGGGCATCGACGCATTGGCGGGGACCCAGCCGCCGTCCACATCGGGGAAATCGATGGTGCAGTTGGAGCACTTTTTCTCGTTGTCGAAGCGGATGGGGCACCAGAAGCTCTCGACGTTGCGGAGCATTTCGGTGCCGAGCGACCAGATGCCTGTCATCCAGTCGCAGTACAGGCACCAGATGAGATCGTGGCCGACGAGGCCGCCGAACTTCTGGCGGGAGCAGTTCACCCACTCGCCAGCGTTGTACTTGGGGAACCTGACGAGGATTCGGATGAATGGCCAGAGGAGGTACTGCGCTACGCGGACGAGCCAGAAGAGCGGGACCGCGCCCGCGGTGAGCCAGACCGCGGTGTGGTTGCGGAGGGGTCCGACCTTGCGATTGAGGGTGTGCACGATGCGCGACTTGCGTGCATCGCCGCGCACTCGCTTCCAGTTGGCCAGTTCGTGCAGAAGGGTCCAGAGGCAGACGGCGGAGACCTGTCCGGCGATCGCTCCGGCGAGTCCGATCCATCCGGCGTAGATCGGCCCGAAGAAGAGCGGGGCTGCGGTGAAGTAGGTGATCGGGATGTCCAGGAGTGGGGCGCGGCAGAACGCAGCGGCGAGCCGACGGCCGGACGAGCCGAGGCGTGGTATCAAATGGAGCACGCCGG
>CAUJHH010000052.1 GCA_963204725.1 Planctomycetota bacterium
ACCATCGCGTGGCTGCACCAGTTCCGGCGGCTGCGCATCCGCTACGAACGCCGCGCCGACATCCATCAGGCGTTCCTCTCCATCGGATGCCTCATCATCTGCTACAGAACACTCAAGCCGTCATTGTGATAGGGGCTCTTATTGGGCAGCGGTCTTTCTCGTCATCGCGATCGTCGCGGCGGTCTTGGGCTTCGGTGCTCTCGCGGGCACTGCGGCGCAGATCGCACAGATTCTCTTTGTCGTGTTTCTGGTGCTCTTGGTGCTCAGTCTGATCGCAAAGGGACTTCGCAAGACCAAGGCCACGTAGCGTTCTATCCAGTTGCTTCGCCTGAGAGTCCGGGCATTCAGTGGGTGTGCGTCGACGCAGCCCGCTGAGTGCCCGGCTTTCTGCGCGTGGTCGGGCGTGCGAGCGCGCGATGGCGGCGGGCGATCTCAACCAACGTGTCGATGTACATCCGATGCCACGTGTCCGCGTTCCACTGCGTCCGAACGAACTCGATCGCCGCCCTCCCCATCTCATCCCGGCGAGCCGGCTGATTCAAGAGCGACTCAACGGCCTGCGAGAAATCCTCCTCGTCGCCGGGGCGGCAGAGGAAGCCGGTCACCCCGTGCTGCACCGTTTCGGCCACGCCGCCCAATCGCGAGGTGATCACGGGAACGCCGCGTGATGCCGCCTCGATCCCAGCCAGCAACAGTGTGTCCTGCACCGTTGGAATCACCACCATGTCAAGCTGGGGCAGGTGCAGATCGAGCAATTCCGCGTGCGGCACGGGGCCGTACCGGAAGACGTTCTGCGCGTCTTGGGGCAGATTCGGCAGATCGCCAAAGATGTGGAGTTCTGCGCGGTCTTTCCATTTCTTCTGATGCCAACGCAGCAGCCGGTCGCCGCCCTTTCGCTCCCACGCGTTGCCGATGAATCCGATGCGTGGCAGCGAACCCCGCACAGGGGTCGTGCTGATCGCGTCGGGCGCGATGATCGGTGCTGGCCTAGCAACCATGACCCTGCCGGCGGGGATGCCATAGTCGTCTATCACCGAGTCTGCGGCCCACTGGCTCCAGCAGGAGACAAGCGACGATGCCGCGAAGACCCGACGCTCCATGCGGATGACCGGTGAACGCCAGACGCGTGTCACCCCAAAGTCGCGGCATTCCTGCTCGGTTGTTGCGTCGATCTGTGTGACAAGCGCCGGGCGCGTCGGGTACGGAATGGAGGCAACCGCAAGCGCCTGGTGCTGCGTCATCACATGCACGAGGTCGAAGCGGTCCAGAGGAAGCGAGGTCCTGAACCACCGGCGCAGTTCACGCGCCCACAGCCGGGCGTAACGCAGGCGATGGAAGTCGAGTCCCGATCGCTCCGCCAAAGGCACGGCCCTTCCGAAAGCACGCATCGAGGCGGGCGGACGCAGTCGGATATGGACCGCGTCGACGCTCTGGTTGGTCTCTGCATAGACCTCGAACGAGCGAGAATGAGTGGAGAAACCGAGGATCTGGTTGCTCAGAAAGAGAACTCGCACGGGGCCGTCCGAGTCTGCCGGCGGCAGCATCGATTGATTCAGGCCCTCGGCGTTGGTCGAGATGCAGCGATTCATAGGTTTGAGATTCCTCAGCGTCCTTGCTTTCCACCCGCCACACCACCGAACCCTGCCCGCGTTCGCGAACGCACCCACTTGCGATGGGGTCGATCGGACCTCAGTCTAACGTCATCCGCCGCCGATTGCCCCCTCTGCTGGTGGTTTGCTGGGTTGCGGCATCTGTGTTCCGTTCGGCCCTGGCGTGATTCGGTCTGCCGACTCGGCCGGAGGCGTCGTCTGCCCGGCGGGCATCGGAGTCGTGGCCGACTGGCGTGCCTCGAACTCGCGGACGCGCAGCTTCTGGAACATGCCGAGCAACAGGAAGCCGATCGTGATACCGACGGCGTAATAACCGAGGCGACGAAAGAAATCGGCCTTGGGATTCAGAGAGGATGCCATGACAGAATCGTATGCGTGACCCTCACCGGCCCTTGCGCGACTTCTTCCCCGCTCGCACGCCGGGCATGCCCGCCTTTCGAGACTTGAGCTTGCCGGACATCGCGAGTTCGAGCTCGGACCGCTTCACTCTTTGGACCCCTCCCGTCTCGAGCAGCTTTCGCAGCGCCCGGGACTGATCTCGGAGCACCGCAGCTCGCTCGAACTCCGTTGCTCGTGCGGCGACCGCCATCTCCTCTTCCACAGTCGTCAGCAGTTCGTCTATCGCATACTCCGGCTCGGAGACCGCGACCGCCTCGCGCGCAGCGCGTCGGGCGGCAAGATCCTGTTGGAGCCCTGTCCGAATCTCCTTGCGGATTGTCGTCGGGGTGATCCCGTGGGCCTCGTTGTACGCGACCTGCTTGGTGCGACGACGCTCTGTCTCCTCCATTGCGAGCTGCATCGAGGGCGTCATCTTGTCGGCATAAAGGACGACTCTGGAGTTTGCGTTGCGCGCCGCACGCCCCATCTGCTGGATGAGCGACGTACCGGACCGGAGGAAACCCTCCTTGTCCGCATCAAGGATCGCGACCAGAGCCACCTCCGGAAGGTCGAGCCCCTCCCGAAGCAGATTCACTCCCACAAGCACATCAAACTGTCCCGTGCGCAGGTCGGTCAGAATCGTGACGCGCTCCAACGTGTCGATCTCGCTGTGGAGGTATCGCACCCGCAGCCCCTGCTGGTCCAGATAGACGGTAAGGTCCTCGCACAGCCGTTTGGTGAGCGCGGTCACCAGAACTCGCTCGCCACCCTCGACAACCTCGCGGCACCGACGCACGAGATCCGGCACCTGCCCATCGGCCGGATGCACCATGATCTCAGGATCAAGCAACCCGGTCGGCCGGATGACCTGCTCGGCGATCTCCCCTCCACTCCTCTCAAGCTCATAGGCAGCCGGGGTTGCGCTCACAAACATGACCTGTGGCACCATCGCCTCGAACTCTTCGAACCTGAGCGGCCGATTGTCGAGCGCGCCAGGGAGCCGGAAGCCGTGCTCGACGAGGATTGTCTTGCGGTTGCGATCGCCATTGAACATCGCGCGAACCTGTGGGATCGTCACATGGCTCTCGTCGATGATGAGCAGCCAGTCCCGGAAGTTGGGGCGGTCCGACGCCGCGCCGGGTGTCGGAACGTCCTTCGGCGCGGCGCCCGCAGCGAACGGGGTGGTCGGCCGATCCGCGGTCGGCGCGAAGTCAAAGTAGTCCATCAGCGTGTACGGGCGTTCGCCGGGTGCCCGTCCGTCGAAATACCGCGAGTAGTTCTCGATCCCGTTGCAGTATCCAACCTCGTCGATCATCTCCAGGTCGTACTTGGTCCGCGCGATGAGTCGCTGCGCTTCGAGCAATCTGCCCGCGGATCGCAGTTCCAGCACGCGAGCATCCAGATCCGCGCGGATCACCGCCGTAATCTCGGAGAGTTCCTCCTGCGGCATCACATAGTGGACCGCAGGAAAGAGGAAGAACTGTCGTTCCTCGGCGATGATCTCTCCGCTCGTCGGATTGATCAACTCGATGCGCTCGATCTCCGAGCCAAAGAAGTCCAGCCGGATGGCGAAACTCTCGTACGCGGGCCAGATCTCCATGCTGTCACCCCGCGCCCGAAAGGTTCCCCTCTTGAACTCGATCTCCACCCGCTGATACTGCATCGAGTTCAGCGCGAGGAAGAGCTCCCGTCGGGGCATCTCCGATCCACGCGTGAGTGTGAGCACGCGCTGGGCATACGCCTGGGGCGATCCCAGGCCGAAGATGCACGAGACCGACGCAACGACAACCGTGTCGCGTCGCGAGAGGATGTTGCTCGTCGCCGCGAGGCGCAGCCGGTCGAGATCATCGTTGCGGCTCGCGTCCTTCTCGATGTAGATGTCGCGCTGGGGGATGTACGCCTCGGGCTGGTAGTAGTCGTAGTAGGAAACGAAGTAGTTGACAGAGTTCTCGGGGAAGAAATCGCGCAGCTCTTCGTAGAGTTGGGCCGCGAGGGTCTTGTTGTGGCTGATGATGAGTGTCGGGCGACCGAGCGACTCGATCACGTTGGCCATCGTGAACGTCTTGCCGGTTCCCGTCGCTCCGAGCAGTGTCACGGCGGGGCGGCCAGCGCGCAACTGCGACAAAAGAGAAGCGATCGCGCTCGGTTGATCACCGGTGGGCTTGAACGGGGCCTTCAGCAGGAATCGTCCGGGCGTGTTCGGCATGTCGGCCAAGCGTATGGAGCGAACGCGGGGCCGTCACGCCCTCGCCGCAGCCAGAAGCTCGCGGGGCTCCCGCCTCCCGAGTCTCCAGACGGCAGGACCGGACGCCGCGAGGCAGGTGAACAGCAGCGTTCCCCACGCGCTCGCGATCGGGAGAAGCGGCGGGTGAAACTCGACGGCGAGGCCCAGCAGCAAACGCATCAGCTTCTGCTCGGACCACGCCGCCTGCAGCCCGAGAAACGTACCGATGATCGCGCCGGTGATGGCGACGATGACGACCTCCGACAGCACGAGACGAACAAGCAGCGTGCGCTGCGCCCCCATCGCTCGAAGGATGCCGAATTCAAACCGGCGCGTCTCGATCGACGCGAGAACGAGATTGGCAACACCGAGCGAGCAGATGATCATGGCGAAGATCGCGACCGCGGTCATGATCGTGATGCCGCTGAGCACATAGATCCTGATCTCTTCGCGGATACGCCGACCCGAACCGGCATCCATGATCGGGATGTCGGCGAGCGCCTCGCGGATCATGTCCATCGCCGCCTCATCGTCCCACTCGGGCCTTAGCCCCACCTGGATCAGCTGGATCGCGTCATTGTTGAACAGACGCTTCATGTCGTCTCGAGTCCCGAAGACGGCGTGGAGCGCCTGATTCGTGTAGTCCTCGGAGATGTTGAAGAACTTGCTGACGACTTCAAGCCCGGGAGAGGTCACGACGCCCACAATCTCAAACGTGAACCGCTTGCCCTGATCCGTGCAGTCGAACCTGTCGCCGACGCCCAGCCCCTGCGCGATCAGGAACTCCCGAGCCACGATCACGGCGCCCCCGCGCTTGAGTCTCGGCAGCGCGGTCTCGAGCGATCCCTGGACCCACGTCAGATTCGCCATGCGAAAGAACGGCTCCGGCTCGAACGCGATGAATGTCGTCTTGTAAGACTGGAGCGCACGGACGCCGAAGGCATCGGTCTCGACAAAGTGCAGCCCGATCGCGCACGTGTCGCTCACGGCGGGAAGCTGTCTCAATCGCTCCTCGGCCACATCGGGAAGAGCGACACCCGAGACGAACGCATCAGGGAACTGCAGCTTGTCCAGCCAGTCCCGCATCACGGCGCCGCCGTTGGTCCAGATCACAGTCATGATCGAGACGCCGGTCATCAGCGCGCCGGCCGTGAGCCCGTTGCGATAGGGCGTCGACGCGATGGAGCGGTGCAGAATCCCGGTCGGGAGCCGCAGCACGCGCGAGAGCATCGGCGAGAGAGCGCGCGAGACGAGCAGCACCACGGGAGTGCCGAGCAGAAAGTATCCGATGAACACCAGAGGCAGCCCGCAGGTCGCATACGCCCAGAAGATCAGTTGCCCATCGCGCGGCACACTCACGACCAGAAAGCCGAACACGATCAGGATGATCGCAATCAGTCCCAGTACGCGGCCCGCGTCCGGCCCAGCGGCGACCGCTCGGAGCGTCAGACCTTGGAGCGGCGAGACACGCGAGGTGCGCCACGCGGGCCAAGCCGCGCCGAGCAGACCCGAAGAGAACGCGCCACCGACCCCCATCGCGATGCCCAGCGGCGGCACCTGCAGCCCGGCCGCGAGCGCGTCGGCACGAATCCAAGCGACCATCGAGGCGATGGCGAGCCCGAGCGCGAGCCCGAGAACGGCGCCGACGATGCCGACGATCGCGCCGGTCCAGAGCTGGGCACGAGCGAGTTGACCGCGCGTGGCCCCGACGCATCTCAGCATCGCAAGCTCGCGCTGACGTCTCGCCACATCGGTCGTCAATCCCGTCAGAATGATGAACGACGCGGCCAGCGTGGAGAGCACGATCGCGAGTATCAGTCCGAGCTCGCTCGACTTGAGGTTCTTGTCGAGCCCAGACGTCACCCGTGCTGTCGTCTGGAGCAGAACCGAATCGGGAAGCGCCGCGCGCCGGACCTTCGCGATGCCCTCGGCGTCGAGTCCAGGCCGGAGTTGGATATCAATGCGAGAGAGCCTCGCCTCCGAATCCGTGAGCGACGCGAGCGCGGGAATCAGCATGAACGCCTGCGGACGTCCGCCGAGCGGCGGCTGCGGCGCGATACCCACCACCCTGAGCGGCACGGAACGCTTGAGCAGTCTCGAGACGATGACTGTGTCACCCAGCAGGATCCGCTGCGAGGCGTTCAATCTGGCCGCAAGGCCTGCATCGCTCGTCGTCGCTGGCACGGCCGGGCGCGATTCACCTGCACGTGGCGGCCCGAGCCGCGCGATTCCTCGATTGGCGGTGCTGGTCCGCATCGACTCGCCTCGGATAGAGAATCGCTCGGCCAAGAGAGCATCGAGGACGATCTCGTCACTCGCCGTGGGCGCACGCCCCGCGAGCAACTTCATCGTGGCGGCTGCGGCAGGCGTCAGACCGTTTGCTGTCGGACTCGACATGATCAGCCGATCACGCCGCGAGAAGGAGCCGTTCCCATCATCTGCCAACTCGGGGAGCGTCGCTCGGAGCACGATCGTGCGCTCCAGCACGGGCGTGGCGCGAAGCGTCTCCGGCCACGCCGCAACATCGACGAGGCGTGACGACTCGATAAGCCCATTCGAACTCGATGACTCGACGCGCAGGTCGGCGGAACCGACCGTCCCCTCGAGGCGGAGACGCACCGACGCGTTCACGGATCGAATGAGAATCGCCACGGTGACGACGAGCGCACATGAGAGCGCGACGGCAGCAATGAGCAGCGCGGCGTGGGCCTTACGCGCCCACAAGCTGTTGATAGCGAGCCGCAATGCCGGACGCATCCATTCCCTCCGATTCGATCTGTCCGATCACCCGTCCGTCCCGCAGCACCCAAGTCCGTCGGCAGTGCGCTGCAGCCGCGGGCTCGTGCGTCACGATCACCACGACGACCCCTTTCTCGCGCGCGACCGTGGCGAGCAGACGCCAGAGCTTCTCAGCGTTGACGCTGTCGAGCGCGCCCGTCGGCTCATCTGCGAGGATCACCGGGGGTGAATAGAGCAACGCGCGTGCGATCGCGACACGCTGCTGCTCGCCTCCGGAAAGGGCCTCCGGACGGTGGGATGCCCGGTCCTCAAGCCCAAGCTCCGCCAGAAGTTCAGTCGCCCGGGCGCGAAGCCATCGCGGCTCGTCCGACGCGAGCGAACCCGGAAGTTCCACGTTCTCGATCGCCGTCAGCGTGGGGATCAGGTTGAACTGCTGAAAGACGATGCCAACGCCCTTGCGTCGAAACTCCGTTGCCTCCGCATCCGAGAGCAGGCCGATCGAGCGCTCCCCAATCGTGATCGAGCCGCGGTCCGGCTTGTCGAGGACCGCAAGCAGGTGGAGGAGCGTGGACTTCCCCGATCCGGAGTGTCCCATAACGGCATAGAAGCCCGGCTCGCCGATCTCCAGGTCGATGCCGCGCAGCGCACAAACCTCGCCATGGGCGAGTCGGTACGACTTATGCACATCGACACATTTGATCATTGATATGCCCTGCCCGTGCGAGAGGAGGGCGTCTCCCCAGCGCAACCGAGACTCTTTCGGAGCGCACCGATATCTGGTTTCGCGCCGAGCGAGCCGATCGCCGCGACCGGGGACCTAGTGCCCGTGGGTGCTGTCATAGGTTGTGGCGTCTACCGCCTTGGAGAGCCCCGCCTTGTCGGACACGCGGATCTTTACAAGCCACCCTCGCTCGTAGGGGTCGCTGTTCAGGATGGAGGGATCCTCGGCGACGGCGGCGTTCACTTCCGCGATCGAGCCGCCAACCAGCGAGTAGACGTCACTCGTGGTCTTGACAGACTCAATCTCGCCGAGCGAATCACCCTGCTTTACAGTCGTGCCAACGGCCTTCATCTGCGCGTAGGTCACATCAGTGAGGGCATCGACGGCAAAGCGGCTGATTCCAACCGTGACGAGATCGCCCTCGGTCTTGAACCACTCGTGACTCTCGGAATAGACGCGATCGCTGGGGCTAGACATAGGGGTGGCTCCGAATCCCGGGACTCAAGATGAGGCCGTTGCGACCCCCGGCCCGGGCGAGTGATGCTAACCGGCTTTCACGGGGTGGCAAGAAGACCCGCATATTGGAGGTTTGGGAGAGTGGGGCAACCCGCTCCGGCCCGCTCGATCCGAACTCGCTCTGCAATCCGCACGCCGCTGCTTGACGGCCGAGTCGGCACGGCGTTAGACTCGACGCTGAATCGCTCGAAGCGATCCATATCCCATTGCTTTCTCCCCTCCGGACGGTCGGTGCCCTCGGGCCCGGCCGTCTTTGTTGCGCGTCGCGTTCATGAGTTCCGGGCGTGGAAAGTAGCCGCCGCACGTCGGAGGCGATACATTGGCCCTACATGCTCCTGACGCTCCATGCCAATTCGTTGCGGTCAATGCTCGTCGGATCTCGTCGACCCCAACACCTTTCACTGGCTGAACTCCCCAGCTTCACCCGCCAGACCTTGGGCCTCCATGGGCTCATGATTCCAACGACCATCCTCGCCGGTCTCAGCCGCGAGGAACTCGGACGGTTGCGTGAGCAGTCCGATCGCGCCGGGTGCGCCCTGCTCTCGATCATCGAAGATGGCACATTGGCCATCGGCTCCGCAACCGAGGCCGATGCACTGGGGGCGCTCGAACGCCTCGGTCGAATCCTGAAGGCCGGTCACACGGTCGGATGCTCATCGATCGTCGTGCAGATCGCGGCACAGAACACCGACGACGGCATCGCTCGCGCCGTCGATCGACTCAAGTCTGCCTCGGAGCTGGCCGAACGCCTCGAGGTCACGATCCTCCTTCGTTCATGCAAGGGCCTCACGTCGACGCCCGAGGGCCTCACCACCCTTATCAAACGCGTCGGCGGCTTCCGCGTCGGAGCGTGCCCCGATTTCGAGACCGCGGCCAATGCGCCAGACCCATCGCTCTTCATGCGTCGACTGACGCCATACGCCTCCGCCGCCATCGCCTCAACCCGAGCATTCGCGTCCAACATCTCGAAAGCAGCCGAGCCGGCCGGACACGAAGAGGATCCGGACGCCGCTGTGGAACACGAGTCATATCCCATCGAGCCGCTCATGAAGGCGATGATCGCAGTCGGGTACGATGGCTCGCTAGCGATCGATTACCGAGGAGATGGGGACGCTACACTGGGAGTGCTCCGCAGCCGCACGTTGTTGGAGCGGTGCGTGGCCTCGGTGCAACGGGAGGAAGAGTGACCTCGCAAGCGCCGTCTTCCAGTCCGATCGGCGTCGGGCTCTTGCGACCCAGGCGAGTCTGCGTGATCCCACAGGAACGGCCCATCATCGTTACGGTGGACGGCCCCGCAGGAACGGGGAAGTCGTCTGTCTCGCGCGAGCTCGCCCATCGGCTCGGACTCGACTTTCTTGACACTGGCGCCATGTACCGAGCCGCGACGGCGATCATGCTCGACCGCGGCCTCACTGTCGGTCAGATCGAGCGATTCGTCGCCGTCGTCATGTCCGCCGACCTTCACTTTGATTGGAATGAAGACCCGCCGGTGATCTTGGCATGGGACGTGCCCATCGACCACCGCATCCGGGACGCGGATGTCACAGAACACGTCTCACCTGTCTCGGCAATCCGCCAGCTGCGCGAGCACATGGTCCTGAAGCAGCGCATCATCGGGCACCAGCATCCACGCCTCGTCACCGAGGGACGGGACCAGGGAAGCATCGTTTTCCCCGACGCCGAAGTGAAGTTCTTCCTTTGGGCGACACCCGAGGTCAGAGCCGCGCGCCGGGCCGAGCAACTCCGCGCAGGAGGCGTCTCCGACGTCGACGAGGCCCGCCTCTGTGAAGAGATCCAAGCACGCGATTTGCGCGACTCGACCCGTGAGGTCGGCCCCTTGGTCTGTCCGCCGGACGCGATCCGAGTGGACACATCAAGCCTCTCGTTCGACCAGGTCGTGCAACGATTGGAACAGGACGTGCGTGCACGCGTGCTCGGGGCATAGCGCGTGGCGGAGGCAAGCAACCAGACTGGCAGCGTCTCGATGAGGACACGACGGCGATCGGCAATGTATGTCGGCGCGGTCTTGCTGCTGCAACTGTTGCTCTGCATTCTCTTCGGATACCGACGCTACGGCATCCGGCGTGTCCCGCTGAAGGGGCCGATCCTGGTGGTCTCCAACCATCAGTCGTATCTCGATTCCGTCGCCGTGGGAACCGCCCTCTACCCG
Source organism: Planctomycetota bacterium (assembly GCA_963204725.1). Classification (GTDB taxonomy): domain Bacteria; phylum Planctomycetota; class Phycisphaerae; order Phycisphaerales; family UBA1924; genus JAHBWV01. The sequence goes on from CAUJHH010000052.1 coordinate 10,359, forward strand.
CGCGTCGCGACGCACTTGGCACGCTCTGGGCTCTTCAAGTTCAGCCCGTTCGCCGGGCTGATCCGTGCGTTCAACGCTGTTTCTATCAAGGAGGAGGAGGGCGACCTCGGGGCGATTCGAACGGTCATCGATCGCCTCAGACTCGGCGATGCTGTCATCATCTACCCGGAAGGATCACGCACGGACAACGGCGAGGTCCAGCCCTTCAGACGCGGCGCGACCCTGATCGCCAAGAAGTCCGGCTGCTCCGTGCTCCCGGTGGCGATCGATGGTGCGTTCAACGCCTGGCCGCGGAGCCGGAAGGCTCCTCGCCTCTTCGGGTATCTCGCAGGCCGCCGAGTCCAAGTACTCATTGGAGAGCCGATCGCGGCGCATGAACTGCTGAGAGACGGACAGGACGCGGCCCTCGCCCGGCTCGAACAAGAGGTTCGCGCACTGCATGCGTCCCTCCGCGCGATGGGGCCGAGGATGAGAACGCCTGAAGTTCTCGAACCCGCCCATCCCATCAGCGCGGCTTGAACAATCCCTTCGGATTCGCAAAGAGCATGTTCGCCTTGAACAACCGCTCGTCGGCGTCGTTCAGCCGCCGGATGACCGACGCGGGCGCGACCGGGTAGGTACGAATCGTGTCGAGCTCGCCGTCGATGATCTGATCGAGCCCCGCGTCCGAAGTCTCCCAATCCATGTGATCGAATCGCGACAGGTCCAGCGGCACGCTGTACCGCCGCAACGACCGCACCCGCTTCGTGTTGAAGTAGTCGTTGAAATATGACATGACCAGTTCACGCAGCGAGCGATAGACCGGCTCACGCCCGCGCAGGCCCACGAAATTGCTCTTCGCAACCGCGCCCCACAGCCCACCAACCTTGTACACCGCCAGCAGGTGCCCGTCGTCGTTCTCCGCCGACAGCCACACCACGCGCGGCGGAAACCCGATCCGACGCAGGCACGCGCATGCCAGCAAGGCCCCATCGACGCAGTGCCCCTTCCCGTCACCAACGGCACGCCTGGGGCATCGATAGAAGTCGTCCTCGGAGTACGCCAACTCGTCGACGAGGGCCTGGATCTGGTGAGGTGTCCTGACGCTGCGAGGGCGGATCGGCATGGCCCAGAGAATAGCCGCGAATCCGCCGGTGTGCGGAATACGATCGGGTATCGAGCGGCAGACGAGGAGGCGGCATTGGCGAGCGAGAGAGGCACGGAAGCGATGGCGAAGCGAGCCGGGGGAAAGAAGAAAGCAACCGTTGTCGAGGCGAAACCCTCAACGACAGACAGAGCAAACGCTCCGGTGCAGGCAGCGGCTCGCACTCGCCCCACGGTCGAACGGGGCGAACTCAGCCGCGTGATCCGCGTCCGCGGTGCCCGCGAGCACAACCTCAAGGACATCACGGTCGAGATCCCGCGCGACAAGCTCGTCGTGATCACGGGTCTCTCCGGGTCCGGCAAGAGCTCGCTCGCCTTCGACACCATCTTTGCCGAAGGCCAGCGCAAGTACATGGAGTCCCTCTCCGCGTACGCCCGCCAGTTCCTCGAGCAGCTCAAGAAGCCCGACGTCGATGAGGTCGAGGGCATCCCCCCCACCATCGCCATCGAGCAACGCTCCGCCAGCGGCAACCCCCGCTCCACCGTTGCCACCACAACCGAGATCTACGACTACCTCCGCCTGCTCTTCGCACGCTGCGGCACGCCCCGCTCCTGGGCCCCGACCAAAACAAAGAAAGACGGGGAGATCGCCGAGCGCTCCGGCATCCGCATCACGGCCACCAGCAGCACGCAGATCGTTGACTCGATCATGGCGTGGAAGGCCGGCTCACGCCTCCTCGTCATGTCCCCTGTCGTGCGGGGCATCAAGGGTTTCCACAAGGACGTCTTCGAGGGACTCGTCCGCCAAGGCTGGACCCGTGCCCGCGTCAACGGAACGGTCGTCGATCTCCGCGATGCGCTCAAAGAGGGCGGAGAGAACCCGCTCAACCTCGGACGCTACGAGAAGCACACCATCGAGGCCGTCGTCGATCGCCTCGTCCTCGGCGATGCCGAGGGCGGACGTCAGCGTCTGGCCGAGAGCGTCGAATCCGCGCTGAAGCTCAGCAAGGGAAGCGTCGTCGTCTCGCGCGAGGAGACCGCCGGCGGCGACGACAAACCCGTGTGGGTCGACCAGGCGTTCAGCGACCAGTTCGCCGACCCGGACCACCCGGAGATCGCGCTCGAGGAGCTGACGCCGCGTCTCTTCTCTTTCAACTCCCCCCAAGGCGCGTGCCGCCAGTGCCACGGGCTCGGCAACCTTCTCGAGTTCGATCCCGATCTCGTGATCCCGAACCGCGAGCTCTCGATGGAGAAGGCCGCGGTCGCCGCATGGAACAAGAACGGCCCCGTTCGCGCTTGGTTCAACCGCAAGCTCAGAAAGTTCTGCAAGGGCTTCGGCGTCTCGTTCACACAGCCCGTCTCAGCCCTCGATCCGAAGGTGATGCACGCGCTGCTCTACGGCTGCACCACGCCCATCAAGTGGGAAGGCGTGATCCCCAACATCGCCGAGTGGTGGGCCTCGACGGAGAACCCCGGCGTCAAGGAGTTTCTCGGCACGTTCATGTCGCAGAAGCCCTGCCCGACGTGCTGGGGCGATCGCCTCCGCATCGAGGCCCTGCACGTCCTGCTCGAATCGGAGCACAAGGCCGAGAAGGCCCGCGCCTTCAGCCAGTCCGTCATCGGCCGCCCGCGCCACGACGGCACGATCCTCAACATCGCAGAGCTCTCGCGCCTCAACATCCTCGACGCCATCGACTTCATCACTTCGCTCAAGCTCACCGCCGAGCAGCGCACCATCGCCGAGCCGATCCTGAAAGAGGTCAACAACCGCCTCCGCTTCCTTACCAGCGTCGGGCTCGAATACCTCTCGCTCGATCGACGCACCGCCACACTCTCCGGCGGTGAGGCCCAGCGCATCCGCCTCGCCACCCAGGTCGGTAGCGGACTCGTCGGCGCGTGCTACGTGCTCGATGAGCCGACCATCGGCCTGCATCAGCGCGACAACGACCGGCTCATCGCCACGCTCCGTCGCCTTGCGGACATCGGCAACACCGTCATCGTCGTCGAGCACGACGAGGACATGATCCGAGCCGCGGACCACCTGCTCGACATCGGCCCCGGCCCCGGTGTCCACGGCGGACGCGTCGTCGCGCAGGGCACCGTCGACGAAGTCGCCGCCACGCCCGGCTCCATCACCGGCGAGTATCTCTCCGGCAAGCGCCGCATCGAACTGCCCGAGAAACGCCGCAAGCTCAGCGCGAAGAAGTCAATCGCCATCAAGGGCGCGAAGCACAACAACCTCAAGGGCATCGACGTCGCCTTCCCCATCGGAGGCTTCATCTGTGTCACCGGTGTCTCCGGCTCCGGCAAAAGCACGCTCGTCAACGACATCCTCCTGAACGCCACCAAGAAACACCTTCACGGCTCCAAGGACAAGCCCGGCGAGCACACCAAGGTCACCGGCCTCCAGCACATCGATCGCGTCGTCGAGGTCGATCAATCGCCCATCGGACGCACGCCCCGCTCCAACCCAGCCACCTACACCGGCATCTTCGACGAGATCCGCAACATCTTCGCCCAGTCCAAGGAATCCAAGATCCGCGGCTACAAACCCGGCCGCTTCAGCTTCAACGTTTCCGCCCAGTCCGGTGGCGGCCGCTGCGAGGCCTGCCAGGGCCAGGGGCTCAAGAAGATCGAGATGCACTTCCTCCCGGATGTCTACGTCCAGTGCGAGGTCTGCGAGGGCAAACGCTACAACCGCGAAACGCTCGAAGTCCTCTATCGCGGCAAGAGCATCGCCGACATCCTCTCCATGACCGTTGAGAGCGCGTGCACCTTTTTCGAGAACCACCCCAAGGTCCTGCGCACCGTCCGTTGCCTGCACGACGTCGGGCTCGACTACGTCGAGCTCGGCCAGCCCTCGACCACGCTCTCAGGTGGCGAGGCCCAGCGTGTCAAGCTCGCCACCGAACTCGGCAAGGCCGGCGCGACACGCAACAATCCCGACGGCGTCGCCTACGGCAACACGCTCTACATCCTCGACGAGCCGACAACGGGCCTGCACTTCGAGGACATCCGCAAGCTCATCGAAGTCCTTCAGCGTCTGGCGAGCGCGGGCAACACCCTCGTCATCATCGAGCACAACCTCGACGTCATCAAGTGCGCCGACTGGATCATCGACCTCGGCCCCGAAGGCGGCGACGGCGGCGGCACACTCATCGCCACCGGCACGCCCGAGGATGTCGCGAAGAAAGCAATGAGCCATACCGGGCGATACCTCAAGCCCATGTTGAAGTGACGCCCCCGCAACCTCCCCTCCCCAACTTCCCTAAACTCCACTCCCACCCGCCGCCCTTCCGGGGCTTCGGTCGCTGATTCCTGTGCTTCGACCCTTGCGGAGACTGCAATGCCGATCGATCGCCCGCTTCTCTCGTCCGCTTCCATTCTCCTCCCCTCACTCCTCGCCGCGGCGGTCGGGCTCGCCTGCATCGCCCAACCCGCCGCGCCCCCCGTTCAGCCGCCGGCCCAGCCACCGGTTCAGCCGCCCGTGCAACCCCCGACGCCGCCACCCGCGCCCGCGGCCGACCCCGCAGCGGATCCCGCCGCCGAGCCCGGGACGCCCGAGGAGCCGAAGAAGGAAGAGAAGCCCAAGTGGAACGTCGACAAGCCCCCCTACCCCACGTTCGAGCAGACCATCGACGTCGATGAGGGCACCTGGATCTCCCTCGATGTCTCACCCGACGGCTCCACCATCGCCTTCGACCTGCTCGGCGACCTCTACACCATCCCGCTCGCTGGCGGCGAAGCCACCAAGCTCACCGGCGGCCTCGCCTGGGACATGCAGCCCCGCTTCTCCCCCGACGGCAAGCTCATCGCTTTCACCTCCGATCGCACCGGCGACGGCGACAAGGGCGGCGACAACATCTGGGTGATGAACGCCGACGGCTCTTCCCCCCGCCAGATCACCAAGGAGAGTTACCGCCTCTTCAACGGCCCCGCGTGGTCCCCCGATGGCCAGTTCATCGTCGCCCGCAAGCACTTCACCAGCCGCCGCTCGCTCGGCTCCGGCGAGATGTGGATGTTCCACGTCTCCGGCTCCTCCTCGGGGGGCCTGCAACTCACCACCAAGCGCACCGACCAGAAGGACGTCAACGAACCGATCTTCTCCCCCGACGGCAAGTACCTCTACTACTCCGAGGACGTCACACCAGGCGGCTCCTTCGAGTACAACAAGGACTCGAACGGCGAGATCTACGCCGTGCAGCGCCTCGACCTCGAAAAGGGCGAGACGCAGGAGTTCATCGGCGGCCCCGGCGGCGCGTGCCGCCCGACGCCCTCGCCCGATGGCAAGACCATCGCCTTCGTGAAGCGCGTCCGCGCCAAGTCCGTCCTTCATCTTTACGACGTCGAGTCAGGCGCGGTCACACCCATCTACGACGACCTCGAACGCGACATGATGGAATCGTGGGCCATCCACGGCGTCTACCCCGCGTTCGATTGGACGCCGGACGGCAAGTCGATCGTCTTCTGGTCGCGGGGCAAGATCCGCAGGCTCGACCTCGCATCGAAGCAGACCTCCGTCATCCCCTTCCATGTCGCCGACACCCGCACCGTCTCCAAGGCCGTGCGCTCCCCCATCGACCCCGCGCCCGCCGAGGTCGAGACCAAGATGATCCGCTGGCCACAGGTCACGCCCGACGGCAAGCGTGTCGTCTTCCAGGCTCTCGGACACATCTATGTCCGCGACCTCCCCGAGACCGGCCTCGCCACCGCCGCGCCGAAGCGTCTCACATCCGATAAAGAGTTCGAGTACTTCCCAGCTCTCTCTCGCGATGGCAGATTCGTCGTCTACGTCGCGTGGGACGATGAGAACCTCGCCAGCATCCGTGTTGTGCCGATCGGGGGCGGCGCAAGCCGCACGATCACCACGCAGCCCGGCCACTATGCCGATCCGATCTTCACCCCCGATGGCAAGCAGATCGTCTTCGGCAAGATCTCCGGCGGCTATCTCACCAGCCCGCTCTGGTCCCGCGACACCGGCGTCTATCGCGTCGATCTGGAAGGCGGCGATCCCGTGCTCGTCACCAAGCGGGGAACGCGCCCCCGATTCGGCGCGTCGAACGAGCGTCTCTTCCTCACCGACTACGCCTTCGACAAGGATGCCGACAACGCCAAGCTCATTTCCATGAAGCTCGACGGCACCGAGGAGCGAACGCACTACAAGAGCACCTGGGCCACCGAGTACGAGGTCTCGCCTGACGGAAAGTGGATCGCCTTCGTCGAGCGATTCAACGTCTACATCGCGCCATTCATCGACACCGGACGCACCATCGACGTCGGCCCCGACACCAAGGCCCTCCCCATCGCCAAGGCGACCAAGGAGGCCGGCACATATATCCACTTCGGCTCCGGCTCTGATCGCCTCTACTGGACCCTCGGGCCCGAGCTCTTCACGCGCACGCTTACCGACTGCTTCGCCTATCTCGACGGCGCACCGGAAAAACTGCCCGAACTCCCCGCCGCCGGAATCAACATCGGGTTCACGGTCCCCCAGTACGTCCCCAATGGCACCGTCGCATTCGTCGGCGCGAAGGTCCTGACCATGCGCAACGACGGGCAGGAAATCATCGACGACGGCGTCGTGATCGTCGAGGGCAACCGCATCAAGGCCGTCGGCCCTCGCGCTTCCACTCCCATCCCCGGCGGTGCATTCGAGGTCGATTGCGCCGGCATGACCATCACCCCCGGCTTCATCGACTGCCACGCCCACGGCCCGCACGGGACAAACGAGTCCATCCCGCAGCAGAACTGGGGGCAGTACAGCAACCTCGCTTTCGGCATCACCACGATCCACGATCCCTCGAACGACACGAGCACGGTCTTCGCCGCTTCGGAGATGCAGCGTGCCGGCATGATTGTCTCACCGCGCGTCTTCTCGACCGGCACCATCCTCTACGGCGCGACCGGCTCATACAAGGCCGAGATCAACTCCCTCGAAGACGCCCTCTTCCACCTCAAACGCATGAAGGCCGTCGGCGCATTCAGCGTCAAGAGCTACAACCAGCCGCGCCGCGACCAGCGCCAGCAGGTCATCGAGGCCGCACACGAGCTCAACATGCTCGTTGTCCCCGAGGGCGGCTCCACTTTCATGCACAACCTCACCATGATCGCCGATGGCCACACCGGCATCGAGCACACCTTCCCCGTCGAGATCGTCTACAAGGACGTCCTCCAGTTCTGGAAGGACACAGAGGTCGGCTACACCCCCACCCTCGTCGTCGGCTACGGCGGCCTTTCGGGCGAGTACTACTGGTACGAGCACGACGACGTCTGGGCCCAGCCCAAGGTCGCCGCATTCACGCCCCGCTCCGTCATCGACCCGCGATCGCGCCGGCGCCAGAAGACACCCCTCGAAGAATACAACCAGTTCCTCATCGCCCGCATCTGCAAGCAGCAGGTCGACAACGGGGGCACCGTCCAGATCGGCGGCCACGGCCAGCTCGTTGGAATCTGCTCGCAATGGGAGATGTGGATGATGGTCCAGGGTGGCATGTCCCCGCTCGAGGCCCTCCGCTCCGGCACGCTCCACGGCGCACGCTACCTCGGCATGGACGCGCAGCTCGGCACGATCGAGCCCGGCAAGCTCGCCGACATCATCGTCATCGAGAAGGACCCGCTTGCCGATATCCGGAACACGCAGACCGTCAAGTACACCATGGTCAACGGACGCCTCCTCGACGCCAACACACTCGACGAGATCGGCAACGCGCCCAGGAAGCGTGCCCCGTTCTTCTTCGAAACCGCCGGCTCGCCCGATCGCATGACGCTCTGGTCCGGCGGCTGCGCCGGCTGCGGCCTCGTAGGTGCGGGATGCCAGCCCGCCGACTCGATCCGCACCGTCCCGTGGGGCTATCACTGATCTCGACACGTCGCAGAGATGGAGACATCGCATGTCGCTCCGGCTGGCCCCGCTTCTCGCTCTCCTCTTGACACTGGTCCATCCGCTCGCAACAGCGCAGGATGCGCCATCGCCCTCGGATATCCATGTGACGTCCGCCTCGGATCGCAAGCCGGTCCACTACTTGCTTGCGACACCGGCCGACCTCGATACGCAACAACCGGTCCGTCTCGTGATCGCGTTCCCGCCCGGCACACAAACCGAGAGCATCGCCAGAGCCAGCATGGAAAGATCATTCGGAGACACGCTCGCCGCGCGAGGCTATGTCGTGGTCATGCCATTCAATTCAGCCAGCGGCGGCTCGCTCGATACCGACGCCTTCGACACCCTCATGTCACACATGACAACACTCTTCTCGATCGAAGGTGACACGGCTCTTCTGTGTGGCGTCCAGAACGGCGGCAAGGCTGCGTTCCGGATCGCGCTCGATCGACCCGATCGAATCAGCGCACTCCTCGCGTTGCCCGGAATCCCTCCAACGGCCGATGAAGCCTCGCTCGCGCCGCTGAGCCGCATGCCCATCGCGATGTACGTCGGGTCAGAAGACTCACGTTGGAGGAGCGAGTGCGACTCAGCGCACGCCTCGCTCGTTCGCGCAGGTGCACGCTGCTCGCTCACCGTCGTCCCCGGCGACGGCCACATGCTTCCCTCTATGACTCCCGCTCGTATCGCCGACGCGCTCGACCGGCTCGTCCGACTCGCCGCGGGTATCACGCCAGAATCCGAAGTCGGAACAATGCTCGACCGATGGCACGCCGCCGCCGCCTCCGCCGACGAGAACGCCTACTTCGCCCTCTTTGCCGACGACTCCTCGATTTTCATGGGCACCGACGCCACCGAGCGCTGGACCGCGACCGAGTTCCGCGCCTGGGCCAAGCCCTTCTTCGATCGGGGCCGGGCCTGGGCATTCAAGTGCGTCGAACGCCACGTCTACCTCTCCCCCGATGGGTCGGTCGCCTGGTTTGATGAGGTGCTCGACACACCCAACATGGGTCCTTGCAGGGGCACCGGCGTGGCGATCTCCCGAGATGGCGTCTGGAAAGTTGCTCACTACAACCTGACGGTGCCAGTTCCGAACGCCATCATCGATCGTGTTGTTGAGATGGTCGCCGAGGAACTCCAGCACCCGACGCCGGCTCCCACCGAGCCCGGTGCCAATCGCCCATCCACCGACCCTCCCGGCTGATCCCACCGAACCAAAGCGTCCGCGAATCCCAAAACGTACGTCCCGGTACACTCTCGTCCCCTCGTGGGTTGAGAGGGGTGCGGTGCCGACCGCGCCCGAGTCCTCTGGCCCCGCCGCGCATCGTTCTGCCGTGAATCAAGGAGTCCCCATCGTGCCGATCGCCCGAACCACTCGTACTCGCGCCTCCACGCTCTCGCTCGTCGCCGGCTTGGCCATCGCCGCGGCACTCTCGCCCGCTGCACACGCCGATGTATCGCCCTCCGGCGCGATGCTCCGCTGGCCCGACGTCAGCAAGACCCACATCTGTTTCGTCTACGCCAACGACATCTGGCTCGTCCCCAAGTCGGGCGGACTCGCGAGCCCGATCGCCAGCCCCGATGGACAGGAGGCCTTCCCGAAGTTCTCGGCGGACGGCAACTCGATCGCCTTCGTCGGCAACTACGACGGTGGCCGCGATCTGTATGTGGTCGACATGGACGCCTCCCTTGCCGGCGCGCCGGCCCGCCGCGTGACGCACCATCCGACCGGAGAGGCCCTCGCCGACTGGAACCCCGACGGCTCTCTACTCTTCATGGCCAACGGATTCGCGGGCCTGACTCGCCAGACCCAACTCCTCTCCGTCCCATCAACCGGCGGCCTGCCCACGCGCCTCCCCGTCCCCTATGCGGGCTTCGGCGCCATCAGCCCCGACGGAACCTGGCTCGCCTACACCCCCCACTCCATCGACACCCGCACATGGAAGCGATACCGGGGCGGCATGCAGACCGACGTCTGGCTCTACAACCTGAAGGACAACTCCTCCCGCCGCATCAGTGACTGGGAGGGCACCGACACGATCCCCATGTGGGTCCCGGGAGGCGACGGCAAGACCGTCTACTTCCTCTCCGATCGCGGACCCGAGCACCGGCTCAACATCTGGGCGTACGACGTCGCGGGCGACCGGTCGCGTCAGGTCACCTCCCACACGGAGTTTGACGTCCGCTGGCCCTCCATCGGCCCCGGCTCCGCAGGCAAGGGCGAGATCGTCTTCCAACTCGGCTCGGAACTCCGACTGCTCGACCTCGCGACCGGCAAGGACACGAGCGTCAAGGTGACCATCCCCGGCGATCGACCCACGCTCCGCACCCGCCTCGTTGACGCCTCCGACCTGACCCGCAGCGCATCGATCTCGCAGACCGGCAAGCGCGTCGCCGTCGAGGCCCGTGGCGACATCTGGTCCCTTCCCGCGAAGGAGGGCGTCGCCCGCAACCTCACCCGCACCGACGGCATATTCGAGCGCGATCCCGCGCTCTCGCCCGATGGCCGATGGATCGCCTACTTCTCCGACGAGTCAGGCGAGTACGAACTCTGGATCCGCCCTTCCGACGCCAAGCCGCCGGAGAAGAAGGACGACAAGAAGAAAGAAGCCGAGGAGAAGAACGACAACGAGAACGCGGATGCGAAGGACGTGGCCAAGGCCGATGAGGCAGTGCCCGAGGAAGCTGCGTCCCCCGCCAACCCGCGCAAGCTCACATCGCTTGGCGAGGGATTCCGCTATTCGCCCATCTGGTCCCCCGACGCCAAGTGGATCGCGTTCAACGACAAGGCCGGCTCGCTCTTCCTCACCAATGTCGAGAGCGGCGAGACCAAGCAACTCGATCAGGATCCCTGGACGGGTCTCCCCACGGCATCGTGGTCGCACGACTCCGCTTGGATCGCCTACGAGCGCGCCGACGAGCACAACCAGAACGGCGTGATCTGGCTCTACAACCTCGAGAGCGCCGAGAAGCACGCCGTCACCGACGGCGCATTCAACTGCACGACCCCGACATTCGATTCGAAGGGCGATTGGCTCTTCATGCAGTCCAACCGCTCCTTCTCTTCACCCAACTACAGCGACATCGACACCACGTTCATCTACGCCTCGACCGAACTCATCCTCGCCGTGCCGCTCCGCGCCGACGTGAAAAACCCATGGAGCGTCAAGAGCGACGAAGAAACCTTCAAGGACGACGCGAAGAAAGAGGCCAAGAAGGCGGACGAGAAGAAGGGGGACGGCGACAAGTCCGACAAACCCGCCGACGACGCTTCAAAGGACGACGGCATCTCCGGCACATGGCAGGGCACCGCCGAAGCGCCCGGACCCCAGGGCGAAAAGATGCAGATCCCATTCTCCATGAACCTCACCATGAGCGAGGGCGGCGTGGTCTCCGGCAACATGGTCAGCGCGATGGGCACCCTCAACATCTCCGGCGGCTCTTTCGACAAGTCCTCCGGCGTGCTCACCTTCACCTTCACAACCCCCGATGGCGAGGTCGCCAACATGTCGGGAACCATCAAGAATGGCTCGTTCGAGGGCGGATGGACCGCTGGCGATATGAGCGGCAATGTCACCGCCTCGCGACAGTCCGGCTCCGACGATGCCGACGCCAAGTCAGATGACAAGGAGGACGTTGCCAAGAAGGACGACGTAAAAAGGGTCAAGATCGATCTCGACGGCTTCGAACGCCGCGCCATCGTCCTCCCCATGAGCGCCGGCTCCTACGGCTCGATGGACGTCACCCACGACAACAAGCTCGTCTACGCCAAGCTCGGTGCCCGCGGCGCCTCCGAGCCGCCCTCTATCCGCCTCTTCGATCTCGACGACGATGCCAAGGAAGAGAAGACCATCACCTCCGGCGCCTCGACCTTCGAACTCTCCGCCGATGGCAAGAAGCTCATGGTCATGCGTGGCGGCTCCAACATCACGGTCATGGACCCATCCGCCGGAGGCGGCAAGAGCACGAGCGTCCCAGTGAACAACCTCTGGACCTCAGTCGACCCCCGGAGCGAGTGGAACCAGATCTTCACAGACGTCTACCGCCTCCAGCGCGATTTCTTCTATGAGCCCACGCTCCACGGCGTCGACTGGAACGCCCAGCGCAACCGATACGCCTCCATGCTCGCCGACTGCGTCACGCGCGAGGACGTGAACTGGGTCATCGCAGAGTTCATCTCCGAACTCAACATCGGACACGCCTACGTCACCAACCCCGGCGACGTGGAATCCGGTGCCGCCTCTCGCCCCGCAGGCATGCTCGGCGCCGACTACGAACTCGTCCCCGCTTCGGGCGACGCACCCGCCGCCTACCGCATCACCAAGATCTACGCCGGTGGCAACGCCGACAGCGACGCACGCGGCCCGCTCTCACAACTCGGCGTCGACGCCAAGGTCGGCGATTTCCTTCTCGCCGTGAACGGCGTGCCCATTCGGACCGACCGCGATCCCTTCGCCGCGTTCATCGGCACCGTCGGCCGCCCGACCGCGATCACGCTCAGCGACAAGCCCGCGATGGACGGCTCCGAGCGCACCGTCCTCATCACCCCCGCAGGCGACGAGAGCAACCTCCGCTATCGTGCCTGGATCGATGCCAAGCGCGAGTATGTCCACGAGAAGACCGGAGGCAAGGTCGGATACATCTACGTTCCCAACACCGGCGTCGACGGCCAGAACGACCTCTATCGCCAGTTCTCCGGCGAGCGCGGACGCGAAGCCCTCATCATCGACGAGCGCTGGAACGGAGGAGGCCAGATCCCCACCCGCTTCATCGAGATGCTCAATCGACCCGTGCTCAACTACTGGGCCCGTCGCGACGGCAAAGACTGGGTCTGGCCCCCCGATGCGCACAACGGTCCCAAGTGCATGCTCATCAACGGCCTCGCCGGCTCCGGTGGCGACATGTTCCCGCACCTCTTCAAGCAGGTCGGACTCGGCAAGCTGATCGGCACCCGCACCTGGGGCGGCCTCGTCGGCATCTCCGGCAACCCCGGACTCATCGACGGCGGCGCGATCTCCGTTCCCACCTTCGGCTACTACGAGAACGACGGCACGTGGGGCATCGAGGGACACGGCGTCGATCCCGATATCGAAGTCCTCGACGATCCCGCGAAGATGGTCAACGGCGGCGACCAGCAGCTCGACGCCGCAATCCAGCTGATGCTCAGCGAGGTCCAGTCCAATCCCTTCAAGCAGCCCGCCCGGCCCAAGAGCCCCAACCGCTCCGGCATGGGCATCGCCGAACAGGACAAGTAAGCCAGTTCGATCACCACTTCGAGTGAATCCAGCGGCCCCAACCACCCGGTTGGGGCCGCTTTCCTTTCCAAGTTCACCGTTTCCTTCGTCGACATATTGGAACAGCGACGCCGAAGCGGTATCGTGCGCCGAAGAGGATTCCGCTGCTCGCGCAGCAAGAGGGGAACAAATGCGTCAGATCGTCCGTCTCCTGTCCGCTTGCGGACTGGCCGCGTCGCTCACTCACGCCGCTCACGCCGGCGGCACACCCGAGCACGCGCTGCTCGTCGTCGACCCGCTCAGCGCAGATTCGCTGCACGTCGGGAACTACTACTGGCACGCCCGCTCCCTCGCGCCGAACAGCGTGCTCTATCTCGATCCCGACGCCGCGAGCTACCCGATATGGGTCGCGACCGTGCAACCGGGATTCCTCGGGGAGCTCACGCAGCGATCGATCCGATCGCACATCGACTACGTGATCGTGACACCCGGCAATGGCTTCTACGTCGCCGCGCCCGGGCTTCTCGGCGATCCCTGCTCGCCGGTCACACGCATCTCGCTAACAGGTGCATTCTCGATCGCCCAGATCTCGTCCGAAGTCCTCACCGGAACGCTGCAATCCACGACACAGAATCGCTTCTTCCCACCATCCACCGCCCCGCTGTGGTTCGACTCAGAAACCGCCTACCTCCTCGGCGTCCCGAGTGCCAACACGAGCGCACGTCGCTATTTCATCGGAAGCATGCTCGGCTATTCCGGCACGCGCGGCAACACCGTGCCCGAGATCCTCGCCATGATCGACCGCTCGATCGCCGCCGACGGCGCTCGACCCACAGGACCATTCGAGTTCATGAACAACGCGGGCGACACCGCCCGAAACGTGCGCCAGTCCAACTTCTCACCTGTCATCACCACCCTCGGTGGCCTCGGCTTCGTGGCCTCTCAGATCAACGGCACTCTCCCCACCGGTGTCTCCGATTGCACCGGCGTCATGACCGGCTTCGCGAGCGCCGACATCGCAGGTGCCGCCTTCACGCTGGCACCCGGCTCGTTTGCCGATCACCTCACCTCCTACGCCGCAACCTTCGACATCGCCAGCCAGACCAAGATGTCCGAGTGGATCCGCAAGGGCGCGAGCGGCACATCCGGCGCAGTCGAGGAGCCCTGCAACTACACCGCAAAGTTCCCCCACCCCCGTCTCCACGCCTTCTACGCCCAGGGCCTCTCCCTCGGCGAATCCTTCTTCAGATCGCACGGCGGCACGCCCTTCCAGACACTCTTCATCGGCGACCCGCTCACGCGCACGTTCACCCACATCCCGACCGTCACGGTCACCGACGCCCCGACACAACCTGTGTCCGCCTCAATCACGCTGACACCAGCCGCCTCAACCACCAGCCCCGGCGCCACAATCGCCACACTCGAGCTCATGATCGACGGTGTCGTCACGCAGTCCTTGACCGCCCCCGGCGCATTCGCCCTCGATACAACCACGCTCGACGACGGCTGGCACGACATCCGCGTGCTCGCGTACGACTCAACCAACATCCGCGCCGTCGGCCGCTGGATGGGTGGCATCGATGTCTCAAACGCAGGCCGCGGCGCCGCACTCCTCGCCACCCCTCCCGCCGGCGACCTGACCACCGTGTTCTCCATCGATACAACCACAGCCGGCGCTGATCCCGATCAGGTCCGCATCATCCATCAGGGCCGCGTCGTCGCCTCGCGTCAAGGTGCGGGAGCCGTCGAGGTCCACGGACGCGTCCTCGGGTCCGGCCCCGCGACAATCTGGGCGGAAGCGACCTTCCCGGATGGGACAACCGTTCGCAGTGCGCCGACCACGCTCTCCATCTCGACCAACGCTCCCACGATCACGCCCCCCACACCCGTCGCATTCGGCTACACCCGCGCCGTCCGTGCCGACACGCCCTTTGTGCTCGAACTCCCGTCCACCTTCGCCGACGAACTCTCCTCAGCAACCTACCAGGTCATCACGGCGCCCGGTGGCTCCACCATCACCGGAGGCGCCGGAGCCGCACGCGTGCTCACGCCCGCCCCCGGCTCGTGCGGCTACGACGAGCTCTCTTTCCGCGTCACCACGCCCAGCGGCGCCTCCAACGACGCAACCATCACAATCCTCTACGCCGACCCGACACCCTGCACGTCCGACCTGAACCACGATTGCATCGTCGATGTCCTCGACTTCCTCGCGTTCCTCGACGCCTTCGGAAACTGCGAGGGCGAGCCGGGACCGTGCGGCGTCGGAGGCGTCAACGCCGACTACAACCACGACCTCCTCGTCGATGTCCTCGATTTCCTCGATTTCCTCGACGCCTTCGGGAGCGGCTGCGACTGATCACAAGGCCGACCTCGCACCTCGGATTCGGACTGTTGTCTCAGCAATCCGCGAAGCTCGCGGTATGCTGCATAGATGCGTTCCCGTTCACTCATCCTGCCGGTGTGCCTGGCCATCGTGCAATCTGCCTCGACCTGCGCCAAGGCCGATCAAACGCTCGAAGTCGGCCCCGGCCATGCGTTCGCCCGCATCGAGCACGCCCTCGCCGAGGCCAAGCCCGGCGACACCATCCTCGTCCACCCGCTCGAAGATGGACTCCCGTACGTGGGCGTCGCGCTGCTCGTACGCACACCCCGCCTCCGGATCGCCGCCGCGTCTCATGAACGTGTCCGTCTGGATGGCGAGGGAACCGACTACTCCGGATCCGGATCGATCCCCCGCGCCTTGGTGCAATTCGACCCCGGCGCAGACAACTGCACGATCGAGGGCTTCGACCTCGCCGGTGCTCGCAATCGGTCACACAACGGCGCGGGCATCCGCATCAACCAGGCCAACGACATCACGGTGCTCTCCTGCACCATCCACGACAACGACATGGGTGTCATGTCCAACGGGCACGCCCCCGACTCCGCGGTCAACCAACGAATCGAACGCTGCCTCATCTATGCCAACGGTTCTCCCGTGCGTGATGGCATGAGCCACAATCTCTACCTCGGAGGAACCAGCGCGACGCTCTCCGCTTGCGAGGTCCACTCCAGTACGTCCGGGCACAATATCAAGAGTCGCGCTCACTACACGCGCATCGAGTACTGCTGGGTCCACGACTCGGCCAATCGCGAACTCGATCTGGTCGACGCCGACGACACCGAACTCCCCGACAGCGACGCCATTGTTCTCGGAACGATCCTGCACAAGGCGCCCGACCTGCGCGGCAATCGCACCGTCATCCACTTCGGGCAGGACGGAGGCCGCGACCACACCGGCACGCTCACCATCACCAACTCGACCATCATCACCCCCTACATCAGCCCCGTCATCGCGATCTCCGCACCGGGATCTAATCTCAGGATGGTCAACACGCTCATCAGCGACGCGGAAAGCGGCCAGCGGAATCAGGTGGTCGTGGGGTGGAGCGATTCGCCCGGCTCCGCCCCCCGTGACTCGCGCGCGCACCTCTCACACAACGCCTTCTTCGGAGACTTCGTCGATGCATCGGGGCTCCGGCCCGCATCGCCACTCCGCTTCGCCAACCCGCCCACAGGTGACTACGGCGTTGGAGCGGAGACCGAAGTCTCCCTCGCCTCCGGTTTGGCGATCCTCTCGCTGAGGCTTCCCTCCTGCCCCGGCCGAGCCGGAGACACACCCGGCGTTCCACTCTCCCGGTACGCCCACCCGCAATCTTCCACACCGCGCGAGGACGACGACGCCCCGCTGATCGGCGCGTGGCCCGCTCAATCCACGCCAATGCCCTTGCCTCCCGCTGCCGGCCGTTGATCCTCGTCCGTCACCACGCGCAGCGACGGAGTGTCGAGATCATCAAACTGCCCCTGTTTCGCGGCCCACACAAACGCGATCACGGCAATCGCCGCAAGAACGAACGCGATCGGCATGACGATGTAGATCACAGACATGAGTGCCCCCCAAACGTGCGTACTCGAACCGAGCTCGCCAGAACCGTCAGAGAGCTGATCGGCATCAGAATCGCCGCGATGAGCGGATTCAGCACCCCCGCGATCGCGAGCGCCGCCGCGAGCACGTTGTAGAACAGCGAGAACCCGAGATTCCGCCGGATGACCCGCATGGTCTGCCGCGAGGCCCCGATCAGTTCGAGCACCGGCAACAGCCCCGGCGAGCCCAGATACACGTCCGCCGCCGCCATGCTCGCCTCGGCGCCCCCGTGCACCGCGATCCCGACAGTTGCCGCAGCAAGAGCCGCTGCGTCGTTGACACCATCGCCCACCATGACCACCGGGCCGCTCCGCATGTGCTCGCGTACCACGCGCAGCTTCGCCTCCGGATCGCACCCGCCAAACGTGAGTGCCCCGTCGAAACCGAGTCGCTTCCCTATCACCTCGACCGCACGCGGGTGGTCGCCGGAAAGAACTCCCACCCTCCATCCGCCCGCACGCAGCCGCCCGATCGCCTCAGACGCCTCGGCTCGGATCGCGTCACCCACGATCGCGACGCCAACCACAGTCCCGTCGAGCGCAACCAGCACGGGTGTGTGCCCAGCGCCCACCGCATCGCACTCCACCTGACGCACCCAAGGCAACTCGCTCCGGGCCGATGCGCGCACGAAGGCCGCCGATCCGACCGCGATCCGCTTCCCATCGACCCTCCCAGTGCCACCCGATGGAGTAAACGCGACCTCACTCGCTTCAGCGCTCACCCCTCCGCCGAGCCCTTCCACGATCGCCCTCGCAACCGGGTGCGCCGACGCATGCTCAATCACCGCGACCAAGGCGCCGATCGACGCGTCACCGTGCCATTCGAGCAGACGCATCCTTCCCTCCGTGATCGTGCCGGTCTTATCCAGCAGAATGATCCCCGGCCGATCAAGCGCCTGGATCGGCTCACCGCCCTTGAGCAGCATGCCGCGTCGAGCCGCACGCCCGATGGCAACACTCACGGCCAGAGGTGTCGCGAGCCCCAGTGCGCACGGGCAAGCGACGATCAGCAGCGCGGCCGCATGCTCGATCGCCCGCTCCGGCCCGGTCGGCCACCAGATCGCAACCGTCACGACCGCCAACGCGATCATCGCGACGACAAAGCGTCCCGCGATTCGATCCGCGAGCTTGACGATCGGCGCACGCTGCTGCGTCGCGTCCTCGACCAGCCGCATCAGCCGGCCCACACGGGTCTGTTCCCCCGTCGCGAGGACGCGCACGAGCACCTCGCCCCCAACGTTCACAGCCCCCGCCGCCACCGCGTTCCCGGCCGTGATCCGCACCGGCAAGGGCTCGCCTGTCAGCAACGACTGGTCCATCGCCGACTCACCTCGCACAACCTCCCCATCGACCGGAAACGACTCCCCCGAACGAACAAGCACGATCTGATCGAGCGCAACCGCCTCAATCGGCACCTCACGCGTCGCCCCCATCTCCCACACTCTCGCACGTGAAGGCGTGAGCGAGTACAGCATCTCGAGCGAATCCGAGGCCCATCGCTGCTGGCGTTGCTGCACCCATCGACCGACGAGCAACGCGAACACAAGCACGCTCAGCGAGTCGAAATAGACCTCGCCGACGCCGCGCACCGTGCTCACGACGCTCCACGCCAGCCCCGCAACCAGCCCGAGCGAGATCGGCACATCGAGCCGGATCGCTCGAGCACGCAGCGACGCGATCGCCCCCCGCAAGAACACACGCCCTGGCCACAGCACGGAGATCCCGCTGATCGCCATGCTCGTCCAGCGAAAGAGCGAGAGATACTCCGGCTCCATCCCGTCGAACAACCCCGCGTAGAGCGCGAGTGCGAGCAGCATGACGTTCCCGGCGCACGCCCCCGCGATGCCGATCCGGATGAGCGACGCCCGGTCCTCTCGCCGCCTTGCCTCTCGCTGGTTCCGCTCTCGCGCCGCATGGGGCGGATAGCCAAGCCGGTCCAGGTCGCGCGCAACACGCGACAGCCTCACCCGCGTCGGATCCCACGTCAGCCGAACCATCGCTCGCCTGAGCTCGAGTCGCGCCTCGATCACCCCCGGCACAACCCGCGGCAGCCGCTCAACCAACCAGACACACGCCGCGCAATGGACACCCTCCACAAACAACTCAATGGACTCCAGTCCACCGGGCAACGAACGCACGTAGAGCGAGTGAAACGTCGGATCGTCAAACTCTGCGTACTTGGATCCAGTTCCCTTCGAAGCCCTCGCCTCGGTCGCATCGCGCAGCGCGTAGTACCGCCCGAGATCGCACGCGTGGATGATCTCGTAGGCGGCCCCGCATCCGTGGCAGCAGAACTGATGCGTCGCGCCCGCATTGATCAGGCCCCGGGGCACCGGCAACCCGCAGTGGTCACACAGCGTCTCGGCCACGTCCGCCGCGCCGCCGCCCCCAAGGCCCGCGAACTCCGCACCTCGCGCCATCACGCTCACGGCCCATGCCCCCCGGACTTCTCGTCCACAGTCGTCTCCGCGTCCCTCACGCAACACGCTGGCGTCTCATCCGCGAGTGCCCCGACTCTCTCGACAGAGGCGTCGGCGCTCCGCGCGCCAGGCCTCGCCATCGCGGGCGCCCCGAGCCGATCGAACGCCGTGAATGTCCCGACGCCGATCAACGCGACCGAAGTCGCCAACGGCATTCGACGCCGCAGCACACTCGACATCCGTGACAATCCCATCCCGAGCGTCACGAGCACCGGAAGCGTGCCCAGCCAGAACACGGCCATCGTCAGCGCTCCTGCAAGGGGCCGACCCGTTCCGGCAGCCGTGATCGCAAACGCGTACAACCAACCGCACGGAAGCAGCGTCGTCAGAAGCCCAATCGCTCCCGCTCGCACAAGCGGCGGACGGTTCATCACCGCACGATGCCCCCTCGCCACCGTTCGCTGGAGCCCTCCCGGCACCGGCACGGTCCGCACCCGCACGCCCGCCTGACGCAGCAGCGCAACCACTCCGAACCCGATCATCATGACGCCGGCCGCGATCGCTGCGGCACGACCGACTCCCGCGGCATCTCCGGCAAGATCAACCGCCGACCCGATCAGGCCCGCAACCGCACCGAGCACCACGTATGTGACCAGCCGCCCGACGTGATACGCCGTCTGCAGCAGCGAGGGAGCCGCCGTGCTCTCACCGGGCGTCACGGCCAGAGCAAGGAACGCGCCGCACATACCGGCGCAGTGCATACTCCCCAGCACCGAGGCGACGAACACGGCCATGATCAGAGGCAGAATCTCCGTTTGCACACTTCACCCCGAGGCTAACGCACGCCCGCCCAATCCTGTCGAAACGACGCAACGAATCGCTCCGCGCCGCGATTCACGGCCAGTCTCACCTCGTGAACGCCGCCGTCGAGCAGCCCGACTTCACCCTGGTACACACCCGGCCCGCGCTCGATCAGGCTTGCGTGCAAGCGATTCGCCGCGTGGCCGTGATGGAACACGACCGCGTCAACGCTCGCACCCGCGATCGGCGCTCCCCGGCGATCCACGACACGCACCGTGACGGTGCGCATCCCCGTCGCGGAGCGAGCGTCAGCCGCGTCGATGGTTGCACGCCATCCGAGCGCCGCAGACGCGCCCAGCTCCGCCTGGGACAGGTCCCAATCGACCGCCCGCTGGTAATAGTCCGGCTCGACCGCGAAGTGTGAGTCGCTTGTCGCGAGGGTGACCGTCGTGCCCACGATCGTAAAGTTCATCGCCAACAGCCCGAACACCAGCCACAGCGCTCCGGGCACACGCCTGATCAGGCACTTCCGTTCGCTCTCTCCGTCACGGCTTCTCATGCGAACTCCCCTCGTTGACCGCGGCCCCGTCATCCCGAGCGCCGCTCCGCGACGGAGTGTGCGCCAGAGTCCCGGGCCCCATCAACACAAACTCGATGTCCCTCGTGTAGTGATCGCGATCATCCGTGATGCGGATGATCGCCGACACGCGCCCGCGCCGAAACGCCTCGAAAGGAACGGCGATCGTCGCCGGGACCACCGCAGACCCCTCCGGCTCAACCAGCAGCGACTCCTCGTGCGTAATCACCGCCCCAGCGACGCCGACGATCTCCAACCCGAATTCCACGCGCTCCGATGTGCGGTTCGTGATCTTGATGCTCACCCGATTCGTGATGGTCCCGTCGGCCGTCGCCGTGAACGGCGCGCCTCTCCCTCGGACCACGATCACCGACGCCACCGACTTGGTCGAGAGCGCGAACACAAAGAGCGACGCCAGCAACGCCATGATCGCCCCATAGATCACCGTTCGCGGCCTGACGATCCGCTTCGACGCCCCCTCGACCGCGTTCTGCGACGAGTACCTGATCAGCCCCGTCGCGCGCCCTATCTTCGTCATCACCCCGTCGCACGCGTCGATGCACTGCGCGCAATTGATGCACTCCATCTGCAGGCCGTTCCGGATGTCGATCCCCGTTGGGCACGTCGCCACACACAGGTGACAATCGACACAGTCGCCCGCCTCGGCTTCGCTCGCCCGCGGGCCAGTTCCCGGTGCCGCTTCTGGCGTCAGCACCTTGAGCGACACGTCCCCCGCTCCACCCCGGCGCTTGCGCTTCTTCCCGCGCGGCTCTCCCCGCGTCCTGTCATACGTCACGATCAGCGAGTCTCGATCCAGCATCACACTCTGGATTCGCCCATAGGGACACGCCACGATGCACGTCTGCTCGCGGAAGTACGCAAAGTCAAACATCATCGCCGCGGTCACGCCAAGCATGACCAGGAACGACTGAGGGTGCTCCGCCGGAGAACGCCTCACCCATTCGGACAGGCGCTCCACGCCGACAAAGTACGCCAGAAACGTGTGCGCCAGGTACACCGAGACCAGCAAATAGGCGACGTACTTCAATGGCTTGCCGAATCCACTCCGAGCCAGCCAGCCCTTCCGGGTCGCACCCGGCTTACCGTCAAAGAGCCGTTCCAGCGGCCGGAACACGAACTCCATGTAGACCGTTTGCGGACAAGCCCATCCGCACCACACGCGCCCGAACAGCGATGTCACCAGGAACACCCCCACGAACACGAGCACCATCAACAGCGCAAGCAGCACCGTGTCGTTCGGCAGAAACGTCACCCCGAACAGAGTGAACTTCCTGGCCCCGATGTCCATCAGCACGAGCGGACGCTCGTTAAGGCGCAGATAAGGCACAACGGTGAACACGGCGATCAGGACCACCGCAACGATCCGACGTGCGTTGGCAAATCGACCCTGCGACGGCTTCGGACACAACCATCGCCGCTTGCCCTCACGGGTCAGCGTAGACAGCACCTCGGGTGCGCTCCCACTCGATTCGCTCTCCGACGCACCCATCAAATGCTCCTGCACGCACGCCCGAGCCGTGCACTCAGCCGTCGGATTCACTCGGCCGGCCACGCCGGGATCACTTCGCCCTCGGGCGGCCGCGCCGCCGCAGGGGAGGTACCCCGAAGCCCAGCGACGTACGCCGCGAGAATCACCCGCTCATTCTTCGAGATCATGTTCTGCCACGCCGGCATCGCGCCGCTCGCCGCACCGTTCGAGATCACACCGAAGATGTCCGGCAACTCTCGCACGTTCTTGTACGCGTCATCTGTGAGATTCACACCATTGATGCCGCCGCCATCCTTCGCGTGGCACGCCGCACAGTTCCCCTGAAAGATCCCCTGCGCCACAGCCATCATCCGCTCATCTCCCATCATCTTCACGATCGTGGCCTGGTCCGGCTCAAGATCGCCGATCTCCCCGAAGATCCGCGCAAACTCCGCGACCTCCGCCGCCCGCCACTTGTCCCAGATCGACGCCGACAGCGGGCTCGCGTGGTACCACATCGTGTATCCGATCGCGAACACGACCGACGAGAGAAACAGCGCGTGCCACCACCCCGGCGTTGGATTGTCAAACTCACGAATACCGTCGTACTCGTGCTCCATCAGCGGCGCACTCCGATCCGATCGCTCCCCAGCCCGTCTCTCGCTGCTCATGGCTCCCTCCTCCCTTGTTCACGCCGACCCCCTTCGCGACCAGCACCCGCGAGCCGCGCCTCGGTCATCGGAATCTCGCCATGCCGACGCCACTCAGACGCGTATCGCTTCGAACACACACGCGCCACCACACCCGCAAACACCGCCAGGAAGATCACCAGACCGACTTGCGGGTAAACCGAAAGATCCATGTTGCCCATGATGTCCGAAAGGCTCATGGCCGTCCCTCCTTCGCCTCGATCGCGCCCGACGCATCAGCCGCCGTCCCACTCGGCTCCACCGCTGGCGTCGCCGGCGCGTGGATGTCCGTTCCCAGTCGCTGCAGGTACGCGACCAACGCGATCACCTTCTTGCCCGCCATGTCCGGGTAACCACCCTGCGTCTCAAGATCGCTCGCGATCTGGGCCGCCTGCGCGCGAGCCGCTCTCTCCGCCCCTCCGGCCCTCACGGCATCCGCATAGGGCACGCCGAGCATCGCCATCGCGTCTACGCGCGCCTGGATCGACTCAAACTTCAGGTCCTGATCCAGCAGATGCGGGTACCCAGGCATCAGCGACTGAGGAATCAACTGGCGCGGATCCTCAAGGTGCCTCACCTGCCAGTCGTGAGACTGCTTCCCTCCGACACGAGCCAGGTCCGGCCCGATCCGCCGACTCCCCCACTGGAACGGCCGGTCGTACACAAACTCGCCCGGCTTGCTGTACTCGCCATAACGCTTCGTCTCGGACCAGATCGGGCGAATCATCTGCGAGTGGCAGTTGTAACATCCCTCCGAGATGTAGATATCCCGACCCGCAAGCTCCAGCGGCGTGTATGGCTTGACCGACTCGATCGTCGGAACGTTCGATCGGATCAGGAACGTGGGGATGATCTCGAACAGCGACGCCACGGCTACCGCGATGAACACCCACACCGTAAACCTGATCGGCATCCGCTCCCACACCCGATGCCACCAACCCTGGATGAACGTGTCCGCCTTGTGGCCGAGGCCCACGTTTGCCTCCAGCCGCGACCCCGGCCGCGGCGGATCGACATACACGCTCGAGAGCGCGGGCGCCTCGTACACCGGCACGTCGTACATCCGCGGACGACGCTTCCACGTCATGGCGATGTTTACCCCGCACATGATCATCCCGGTCAGGTACAGACTCCCGCCCACCACCCGGACCCAGTACATGGGCACAATCGCCGTCACGGTCTCAACAAAGTCCGGATACGCCAGACGGCCCGACTCGTCGAACGCCCGCCACATCAGCCCCTGCGTGAGCCCCGCGGCATAGATCGACAGCACATAGAGCACGATCCCGATCGTGCCGAGCCAGAAGTGAGCCGCCATCATCTTGCGGCTCCACAGGTCCGTCTGAAAGAGCCGCGGCGCGAGCCAGTACAGCATCCCGAACGTCATGAAGCCGTTCCAGCCGAGCGCACCGCCATGCACGTGCGCGATCGTCCAGTCGGTATAGTGCGTCAACGCGTTGATGCTCTTGATCGAGAGCATCGGACCCTCAAACGTCGACATGCCGTAGAACGTGATGCCGACCACAAAGAACTTGAGAATCGGATCCGACGCCACCTTGCTCCACGCGCCGCGTAGCGTCAGCAGTCCGTTGATCATCCCGCCCCACGACGGCATGAGCAGCATCAGCGAAAACAGCATGCCCAGCGTGCTCGCCCACGACGGCAGCGCGGTGTAGTGAAGGTGGTGCGGACCGGCCCAGATGTAGATGAAGACCAGCGACCAGAAGTGCACGATCGACAATCGGTACGAGTACACCGGCTTCTCCGCCGCCTTGGGAAGGAAGTAGTACATCAGCCCCAGGAACGGCGTGGTCAGGAAGAACGCGACCGCGTTGTGCCCGTACCACCATTGCATGAACGCGTCCTGCACGCCCGCATACACCGGCCACGACTTCGCGATGTCGGCACCCGAGACGGGATCGCCCTTGATCGCTCCCGCAATCACCATCGGCAGCGTCAGGTTGTTGAACACGTGCAGCATCGCGACTGTCACGATCGTCGCGATGTAGAACCACAGCGCCACATACATGTGACGCTCGCGACGCCTCACCAGCGTCCCGAAGAAGTTCACCCCGAAAAACCCGACCCACACCACCGCGATCGCCAGGTCGATCGGCCACTCCAGCTCCGCGTACTCCTTGGACTGCGAGATCCCCAGCGGCAGCGTCACCGCCGCCGACACGATGATCGCCTGCCACCCCCAGAAATGCAGGCGGCTCAACAGATCGCTGAACATCCTGGCCTTGCACAGCCGCTGCGTCGAATAATAGATCGCCGCGAAGATCGCGTTGCCCGCGAACGCGAAGATCGCCGCGTTCGTGTGCAACGGCCGTAGCCTCCCGAAACTGATCCACTCAGTGTTCACCAGCACCGACAGCCAGCCGAACCCCGTTCTGTTGAGCATCTGAGGAACCGCCAACTGCAGCGCCACGATCAGTCCCACCAGCATCGCCACAATGCCCCACACCACCGTTGCCCCGACGAACATCCGCACAATCCCGTCGTCGTAGCTGAATCGCTCCAATGCCCCGCCGTTCTCGCGATGGGGATGCGCGGCTCCTGTCCGCTCGCCCGCCGCGCCATCCATCGACGATGTCTCCATTCGGTCGGCTCCAGTAGAGTCCAATTCTGGTCCATCAATAGACTACAGGATCTATTGGTCTTTTTATCGTCTTTACCCCGGACGAGTCAAGTTCACGCGCCTGCATGGCCATAATTCGCCTTGTATTTTCGCTACACAAGGGATTCTACTGGTGTCACCTGACGAGCAAATTGCAGTCGATGTATCCCCTGTCGAACCGCCCGCTTGTATGCGGAATGGACTTGACACTCTTTTTGTCCGCTATATGCTGAGCGATGATGACAAGGTCCGCACCATGCTGAGCCAGGCGACCGGATACGCCGCAACCGCGATGGGCCACATCGCGGCCGCCGGCGGCAAGCCCGTCCTCGTCAAAGAGATCGCCGAGGCCGCAGGCATCCCACCCGCATACCTCGCCAAGATCGTTCAGGCGCTGGCTCGCAAAGGGCTTGTGATCACCCAGCGAGGCGTCGGAGGGGGGGTCTCTCTCATTCGCCCCGCACCGGATATCACACTCTTCGAGATCTGTGAGGCCCTCGACGACCCCGCCGTCGAGCAGCGATGCATGCTCGGCGTCAGCGAGTGCTCCGACGAACGCGCCTGTCCCTGCCACGACTTCTGGACGTCGCAGCGTGCCGCGCAGCACGCATTCCTACGCCACACCACCGTTGCGGACATCGCAGCGTTTGAGACGCGCCGACACTGGAAGCGCGAAGTGACCGACCGCGACAAGCCCGCTCCTCGCAGCACATAGGCCGTACCTCGCTCCGCGTCGCTCATGACATTCCACGAATGCACGGGAAATGTTCATACGATCGATTGCGAGAGCGACTCGGACGACCGCGCCGGCGTGCATCGACACAAGCCCTTGTCTCTTGCGGACTTGGGCGAGCCGATGCGATCAATTGCGAAGGGGGACGAAAGTGCCGAGGGGCGGACTCGAACCGCCGACCTCCGGGTTATGAATCCAGAGGAAGTGCCACAAAACAAGGGTGAAAGCGACGCGCTACAGCACCAGCAACAGCAGTCGGCAGCAGAATCGACCGTTTCACCCCCTACCGACGCCGACCTCGCCCGCGTGGTGTCAGCATGGGCCGACCTGCCCGACGCCATCCGACGCGGCATCCTCGCGATGGTGGACGCCCAAGGGTGAACATCCACAACCCGGCGGCATGAGCGGCGGACCCGGCGAGCCCCTTCCGTGACGACGCGTCGGGGGAGCGGCTCTGGACGCCACTCGCCCGCTTCACCTGACGGGCACCAATGATCGTCGGATGTGGATGGAACCCTCCGCCCGTCGCCGCGTCGGCCCATCGGCGTGACCGCCGGGGACACGGGGACGCTTCCCCCGCGCACGACCGGCCACCGTCGCGACCCGACGTCCGCACCCCCACTTCCACAACAATCTGGACGAAATCGCGTGGTCATTTCCGCCGATGCGATCGGCCGGAAGCCGCGCCACCTCGCCGACTAAGCCGGTCGGACACGATGACCGGGGGGGCATCGGGGGGAATGACCCGGCAGCCGCCATCTATCTACAGTTGCTCGAATCTGGACCACGGATATTGGACCCTACGCCATTTGGAAGAGCAATACGATGCCCAACATCGTTCTTTACCCACTCGCGATCCTCGGTGTTATAACGGTGTGGTTATTCATTGGTGGAGTTGTTCGCGGTGCTCGCGGCGAACGCAGTTTCTCGCAAATGACGCCTCTTCAGGCGAGAGCATTTGCCACTCTTGAGTCTCACTTCATGCGGACGCTGGGAGCACCCCGCTTTCCACTGAAGATCCGTTATCCGATGATCCACACGATCCGAACCATGCCGGACATACTTCTGCATGACATCATCGCCGAAGCACCTGAGATGATCTATGGACGACAAGGCATGGACATTGTGAACTGGTGGCTCGACGTCTACGAGAGTGGACGGAGACGCGGGTTGACGCCGGAACAGGTATGGAAGGAGATCTTTGTCGCCAGCGGTCGTAAAGAGGAAATTGCTGCCCGGCTCAAAGCATATGCGACTCAGAAATCATCAAAGGTAGATGCTCCCGCCTAGATTGCGTGGTGTCACAAGGCACTCGCAGTTACTCCGCACTCATCCTTCAAAAAGACTGGTCCGCCACACTCGAACGGGTTGACCCCCTCTCTCGCGACTGGCATTCGAGCCGGACGAGAAGTGTGACGTCGTTCCGTCACACTATTTAGCTTCAACAAAGTGTGGCAAGGTGAAGTCGGCGTGACATGCCTCCACTCGTCGCGCGTAAGTCCATGTAACACACTGGCTTGCCCGCACCCCACAGGATTATCAGGCAAAGTCTACCGGATTTTGCCGCTGTCGCACACCGCTTTCGTCACGGACTGGGGTAATGTGTGCGTCGCGAACCCTCGCGAGCACTTTCACGCCTGAGTGCACATTGCAGGTGAACTACCGATAGCGCGGATAGCGGACTGGCCGAAAGCACGCCCGGCCATTGTCCCGTCGAAGCAACTAGACCCAGAGATCGCCAACCACAGCAAACAACCGCTCCGACGAGCGGCGGCGATCACTGCGCAAGGAGTTTTCATGAACGAATCGACTTCCATACCGACGCCCCTCGCCCCGCTCGCACTCAACGCGCACGACGCTGCGAAGATGCTCGGCATCTCGACGCGAACATTGTGGACGCTGACGAACTCGGGTGCGATACCCCACGCCCGTGTGGGCCGACGCGTGCTGTATCCACTCGCCGACGTTGAGCAGTGGTTGGCGACGCGCACGAAAGGCGGTGTGGCATGAGGGAGACCCCCACAAATGACGCGGCCACGGCGGCAACCGGGGCAGGCGTCCAAGTCTTGAACTTGACACCCGATTCTACCAACCATTCGACCCCCGAGGGGACTGTTTCGCGGGCGTGGATCGAACTCGGCTCCACCCGCGAGGGTCACGCATGGGTGACGCCCGAACGGAATGCCGACGGAGAAATGATTGGACACGCGATCCGGCCCGACAAGGGAAAGAAGACCTCACGGAAGGGAAGTATTCGCGGGCTCACGTTGAAGTGGCCCCTTCCGCCCTATGCGGGTTCAACGTCCGAGGAACCCGTCTTCATCGTGGAGGGAGCATCGGACACGGCGGCGGGTGTGGGGATCGGGCTCGACATCATCGGACGCCCAAGCGCGACTGGCGGGAAGCCACTGCTCGCCGCTCTGCTCAAGGACCGGCATGTTTGCATCATCGCCGAGAATGACGAAGCCGGACAACGTGGCGCGGTTGGTATCGCCGATGCACTTGTCGAAGTCTGCGCGTCGGTCCGCATCATCGACCCACCGAAGGGGATCAAAGACCTTCGCGCATGGGTTGCCGCTGGTGGCACTCGTGAAGGCATCCTTGAAGCCGCGAGCGTTGCTCCGCTCCATGCTGCAAAGCCCGCCGAATCCTGCGCCGGCGCGGCATCATCCCCGTTGACGGCCAATATGGTCCGACTCTCCGACGTACATCCCGAGCCCGTTCAGTGGCTCTGGCGCGGGCGCATTGCGATCGGCAAACTTACGTTTATTGTGGGCGATCCGGGAGGAAGCAAGAGTTTTCTTACTCTCGATCTCGCGGCTCGCGTTTCAACGGGACGCCCCATGCCGAACACGTCCGACGAGACACCCGTGACGGGTGGTGTGATTCTGCTCTCGGCGGAGGACACCCCCGGAGACACGATCCGCCCTCGACTCGACGCCGCTGGCGCGGATTGCACTCGGATCATGTGCTTTGACTCGGTGAACCGATCCGGCAAGAAGTCAACGCTGGACCTGTCTCGCGACCTTGATGCGATTCACGACGCTCTCGATCAGGTGCCTGACTGTCGGCTCGTCGTGATTGATCCCATCTCGGCGTATCTGGGCGGGACGGAATCGCACAAGAATGCGGACGTGCGCGGGTTGCTCGCACCACTTTCCGCTCTCGCGGCGGAGCGAGGATTCGCGCTCGTGTGCGTCTCGCATTTAAACAAAAATCAAGGTGTCTCGGCGATCTATCGCACGACCGGCTCGCTCGCTTTTGCGGCGGCGGCTCGCGCCGTTTGGCTCGTGGTCAAAGACAAGTCTGACGAGAACCGGCGCGGCTTCCTCCCGATAAAGAACAACATTGGCAAGGACACAACGGGGCTCGCCTACTCGCTCCTGAGCGTGCCGGGACACGACCAGCCCGTCCTTCAATGGGAGACCACGCCGATCGAGACATCCGCCGACGATGCGCTCGCGGCGGATCGGGGGGACGATAATCGACGCTCTACCCTCGACCACGCCTGCGAGTTTCTTCGATCGGTCCTCGCCGAGAGTGAAATGAAGTGCGAAGACGTACACGCCCTAAGAGAGAAGGCCGGTATCTCACAGTCCACACTCCGCCGAGCGTTCAGTGCAGTCGACGTACGTACTCGCAAGAGCGGCAAGCCAGGCGAGCCCGGCGCGTGGTGGTGGTCCCTTCCACCCGAAGATGCTCAGCCGATGTCCGAAGATGCCGAAGATGCTCACGCTCCGGGGGTGGACACCTTCGGCGATCGTGAGCATCTTCGGGAGGTGAGTACCGACGAATGGGGGACGGTGTGACCACCTCAACGCCCGCACCAACATTACGCGATCGCGACTCGCCCGCCCCCGAATGCCCGCCCGGCGGTTTGCCCGCCCTTCTCTGCTCACTCGGCCGCGCTGGCGTGACGATCGCGGCGCACGCCGACTGGCTCCGCTTCAAGCCCGCCACCATCGCGCCCGCTCTGCTCGCGGGGCTCACGCTCCACAAGCCCGACATCCTTGCGACTCTCATCGACCCGTCACTCCCGAGCGAGGAAGCGCGGCACACGTTCGGCGAGCGGCTCGGGATCGCCGACGCACTCGGCATGGACACCACGCCCGGCGCGTCGGCATGGCTCATCGCGCTCGGTGAGTCCATGCACACGGACGCGACAGAATCAGCACGGAATCTCTCGCATCTACTTGCGCCCTCTCGCAATACATTGCATAATGCACCCATCGAAGGAAGGTGACTCATGGCAAGCGTCTACAAGCGGGACGGAAATGGGAACTGGTTTGCATCGTGGTTCAACCACGAGGGCGTGCGCGTGGTTCAATCGACGCGCACCACCGACAAGCGGCTCGCCGAGCGGCTCGCGCAACGCTGGGAGGATCATGCGATCGAGCGGCGGAGCGGACTGGTTGACGCTCGCGCCGAGACGCTGGCGGCGCAGGAAGCCCGCCCGCTCTCCGAGCATCGCGCCGACTTCGCGACGTACCTCGAAGCGAAGGGGACTTCACCCGGCACGATCGACGCGGCGGATGCCCGTATCTCCCGCATCCTCACGCACGCCAAAGCGGAGCGCGTGGCCGACCTTTCCCCATCCGCGATCATGGGAGCGATCCAGCACCTCCGGGCTCCGGGCGTGGTGACGGCCGACGGACTCTCGGCAAAGACCGCGAGCCACTACGTTCGCGCGATCAAGTCTTTCACGCGCTGGCTCGTGCGCGACAAGCGGACCGCCACCGATCCCCTCTCGCACCTTGCGGGCTTCAACGCCGACACCGACCGGCGGCGCGTCCGGCGCGACCTCACGCCCGAGGAAGTCGCCCGGCTCATCGACGCGGCGGAGAAGTCCGATTCCGTGAAAGTCCCTCGACCCTCTCGTGACGAGAAGGGCGAGCGGAAAACGTCGATGGTCTGGATGCGCTGCCCCGAGCGTGCATGGGCATATCGGATCGCCGCGGGAACGGGTTTCCGCGCGTCGGAAGTCGGCTCGCTCACGCCCGAGAGTTTCGACCTCGACGCCGACACGCCGACGGTGACGGTTGAAGCGTGCTACAGCAAGCGCAAGCGTCGGGACGTTCAACCCATGCGAGCCGACCTCGCCGACCTGCTCCGCACCTGGCTCCGCACGAAGGAAGCCGGAAAGCCGGTGTGCCCGATCCCTCACGGGAAGGGGGCTCTGCTCATCCGGGCCGACCTCGACGCGGCTCGGGCCGTTTGGCTCGCCGAAGCGACGACGCCCGGCGAGCGAGCCAAGCGCGAAGCGTCGGACTTCCTTCGGCACACCGACGGCGCGGGGCGCGTCGCGGACTTTCACGGGCTCCGACACACGTTCATCTCCCGCGTGGTCCAGTCGGGCGCATCGGTGCGCGTGGCGCAGGAACTCGCCCGGCACTCCACGCCCACGCTCACCATCGGTCGTTACTCGCACGCCCGGCTCAATGACCTCACGCGAGCCCTCGACAATCTCCCGAGCGCGACCACGCCAGCACCCGCCCGCGAGCAAGCCAAAGCGACAGGGACGCACGGAGCGAGCCCGGAGCCCATCGGACGCCCGGCGCACCTACAGCACCAGCTACAGCACTCTCCGCACGATTCGGGATGTGTTCGTGCGAGCGGTTGCGAGAGCGGCTCGGACGACCGCGCCGGCGCGCATCGGCACAAGCCCTTGTCACTTGCGGACTTGGGCGAGCCGGTGCGATTGGATGCGAGAGGGGGAGGGAATGCCGAGGGGCGGACTCGAACCGCCGACCTCCGGGTTATGAATCCAGCGCTCTAAACCAGCTGAGCTACCTCGGCAGGGGTGGGTCCAGTATATGCCGCTACCGCCGGTCCTTTCGAGGCCCCCGGTCCAAGCGAACAGTCAGTCCGCCGGCTCGATCTCAAACTCCAGCACCGCGAATCCATCCAACTCAAAGTGCTCGATCGTGATCTGCACGGCCCGGTCCGAATCGATCGTGAACTCACCCTCGTCCCGCTTGGGGGCGTGCCATGTCCAGTTATCGATCGCCGGCACGCCATCGATAACCACACGGACCCCGTCGTCCGACATCGTCGCCACGCGCCATCGCCCCGCCCGAAGCGGGATGCTCGTCGTCGCGATCGTTCCGAATCGATCGCGCCCGATCTCGGCGTTCGACAGTTCATCTGAGATCCCAAGCTCCTGAGGCCCGCCGTGCCGGTACGCCAGCCGCACGTCCTGCATCGTCACGCTGCGCGACTGCGGGCCATACGACTGCTCTCTCCACCCTTCCACATTCTCACGCGGATCGACCGTCCATGGAAAGAACCGCACCGTCCACTCCGAGCCGACCAGCGTGCCCGACAACTCGCGTTCGAGCCCCTCTCCTCTCAGCAGCGCGCTATACGTGTGAACGCCCGGGCTCGCCGAGATCCGCACGATCGCCGGCCCATCCTCGCCTTGCTCGATGTTCGTCGAAATTCCTTCCGAATCGCAGGCGACGTCAAGCGAGTCAGGCGCGCCCCAGACTTCATACCGGTGCACGCCTCCCGTGCGGTCCAGCGGCCGAACCATCGCCGACTCGTGGTCCCATGGGCCCCACTCGCCGACAACGATGCTCTGTCGTCCCGCGAGGCTCGCCCGTGCGCCGAGCGGTCGCCTCTCGCCGAGCGCCTCGTACGCCGGCACCGTGATCTCCGCGAGGTCCGCGGGCGCCGCGCGGACCTCCTCGCCCCCTTCGATGCTGATCGCCTCGCCCACACCCTCGAACGTGTTTGCGCGAACAAACGTCGCCCCCGTCGCCCGAAGATGGATCGCTACCGCGTCACCCGAGAACCGATTGTCCGCGATCACGTTGTCCGTCGAACCCCTGTGGTTTTTCTGGGCCCACGGTGACTTGAGCAGCGCAACGTCATCGTCCGTCCAGAAATGGACCCCCGCGCCGTTGCGCTCGAATTGGTTCTGCCGAACCGAATTCCCCGAGCCGTGCTCGATGTTCACACCCCCGCGCTCAAGCCCGTAACCGCTCGCGCCGTTGGACCGGAACACATTGTCCGCGATCAGCGTCTCCTGGGAGTACCCGCCCCAGATGCCGCAGATCGCGTTCTCGATGAACTGGTTCGCGATAATCCGATTGCCAAACGAAAACGTCATCTCCAGCCCGTGCGCCGGCGCGTAGGAAAGATCGTTCGCGATGAACAGGTTGTCGTTGCACCCCTTGCGCGTGTGGTCGAAACCCTCTGGACCCGGCACGTCGCCGAGCGCCTCCTTCCCGCCAAACCCAAAGATCCCGTCGCCGCCGTGCGTGATCGAGTTCTCAGCGATCAGGTTGTTCGAGCACTGCTCAAACATCAGAAGCCCGGCCGAGTCCTGCCCCCGGTTGTAGACGCCATGCGAGTACCCGCGAACGCAGAAGTCCAGCGCGTTCCGCGTGATCGCGTTCCCGCTCGAACGCCACATCGCGATACCCCAGCCGGAGATGAACGAGCAGTCGTTGTCATAGATCCGCGACTCATCCACCCGATCGAGCACGATCCCGTTCTGACCGTCGCGCACCGTGACCTTCCGCACCTCGACACCCCGCGATCTCTCGATCGAGATCGCCGCGCCGTAGTTTGCCGTCCACTCACGATTGTCGTTGGCGTGCGGCCACAGCCAGTCTCCCCCGTCCTCGGCAGATGGGATCGACCGCAGCCGCTGCCGAAAGTTGTCCCGCAGAACGGCCCCGTCCACGACCAACCCATCGGCGCTCCGCGCCAGAAACCCGATCTTGTACCCCTCGATCGCCGCGCCCTCGACGCGCACCCCCGATTGCCCCTCCACGACAACGCCCACACCCACCATGACATCGCCCGCAGTCCCTGCCGGCGCGCCCCGCAACACCGACCCGGACTCGAACCGCACCGTGACATCCGAGGCCACGATCTTGACCACCCCGTCCCCCGCGGCATCCGCGATCATCGCTCCCGGCGCGATCCGCAGAATGCAGGAGCGATCGACAAGCGTGTCGTCGGCCGAAACCTCAACGATTGGGAGATCAGCGCCCGAGCCCAGAGCGGCGAGCGCAATCGCAGCGGAGATGCTCAAAAACATGGTCTGGGCGTTCCCTTTCGGCGTGGCCTTGGCCTGCAGTCTCCGACCGAGCCCTCACCCCGACCCCACGCCGCGACGCGCCGCAATCTCACGTCTGCTTCGATTCGCTTGAAACCGGTGTCTCCACCTGTTCGCTCGTGCTCACACGTGCATCCACGCCCCCAGCCGTCAGGGGTGGCCTCGCAACCGTCGACGGCTTGTTGGATTCGCGCTCAATCTCTTCCTCAACACCCTTCAGACCCTTCTTGAACTCCACGATCCCCTTGCCCAGGCTGCGACCCACCTCCGGCAATCGCTTGCCGAACAGGAGCAGCCCGATCGCGAGAATCACGACCAGTTCAGTAGTGCCGATGGGACCGATGCCGAATGCGAGCGTGTTCATCGCGTCTCCGAGGAGTGCCGCGCCTGGCGGCGGCACCACCTATTCTATCGCCCAAACGCCTCAAGGATTCGTTCCCTGCTCCTCACCCGCCCTGGCCGCGAAACGCCGCTCGCACGCCTCAACCACGTTGACAAGCAGCATCGCGACCGTCATGGGTCCGACGCCGCCCGGAACCGGTGAGACCCACCCCGCCACACCCTTCACCTCATCAAACGCGACATCCCCGACCGTTCTCATCTTTCCGTCAGGCCCGGGCACGCGGTTCACACCAACATCAACGACGATCGCGCCGGGCTTGACCATCGATCCCTTGATGAGCCCCGGCACGCCGGCCGCCGACACCAGCACATCCGCCGAGGCACACAGCTCTTCGATCCCCTGTGTCCATTCGTTGCACGAGACCACCGTCGCGTTGTGGCGCATGAGCAGCACGGCGATCGGCTTCCCCACGACATCCGACGCCCCCACCACCACCGCTCGCTTCCCCTTCAGGTCCACGCCCGTCGACTCGATCATTTTCACCGTCGCCAGACCCGTGCACGGCGCGAGCGACGAACGCCCATACACCACGTTCCCGATGTTCGCCGGATTCACACCCTCAACATCCTTGTCGGGTGTGATCAATCGCTGGATCCGGTACGGATCCACCGCCTGCGGCAGAGGAACGTGCACCATGATCGCGCTCACCATCTCGTCCGCACTCAGCAGCAGCACACGCCCCGCAATGTCGTCGTATGTCGCGCTCCCACCCAGTTGGTGCAGCCGGTAGTCGATCCCGAGCGCTCGGCACGCTTTCGCCTGATTCTCCGAATAGAGCCGCGCCGACGAGTCACCGGAATCCACCAGCACCGCGTCCAGGCGAACCGCCCCCGGACCGGCGCGGGCCAGCAACGAGCGCACGCGTGCGCCCACCCGTTCACGATGGGAACCCGCGAGCGCAACGCCATCAATGATCTGTGCCGCCATCGGCGTGATCGTACCGCCGAACACCCCATGCGGAACACCCGGTCGCGATGTACCATTTCCGCCGTGGCCGACCCCAAACGCATCCTCGAGCTCCGCGATCTGTTGAACCGCGCCAATCGCGCGTACTACGCCGACGCGAACCCCATCATGTCCGATCCGGAGTTCGACCGCCTCCTCGCAGAACTCGCCGCCCTCGAATCAAAGCACCCGGACCTCGCCGACCCCGACAGCCCCACCGCTCGCGTCGGCGGCGAGCCCATCAAGGGTTTCACGACCGTCCCCCACGCCCGCCCGATGCTCAGCATCGACAACACCTACGACGAGCAGGGCGTCCGCGATTGGGCCGATCGCGTCCTCCGAGGCCTCGACCTCGGACCCAAAAAGCCCAAGACCGCCGACGCCGCATCTCTCTTTCCCTCTCCCCCCGCTCAGTCACCCCGTCACGCCGCAACCCCGTCGCCCCGCTTCACCTGCGATCCCAAGATCGACGGCGTCGCTCTCTCGCTTCGCTACGAGCAAGGCCGCCTCGTCCGCGCCGTCACGCGAGGCGATGGCGAGAAGGGAGACGATGTCACCCACGCCGCCCGCGCCATCCGCGCGATCCCCGTCGCACTCTCCTCCGCCGACAAGAACGCCCCGCCCATCCCGCACATCCTTGAAGTCCGGGGCGAGGTCTACATGACCTCGAAGGAGTTCGAACGGCTCAACGAGCAGCGCGAGGACGAGGGTGAGGATCTGTTCCTCAACCCGCGCAACACCACCGCGGGCACACTCAAGAATCTCGACCCCAAACTCGTCGCCTCGCGAAATCTCTCCTTCTGCGCCCACGGGCGTGGCGAAATCTCCGACGACGCCTTCGCGACCGCTCACTCCGACTTCCTCACCCGGATCAAATCGCTCGGCATCCCCGTCACGCCCCATCTCTACACCTGCTCCACCGTTGACGACGCCCTCGCCGCCATCGCAGACTTCGACGCCAAACGCCGCTCGCTCCCCTACGCCACCGACGGCATGGTCGTGCGTGTCGACTCGTTCGAGCAGCAGTCACGGCTCGGCACAACCTCCAAGTCGCCGCGCTGGGTGGTCGCCTTCAAGTACCCGCCCGATCGCGTCATGACCGTGCTCCTCGATGTCCTCCACCAGGTCGGAAAGACCGGCAAGATCACCCCCCGCGCCGTCATGCAGCCGGTCCTCGTCGGAGGCAGCGTCGTCCAGCACGCCACGCTCCACAACTACGGACAGGTCCGCCAGAAGGACATCCGCATCGGCGACACGGTCGAGATCGAGAAGGCCGGAGAGATCATCCCGTACGTCGTCGGCGTCGTGCTCGACAAACGCCCGAAGAACGCCAAGCCGATCCTCGCCCCCGACACATGCCCCACCTGCGAGGGCGCCGTCGAGCCGGAGCCGCCAGAAGCCGCCGATCACCCCGAACTCGAGACCAGTCGGCGATGCATCAATCCCGAGTGCCCCGCCCAGATCCGCGAGAAGCTCGTCTGGTTCTGCGGCCGCAAGCAGATGGACATCGAAGGACTCGGCGAAAAAACAATCGACCAGATCCGTGCCGACGACCGCATCCCACTCCATACCTTCGCCGACATCTTCCATCTCCATGAACACCGCGACGCCCTCGTCGAGATCGAGCGCATGGGCGAGAAGAAAGTCGACAATCTTCTGGCGGGCATCGAAGCCGCCAAGTCGCGGGGGCTCGCCAAGGTGCTGGCGGGCATGGGAATCAGGCATGTCGGCGAGACGACATCGAAGCTGCTCGGGAGGAACTTCCGAGATGTCGATGAGTTGATCGATGCTCCGGTGTGGAAGCTGATGCCGATCGCGGTGAATCGCCTCAGCCCGAAGAAGCGCAAGGATCTGTTCGCGCTCGATACTCCTGTCGCGCCCGAGTATGAGACGGGCCTTGGCGAGGACACGGCCGAGATCGTCCGCGCCTACCTGCAAAGCAGCGTTGCGCGCCACACGTTTGCCGCGCTCCGGGCCGCGGGTGTTGATCTCTCGTCAAAGGACTATCGCCCGCCCGACGCGGTGGCGGTCGTGGACAGCCCGTTCGCCGGCAAGAGGGTCGTCCTGACCGGCACGCTCGATTCCTTCGATCGCACAACACTCACCGAGCATCTCGAGTCGCTCGGCGCCAAGGTCAGCGGCTCCGTCTCAAAGCACACCAACCTCCTCATCGCCGGGCGCGAGGCCGGCTCGAAACTCGACAAAGCCCGCGAACTCGGCGTTGAAATCTGGGACGAAGCGCGGCTCCTTCAAGCCCTCCCCCCATCCTGACGATCTACCCCTTCTGCGCCCCTCTTCGCGCATCGCGTTATCGGCCCTTCAAAGGAACCCGCGTGCAGAACCTCGAGTTCAAATGCGAACTCCGCGACCTCGCACTCGCGCGCTCAATCATCATCCGATTCGGAGCCGTCCACGCCGGCACGCTCGAGCAGACCGACACCTACTACCGCGTCCCCAGCGGCCGCCTCAAGAAGCGGGAAACCGTCGGCGAGCCCACCGAGCACATCTTCTATCACCGCCCCGATCGCCTCAACCCCAAGATCAGCCAGTTCACCATTTATTCCGAACCCCAGGCCGCCGAGCGATTCGGCACCTCGCCGCTCCCCATCTGGGTTGTCGTCCGAAAGGTCCGCGAACTCTTTCTCCTCGGGAACGTCCGCATCCACCTCGATCAGGTCTCGAAGCTCGGCACCTTTCTTGAATTCGAGGCAATGGTCACCAACGGCGCGACCGTCGAGCACTGCCAGAAGCAGATCGCCGACCTGCGTGCCGCTCTGACGCCGACGCTCGGCGAGCCGATCGGCTGCGGCTACAGCGACCTGCTCGCCCTCGATCAGGACGATCAACCGCACCGGCTCCTCGGCCCCGGCCGCGCATGATTCTTCAGTCCGCACCGCACGCGAATCGCGAAGACGCCAACTTGTACCCAAGTCATCGCGACGTTATCATGCAATCGAAGATTCGGAGCATCTGGGTTTGGCTGCGACCACGAACTCAATACCCGCCCAGCTCACTCGGGCGTTCACGCTCGTGGAGCTCCTTGTATCAATCGCGATCATCGCGATCCTGCTCGTCATCGCGCTCCCGATGCTCGGCCGAACCATGGCCACAGCCAGAGGATTCAGGTGCCAGGTCGCACAGCGAAGCGTCGCCTTCGACTTCGCCGTCTTCGCCAGCGACAACATGGGCCCGGACCGGGGCGACGACGAATGGCTCAAGAATCGCTTCCGACTCGAAACATTCCAGGACAGCCAGTACGGCATCGACGAGTTCTGGCGATGGGGCGAATCGCCGACCCACACCCTGCCGGACAACGCAGACAACGATCCCATGCGCTGCTCCGAGGTCCGCGCACAGATCACCGTCACGCGCACGCTCTCATGCACCTCCGGCGGCGTCACCCCCGCCGAGAACATCTCTTTCGGATTCAACCTGCGCCTCCATCGCCAGCCCGTGGTCGACGGTGGCTCGTACCGACTCGACCCCGTCCTGCTGAGCGGCGCGGTGCTCGAATCCGGATCGACTCCTCTTTTCTGGGACGTCGACGGACGAGTCGCCGTCTCGCGAGGGCTCGATCCCATCTTTACCGCCCCCTCGCTCGACGACGGCGCGGTGCTCGGCGACAACCGATTCTGGTTTCCCGCACGTCGCCACAACGGGGCCTCAAATGTTGCGTTCATTGACGGCCATGTCGATTCATCACGCGACCCTCTCGCCGAGGCCGGCTGGGCGTGGAAGCCCCTGAGGCTTCGGTAGGCCGCGCACACGTGATCACGCTCCGTCGAAAGTTCGCGATCCTCGTTTCCGGCCTCGCCGTCGGCGTTCTTGTGGTCCAGGCGACCGCCGTGTGGTCGATCGTAACCCTCGAACGCGAGATCGCCTGGCCTCTCAGAAGCATCGAGTCCGTTCTCCGAGACCTCCACACCTCAAAGCACTGCGCCGAGGACCTGGCTGCCGCGCTCGGCCAATCCCGTTGGGGCAATCCCGATTCGCCGATGGAGCCGGACGCCGCCATCGCCATGGCCTCCATCGCATCCCTTCGTTCGAGCCTCGACGCGATCGACGGACCAGACAGCTACGTGCTCCGAACGGGGATCGCTTCGGCTCGAACACTCCGACGCCAGACCGAGCACGCCATCCTCACATCCATGGACGCGCTCTCCGATCCCACCCTCTCACCACAGGCAGCCAGGGACCTCTCGGTTGTTCACGAACTCATCGAACGCATCGAGAGCCACGTCCTCGGCGATGCCGAATCACAGGCCGCGCATACCGACGCGATCAGGCGATCCGTGCTCGCCGTCACCGGCGTCTGCCTCGTCGCCCTCGCGCTGACCGTATTCCTCGGATTCCTGCTCTTTACACGCTGGGTCATCCGGCCCGTCGACTCCCTCCGCACCGCCGCAAAGCGGATCTCCACCGGCGACTACGAGCACCGCGTGCCCGTCAGAGGAGAGGACGAGCTCGCGCAGCTCAGCCGAGAGGTCAACCTGATGGCGGGCACCATCAACACCATGACCCAGGAACGCATCGAGCGCGAGCGCCTCGCCGCCATCGGCGAGATGGTCCGAAGGGTCGCCCACAACCTCCGCAACCCGCTGGCCGGGATCAGATCGCTCGCCGAGGTGACCCACGCCGAGCTCGACGAGTCATCCGACCTTCGAGAGGTCCAGTCCCGGATCATCAACACCGTCGACCGCTTCGAGCGCTGGCTTCGCGACTTGCTCCGCTCAACCACCCCCCTCCAGATCGAGCCCATCACCCTCGACCTCTCCGAATGGCTCCCCGAAGTGATCGCAGCCCTCAGACCCATGGCAGACAGCCGACGAATCACACTCGTCCTGGAACTGCCCGATCGCCCCGTCCTCGTCAGCGCCGATCCATCTCACCTTGAACAGGCGATGGTCGCCGTCATCACCAACGCGCTCGAGGTCGTGCCGATCAGGGGAAGAGTCGACATCCGCCTCGCCGCCCAGGAGAATGGCCAGGCCCAGATCGATGTGCTCGACAACGGCCCCGGCGTCAGTCCGGAAGACGCAGAACGGATCTTCCAGCCCTATGTCACCACCAAGCCAGATGGCACTGGCATCGGGCTTGCAATGGCCCGGCATGTCATCCAGCAACACCGTGGGGTCATCATCGTCCAGACCAGATTCCAGCCCGATTACGGGGATCAAGGCCAGGAAACTGGCTCCTGCTTCCGGATCCGAATCCCGGCAATCTCCGAACACTGATTGGCCAGTACTGGCCAATTCCGGACGAAATGTGGCCAATATTCTGCTCATCGAGGACGAGGCAAACCTCCGCTTTACGGTGGCTCGATCGCTGCGCTCCGCAGGCCATGATGTGGTTGAGTGCTCCGCTATCCCCGAGGCATTTGAGCAGCTCGATCGCGCCGCTTTCGACGCCGTCCTCACCGACGTCAACCTCGGACCGGACAACGGCATCGACCTCGTCGCTCGTCTCCGCGAAGATGGATACGAGGGCGTCATCGTGATCATGACCGGCTACGGCACCGTCGAATCCGCGGTCCGCGCAATGAAAGTGGGTGCCGACGACTACCTCGAGAAGCCCGTTCGACTCGACGAACTCGTCATTCTGATGACGCGCCTGCTCGACGCCCGCGCCGATCGCAAGCGTCTCCGGCTCTACAAACGACTCGAGAACGTCAGGAGCAACGCCGCGAACGTGATCGGCCAGAGTGCCGCGTGGCTCCAGGCCCTGTCACTCGCCGATCGCATGGCACAAGCGCCGGTCCCGACCCGCGTCGACTCCGGCGAGGGCGCGAATCTCCCCACAATCCTCCTCCTCGGTGAGACCGGTTCTGGAAAGGGTGTGCTCGCCCGCCACGTCCACGAATCGGGACTCCGCGCTCGCAACCTCACCGACGCCCCCTTCGTCCACGTCAACTGCTCCGCATTCCCAGCCACCCTGATCGAGTCCGAGCTCTTCGGACACGAAAAGGGCGCATTCACCGATGCACGAACCGCGCGCGAAGGGCTCTTCGAGATGGCCGACGGCGGCACCATCTTCCTCGATGAGATCGGGGACATGCCCGTCGAGCTCCAGGCCAAGCTCCTCTCCGTTCTCGAAAGAGGCATCATCCGCCGAATCGGGGGCACCCGCGAGATCCCGGTCCGCGTCCGCGTCGTCGCCGCCACCAACCAGAACCTCGAGCAGCGCGCCGCCGACGGCGCATTCCGACGCGACCTCCTCTATCGCCTCAACGCCCTCACCATCAGGATCCCGCCCCTTCGCGAGCGAGGCGACGACTGCACCCTCATCGCGGACGCCGCCCTGAAACGGATGCTCCGCGAGTACGGCCGTCCCCCCGCACATCTCTCGCCCGACGCCATCGAGGCCATCAAGGCCCACCCCTGGCCCGGTAACGTGCGCGAGCTCGTCAACGCAATGCAGCGTGTCGCCATGCTCTGCGACAGCAGCGAGATCAACGCACACGACCTCGGCATCGCCGACCACCTCCACACCCGCTCCGGCCACGATATCGATGCCGACGGTGATCGGACGTCAACCTCGGCGCTTCGTTTCGACTTTGACGACGGACAGTGCTCGTTCACCGATGTCGAGCGTGAACTGATGAAACAAGCCTTGACAAAGACCCGAGGGAATGTCTCGCGGGCCGCAAAGCTCATCGGCATGCAGCGGAGCAGCTTCCGCTACCGAATCGAGCGTTACGGCCTGGAGCCATTCGTTCGGGAGATAAGTCAATGACAATCGCTCGTGCCGCCGCCGTGAACTCACTCCTCATCGCGATCGCCGGCACGACCCTCGCAGACGACTTCTCAACTCGAATCGATCCCGGCGGCGACGCCTTCCTCCGACGCGCCGACTTCGGCGCAGACGGCCAGGTCAGCCCGGACTCCGTGCTCCCCGACATCCTCGCCCTTCGCATCGGCTCCTGGAAGCCCGCCGCGCCCTCGTCCGACCTCTACGCCGGCGCCTACCTCGCCGGAGCAAACTTCTTTCGCGCCGACCTCGTCCTCACAGGGCTCATCAACCCCCCCGGCCCGCTCGGCGTCACCGGCGCATACGACCCCTTCCAGTTCGGGCCAAGCCCCATCTATGGATACGTCGACTTCGACGTGGACGCCGACACCGAAACCGCGGGCGAATTGAGCGCCGTCTCCGCCAACCGCTTCCTCGCGAACGTCGCCAGATTCGGCTCCATACCCGATACCTCGCTCGGCGCTCGCGCCGCACGATTCGGCACGCAGGTCGACTACAACTTCGCGACCTCACCGCAGTACGAGCGCAGCGGCGCCGAGTTTGCCATGACCTTCTGCGGCTGCTCAGCCCTCACCATCATCTCCGAGTCCGGTGACGCCGACGGTCGCTTTGAGTCAGGCGAGACCTGGGTCGTGCAGGGCCGCTTCTTCGAGCGATTCACCGCATTCAATTCCGCCAGCTCGATGTTCGGCGGCAGCGTCTTCGGCGCATGGAATCCCCTCGTGCGACTCCGCTTCGCCCACGATCCCACCGAAGACACCACCACCATCACCCTTGTCTTCCCCCTGAACCAGAACGGCGCAGGCGAGATGGCCGGCGCAGCACCCGAGCCCATCGACTTCAACGTCGCCAATCAAACCAGCGTCGCCGAGGCCCTGAACGAACTCGTGAATCAGCCGAGCTGGATCTCCGGTCCGCTCCGCACGCTGGCGATCGGCTGGAAATCCCGGAACGTCTCCGACGGCCTGAACGCCTCCACATGGGCCGCCTCCGCGATCGTCGGCACGGCCTACGCGCTGCAGGACGAAGCGCCCTTCGTCTGGACCGATG
Organism: Planctomycetota bacterium; assembly: GCA_963204725.1. Taxonomy (GTDB): domain Bacteria; phylum Planctomycetota; class Phycisphaerae; order Phycisphaerales; family UBA1924; genus JAHBWV01. Next base: position 54,061 of record CAUJHH010000052.1, read on the forward strand.
CCGGATTCGACATGGTCAGAGGCGACTTCAACGGCGACGGATACCACGACAGCACCGACGAAGCCGAGTTGCTCTCGTTCATCGCCACCAACGACGGCGGCGCCGGAGATGCCGACGGCACGGTCAACGGGCGCGTGGCCATCGACGGGTTCGGCGTCTACTTCGCTATCTACGACACCAACTACGACGGTGTCGTCAGCGCGGAAGACTGGGAGGCCCCGACCGACCCCGCAGACGTGAACGGCGACACCTCCGTCGACATCCTCGACTTCCTCGACTTCCTCGCCGCGTTCTCAGAGTGCGAGAACAAGGCCGGCCCCTGCATCGTCAACAACGTCGACGCCGACTTCAACCACGATCTCTACGTCGACATCCTCGACTTCCTCGACTTCCTCGACGCGTTCACCTTCTGAGCCGGCACGCTCATCCCACCGGGTTGACCGGCTCGCGCCCGGCGAGCACCGCACGCGCGTTCTCCGAGACCATCTCCGTCATCAACAGGCGATACTTCGTCTCCGCGCTCCCGATGTGCGGTGCCAGCACCACGTTCCCCAGCCCGACGAGCCCGGGATGCACCCGCGGCTCGTTCTCAAAGACATCCAGCCCCGCCCCCCAGATCTTCTTCGCCCGGAGTGCGTCGACCAGCGCGCCCTCGTCGACCGTCGGCCCGCGCGACGTGTTGATCAGGATCGCCGTCGGCTTCATCATCGCAATCGCTTTGGCATCGATGATGTGGCGGGTCTCCGGCGTCAAGGGCGTGTGCACGCTGACCACGTCCGCCTCCCGCAGCCCCTCTTCCATGGATACCCGGCGTGCCGCGAGCGGCGCGAGCTCGAAGTCGATGTGCCTCGACCTGGCGACGTATAGCACCCGCATCCCCCACCCGATCGATCGCAACGCCGTCGCATACCCGATCCGCCCCGCGCCGACGATCAGCAGTGTCCGTCCCGTCAGGTCCATCCCCAGGAACTCGGTGATCCCGAGCGGGCCGCGCCGGGCGTACTCCTCGCTCCGCGCAAAATGGTCGGCCTCAACCAGCCGCCGAGCACACGCAAGCAACAGAGCCCACGCCAGATCCGCCGTCCCCTCGGTGACCGCCCCGGGCGTGTTGGCCACCTTCACCCCGCGCTCCTTGCAGAGCTTCACATCGATGTTGTCGTACCCCACGGCAAAGTTGCACACGCCCCGGAGCTGCGAACCCGCGGCATCCAGAAACTCCTTGTCCACCCGGTCGAAGTACATCGACACGATGAAGCTCGCCCCGGCGATGCTCCGAAGCACCTCCTCGCGCGTCTGCTTCTCGACGCGGCTCTGACGCACCTCCGCGCCCGGCACCACCACCTCCCCCGGCACCTGGTGCGTGACAACCACGATCGGCTTCCCCTGATTCGCGTGCTCGCTCATGCCCAACCGTAGCAATGCACCCCACACCCGTTTACGCTCCTCGCGTGGACGACCAAAGGCCGCAATCCCTCCGTCTCCTCGCTTGGAACATCCTTCACGGGGGCAGCTCGCGCCGGCTCCCCCACATCGCCCTCGAACTGGTCGAGCACCGGCCCGACGTCGCCGTGATCTCCGAGTTCCGGCCCACCCTCGGCGGCCAGCTCCTGGCGATCCTCGCCGATCGCGGGCTCCGGCACATCGCCGAAGCCAACACCGGCATCGCACCGACCCGCAACCGCATCCTGATCGCATCACGCTACCCGCTCATGGAGATCGAGGCCGAGCCGATGCCCCCGTGCCTCGCGCGCCGCGTTCTGGTTCGCCGGCTCGGGGCGGAGGGCGCGGGCCTCCTGGTGACCGCGGCACACCTTCCGGACGACTGGACGCCGAGCGCCGCGCTCCACGGCTGGGCATGGCTGACCCGGCACGCGCTCGCTCATCGCGAAGAATCTCATATCATTCTCGGAGATCTGAACGGATCGCGAGATTCCGGCCAGCCGGGGGGCGCGCCGCCGCACGTCGCGCACGCGATGGGTCGCCTCTGGACCGCCGGGTACGCCGACGCGTTCGATCCCTCGCGTTGCGATCAAACCCGCGTCTCCCGGCCGGAAACCACGTGGAAATCCCACTGGGGACACGAGTTGCGACTGGACCACGCGCTTCTCTCCGCATCGCTCACGCCGGCTCTGGTCGCCGCCGAATACGCCCACAGCCCGCGAAAGAACGGGGTTTCCGACCACTCGGCGGTGCTCGTCGCGCTCGCGCTCGGGGGGCATCCGCCGATCGATACCGACGCAAAATTGGCAAAAAACCACGTAAACTCGGCGATTGAACCGATGTGTCGGCCTTGCCTCACGACAGATGGCGTGATAAAACGCCGCGGTTCTCGGAGAGAATCCAAGCTTTTCAAGGAGTGATTCAGCAATGGCAAAGAAGACTGGGAAGATGTCCAAATCCGCAAAGGCCCCCGCAAAGGCTGCCCCCAAGGCCGCCCCCAAGGCAGCCAAGCCCGCCAAGATCACCGCCGCTTCCAAGCGGACCAAGGGTGAGCTCTACGGCATTCTCGGCGAGCACAACGGCCTGAGCCGCAAGCAGGTCGCGGGCGTCTTCGACACGCTTTCGACGGTGATGGCGGCGGACCTCGCGAAGCCGGGCAAGGACAAGCCCAAGATGTTCGTCGTCCCCGGCCTGATGAAGGTCACGAGCCGCTTCAAGCCCGCCGTCGGCGCGCGCAAGGGCATCGACCCCTTCACCAAGCAGGAGAAGATGTTCAAGGCCAAGCCCGCCAGCACGGGCATCAAGATCCGCCCCCTCAAGGGCCTCAAGGAGATGGTCTCCTAAGCCGGTCGCATCAGACACTCGCTCTGATCCACGACGCACCGCACCCGAGAAGGGCGGTGCGTTCTTCTTTTTGCATCGCGGGTGCGCTGGCGAATCGATCGCTCCCCTGACGATCGCTCTCCCGCTCCCTACAGTGCCACTCACCCGCACCTCCCAACGCCCGACGCCAAGAGCACCTGCATGCACGACGCGACCGCTCGGCGATTTCCGTTGACACAGATCAGCCCCGGACCCGTCCGCGCGCCGCGCGACGGCCTCTCCATCGAGGAGATGGAGAAGAAAGAGAAGTGCGGCGTCTTCGGCGTCTGGGGCGTGCCGGAGGGGGCACGCCTCGCCTACCTCGGGCTCTACGCGCAGCAGCACCGGGGCCAGGAGGCCGCGGGCATCGCGGTCACCAACGGCGCACTCATCGAGGGCGTCGTCGGCATGGGCCTCGTGCCGGACGTCATCTCCTCGCGCGACCTCACCCACCTCTGCGCTGTCGGCGCCAAGGGCGCGATCGGCCACAACCGATACTCCACAGCCGGGGGCTCCCTCGCCTGCAACAGCCAGCCCCTGATCGAGTCCTACATCGGGGGACAGGTCGCGATCGGCCACAACGGCAACCTCGTCAACTGCAAGGCCCTCCGGCGGATGTTTGAGGAACGCGGCCACCTCTTCCACACCACTAGCGACACCGAGGTGATCATTCATCTCCTCGCCTCCCCCGAGCAGCAGCAGGCTCCCGACCCGCTGGCGGCCACGCTCCGACGCCTGCAGGGCGCGTTCAGTCTCGTCTTCCTCTTCAAGGACCGGATCGAGGCGGCGCGCGATCCCTGGGGGTGGCGCCCGCTCGTGATCGGCCGCCTCCCCAGCGGCCAGCACATCGTCGCCAGCGAAACCGTCGCGCTCGATGTGGCCGGCGCGGAATACCTGCGCGAGGTCGAGCCGGGCGAGATCGTCACGCTGTCGGATGCCGGCCTCTCCTCGCGACGCTTCGGCGAGGCCAACCCGCGTCCGGCGCACTGCGTCTTCGAGCACGTGTACTTCGCCAGCCCCGCCAGCGTGATCTTCGGGCAGAATGTCCAGATCGTGCGCGAGCGCCTCGGCGAGATCCTCGCCACCGAGTCCCACGTCCCCGCGGACTTCGTCATGCCGATGCCGGATTCGGGACGCTCCGCCGCGGCGGGGTACGCCCGCGCCTGCGGCCTGCCATACCGAGAGGGGATCGTGCCGAACCGGTACGTCGGGCGCACGTTCATCAAGCCGACGCAGACAGAGCGGAACGCCGCCGTGCGACTCAAGCTCAACGTGATTGCAGAGATCGTGCGGGGCAAGCGTGTGATCGTGGTGGACGACTCGATCGTGCGCGGCACGACGACGCGGGCCAAGATGGCGCAGATCCGCCAGGCCGGGGCGAGCGAGATCCACCTGCGGATCTCCTGCCCGCCGATCCGGCATCCGTGTTTCTTCGGCGTCGATTTCGCGGAGCCGCGCCAGCTGGTGGCGACCGGCCGGAGCATCGAGCAGATCGGCGAGTTCCTCGGCGTGGACACGCTGCACTACCTCTCGCAGGAGGGGATGCTGTCGGCGATGCGCATGGCCGGGCAGAACTACTGCACGGCGTGCTACGACGGCGACTACCGGATCGATGTCGAGCACCCGGTCACCGATCAGGTGATCGAGCCGGATCAGATGCGGATCTTCGAGACGGCGTAGCGGGCGTTCGCGGCGCGTCTCAGCAGCGGCGCCGGCGGCATGAGCGGAGTCTGCAGACAGCAACGCGGAACATGAATGGGGCGCAGCGGCTTCGTCAGTAGAAGCCGAGCGGACGCCCCCCGGCTCTTGATCTGTGCTCTGGGATCGGCGCGCGAGAGCGGGCCCGTTGATGCGGGCTGCGCGTTGCTGGTTGTGATGCGCGGATGTGGCGGGGGTCAGGGGGGCGGGCTGTCGCGGGAGCGCGGCCTGATACTGGCGTGCAGAAGTGAACGCGGAGAGAGAGCGGGAGAGGACTCAACGCGGAGGGCCGCGGAGGAGCGCGGAGAGGAAGAGGCGGAAGAAGGAGATGGCGATGGTGAATGGGCGGGTGAGGAAGGGGCAGAGGGGGACGATGACGGAGGGCTCGCAGCGCTCGCGCTGGCTCCGGTGTTGTCGTTCGTCCGCCCAGGGGGCGGCGAAGAACAAGAAGAAGAGGTGTGTGAGGGGCCGCTCACCACGCACTCCCCCCCCACGTCGTGGCAACGATCCGTGCGCCGAAGCGGCGTAGAGGTTGCAGAGTCGAGG
>CAUJHH010000053.1 GCA_963204725.1 Planctomycetota bacterium
TTGGGAAGGAGCGGCTCGATCAGCTTCCACTGCGCATCATTCAGATCACCGCGTCCCTGCTTGCGTCCTTCTGGCGGCATCGTCGGCCTCCTTGCCGTGTGCCGCATTCTCGCACATCGCTCCCCCTGGCGCAACCGAACCTGCGCCGTACGCCCGATGCCGTCGCGCCGTACGTGCGCCGAACAAGCGATCCGTCAGACAGGGCCTAGACGCGGGATGGAGTGCGAAGGGGTGGGCTTCGTTTCAAGCCTGGGTTTGTTGTCTCGCCGCACTTTCTGTCTTGGCCGCCATTAGTCAGTTGGTGTTTCCGGAAGAGTGCGGATTCTGGCTCGCGTTGCTGCGATCTGCGCTTACATATGGGCTAACGATCGGAGTTGGTTTCGCCGGGTATCGCTGGTATGAAAGCCGTGTTCAACGAATCAGGAGCACATCGTTGAAAGAGGCGTAACGGCAATACCGGCGCTTCGATGGCGTCAAGAGAGAAGGCATGGCCACTCGCAGCTTACAAGCATTCTCCGCCACGACCATTGCGTGCGGATCGGTCGCGTTGATGTGCCTGCTGGCTCTCACTAGCATGCCATATGGATACTACACATTCCTGCGATGGGCAGTGTGCGCTGCCTCGACCACTGTCGGGGTTCTCTTGGTGTGTTCCGGTCGATCGCGTCTCGCGCTCTTGGCGTGGGGGTTTGCAATCATCTACAACCCGGTATTTCGAGTGACGATGGATCGAGAGGCGTGGAGGATCTTCAACGTAGTCGCAGCCGCGTTCCTTGGATATTGTGCCTACTTTGTGCATATGAAACGTCGGCAGCGATGACGCACGTGGTACAGATCTTCCTTGCGCCGTGCCGCCCAGTCCGATCGGCCGGTGGCACCAAGGTGCTCTCTTGCCGTGCCACCGAGACTGGTCCGCTTTGGGACCATTCTCGGTGCTCTTCTCTTCGCCGCTTCGGCGCGCGGCTGGTTGCCCGTGGGGGGGCGGTTTCAACCGGTGGATAAGGGCCCCCCTTACTTCCCTCTTCCTCTTCTCTTCCCCGCCCCTTGGGCGGACGAAACCTTCCGGCACACTTCCGAGAGCCCGCTCACCCCAGCGCATCCTCTCTCGACGGCTTCATCCCGTGGACCTCGAGCATCGCCATAAACTCCTCCTCGAACGTGATCCGCGCGTGATGCGCCTTCTGACCCCGCACATACTCAACGACCCGCTCCAACGCCGCGCGGCTCACCGTGAACCCCCCATACCCCTCCTGCCACGCGAACTCTCGAAGCTCGGGCATCGTCTCATGCACCCACGCCGATGACCGCCCCTTGAGCCGATGCACCAGATCCGAATGGGAGAGTTCGCCCGGATACCTGAGCGCCAAGTGGACATGGTCCGGCATCCCGCCAATCGCAAGCACCTCGCACCCCAGATCGCGCGCAACGTCCGCCAGAACCGAATGGAGCCGCGTCTCGAGCTCCGCGCCGATCCACGGCGTCCGGCCCGCCGTCGAGAAGACCACGTGATAGTAATTCTGCGTCCACACGCCGGGCATGCGCCACCTCCAACCCGCAGGGTACGGATCGTCCGCCCCCGAGGCGTCATTCAACGCCGCCCGAGCGAGAACGAATCGGTGTCTTATTCATGAACGGCCGCGAGCGACGCGCAGCCACCCCCGAGCCCTCGCGGGCGAGCCGCCCCTGCGCACGATCGAAGCCGACCCGATCGGTCGACTCCCTTCCGCCACTCTCGCACTGTCCAAAAAAGAACCCCGCCGGGGACAAGCCCGGCGGGAGTTCCTGGGAAGAAGAACCGAGGACTTGATGACGGGCGAACCCGTCGTGGCTTGCGTGAGTGGCGTCTCTCTCTCGACCAGCTCTCACTCCGAATCTCTCTCACCGAAGCGCCGGGATCTCTCGTCTCATCTCCAACGGGCCGGTCTCTCAGGTCGGCCCACCCGGGTGATCGCTCACATGCTTCGACTCTCCGAACCTTGCTCTCTGGCTTGCCGCCCTTCGGTCTCTATCCCTCTCTCAATCCATGACTCGGTATGAACATCCTCCGGGCCGAAGGCCTCGACCCGGCGATTCCCTTTTTACAGTCCGCTCTCGATGTCGTCCAGCAGACCCTCGATCGCCTGGTCGAGCTTGTCGTCCGACTCGTAGGTACCCGCCTCAATCTGGGCACGGACCTGATCGACCAGGTCCTGACGGATCTCGGGAAGACCCTTCAGCCGAGCAAGCAGGCGCGACGCCTCAGACAGCTCCACCTGGTCCTCACCACGCTTCACCTGAGGAGCAGCAACAGCCCGCTCCTGCGCGGCCTCGCGCGGCTCGGCCCTGCCGACCGCACCCGCTCCCGTTCCACTATTGATCGATGACACGTTCATCATGTTCCATACACTCCCGGTCGAATCGGGATCAACCCGACCGACCCAAAGACCCGTGCCGCCACCACGCGACACGCCCCACATGTTCCGGCCTGACGCTGGCCGATCCATGCTTCCCTGACACCAATGAGATCGACGCCATGACAGCAAACCCTTGAGATTCTGGCGGATTCCGCTCAAGCCACCTAAACTCATGCCAATGCGAGGTTTGCAAGTGATAACTTCCCGTCGGACCAGCAAGGAAATTCTGTTCGGGTACAGTGGTTTTTTGCGCCGCGCAAGGACCGCCGCAGGGGCACTTTCACCCCCCGCGGATCGGGTATTGGTCGGGTGCTGGTTATGTATGTGTCTGGCATTGCCGGCCTTGGCTCAACCGGAGACCAGAGAGCGTCCCAAGTCCCAGCGTGACACGTCAAAGCAGACAGCCCCCATCGTCCTCCCCCCCGGCCGGGAGAAACCGGGCTCCCCCTCCGACGAGGGCAAGGCACTCTTCCCAGAGGCATCCGGTGTCGGGCTCGCTCGCGTCGATCCCGCCTGGCGCATCATGATCGTCGCGATCCAGGGACCAGACGCCAAGGCCAACGCCGACATGGCCCTCTGGAAGGTGCAGAACGTCGCCATGCTCCAGGAGGCCTACCTCACACAGGCCGACGCCCAGACGTGGCGCGTCTGCTACGGCAAGTACGCCAGCGGCAGCGATCCCATCGCCCAGGCCGAGCTCCGGCGCATCCGCGAGATGAAACTCGGCGCCGACACCCCCTTCCAGAACGCCATCCTCATGCCCCCCGACGACTCCGAGTCGCCGATCACCTCCCCCTTCGATCTCCGCGCCGTCGCACTCGCGCTCCCGCCCGAGCAGGCGCGATACACGCTCGCCATCGCCTTCTACACCCGCGCCGATCTCGGACAACCAACCAAGGAAGAACTCGCCGAGTGCCGCAAGCTCGCCGAAGAGGCAGTCTCGAAGCTCCGGCGCGAGGGCGATCAGGCCTACTTCTACCATGGCCCGAATGGATCGCAGGTGACCGTCGGCGTTTTCGGCGAGGCCGACCACGATCCCATGAACAACCCCGGCCTCGAGAGCGCGGCCCTCCGCGCCGTCCGCGTGAAGTATCCGAACTACCTCCTCAACGGCATGGGACAGAGGCGAACAATCAACACCACCAGCGGCAAGCGCAAGGTCATGGTCCCGAGTGCGCTCGTCGAGATCCCCAAGTAACCACGATCCCCGGTTCACCACGCACACAAACGCCCGAGGCAGAAGCACGCATGGACACGCGGGTGATCAGCATCGGGACCCTCAGCGCCAATCCCCTGTGGATGGAGCGCGAACCCGTCCGCTCCGGCCACGCGACGACAACGCTCGTCCGCGCCGGCAACCAGACCATCCTCGTCGATCCCGGCCTCCCGGAGCAGGCGATCGTCGCGCGACTCCGCGAACGCGCGGGCATCGGTCCGGAAGCGGTCACACACGTCTTCCTCACCTCGTTCCACCCCGAAGCAAGGCGCGGCCTCGCCGCCTTCACCAAGGCCACATGGTGGATCGGTGAGACCGAACGCGAAACCGTCGGCGTCCCGCTCGCAAAGGCGCTCGCGCAGATGCACGGCAACGAAGACCCCGAACGCATCGAGGACCTCCGCCTCGAGGTTGCGATGCTCCGCCGATTCCAGCCCGCCCCCGATCGGCTCGCCCCCGGCGTCGATCTCTACCCGATGCCCGGCGTCTCACCCGGCCTCTGCGGCCTGCTCCTCGCCGAGCAACGCCACACCACCGTCATCGCCGGCGACGCCATCCCCACCATCGAGCACCTGGAGCAGGGCAAGATCCTTCCCTGGGCCGAGGACGTCGAGCAGGCGCAAGAGGCCTTCAAAGAGGCCGTTGAAATCGCCGATCTCATCGTGCTCGGACGCGACAACATGGTCGTCAACCCGACCAAGCGCCCCTTCTGATCCGACCACATCTCCGCTTCACTCGGCCCAGCGGATCGAACCCGCCGGATCGATCGTCCGCGCACGCAGTGGCGGATCCGCCACCCCATCCGACGGAGCCGCACGCCACTCAACGATCGCGGCCCGCGCATCGAATCGCGCGAGCATCGCCTCGATGCGCTCGACGCCTCCCTGTTTCTCCAGCCACTCCGGCCCCACGATCGCGAGCGCGGTCCCGATCGCGTCCGCGTACTCGCCCCGTGCCGCGATCACCGTCGCCCCGCGCCGAGACGTGAACGCCTGATCCGCCATGGTCGGCGCGTGATCGAGCACCCGCGCCGACCGCGCGTCGATGATGTGCGCATAACGAACGCCATCGATCTCGAAGAACTGCGCCGCGTCGCCCGAGGTCGAGACCGCCGCGTTCGCGAGCAGCAGCGTTCGCCGCCGCTTCGTGTCCGGCGTGTCGAGGCCCGTCTGCACATCGATCCGCCACGCCTCCGCCCCGGGTGGCGGATCTCCCACCACGATGTCCCCGGCGAGCGCGACCAGGTGGCGCGTGTGGCCCGCCGCGCGGAGCACGTCCGAAGCCCGCTGCGCCGCAAAGCCCTTGCCGATGCCGCCCAGATCCAGCTCCATCCCCGATGCCGTGAACTTGGCCGTCTGCCAGAAGCGATCGAGCCGGAGGTTCGTGTACCCGACGCCCGACCACGCCGCGTCGATCGCCTCCTGCGCCGGCAGCGTCTTGGTGCGCCGCGCCTCGCGCCACACCTTCACCACCGGGCCGATCGTCACGTCGAACGCGCCCTCCGATGCCTCCGAAACCTGCCCACCCATCGCCAGGATCTCAAAGAGTTCCGCGCTGACCGGCAGCCGATCGCCACCCTCGTGCCCGCCGAGAAGCGAAAGCTCCGAATCCGGTCGATAGTCGCTCATCACCTGTTCGAGGGCCGCGATCCGATCAAACGCACTGGCCGCGGCATCCCGAGCCGTTCGCTCGTCCTCCGCATACAACACGACGCGGGTCTGGACCCCCATCAGAACCCTCGTAAACTCGTGTCGTGAGAGTCCCGGTGCCCCGTCCCGCTCCGCGCGCCCAACGCCCGAGCACCCGCCGAGCAACAAGAGTGTGCAGAGCGTGATCCTCTCCAGTTCGCGCCAAGCGCGGGATCGAATGGGACGCATATCGGTACAAAGGGATGGAGTCATGGTGTCTGGTGTCATGGATCCGATCGGAGGTCGAATGAACGGCGTCAAGAGAGTTCTCGCAGCAGCCGGCCTGTCTGCCGCGATGCTGGCCCTCGCACAGCGTACACAAGCAGCCGACCAGCCCGCACCCGCCGCGACGCTTGCCCCATTCGATCAGGAAGTCCCGGGCGCGGCGTTCTCCTTCACGATGGCCCCGATCGCTGGCGACGACGCCAAAGGCATCAAGCCCTTCTATATCTCCACGACCGAACTCGCCTGGCCCGCGTTCGACCCCTTCGTCTACCGGCTCGACGAGCCCAACGATCTCTCCGGCTCCGACGCGACCACCAGGCCGAGCAAGCCCTACTTGCCGCCCGATCGCGGATTCGGTCACGATGGCTACGCCGCGATCAGCATGTCCTTCCACAGCGCGCAGATGTACTGCGCCTGGCTGAGCCGGAAGTCGGGCAAGACATACCGGCTCCCCACCGAGGCCGAATGGGAGCTCGCCTGTGGCGAGGTCGCCGGACCCCTGACAGACGCAGCGTGGTTCAAAGAGAACGCCGATGGCAAGCCCCACGTCGCGGGCACCAAGTCCCCCAACGCGCACGGGCTCCACGACATGCTCGGCAACGTCCAGGAATGGTGCGTCGGCGAAGACGGCAAGCCCGTCACCAAGGGCGGCTCCTACCGCGACCCGGCAGAGAAACTGACGCGCGAGGCCCGCGCACCCCAGACCCCCGCGTGGAACTCCAGCGACCCGCAGATCCCCAAGAGCAAGTGGTGGCTGTCCGACGGACCCTTCGTCGGCTTCCGCGTGGTGTGCGAGGCGGACTGATCACTTCGCCGCTTCCAGCTGCCCTTCTTTGTGGGCGAGAGTCGATCACCCTGCCGATCCCAAAGAGCTCGGAGGCGTAGTCTCTTCCATGAAGCTCAGCGCAATCATCTCGGGCGTCAAACTCGCCGCGTTCCTCGCCGTCGCCGGGACCGCGGCGTTCTTCGGCTACAGATACGTCCGCGCCGACGTCGCCTCGAAGATCTACGAGCAGCGCCTGGAAGACCTCGCCCTCGACTACCAGCAGCTCGTGGACGTCTACAACGACGCCGTCCGCCGCAGCGCGGTGACGGAACTCGTGGTCAAGGGGAGCGACCTCTCGGTGCGTGTGCGCACGATCGAAGGACAGACCCGCCTGATCCCCACCGCCTTCGACCCCAAGGGCGAGATCTACGTCGACTTCGTCGTCATCGACGGCCGCCTCTGGATCCGCAGGATCTTCGACGCCAAGACTCCTCCCGGCGACGGGCTCGTCATCGATCCGGCCATCGCATCGGTGGAGTGGAACGCCGACGGCACGCCGAAGCCCGGCGCCGACGCCGCCCGCGCCTCGGTCGGCAAGGCCGTCTACCGGGCCCTCTCCGACGGCACATGGGTCGTCACGGTCTCGGGAGACGGCTCGCTCGGGCTCTCGAAACTCGAACCGGGCTCCGAGGCCCGATTGGTCGCCCGCCCCGCCATCAAGGATTATGAGCAGATCCGCGCCGAGGCGACCGAGCGGGTCTCGCGCCTCTCCGCCGCGGATGTCTGGCGCGAAATGACCAGCAGCGACTGATCGCCAGCCGTCTTAGCGGCCCTCGTACAGCCGGTCCGCGAGCCAGTCGTGCAGGGTCGGCACGGCCTTGATCTTTCGGGCCGTCGCGTCCACGTCGTACTCGACCCGGATGAACTCGGCACGCTCCGGGTGGAGCACGGTGTAGCACGCCCGCGGATCGTGGTCGCGCGGCTGGCCCACCGATCCGACGTTGATGATCGCCTTCTCATCGAGCGCGAACTTGTAGCTCGATTCCCCCAGCTCGTTCGGGGGATAAAAGTCCGGCTCGTTGGTGAAGACGCCCGGCACGTGCGTGTGCCCGACGATGCAGACCCGCTCCACCCGCCCGAAGATCGACTCGATTTTGTCCGGGGAGTTCATCACGTCATCGGGAAAGATGTACTCGTTGATCGGTCGCCTGGGAGACCCGTGCACCGCCAGCACCGGGAAGCCCATGCCGTCCAGCGTCTCGAAGACCCGCACGCGCAGCTTGCCCAGGAACTCGTACCGCTTCGAGCGCAGCCCCGCGTCCGGCTCGGCGTCGAACTGCTCACGCGTCCAGTACGCCGCGGCCTCCGCGCCGGGGTTGAAGTTCGTCGGCTCGTACAGCACGCCGAAGTCGTGGTTGCCCATCAGGGACCACATGCACCGCTCCCGGACCATATCGACGCAGGCCAGGGGCTCTGGCCCATAGCCGACGATATCGCCGAGGCAGATGATCTTCTCGATGCTGCGAGAGTCGATGTCGCGCATGACTGCGCGGAGCGCCTCGGCATTCCCATGGATGTCGCTGATGATCGCGATCGACACGAAAGCTCCTCGACCTGGCGTGAGTCGTTCACGCCCCGACACCCAGCAATCCCCGAGCGGGGCCCCCGTGGAGGGAGGCCGATCCTAGTGAATCCCGGATAGGCAGGCAATCGAAACCGGCGGACGCGCGCCGTCATCCAATAGAGGCGTCAAGTCCGGGCCAAGCCCGCAACGTTCGTTCGGTTTCCGGCTCTGTTCACTTTCGGGGGCCCGATGGCCGATGATCGGCCCGGGCAGCACTTTGGAGAGAGAGTTCCAAGGGTTGCCCATAGGATCACCCCGTTCCGTTTCGTTCCAATGCCTCACGCGCACCGAACCCGGATCCATCGCCCGCGCGGGAATGATCCGATCACGTCCGGTAACACGACACGCCCAACGGCCAGAAGAGGACCGACATGCCAGCCGCAAGCGTCACCTATCAGCGCACTCGCGAGATGACCATCGACGAGCTGTTGCTTGAAAATCGCATCTGCTTCCTCGCGCAGGACATCAACAACGCGTCCGCAACACGCGTCATGATGCAGCTGCACTACCTCGAGAACCAGAAGCGCGGCCAGGAGATCTCGCTCTACATCAAGTCGCCGGGAGGCAGCGTCGACGACACGCTCGCCATCTACGACACGATGCGCCTCATCTCCTCCCCCGTCGCCACCTACTGCATCGGCTACGCCTACTCCGGCGCCGCCGTCCTCCTCGCAGCGGGCGCCAAGGGAAAGCGCTTCATCCTCCCCCACGCCAAGGTCATGATCCACCAGCCCTACGGCGGCGTGACAGGCCAGGCCGAGGACATCAAGATCCAGGCCGAGCAGATCATCAAGATGAAGGCCGAGCTCAACCGCATCCTCAGCGACCACACCGGCCAGGCCGTCGAGACCATCCAGCGCGACGCCGAACGCGACAAGTACTTCTCCGCCGAAGAGGCCAAGGCGTACGGACTCGTCGATGAGATCCTCAACGAGCCCCCCGCACAGTCCACCGTGATCGCCGGCGTCAGGTAAACCACAGCCACCCAAGGGGCCACAAGGGCCAGGCCGGAACGCAATCGTCAACCGACCGTCCGGAGCGCACACCCGATCCGTCACACCAACAGCTGGCTCTCGGCCATCTGGAAATCTGGAACTTCCCATGTCCGGCTACCTCGTCCCCATCGTCATCGAGAAGACCTCACGCGGCGAGCGTTCCTACGACATCTACAGCCGCCTCTTGAAAGACCGCATCATCTTCCTCGGAAGCCCCGTCACCGATGAGACCGCATCACTCATCGTCGCCCAGCTCCTCTTCCTCGCCAACGAGGATCCCAAGCAGGACATCCACATCTACATCAACTCCCCGGGCGGCAGCGTCACCGCCGGCCTCGGCATCCTCGACACCATGAACTTCATCCAGCCCGATGTCTGCACCTACATCATCGGACAGGCCGCCTCCATGGGCTCCCTCCTCGCCTCCTCCGGCACCAAGGGCAAACGCTTCGCCCTCGCCAACGCCCGGAACCTCATGCACCAGCCCCTGCTCTCCGGCGTCATGGAGGGCCAGGCGACCGACATCGAGATCGAGGCACGTGAGATGCTCCGCCTCCGCGACCGGCTCTACCAGGTCTACGCCGCCAACACCGGCAAAACCGTCGACCAGATCGCCAGAGACTGCGATCGCAACAAGTGGCTCGATGACAAGGAGATGGTCGAGTACGGCCTCATCGACAAGGTCCTCACCAGCATGCCCCAGTCCATGCGCAGCCACAAGCCGAGCGAAGACGAATAAACGCCGCGCCGCATCCGAACCCGTTCCCCACGAAGGCCCGCCACGCGCGGGCCTTCTTTGTGCGCCACTCTTGAACGCTCTCCGGTCGTGAAGACCCAACGCCCCGGGTGCCACTGGTTCCTGACTTGAGAGCAACGCGAGCGCAGGCGGAACCGGTGCGTTGGATGTGATCCAGCGACACGGTCGGTGACTTGATTATCTGTGGGTCGCGCGCCAGGCGCGCGGCTGCGATGGCGGCGGGCCGCGCGATGGGGAAGGGGACTCAATGCGGAGGGCCGCGGAGGAGCGCGGAGAGGAAGAGGGGGGAGAAGGAGAAGGCGATGGTGAGTTGGCGGGTGAGGAAGGGGCAGAGGGGGACGATGACGGAGGGCTCGCAGCGCTCGCGCTGGCTCCGGTGTTGTCGTTCGTCCGCCCAGGGGGCGGTGAAGGACAAGAAGAAGAGGTTTGTGAGGAGTCGCTCACCACGCACTCCCCCCCCACGTCGTGGCAACGATCCGTGCGCCGAAGCGGCGAAGAGGATGCAGAGTCGAGGGCGGGATCGGCGTCGGGAGCGGGTGTGTCGGACACAGGCACCAGTTCTGGTTCTGGACGCTGCGCGTCCGAATCGGGAACTGGTGGCACCCGGGTGGTGAGTGCGTCGGGCGCGGGCTCTGTCGTTGACGCGGGTTCGGCGTCGGTCGTGGACGCGTTATTCCGCGCGACAGCCGCATGGGCGGCGTGTGCTGATTCGATTGGTTGGGGAGTGTGCTTGGTTGCGGCGACGTCGGCATCGTGCTGGCGGATCGCGGCGTGGTAGGCGGTCCAGTTCGGGGGCTTGCCGTCGAGGGTTTCGTTGATGCGCGGGCTGGCGATGAACCCGGAGGGTGGGCGCGTGTTGTCGGGGGAGTTGTTGTGAGGGCGTGGGGCGCGGGTTGGCGCGAAGGGATCGAAGCGGCCGCAGCGGAGGACGAGCGCGATGGCGCGGATGACGTTGTGGCGCTGGTACTCGCGGAGCTTGCGGTCGTGATAGGAGATGGGCATGGGTGTGTTGGAGTCGACGTTGACACCACAGGCGACGATGGTCATGAGACCCTTCACACACATGTTGAGGCGCGTGGAGACGACCATCTTGGTCTGCATCATGCCAGCGCTGACGATGGTGCGGCACTTCTCCATGATGTCGGGGCGCGCCATCCAGAGTGAGAGCGCATCGACGGTGGTGTCGAGTTCTTTCGCGAGATAGGTGAGGGAGCAGTCGGGGTTGGCGAGCTTCTGGAAGATGTGGGGTTCGAGATCGGGCGAGGGCTCGAAGGGCTTGGCCTTGGGTGGAGTGAAGCGATTGAGCGGGGGTGTGAGGGTGGGGCC
>CAUJHH010000054.1 GCA_963204725.1 Planctomycetota bacterium
CGGTGCATCTGTTCCCGGGCCGACCGGTGTCCACGTGCCTTGCTCGGCATCCCATGCCGCGATGTATGGTGTCGATGCTCCGCCGGACTCTGTGAAGACTCCACCGGCGATGAGCCGCCCCGCAGCATCGACCTCGAGCGCGCGCACTTGGCCGTTGAAGCCCTCGCCCAACGCGGACCACTTGAGTGTGTGCGGATCCCATGCCGCGACGTGGTTCGCGGCGATGTTCGCGGCGGCGGTGAACTCGCCACCGACAACAACCAGCGCTTCCAGCGGTCCGTCAAGGTCCGGGTCCCAGCGAGTCATGGCGCGGACCTCGCCGTTCGTGCCTGGTACTCCGTCGTTTGCAAGCCACTGCTCGCCGCACGGTTGCGCGCTCGCCACGGACTCAAGTGAGCCGAAACCGAGCAGTGCGCTCGCCACCGTCAGGAACAAGCGGCCGAGTGTCGTTGTACGCATCGAGGTCGTTCCCCCAAGGGCACCTGTTCATGCCCGTCCATAGGTACTTATCGCCAGTCGCAAGGACATGAAGTTACGGCATTTGCATGCTTCTGGCAACGAAATTCGAACGTCCGCCGCCTTGCCCGGTCCGCCTGCTCGCCCCTCCATCACCCGGTGCCGCTTTGGTCGCCGGTCCGTAGCCGCGGGATGCTCCCGCGAACGGCGTCCCCTGCGGTAACCCCAGCGGGAGCAACGGGATGCGAGGACGACAGACCGGGGACGAGACGCCGCGTCGGAGGGATCGGGCCGCAGCAGGGCATTTGGAACGACCGGGGGAAACCTTGGCCGCACGATCCAAGCGTCGCCCCAAGCCCAAGCGCCGCCTGCCGCCCGAGGTGCTGACGGACGAGGAGGTCCGGGCCCTGCTCGACGCCTGCGGCAGGTACACCCCCGTCGCGCTTCGCAACCGCGCCCTGATCACATTGATGTACCGGGCCGGGCTCCGGGTCTCCGAGGCGCTGGCGCTCGCGCCCAAGGACGTGGATCTCGCCAGCGGGATCGTCCGGGTGCTGCACGGCAAGGGCGACCGGTATCGGGCCGTGGGCCTCGACCCCGGGGCGGCGGCCGTCGTGGCGGCCTGGCTCGCCGAACGCGGTAGGGCCCAACGGGTGGCGGCACGGGCGAACGGGGCAGGCGGCCCACTCGCGGCCGCGCCGCTGCTCTGCTCCGCCTACGGCACGCCCGTCACGACGGGGTACGTGCGGCGGCTGATGAAGCGGCTGGGCCGCCAAGCCGGGATCGCCAAACGCGTCCACGCCCACGGCCTGCGGCACACCCACGCGGCCCAACTTCGCGAGGAAGGCGTCGATGTCGGGATCATCTCGCGCCAACTCGGGCACCGGTCGCTGCTGACCACGATCCGCTACCTCGACCACGTCCAGCCGACGGCGGTTGTCGATGCGATGAGGGAACGGGTGTGGGCGGCGAGCTGACGAGAAATCGCTTGCCAGAGAACGCAATTCGTGTAGCATGCCCTTCCGGGTTCACTCATCCGACCGTTGCTGCCGTTCGAGGAGGTCAAAATTGAAAGCGAAGTTCGTCGGTAAAGGGCTTGCTCACGCCTGTGTTGTTCTGGCCGCACTCGCCGTCCCAAATGCTGCGAATGCACAATCGCGATCCTCCGATCGTTGCGATCCCGAATGGTGGAATCTCGGGCAAGGGGTTGGTGGAGGTGCGTGGGCGATCCAAGTCCATGACGACGGAACCGGAATGGGCGACAGAATCTATGTGGGAGGACGGTTCGGCTCCGCAAGTGGTACACCGGCAGGCAACATCGCCCACTGGGGTGTCGGGGGTTGGGAGCAACTGGGATCCGGAACGAACGGCGACATCTATGCAATGACCGAGTTTGACGATGGCTCCGGATCCGCCTTGTACGCGGCAGGTGATTTCACCACTGCGGGCGGCCAACCGGCAAGCCGAGTTGCCAAGTGGGATGGGGCCGCGTGGTCGCCACTGGGAACGGGCGTGAACGATCAGATCTGGGCACTGGCCGTTTATGATGATGGCACCGGCACCGCTCTTTATGCCGGTGGCAGGTTCTCAACCGCCGGGGATCAACCCGCCCACAACATTGCTCGGTGGGATGGTCAGGACTGGACACCGCTGGCCAGCGGCCTCAATGGACAGGTCGCCGCACTGGCCGTCTTCGATGACGGCAATGGCGAGGCTCTCTATGCGGGCGGATTCTTCACCACGGCGGGGGGAAACCTCGCCCCTCACATCGCCCGTTGGGACGGGACCACGTGGTCGGCGCTTCCGACCACCGTGAATGCCCCTGTGGACGCCATGATCGCAGTCGATCAAGACGGCTCGTCGTACCTGTGCGTGGGAGGGCGTTTCACAAACGCTGGCGGCCTCCCAGCGAACTACATCGCTAAATGGGACGGCACCCAATGGGGAACTCTGAGTTCCGGTATGGACAGCCTTGTATTGTGGGTCACGACGCTAGACGATGGCACAGGCCCCACGCTCTATGCTGGCGGGCGATTCACTCATGCTGGCGGCGCTCCCGCTCATCACGTAGCGAAGTGGGACGGTAATGAATGGTTTCCACTGGGGTTGGGCGTCAATGGATGGGTTGAGGGCCTGACAGCATTCGACAACGGCTCGGGGTTGTCCATGTACGCATGCGGACAGTTCACCGCGACAGGCGGCCGCACGCTCAATCACGTGGCGGCCTTCGCCTGCGTGCCTCCATGCGTAGCCGATTACAACGGGGACACCGCTCCGGACGTGTTAGACCTTCTCGACTTCTTGGACGACTTTGCCAGTTGCATGGGATCGAGCGGACCGTGCGGCGCTGCTGGTAACGCGGACTTGAACGGAGACACGGTCATTGACGTACAAGACTTCCTCGACTTCCTTGATGCGTTCGGACAGGGTTGCTGAGCCGCGAGCACAATTCCCGCCCAACCTGTTAGCATGGACCCATATGGCAGAACGACCACCAGCACTGGCCGAAGTTGTCGCACTCGTCTCGGCGAAGGCGAACCGGTTTCGACAGAACGGGCTCAATGAGCAGAACACCAAGGCCTCGCTGATCGAGCCTGTACTGGAAGTGCTTGGCTGGGAGATTCGGGATCCCGACGAGGTGCACCGGGAGTTCAGGCCCAAGGGCCGGGACAAGCCCGTGGACTACGCGCTCAAACTCCTCCGCAAGCCACGCCTGTTCCTCGAAGCGAAGGGCCTCGGTGAGTCGCTCGCCGACCGGAAGTGGATCGGGCAGGTGCTGGGCTATGCCGTGGTCGCTGGCGTCGAGTGGTGCGTCCTCACCGATGGCAACGAGTACAGGTTCTATAACGCGATCGCGGCGGTCGATGCCGACGACAAGATGTTCTACCGGATCAAGCTCACCGAGACACCCCAGGACGAGTGCGTTCGTGCGCTGACGCTGATGTCGCGAGCGAATCTCGAAGAGAACCTGCTGGACATCATCTGGACCTCGCACTTTGTGGACCGGCGCGTCAAGTCAGCGCTCACAGACCTGATCGGCAACGCGAGCCCTTCGCTGATCCGCATTCTGCGGCAGCAGGTGTCCAAACTCACGCCCAAGGAGATCGCGGATTCCCTGCGGCGTCTGGACATCCGCATCGAATCGCCCGCCATCGTCACCGAGGCGATTCGCGCGAAGGCGGCACCTCCGCCGACCAAGACCACGACGCCCGCCAGCAAGCCTGGTGCCAAGAAGCCGGGGACGAAGCGGTCCCCGGTGACAATCGCCGGTTCGCTCGCCGACATTGTCGCGGCGGGTCATCTCAAGACTCCCCTACCGCTTTTCACCACGTACATGGACAAGGAAGTTCGCGCCACGCTTCACCCGAGCGGCAAGATCGAGTTCGGGGGTAAGACCTTCGATAACTGTTCGTCCGCAGGGGCGGCGGCGAAGGCTTCCGTGTCCGGCAAGCCGAAGGCGACGAACGGATGGGAGTTCTGGCGATACAAGGACGGGGCAGGTACGGAGCGCGACCTCGCATACGCACGCTCCTTGCTCGCGAAGAAGTGAGCACGCGGGACACCGCTCGGCTCCATTCCCGCCGTAGTCCCGATCCCCGGCGATGACCTCCCCGCCGCTCGCGCCGTGTCCGCAACCGTGCGATAATCCCCCAACGCGAAAGGGGGATCGCCATGCGAGCGCTGAAGTCCAAGGTCGCCAGGATGGAACGGGCGCGGCGAGTGGAATCGGACGCGGATCGCGACGACCATCGCCGCCTGATGCACACGCTGAACGCGACGCTTGTGTCCGGGACGCCGGGGCTCGATCGCGTGCGCCCCGAGCACACCGACGCCGAGACCTACCGCGACATCCAGGAGACGCTCGCGTGGGCGCGGGGCGACTACGCCGAGGCCGAGCGTCTGCACGGCCTCGATCCCAACAGGCACGTCCCTCCGCCGCCCGGGACGCCGTGGGAGGAGCGGATGCGGCTGGCACGCGAAGCGTTGGATCGGTGCGGGGACGATGCCCACGAACGAAACGAGCGCGTGCGGGCTGCGATCGAGGCCGCCTCCCCCACTTCCGCCGTGACAAGATCCCTGCTGGTCGTGTAGACTGACCCTCCCCGTTGCTGGTGGAGGCTGGGTTGGCTGCACCCGAACAGAAAGCCCGCGAGATCATCGACTCGAAGCTGACCGCTTCCGGGTGGATCGTCCAGACCTATCGCGGCATGCACCTCGGCGCAGGCCGCGGCATTGCCATCACCGAGTTCCCCGGCACCAACGGTCCCGCCGACTATCTGCTCTATGTCGATGGCAAGGCGATCGGCGTTGTCGAGGCCAAGCCGGTCGGGCACACGCTGACCGGCGTGGAGTCCCAGTCGGCCAAGTATCTGGCGGGGCTTCCCGCTGGCCTTCCCACTTGGACCGCGCCCGGCAAGCCCCTCCCGTTCGCTTATGAGTCCACCGGCGAGGTGACCCAGTTCACCAACGGCCTCGACCCCGACCCGCGGAGCCGCGAGGTCTTCACGTTCCATCGACCGAAGGAACTGGCCCGCCTTGCGACTCTCGACCATCAGCTCCGCGCCTCACTCCGGCAGATGCCGACCTTGGAGCAGGGCGCTCTGTGGGAGAAGCAGGTCACCGCGATCCGCAATCTTGAGCGGTCCCTCGCCGACGCCCGCCCCCGCGCGCTCATCCAGATGGTCATGGGCTCTGGCAAGACGTTCACCGCCTGCAACATCGCGTATCGCCTCATCAAGTTCGGCGGCGCGAAGCGGGTCCTCTTCCTCGTGGACCGCAACAACCTCGGCCGCCAGACGATCAACGAGTTCCAGCAGTTCGCCTCTCCGCACACCCAGTACAAGTTCACCGAGGAGTACGGCGTTCAGCACCTCCGGAAGAACGCCATCGATCCCGCCGCCAAGGTGGTCATCACCACCATCCAGCGTCTCTACTCCATGCTGAAGGGCGAAGAAGCGTTCGACGAGAACGCCGAAGAGTCCTCCATGTTCGAGTCCGCAGCGGAGAAGCTCATTAAGGAGCCGCTCCCTGTCATCTACAACGAGAAGATCCCGCCCGAGTTCTTCGACTTCATCATCGTGGATGAGTGCCACCGCTCCATCTACAACGTCTGGCGGCAGGTGCTGGAGTACTTCGACGCCTTCACCGTCGGCCTCACCGCAACCCCCAGCGCCCAGACGATCGGCTTCTTCGGCGGCAACCTCGTCATGGAGTACACCCACGAGGAGGCCGTGGCCGACGGGGTGAACGTCGGGTACGACGTGTACCGCATCGAGACCAAGATCTCCGGTTCGGGCGCGACGATCTCCGGGCAGCCGGGGTTCCTGGTGCCGCGGCGAGACCGCGCGACCCGAAAGAAGCGGTACGCGGCTCTCGATCAGGATGTGCCGTATCAGGCGTCGCAGCTCGACCGCGACGTGGTCAATGAGAGCCAGATCCGGCTGGTCATCCGCACCTTCAAGGAGAAGCTGCCCGAGATCTTCCCAGGCCGCGTGGACCCGAAGGACGGCGAGACCGAGTGTCCGAAGACGCTGGTCTTCGCCAAAACCGACCTGCACGCCGACGACATCACCAAGATCATCCGCGAGGAGTTCGGCAAGGGGAACGACTTCTGCCAGAAGATCACCAGCAAGTCCACGGGGAAGAAGCCCGAGGAGCTGCTCGCCGACTTCCGCAACTCGTACATGCCGCGCATCGCTGTCACGGTGGACATGATCGCCACCGGCACGGACGTGAAGCCACTCGAGTGCCTGCTCTTCATGCGCAACATCTCTTCCGCGGCGTACTTCGAGCAAATGAAGGGGCGTGGCTGCCGCGTCGTCAATCCGGATGTCCTGCAGTCCGTCACCAGCAAGGCCCCCGGCGGCGTCAAAACCCACTTCGTCATCGTGGATGCCGTCGGTGTGACCGAGTCGGAGAAGACGCTCTCCCGGCCGCTCGATCGGCAGCCGAGCGTCTCGCTCGACAAGGTCCTGCAGATGATCGCGGCAGGGGCGGTGAGCGACGACCTCGTCTCGACCCTCGCGGCTCGGCTCGCACGCCTCGACCGGGAGATCGACGACGACCAGCGGGCGCAGATCGAGCAGGCCAGCGGCGGCAAGGGGCCGGGCGGACTCGCCGGGGTTCTCCTCACCAGCATCGACGACGATGCCAATGCCGCCCGCGCCCGCGAGGTCTTGAAGCTGCCGGAGGGGCAGGAGCCAACCGAGGCGCAAGTGGAGCAGGTCGAGCGCGAGGCAATGGCTGCCGCGCTGAAACCGTTCCTGGATCCCAAACTCCGGGAGACGGTACTACGTGTGAAGCAGGCGGCGGAGCAGGTCTTTGACGAGGTGAACCGGGACGAGTTGCTGACCGCGGGCTTCAGTGCGGCCGCATTGGAGAAGGCGCGAGGCGTCGTCACGAGTTTCAAGCAGTTCATTGAGGAGAACAAGGACGAGATCGAGGCGCTGAAGATCCTCTACAGCCGCCCGTATCGGGCGGGGCTGCGGTACGGGCAGGTGAAGGAGTTGGCGCAGAAGCTGGGCGTGCCGCCCTTCTATGTGGATGCGAAGCGACCCGAGACGGTCGGGCGCCTGTGGCAGGCGTTCGAGACGGTGGAGCCGGGGAAGGTGAAGGGGCGGCCGAGCCACCTCGTGGACCTTGTTGAACTCGTGCGCCACGCAATCGGCTCGCCCTCGCCTCTGGTGCCGTTCGCGGCGGTCGTCGAGGAGCGATATGTCGCGTGGCACGCGGAGAAGGCCGGGACGGGCGTGACGTTCACACCGGCGCAGCGGAAGTGGCTGGATGCGATCAAGGACCACATCGCGTCGTCGCTGGCGATCGATACCGCTTCTCTGGAGGACGATGTGCCCTTCAAGCAGATGGGCGGGCTGGGCGCGGCGTACGCGGTTTTCGGCGAGTCGCTGCCGACGCTGCTGAGCGAGATGAATGAGAGGTTGGTGGCATGAGCACGTCTGTAAAAGCCAAGCCCGCCTTCTTTGATGCACGCAAACTACCCTCTCCATCGAATCGCTACGTTTGTTGGCTTGACCTTGTCGGTGCTGCGAATGCCATGCAGTTATCACTGCCAAGGGCAGCCAACTTCATTGCCAAAATCCATGTAGCAGGTCAGAGAGCGCTCGTCGGAAAGACTCGTCTCCGCGCCTATCCGGCGATCGACGGGGTGTATGCCGTTTCTGAGACCCGTAGAGAAATGGAAGCGTTTCTCCGCGAAGCGATGATGATCCTGTCACTCACCTTCTTGAAAGAGGGAGATCATAAGCTTCGCTTTTCGGTGCGATGTGGTGTGGCATTCGGACACGTTATCGAGGGATCAGATTTGTCTCGCGGATCGCCCGACCTCCATAGCAACCCCAACTACTCCCAGTGCCTCGCAGTTGGGCGCGCAATTGCGCATGCATACGAATCTGAGGGCCAGGCACCGTTCTTTGGAGTTTGCATCCACGAATCGGCTCGCCAGCTTGCGCCGCCGGGAGAAGTCGCATTTCCGGATCGTCTATGGCGATGGATTCAGTCAAGTGATGTGAGGCATCAGACTTCCCTCGGAGATGGGCTTCGAGAGTACTTTGACTGGGTCGGGAAGAACGCCGAAGCGGTACTCTTTCCAGCAGACAAACTCCCCAAGTATCGCAAGCAAGTGGAGGAGTACTTTGCCTGAATGGGGCCGAACGGATTTGCCGTCTGGGTGGGTCGTCGCGGCGATCGAGCAATTCGCGCGCACAGCGACAGGCGGCACGCCAAGTCGCGCCGTGCCCGCCTACTTCGGCGGCGGCATTCCGTGGGTAAAGTCCGGCGAATTGGGTGATGGGCTTGTCCAATCGACGGAGGAAACGCTTTCGGAGCTTGGGGTCAAGTCTTCAAACGCGAAGGTCTTCCCACGCGGTACGGTGTGCCTCGCCCTGTACGGCGCGACCGTCGGCAAGATCGGCATTCTGGACATCGATGCGGCGACAAATCAGGCCGTCTGCGGGATCTTCTTGCCCAAGAATGTTGACACGCGATACATGTTCAACTTCCTACTATCGAGGCGGAGGGAATTGATTGAGCAGGGCAAGGGTGGTGCACAGTCGAACATCAGCAATGGGATCGTCCGTCAGTTGCCGGTTCCCCTGGCACCGCGTGCTGAACAGGTCCGCATCGTCGCCAAGATCGAAGAACTCTTCTCCGACCTCGATGCGGGCGTGGCCGCGCTGGAGCGGGTGAGGGCGAACCTGAAGCGATACCGCGCGGCGGTGCTCAAGGCCGCCGTCGAAGGTCGTCTGACCGAGGAATGGCGTGCGAGGAACCCGGCCACCGAGCCCGCTTCCGAACTCCTCGAACGCATCCTCGCCGAACGCCGCGCCAAGTGGGAGCAGGACCAACTCCGCAAGTTCAAGGAGGCAGGGAAGACGCCGTCGAAAGGGTGGAAGGACAAATACGCGCCACCCGTCGAACCTGACACATCCGCACGCGCCCCTGCCCCGCCTCAGTGGCAGGTTGCTTCCTTCGACAGTCTCGCCGAGAACTTCGACGGGCAACGAGTTCCGGTTAAGGCGTCTGATCGCGCGACAACTGCGGGCGACATTCCGTACTACGGCGCGTCGGGCATCATCGATCACGTCAAAGACTATCTGTTCGACGGCCACTACCTGCTCATCGCGGAAGATGGAGCGAACCTCGTGTCACGGCATACGCCAATCGCCTTCGAAGCGGTCGGACGATTCTGGGTCAACAACCATGCGCACATCGTGCAACCACTCGCAGGCATTCCGATTGCGTTTGTGCGTCACTACCTAAATGCGATTTCCTTGCAGTTCTGGGTAACTGGAACCGCGCAGCCCAAACTCACGCAGGCAGCCCTTCAGAAGATCCCGGTTCCGCTTCCCCCCCTGGCCGAACAAGCCGAGATCGTCGCCGAGGTCGATCGCCGCCTCTCCGTCGCCGACGCCGCCGAGAAAGAAATGGAGCACGCCCTCCGGCGCGCGGGACGTCTCCGCCAAGCCATCCTCAAGCGCGCGTTCGAGGGCAGACTCGTCCCGCAGGACCCGACTGACGAGCCAGCAGCCGCGTTGCTCGAACGGATCTCGTCATCTTCCACCCCGGCCAAGGTAAACGTAGGCGGTCCGGCTGGCAGCAAGAAGCGTCGGGCGGTGCGGGCATGAGCCCACAGGTGTGGCAGATCGCGTGTGGTGAGAAGGGGCGACGTTACCAGCGTCTGTTCCTCGACCACGACGTGATGTTCCTCGGGCCGGGAAGATTCGGCCCGTACGCGCCCCCGCTTTACGACGAGAATCCTGACGCGAGGGCAGAGGGCGAGGGGAAGGTCACGTACATTCGCCAGTTCGCGACCGAGGTACGTCAAGGCGACCTCGTCCTCTTGCGGTCGGGGTACAACGTTCTCTCGATCGGCGAGATTGAGTCGGACTACTTTCACACAACGGCCTTCGACGATGTGTACGGATGGGACTTGGAGCACTGCCGAAGGGTCAGATGGCAGCGGCAGCACGACGAGGCACTCCAACAGATTCAGGCGAGCGGCGACCTGTTTGCCGACCGGAAGCAGATTCCCACCTTCACACGAGTGAACCATCCAAGAAACCTTGATCCGATTCGACACTTGCTGCCCCAGATTGCGACGCGACCACTGCGGGACCTTCCCGGCACTCCTGAAACGCCGCTGACGCCCGAGCAGTTGTCCGATGCGCTGTTTCAGGAGGGTCTCGGATACGACGCGTGTCTGCATGTTGAGCGGGCAATCCGCAAACTTCGGGGCTTGCTCGACTGGTACAACAAGGAGCGATCACCGGGTCGGCCGACGGAGCACGAGGTCGTCGCTCACATGATCCTGCCGCTCATGCTCGCGCTCGGTTGGTCGGAACAGTTGCTTGCGATCGAGTGGAAGAAGATCGACCTCGCCGTGTTCACCCACACACCAACCGACGTGTCCACATGCGGCCTCGTCTGCGAGGCCAAGGGCATGGACAGCCCCATGCAGGAAGTCGTCGAGCAGGCAATCGGCTACTGCAACGCGCATGGGCTGGATCACTGCCAGAAGATCCTCGTCGCGGACGGCGGCTATTTCTCCCTCTACCGAAAGATCGCGGGCGTGTGGGAGACGGATCCGAGCGGGTACATCAACCTGCGGAAGCTCCGTAGGCACTACCTGCTGCCCAAAGGCGCTGATGCGGTGAAGACGTTGATGGCCCTGACCCCGGCGCATATCGGAAGGTGATGAGACTGATGCCCCCTGATACCACACAGATCGTCAACAAGGCATGGAACTACGCCCACGTCCTGCGGGATGACGGGCTGTCGTACATGGCGTACACGGAGCAGATCACGTTCCTGCTCTTCCTGAAGATGGCCGACGAGATGACGAAGCCGCCGCACAGTCGGCCGTCGATCGTCCCGGCCAAGTGGTCATGGGAGTCGCTGCTCAAACTGGACGGGGCGGAGTTGGAGACGCACTACCGGCTTGTGCTGGAAACGCTGGGGAACAAGCCGGGGATGCTGGGAGAGATCTTCAAGAAGGCCCGCATGGAGATCCAGAATCCGGCCACGCTCAAGCGGCTCATCGTGGACCTGATCGGGACCGAGCAGTGGACGAGCATGAACACGGATGTGAAGGGGGACATCTACGAGGGGCTGCTGAAGCGGAGCGCCGAGGAGAGCCCCAAAGGTGCGGGGCAGTACTTCACGCCGCGACCGCTGATTGAGGCGATCGTGGATGTCATGCGTCCGACGCCCGAGGATACGGTGTGCGACCCAGCCGCGGGCACGGGCGGGTTCCTGCTGACGGCCCACAAGTATGTGGTGGACCAGTTTGGCGGCACACTCGATCCGGATCAGAAGAAGCACCTGAAGAAGAACTTCGTGCACGCGTGGGAACTGGTCGCGGCGACGGCGCGGCTGTGCATCATGAACCTGTACCTGCACGGGATCGACGCGGACCCGTGCCCGGTGCGGAGCGGCGTGGACTCGCTGGCCAGCGACCCCGGCGAGCGGTTCAGCATGGTCCTGACCAACCCGCCCTTCGGCAAGAAGAGCAGCATCTCCATCGTGGGCGAAGATGGGGACCTGGAGAAGGAAGAGCACTCCTACGAGCGCCAGGACTTCTGGACGACGACCAAGAACAAGCAGTTGAACTTCCTCCAGCACGTCAAGACGCTGCTGAAGGTGAACGGGCGGGCGGCGGTGGTCGTGCCGGACAACGTGCTCTTCGAGGGCGGCGCGGGCGAGACGGTTCGGCGGAACCTGCTGAAGCAGTTCGATGTGCACACGCTGCTGCGCCTGCCGACGGGCATCTTCTACGCACAGGGCGTGAAGGCCAATGTGCTGTTCTTCGACGCCAAGCCCGCCCAAGAGGCGGCTTGGACCAAGACGCTGTGGGTGTATGACCTGCGGACGAACATGCACTTCACGCAGAAGGAGCGGCCGCTGAAGCGGGCGGATCTGGATGAGTTCGTGGCGTGCTTCAACCCGGCGAACCGGCACAAGCGGAAGGCGACGTGGGCGGAGGAGGACGGGAAGGGCGTCGGGCCGGATGGCCGCTGGAGGGCGTACGGATACGACGACCTGATGAAGCGTGACAAGGCGAACCTCGACATCTTCTGGCTGAAGGACAAGAGCCTGGAGGATGGGGACGACCTGCCCGAGCCGGATGTGCTGGCGCAGGAGATCGCGGATGACCTTCAGACGGCGCTCGACCAGTTCGCGGCGATCGCGGCGGGGTTGAAGGGGGACGGCGACCGCCAGTGAGCCTTGAGGATCACCAGCCTCGGCTGGTCACGCGGCGGCGCAGGCCAACTCATCTCCGTTCCAGGTTGACGATGCCACGACCTACATCGGAGCGTTCATGGCTGGGATCGCTTCTGGAGCGCTTGCTGGCGGCGAAACGGCCAACTGAGCCGTCCGACTCGGGCCACGCTCCCGAATAGCGACATATGGCCAGTTCTACCTGCGGCCGGACATCCCCATCTAGATATGGAGGACACGGTGCCAGGCCGCTCACCAAGTTTAATGGCGCGGACGTAGACCAATCGGACTGCGCGGTCCGTTTTAGCTTGCCGGTCGCATTTCACAAATCAGCACATTGTTTCACTGAACAGCCTTGATATGCCGCTATACCATGTGTATTTTTCACATAAGCGGAGTTGTCTTTCATGGAACACCTGGTCGAAATCTCGCGAATCATCGATGGAGCCCTGAAGGGGGACCGTGCGAAAGTCTTGGCCTACGTCGAGCAGCTCGCTCGGAAGCTCCGCGAGGCAGGGGACGAGAAAGCTGCGGATCGGTTGACCCAGACAGCGACCCAGACGAAGACCTCAGAGGTGGCACCCAACATCGCCTCAGCGGTCGCCACCCGGCTGCCCGTGGACACCGAATCGCGGTTTTCTCTTGCCGACGAGGAGTGGATTGACCGGGCCACTGCTCACATCGTGCTCGATTCCGGCGTCCAGCAGCGAGTAGACGAGTTCCTCCGGTTTGTGCGGGCGGCCGATCAACTGATGGCCAACCGCGTCGGGATTTCACCGTCGATGCTGATCTATGGCGAGCCAGGCGTCGGAAAGACGGAGCTGGCACGACACATCGCAGCCCAGTTGGGGCTACCGCTGATCACGGCTCGATCGGACGCTCTGATCTCGTCGTTCTTGGGCAGCACAGCCAAGAACATCCGAGTGCTCTTCGAGCACGTCAAGAGCCGTCCCTGCGTGCTGTTCTTAGACGAACTGGATTCAGTGGCGAAACTCCGTGACGACCATCACGAACTCGGTGAACTGAAGCGGGTGGTGGTGAGCCTGCTCCAGAATATCGACGCGCTCAACAACGAGACGGTGCTGCTGGGCGCAACCAACCACTCACACTTGCTCGATCCGGCGGTGTGGAGGCGGTTCTCGTACAAGCTTGAACTACTGCCACCCGACCCAGAGGCTCGGGCCAAGATGTTCGGAATGTTCTTGGGCAGTTTCGTCGGCGACCCGGCCGCGCTAGCCGAGTATGTAGAAATCAGTTCCGGCGCGACTGGAGCGGACCTGCGGTATGTGTGTGAAACAGCGATCCGCGAGGCCGTTCTGGCAGATCGCGCGATCGTCACCGACACCGACGTGCTCCGAGCGTTGGTACATTTACGGCTGGGGGTCAAGGCTGATATGTCGCGTGACGACGCGCCGTTGGTCAAGGCCGTTCGGGACATCTCTCCCAGCGTATTTACTCTAAAGCGATTGGCAGCGCTCTTCGGCTCATCCGAGCCGACGCTGTCTCGACGGTTGAACTCGGAAGACTCGCATGGCCAGCAACGAGCGAAGGCTCCCAATCAAGGTCGTCCTCACGCACGACGAAGATCTCCAGGCAAATAGGCCCCGTAGGCAGGAGCGGAAGATCTTCGACAAGGACGCGGTGGACCAGCAGCGGGGTACGTTGCTCGGTCAGATTGCCGAGGTGCGGCGACAGTTTGGCGGCGTCTTGCAGCACCGCAGCCACCTCCCCGCGGTGGCGCGTGTCGTGCTGAAGAGTGAGGCGCTGGCGAAGAGCCATCGACCCATGCACCTGTTCGATCGGAACTCCTGCCCGATCATCGGGGGCGAAGCCTTCGGACACATCTTGGTGAGCGTGACGAGCAAGGGGCTGGACGAGTTGGCAGAAGATGTCGGGCACGGCTCCAGCGACAACATCAAAGCCGACATTTCAACGCTTCGGAGGATTGAGCCGTACTCCGCTGACGATGCTGCGGGTGACGTTGGCGTTGCTGGGCTGTTGGCGGTCGTTTCGGAACAGCGGCCCGAACTGCTGAGAGTTCGGTTGTTCCGCCACGGACGCAGTCAAGCCGATGGAGCGCTGTACGAGGAGTTCCTGGTTCTGGCGAAGTCGCTCGGACTGCCGCCGCCGGAATCACTCCCATACCTTGCTGACATTCGATTGTTCCGCTTACGAGGCGTTACTCCCGACATGGTGCCGAAGCTCGCCGCATTCGTGGGCACTCAGTCAATCGGTCTCACGCCTCAGTTCGAGGTGAAGGCTCAGTACGTTCCGGTCGGGCATCTGAAGGAGGCGGACTTTCCTGGCCCGGAACCAGACGTGGAGTACCCGCTGGTCGGGCTGATCGACACCGGCACTGATCCAAATAACGCACTGCTTCAGGCTTGGGTCGTCGCTCGTGACGAAGAGGACGTGCCGCAAGCTGATCAGGACAATGCCCACGGCAGCTTCGTCGCGGGACTTATCGCCAACGGCCACCATCTCAACCACAAGGATCCGCGGTTCCCCAGAACACAGTGCAGAGTTGTCGATGTGGTCGCTGTTCCGAAGGCCACGACGCCCCTCCACGAGGACGACCTTTTGAACACCATCCACAGGGTGGTGAAGAAGTACCCTGATGTGAAGGTGTGGAACCTATCGCTCAGTCGGAAAGGCATGACCTGCCGAGACGATGCGTTTTCAGAATTCGGCATGGAGCTGGACAAACTCCAGCAGATCCACGACGTGACATTTGTGTCGTGCGCCGGAAACTTCGACGAACTACCGCTGCGCGGCTGGCCGCCCGAAGATCTCGGTGAACGCGATCGTATCAACCCTCCCGCAGATTCCGCGATCGGCCTGTCGGTTGGGTCAATGGCGCACGTCGATCGGCCGAGTTCCCGAGTGAAGAAGCATGAGCCCTCGCCATTCTCCCGACGCGGACCTGGAGCTGCGTTCCTACCGAAACCGGAGGTTTGCCACTTCGGAGGTAACTGTGACGGCCAACTCAACTATCGGCAGGTTGGCGTTCTTTCCGTGGACGCTAGCGGGCAGGTCTGCGAAGCGATCGGCACGAGTTTTTCTACGCCCGTCGTCGCATCGATCCTGGCGAGCATCCGCGCGGGCACGGCGACGCCGGTGTCCCGAAACCTAGCCAAGGCCCTCCTCGTTCACTCCGCAGCGCTAGCCCACGGTCCGATCGACGCTGCCGAGCTGCGGTATCGCGGTTTCGGGGTTCCCGGCGAACCGTCCGAAATCCTCACCTGTGCTCCGTGGCAGGCAACCATGATCTTCGAGCCTGACCTTCAACCGAGCAAGAAGATCTTCGCTCGCGCCGATTTTCCCATCCCAAAATGCTTCCGGCGAGCTGACGGGAGGGTGGAGGGCGAGTTCTTGATGACGCTCGTCTACGACCCGCCGCTTGACCCCAATGCCGGAGCCGAGTACTGCCAGACGAATGTCGACGTCTCACTCGGTACATACGACAAGGACAAGGATGGCAAGCCCAAGCACGAGATCAAAATCCCGCTTGAACCACGGGACTACAGCAAGCTCTACGAACAGCACCTTGTGGAGTTTGGATTCAAGTGGTCCCCGGTGAAGGTCTATCGAAGGGCACTTGAAGCTACGGGCGGGGAGCGATGGCGCCTGATGTTGAAATTGCTGTATCGCGCCAGCATGCCGGGTCGGGCAGAGCCTCAGCGCGCTGCGCTCGTGGTGACCCTGTTCGACCCCACGAGGCAAAAGGCGGTGTACGACGAGGTCGTGCGTGCAATGCGCACGTCCGGATGGTCCACCGTAGACCTTCGCGTCGCCGCACGGGTGAGGGCTCAGGGGCGAGGCTGAGTTGGTGCTTGCACAACCCGTGGAGAACCCGGATTCCATGCTTCCATTCAGTCGCGGGGGCTGTTAACCAGAGAACGGACGCCTGGGACCCCTCCGGTGGCAGGGATTCGCCGGTTTGAACCCGTTCCGATCGGGGAGTTCCGAGCCGCCACGTGAAAGCGTGGCGGTTTTGCTTGGCGGATTGGGCGGTTTTGGCCCTCTGGGCACAGGCGCGGAAACGCCGTGGTTTCCGGGGTCAAACGCGCGGTGGTTTGGCACGCCGCGCTCTCTGGTATGGCTGGTGCGAGGAGCGTGCGACGGGAACCCCAAGCGTTCCGGTCCGACTCTCGGCCAAACCTCTCAAACTCTCTCCGACTCTCGGTTAGCGCACCCGCCGAATTGACGCGGGGTTGCGGTCAGGGGTGCCAAGGGATCGGAACGGTCCCGAGACGCAGACTCTCTCTGCAGCCCGATCACTACACTGCTAATGCCTTGGTAGGAGATTCCTCGTGGCAACAAGCTCGATGCCCAACTTCTCAGTCGATGCCACGCTCGGCGCGGCAGCGTTCAAACCCCGCTTGCAGCGCATCCGCGACGCATTGTCGGAGGGGCTAATCGAGCGGGACATCCCGATCCGGCTTGCGCTTCTTGCTGCGCTCGCGGGGGAGCATGTACTGCTCATCGGGCCTCCGGGCACGGCCAAGAGCGAACTGGCGCGCCGCCTGCGGCTTGCGTTTACGGGTCAGACCTACTTTGAACGGCTGCTCACCCGCTTTTCTGTGCCCGAAGAGCTCTTCGGCCCTCTCTCGATCAAGGCGCTCGAGGAAGACAGATACCAGCGGCAGATCGAGGGCTACTTGCCCACTGCCGCCGTAGCGTTCCTCGATGAAATCTTCAAGGCCAACAGCGCCATTTTGAACGCGCTGCTGACGCTCCTGAACGAGCGAGAGTTCGACAACGGCACGCTGCGGATCAAGACGCCGCTGGTCTCGGTGGTCGGGGCCAGCAACGAACTGCCGCAGGAAGAAGAACTGCTCGCCCTGTACGACCGCTTTCTGGTTCGGTACCACGTAGGCCCCGTTACCGATGAGGGATTTGTCAAGTTGCTGGACCTGCGCGGGCAGGCCAAGCCCGCGATCGACGCGGCCCTCATGCTCACGCCCAGTGACCTAGAACACATCCACGCGGCGGCGATGATGGTCACAGTCCCCGCCGAGGTCGCGTCGCTCTTGACGGCGATGCGCAAGCATTGTCGGGACGAGAAGATCCCCGTTTCTGACCGACGCTGGCGGAAGGCACTCTTCCTGCTGCAAGTCGCCGCGCACACCAACGGCCGCGCGGTGGTTTCGGTGTGGGACTGCTGGCTGCTTCAGCATTGCCTCTGGCACAGGCCGGAAGAGATCACGAACCTGTTCGAGTGGTACACGGCGCGTATTGGCGAGGCCACCGTCCAAGACCCCGGCCAACTTGGAAAGCACGTCGCCGCTTGGGAAGAGAAACTAAAGGGCGACCGCGAGCAAGGCCCTCAGAAGAAGGATAAGCACGGGAACCGCCTTTTCATCGGTGCGGACGGGGAGCAGACCACCGAGTCTCACCGGTACGAAAACCGGAAGTCGATCCAGAACATGGCCGTGATTGAGACGCGCCACTACACGGCGCGGCACATCAAGGAGCGCATCAGTGGCGTCGTGTGGGTCCGCGAGCAAATCGCGGCTGGAAAGACCGCACTGAACGCGGTCTCCACCGATGTTGAGCAAGCCGTGACATCCCATCTCTGGCTCGATACGGGCTTCGTCATCCCCGCGCAACGCCGCATTGCCCAACAGCGTGATCTTCTCGCCTCGCTTGACAGCCGTGCGAACGCTGCGCTCTCCGGATTCGAGGCGCTTCCGCAGAAATCGGGTACCCTCCCGCCCGAACTCGCGGCTCTGCTTCCTTCTATGCTCCAGGCTTTCAAGACGCTCGCGGCGTTCGCATTGGGCGAGCAGCGCCGGAGCGGCACGCCGCTAGAGGAGATTGTGACCGCCCAAGCTAGCAACGACGGCTATGGGAGATTCTACAGCGGTCGCATCGACGTGAGAAACGAGGACAATGTTCCGCCGGCGATTCGCGAAGCCATCGGCCTGCTCCAGTTCTCTCTGAACAGAGGACGCAATCACTACGACGACGAATCCCAAAACGACACCGTTACGCTCAAGGTCTATCTCAAACTGCTCCGGGAGTATTTGGTCATCGACAAGGCACCTGATGCAGTCTTCAAGCGTCTGGACGGCATCGAAGCCCTTGTTTCCACCGACAACACGATCGAGGACGGCAGCGAGAGTGCCGAGCACATCGTCGGGATGGTGCAGGCGATCCGCTATGGCAACAACGACCGCAACGGCGAGTCCTTGACCCAGCGCTTCGACCAGTTCTGGTCGAAGTCAATGGCGACCGGCGCGAGCCGCTTTTTCGATTGGGTTGCCCTCGGGTTGTTGACGGACGAGGATTGAACCATGACCACGGCCCCGACACAATCAGGTACACGGGGCGCGTTGGACAGGATCACCGCGTCCATGTCGGCGTTGCCTCCCGCAGTCTTCGCCGCGGTCGCAACCAATCCGGCAGGCGCGTTGGCCGATCGGGCTGAGGGCGTGCGAGTGCTTCTTGGCGCGCTGGGGCGAGGGCAAGTCCCCCGCGTAGGCGAGACTACTTGGCCGAGTGCCCGCGTTCAGACCGAAGTCTTTGCGTGGCTAGAAGAATCCGGCCTTGCCGAGCGATGCGCAGAGTCGTCTGAGTTGGCCGACCAGGTGACGTTGAGCGTTCTTGACCACGCCGCCGCTGCGGAGCGCTTTAGTACCACCGAGACTGACCGGCTTTGTGCAGAACTGAGGGCGATCGAGGCCGCAAGAACTGACCGGGTCAAAGAATCCGCTGAATCCGAGGAATCGCGGCGCGAACGTATCAAGCGAGCGGAAGCGGAAGCGAGACAGCGAGCGGATGAAACTGCAGCGAGACAGGCGGCGGACCAGATGGTCGCCACCTGGAGAGAACGCCTCCTCGCTTGGTCGGCCATTGAAGAGGTCTTCAACGAACTCGGCGGCATGTGCGGCCTGGGGTGGGACCTCTCTCGCACCGTGCTGCGTCACACCGGCTGGCAGGATGCCAAGCGGCTGGCGGACCTGCTCAAGAAGTTGCCACAGATTCAGGAAGTGGTGCGCACGCTGGGCCGGATGCAGAGCACCGAGAAGCCCGATGAGACGCCGATACTCGAACGACTATTCGGTCCCGTGCGTCGCGCCCCCGCCGAACTCCGCGACACCGACACGCCCGCCGTTCCGCACGACGCGCGGGGCGTCGAGCGATCGGGTGATGTCGCAAGGATGCTCCCATCGGAGGCGGTCCTTTTTATGCGTCCGGCGCTCCGTCTGCTCTGGCACGCCAAACGCGCCGAACGGGCTTTGGCGACCTATCAGGTTCGCGGCGTCCAGCACGAGCGATTCATCGCCGATGACGCGGGCAGCGAGGCGGGTGATGCCAACCGTCCGAAGAAGAGGCAGGAACGCGGGCCGATCATTGTCTGCCTCGACACCTCCGGCTCCATGCAGGGTGCCCCGGAAACCATCGCCAAGGCGATCTCGCTCGAAGCCGTGCGCATCGCGAGTGCCGAAAGGCGAGAGTGTTTCCTATACGCCTTCAGCGGCACATCGCAGGTGGTTGAGTTCGATCTATCAATCAGGGGTGGCGGCGTGCAGGCCCTGTTGGAGTTCCTCGGCTGTTCATTCCATGGCGGTACCGATGTGGCCGCGCCCATCGCACGTGCGATCAATCGCGTCCAGACGGCCACGTGGTCGAGAGCAGACGCGATCATCGTGAGCGACGGAGAGTTTCCGGTCCCCAGCGCGACAAGCGCCGCTGTTGCTTCCGCGCGAAAGTCGCTTCACCTGCGCGTACACGGCCTGCTCATCGGCGCGGGCCACAGCGCAGCGATGACTTCGCTCTGCGATCCCGTTCACGTCTTCAAGGACTGGAACGCACTCGCGCAGGGCCGGCGCATCTGAGGCTTCGTTCGGTCTGTTTCGCCACAATCCGAACCGACTGCGTAGATGGTGTTTAACGCCCCGCTGGCGGGCGGCAACCCATCCCACGCATGCCTGACCGCAGGCTCGCGCACGGACGTACCGATGACGATCGACCCCGACGAGCAGGTCGAGCGCGATGACCTCGCGCCGACCGAGCGACTGCACATCATCGCCGAACTCCTGGCCGAAGGCATCCGCCGCCAGCGAGCCGACGCACGCCGCATGGCCGAAGTGGCCGACAGTCCGCCGCATCCAGAAAGAGAGGCCGATGGACTTGAACCATCGCAGCCGGTTCGCCTTGATCGTCCGACCCCCCACCGTGGTTGACGCCTCGCGAACCGGAGAGTCTTGATGCCCACCGCAACCAACGACACCCACGCGACGGTCCAGGCCCTTGGCCGTCTGACCGTCCCCGAACTGAAGCAGCGGTACGCCGAGGTCTTCGGCGAGCCGACGCGGACGAGCCACAAGCAGTACCTCATCAAGCGGATCGTCTGGCGGATGCAGGCGCTGCGCGACGGCGGACTCTCCGAGAGGGCCCGCCGCCGTGCGGTCGAACTGGCGGACGACGCCGAGATCCGGCTCACCGCGCCGAGAGCGCCTGCGCCCGGACCCGGCACCGTGATCACCGCCGCGTTCGACGCCGGGCGACCGGCAACGTTTCCCAAGCCGGGGAGCGTGATCCGCCGCGAGTACAAACGGAAGGCGATCGTGGTGCGCGTGTTGCCGCGCGGGTTTGAGTATGAGGGCGAGGTGTACCGCTCGCTCACCGCCATTGCCCAGAAGGTGACCGGGGCGCACTGGAACGGGGTGAGCTTCTTCGGACTGCCGTCCGCACGCGGCAAGAAGGGATCGGAGACCAGCGCATGAGCAAGCGACCCGAGCCAAAGCCCCCCACTCGCGTGCGGTGCGCCATCTACACCCGCAAGAGTTCGCAGGACGGGCTCGAGCAGGAGTTCAACTCGCTCGACGCCCAGCGCGAGAGCGCCGAGGCGTACATCGCCAGCCAGAAGGCCGAGGGATGGCAGTGCCTTCCCGACCGGTATGACGACGGCGGCTTCACGGGCGGGAACATGGACCGGCCGGCGCTCGGGCGGTTGATGGCCGACATCGAGGCGGGCAAGGTGGACTGCGTCGTGGTCTACAAGGTGGACCGCCTGAGCCGCTCGCTGATCGACTTCGCGCGGCTGATGGAACTGTTCGACCGGAAGAAGATCTCCTTCGTCTCGGTCACGCAGCAGTTCAACACCACGCAGTCGATGGGGCGGCTGACCCTGAACATCCTCCTCTCCTTCGCGCAGTTCGAGCGTGAGATCATCTCCGAGCGCACCCGCGACAAAATCGCCGCGTCGCGGAAGAAGGGGAAATGGTCGGGCGGACGTCGCATCCTCGGGTATGACGTGGACCCGGTGTCCAAGCGGCTCGTGGTCAACGAGGCCGAGGCCGAACTGGTGCGGGAGATCTTCCGGATGTACGTCGCCAAGAAGTCGCTGCTGGAAGTCTGCCGCGAGTTAAACGGGCGCGGCATCCGCACCAAGGCGGTGACGACCCTGAAGGGGTACGCCTATGGCGGGCGCGAATGGGACAAGGCGGCCGTGCTCAAGGTCTACACCAACGTGCTGTACCGGGGGCGCGTGCGGTATAAGACGGAGACGTTCCCGGGCGAGCACGACGCGATCGTCACCGACGGCTTGTGGAACGAAGTCCATGAGCTGCTCAGGACCAACGGGCGATCGGGGGGCATGCTCGTCCGCAACAAGCACGGGGCGCTGCTGAAGGGCCTGATCCACTGCGGGCCGTGCGGCGTGATGATGGGGCATACGACCACCAACAAGGGCGGCAGCCGCCTGTATCGGTACTACACCTGCTATCGAGCGCAAAAGCAGGGATGGGACTCGTGTCCGTGCCGCTCGCTGCCCGCGGAGCAGATCGAGGGGTTCGTGATCGAGCAGATCAAGCGGATCGGCAAGGACCCGGACCTGCTGTCGCTCACGCTGGCCCGGTGCCGCGAGGAGTTGACGGCCCAGAGGGCCGCCGCCGAAAGCGAGGTGGCCGACGTTGAGCGGGAACTGGAACGCCTCCACGCCGACCTTCGCCGCACGGCTGGCGACGCCGCGACCAACGGGCACGCGGCCGCCCGGCTGGCGGACCTGCACTTGAAGGTCCAGGCGGCGGACGAGCGTCTGGCCGCGCTCCGGGCAGAGATCGCGGAAGCCGACGTGGGCCGGATGAGCAAGTCCGAGGTTGATGCGGCGCTCGCGGAGTTTGATGGCGTCTGGGCCCGACTCTCGCCCAAGGAACAGGCGCGGCTCATGCGGACGCTTATCCAGCGGGTGGATTACGACGCGACCGAGGGGTCAGTCTCGATCACCTTCCATCCGCTGGGGCTGCGGTCCCTCGGACAGCGTGCGGCACAGGAGAACGCGGCATGAGCGACGGCATCACCATGAGCTTCAAGGTCCACTTCACGCGCGGCCAGACGGGGCAGCGGCTGATGCACGAGGGGACGAAGCCGCCTCCGGCCTCTGTCGCAGTCGGACGGGTTCCTCGGATCTCACGGCTGATGGCGCTGGCGATCCGGTTCGATGATCTGGTCCGGCGGGGCGAGGTGGCGGACTTCGCCGAGATTGCGGAACTGGGGCAGGTCACCCGTGCGCGCGTCAGCCAGATCGTGAACCTGCTGAATCTCGATCCGACCCTTCAGGAGGCGATCCTGTTCTTGCCGCTGGTGGCCGGGGAGCGGGAGACGGTCTCGGAGCGGGATGTGCGGGCGATCGCGGCGGAGCCGGACTGGGGGCGGCAGCGGGAGATATGGCTCAAGGTGTGCAACTCGCCACAAAGTGTTATCCGGCCTCTTTGAAGGTGGCTTGGTCGCTAACCGATGATACTGATACGGCTCCGAGCACCCGGATGACTGGCGCGTAACCATCGCCGAGTGTCGCGGCCCTGACCATGGGACACCTTCGACTAGGCAGTCTGCCTGATACCGCGCCGTGGCGTAACGTGGTTGAACTGGTCGCAGAAGGCGCACCAGTTGCGAATGTCGCGCACTCCACATTGGTAGCGGCTCAGCGCGGCCTAGACGCCGCCAAGCAGGATGAGGGGCTCGCCCATGCGGTATACCTGCTCGCCCACGTGACGATTGCGGCTCGCGACGAATCAACATTCGTCCAGCGACTGGCGGATCTCGGGCTCCATGTATCCGACAACCCCAACGTGTACGACCTCGTGGGCGCGCTTAGCGACGCGATGGATGGCCACCTCCGGGAGACACGTTCAAGGACTGATCTTGGCGAGATGGCACAACTCGCGGCGGTTGAGGCACTGTCGCAGCTCGTCGGCCCCAAGTCGGCAAACCTTTGGGAGTCTGACGCTGGGCCGGTACAGGAGGCAGTGCGTGAACTGTCAACGAAGGAGGGCTTTGCGGGCTTGGCCCACGGCTTCTTCTCACGGTTCATGCAGCGATACTTGACCTATCACCTGAGCCGTGAGCTTTCGCAGCATGTGGGTCCGAATCAGCGATTTCGCGACCCATCGGAGCACTCGGAGTTCCTCGATCGCATAGGCGTACACACGCGTCAGGCCGCCATGATCGTGCGCGACTACGCGGGTGGCTGGTACTCCAAGTCCAAGTACGAGACAGGCATCTCGAAGGCGTCCGCGCGAAGCTTTGCTGCCTACTCGTTGGTCAAGCTGCGCGATGAGCTGAAGGCCCGGGGTGCTCGGGATGTCGTCTAAGCACGTCATCCTGTGCGGCGGGGCCAAGCTGACCGCTCGTGGGAGCGCGTGGAAACAAGCCACGCCCGTTCGCCTGAAGATCGGGAACAAGGCGAACGATGTTCACCTACGTCTCCATGATCTAACAAAGCCGATGAGCGAGAATCCGTCGGACGTTGCGACCGACCTCCTGGAGATTGCGGCATTCGTGTACACGGCCGACCAGGCGGTGCGGCGCGGCGGCAAGTCGGAGTTTGAGTACGGAGCAAAGTGGCGTCGGCATTTCTGGATCGAGCTTCCGGTTCGTCAACCGGACTTCTGGGCCGATGACAAGGTTCTTGGACCGCTGAAGGAGTTGCTCACATTTCTCTCGGATGACGACTTTGAGTTCCACTTCACGAAGCTCCGGTCGCCGCCGAAGCTGGACAGCTATCTGGACTTCCGAAAGAGTGGGGTTGACAGCAGCGACATCGAAGACGTCATGCTGTTCTCCGGAGGACTCGACTCATTCGGTGGTGCCGTGAAAGAGATCGCGGACGGCAAGCGCAAGATTGCGCTCGTGAGTCACCAGCCTACGACCAAGGTCGGCGCGCCGCAGCGGAAACTGGTCGATTCTCTCAACAAGCACCTCAATGGGACCGCGCCAGCTCCCTTCCACGTGCAGATTGAGCTCAACAAAGGCAAAGCCTTGGGGCGTGAATACACACAGCGGACGCGATCCTTCGTGTACGCGTCTCTGGCTGCAGTTGTCGCAAGGATGCTCGGCAAGGATCGCATCCGCTTCTACGAGAATGGCATCGTCAGCTTCAATGTGCCGCTGAGCATGCAGTCGCTCGGCGCTCGCGCCAGCCGAACCACCCATCCTCAAACGCTCGCGGGATTCGGCAGACTGTTCTCGGCGGTGTTCGGTAGAGCATTTGCTGTCGACAATCCCTTCCTGTGGAAGACCAAGACCGACATCGTGAAGGAACTGAAGGCCGGGGGATTCGGAAAACTGTGCGCCGCCACGATCAGTTGCGCCCACACGTGGGAGCGAACCTCGCAGCACACGCACTGTGGAACATGCTCGCAGTGCGTTGACCGTAGAATGGTCGCACTTGCTGCGGAAATGGGACCAGACGAAGACCCGCCACAGATGTATGCAGCCGACCTGCTGACTCATGCTTGGGTCGACCCCGAGGACTGCACGCTGATTGAACGATATGTTGGCACGAATCGGGACATTGCGAAGATCGCTACACCCACGGAGTTCCTGTCCAAGTACGGCGATGTCGCGAAGGCACTCCGTCACACAGGAAAGGCACCCGTTGCGGTCGCCCAGAGTGCCCTGGATCTTCATAGACGACATGCTGAGCAGGTGAATCACGCTCTCGTGCGTCTCGTCCAACGAAAGGCTCAGGATCTACTGAACAAAGATGTGCCGACGAACACCATGCTGGGAATCGCGATTGGTCTGCTTGGAGGATCGCCTTCGGCCCTTACGGCTCCAGCTGCCGCTCAACCCGTGATGGCGTCCGCCAACCAGCCACATTATGGCAAACCATGCGCATGCCGAGACGACTTCACGCTCCACTATGGCTACGCGTCATGCTTCTTAGGGAACAGTATGGAGTTTCGACTCGCAGAACGGCTCGCCTCGTCGCTCGCAGTGTTCATCGACATTGATGTGCTCAAAGAGGATGTGTGGGGCGGACAAACTGTGCGGCTGAACTCTGTTGCGAAAACGGTCAGCACTCTTCGCCGGAAGCTGATGGCGGAAAATGTCACTGGGATCACGATCGATGGAAGCCAGAAGGGGCATTATCGCATGCTGGCTTCCTGATGGCGCAAGATGTCATCGCCCGGTAATCGCGGCATCCATAGCGCGGTAATAGCAAGCAGCAGAGTGTCCCCCAGTTGATGAGCGTGGTGCTCATCGCTGTGAGGATCGCCGCATGCTCATCGACCCCGAAGACCTGCAGTTTGCCACGATGGTCATCGCTCGTCGGATCCAGACGCTCCAACGCTCCGGATCCATCCGGAAGGGCGAGGAAGAGGACTTCGCCGCCGAACTGATGCTGGACCTGCTTGGCGTCTGGGAGGAGTTCGATCCGAATCGAGGCACCCGCGAGGCGTACATCAACACGGTCGTCACCACCCGCTCGGTGTCGCTGCTCCGGAAGCGTAAGGCCAAGAAGCGCGGGAGCGCACGCCCCGCGGCGGATGTCGATCCCGGCGAGTGCGCGGACGGGACGACCGATGGCGAGGCCGCCGAGCGGCACTCGGACCTCAAGGCAGACCTTGAGGTGGTGATGGAACGCCTGAGCCCCATGCAGCAGCGTCTGGTGAACCGGCTGATGCGCGACGCAGTCAAGCCCGTGGCCGACGCGCTGGGGATGCCCCGGAGCACTCTCCGCGGCCACTGCCGCCGGATGCGGGACATCTTCAAGGACGCGGGGCTGGAGGGCTATCTGTGAATGCCGCCGCCACTTTGCCGCCGGTTCGCGTAGATGTGCTGAGGAGCCAATCTATGACGACCAATGACGTGCGAGCCGGCCGATCTGTCTACCGCATCGAGTTCAACCCCGGAACGGACATGGGGTCCGTCGAGGACACGCTGCTCCTGGCGATTCTGTCGGTCGGGTGCCTGCACGGGCAGGCGGCGGTGCGGCTGGAGACCGGCTACGCGATTGACGCCGACGCGGGTGTGGTGGTGCTGGACGCTGAGGCGCCTCTTGGCGTCGCGGTGGCCCGGGTGTTTGTGGGGATGTGTTCGCATGAGTACGGAGACGACTCCTTCCGCGTGACGCGGTTCAACTCGACCGTTGAGATTGGGGAGGTCGCGGCATGAACAACGCATCCTTCGGACCTACTGAACCCCGCGTGATCGCAGAGAACATTCCCGCAGCGATGAAGGAGTTGCCGCGCTGGACATGCTGGCGTTTGGAAGAGGACCCCGACGGCCGGAAGCCGCTCAAGGTGCCTGTGAACCCGCGTACGGGCGGCAACGCCAGCAGCACAAATCCCGACACGTGGTCAACCTTTGACGAGGCATGGGACCTGCTTGAGCGCAGTCCGGATCTTGCGGGCCTGATGTTCGCGCTTGGCGAGGATGTCGGAATCGTCGGCGTCGACCTCGATGGCTGCATCGAATACGAGGACCCCCATGGGTGTGGCCACCTGACCGACGCGGCGAGAGAGCTGATTGATGGGTTCAACACCTATTCAGAAGTGTCGCCGAGCGACACCGGCGTCAAGATGTTCTGCCTCGGGAAGAAGCCCGGAGACCGTTGCAGGAAGAAGGGTGTCTGCGGCTGCGTCGAGCTGGAACTGTACGCCAAGAACAGGTTCTTCACAGTGACCGGCCGGAGGTTGGACTGGACGAGCCACGACGTGAATCTCCGGCAGGTTGAACTCGACGACCTTTACTCCGAACTCTTCCCCGCTAAACCCGCTCCGCAG
Source organism: Planctomycetota bacterium (assembly GCA_963204725.1). Classification (GTDB taxonomy): domain Bacteria; phylum Planctomycetota; class Phycisphaerae; order Phycisphaerales; family UBA1924; genus JAHBWV01. The sequence continues at coordinate 27,213 of CAUJHH010000054.1, forward strand.
CGAGCAAGGCCAGCCGAGGGCTTTGCGGGCGAGGATGCGGAGTTGGTGGCTCGGGCACGGGAAGCGGGCAACGGCAGCAAGTTCATCCGCCTCTACGACAAGGGGGACACGAGGGGGTACTCGGACGACAAGAGCGCGGCGGATCTTGCCCTCGTCTCATTGATCGCGTTCTGGACCGGCCCGGACCATGACCGCATCGACCGGATCTTCCGCGGGTCAGCGCTCTACCGGGAGAAATGGGAGCGGGAGGATTACTGCAGGAGGACCATTGACGCGGCTCTTGACGGCATGTCCACGTTCTACGGAGAGAAGCAGGCGAGAGTCACATCCGCCGGATCCGAGCTACCCGAGATCGAACTCGGGCCGGACGAGCATCGCGTAATCGGTGAGGTGATCGCGTCGCTCGCCGCGGACCCTGATCTCTACCAGCGCGGAGGGCGGCTCGTCCGCGTCTTGTGGATCGCCGAAGGAAAGACGCCCCGGCCCACATTGCGGGAGCTCGAGCCCCCCACCCTGCGTGAGCTGATCACCCGGAACGTCGTGCTCATGAAGTACGACAGCAAGCTCAAGGAGATGGTTCACGCCCACCCCTCGGGATGGCTGGTCCCCGCCGTCCACTCGCGGGGAGAGTGGGCCGGGATCAGGACTCTAACCGGGATCTCGCAGGCGCCGGTGCTGCGGCCCGACGGTTCAGTCGTGCAAACCCCGGGCTATGACGAAATCACCGGCGTGTTGTACATGCCCAGCGATGTCTTCCCCTATGTCCCCCACGATGTTAACGTAGACGACGCCTCCGAGGCCATGTCCCGCCTTCTCCACCTCGTCCGCGACTTCCCCTTCGCCAGCCCGGCGCACGCCGCCGCGTGGCTCGCGGGCCTGCTCACCATCGTCGCACGGCACACCTTCAAGGGCAACGCCCCTCTCTTCCTCGTGGACGCCAACGTAAGGGGCGCGGGCAAGACCCTGCTGGCCCAGATCGCGGGTAGGATCGCCCTCGGCCACGAACTCCCGGTGAGCAGTTACGCCCACGACCCGATCGAGATGCGGAAGGGCATCACAACGATGGTTATGGCCGGGGAGCCGGTGGTGCTTCTGGACAACCTCTCGGGCGTCTTCGGCAACGAGGCCGTTGACCGCCAGCTCACGAGCCCCCGCTGGCGCGACCGGATCCTCGGTGCCAATGCCCAGGTCGATCTCCCCATGACGACCACGCTGTGGGCGACCGGCAACAACGTCTCCATCGCCGCCGACACGGCCCGACGCACCATCCACATCCGGCTCGACTCGCCCCTCGAGCGGCCCGAGGACCGAGCGGACTTCCAAGAGCGTGACCTGATGGCCTTCGTCGCCGCCAACTGGCCGTCGCTGTACATCGACGCGATCACGATCGTCGCGGCGTTCCTCCGCGCGGGATGCCCGCAGGCAAAGGGCATCTGCCCGATGGGCTCTTTCGAGTCGTGGTCACGAGTCATCAGGGGCGCGGTCATGTGGGTGGGACTGATAGATCCATGCTCGACCCGTGACGAGCTCGAGCTTGTCTCGGACTCAGGGAAGGACATCCTCGGGACGCTGCTCGACGCATGGGCGGTCTTCGATCCCAAGGGCGAGGGCGTCGTCATCGCGGACGCTGTCCGGCACCTCTACACCGAGGTCATGGGCCAGCTCCCGAGCGATGCCGGCAGCGTGGCCATGCGCACGGCCTTCGACCTGCTGGCGGGCGCGAACGGCAAGGCGCCGAACGCGCGGCAGGTCTCCAACAAGCTCAAGGCATATCGGAGGCGGGTGATCGGCGGCCGCATGCTCGACTTCGACCCGGATCACAAGCGTCCGGGCGGGTACGCATGGAAGCTGATCCAGCGGGGAGAACCCGCGTGAATCCTGAATCTGTGAATCTCCTGAATCTCGGCGCGGCCCTTCCGGCGCGCATGTCGAACGAGACGAACGTCTCCCCCACCCCGAACCGGCGGGGCCGTGGTCCCCCCCGCCCAGCGGGCAAGCGCATGAACACCGAAACGGGGTCAAACAGATTCAGAGATTCACAGATGCAGGAATGAGTGGTCGCTGTGGGAACAAGGGGAACGACATGACGAGTGCGACGACAGGGATGGCCATTGAGATGCGGTCGGTGGACGAGATCACGCCTTTTCCGGGCAATCCGAGGAAGAACGCGGGCGCGGTGGACGCGGTCGCACGATCGATCAAGGAATACGGCTTCAAGGTCCCGATCATCCTTGATGCCGAGGGCACGATCGTCTGCGGGCACACTCGACTGCTCGCCGCTCAGAAGTTGGGCATGGCCGCCGTGCCCGTCCACATCGCCCGTGAGTTGACGCCCGAGCAGGTGCGCGGCCTGCGGATTGCCGACAATCAGGTGGCGACGCTGGCGACCTTCGACGATGAACTGCTGGCGCGAGAGTTGGCCGACCTCAAGAGTCTCGGCGTGGATCTCGACATCCTCGGGTTCAGCGAAACGGAGATCGCGCGGCTACTCGAACCTGGGCTAGAGGTCGGTGAAACCGCTCCCGACGATGTGCCGGAACCGCCGCCGGTCGCAATTACGCAGCGTGGGGACATTTGGCTTCTCGGCAAGCACAGGTTGATGTGCGGCGACAGCACGAATGGTGCCGACGTGGACAGACTCATGGACGGGAAGAAGGCCGCTATCTGTGCGACCGATCCGCCTTTTTTGGTTGATTACACCGGCGATCGCCCGAACGACTCTGGCAAGGACTGGTCAGCCGTATATCACGAGATCGATATCAAGGATGCCGACGCGTTCTTCCGAGGCGTGTTCACCAACGTGCTGCGCGTAATTAAGCCGAAGGCGGCGATCTACTGCTGGCACGCGCACAAACGTCAGGCCCTCATCTCGAAGGTGTGGGACGATTTGGACATTCTCGACCACCAACAGATCGTTTGGGTGAAGCCAACACCCGTCTTCGGACGCGTGTACTGGCACTTCCGCCACGAACCCGCCATGATGGGTTGGCGGCGTGGCAGCCAACCCGAACACGACAGCGACCACACATTCAACTCCGTGTGGGAGATCGATTGGGAAGGCAAGTCGCGCATTGTGGGTAACGAGCACCCGACTTCTAAACCGGCCGAGCTCTTCGCTCGCCCGATTCGCAAGCACACCAAGCCGGGCGATGTGTGCTTCGAGCCGTTCAGTGGGAGCGGAAGCCAGCTGATCGCGTGCGAGAAGGAAGGCCGTCGGTGCTACGCGATGGAGATCGAGCCGGTGTTCGTGGATGTCGCGGTGCGCCGCTGGGAAAGCTTCACGGGGAAGAAGGCGGAGAGGATTCAGGCAGGAGGCAAGGCGTGAGCGTTCGTCTGGTCACACTCTCGCCGAAGAAACACCCCGCCAGATCGGCGAGGTGCGAGGGAAGCGGCCTGGACGCGGCGTCAGCCGGGCGGCCCCTTCTCCCGGAGGGCGTGGTACTCGGTCAGCGCGTCCTCGACGATGCTGCTGGACGCGGGAACGTACAGGCGTCCGCGTCGGCCAGTCCGCTCGACGATCGACCGCTCGAACAGGAAGGTGATTGCCACGTTGATCCGGGTCCATGGGATCCCGGTTCGCTTGTGGACCTGCTCGCGCGTGATGCCATCGTTGCCAGCGGCGTCGAGTTCCTGAGCGACCGCCGTGAAGGATTCCAGCGGGCAGGCGTGGCGGTAGGGCTTGCCGCCCCTGGCGACGGCGCTCATGACGAGGCACCCGTCCTCGACGTGGAAGGTGACGTTGGCGAGATCGATGGGCATGGCTCAGTCCCCCTCCCGATCAATCTCGGGCAGGGGGCCGTCGCGCTGGACGTCCCAGTCCATCTCGTCCTCGGCGACCTGATCGAGGTCGCGGTCGGTGAGGTACCCGACCGTCTTCATGCCTTGGCATCTGGCGACCGCCCGAGCGAGAGCGACCCACTCGTCCACCGTCTCCATGTGCGAGATGCGTGCTTCGAGGAGCGCGAGCGCGGCGTCGAGAACTGCGTCGCGGGGATCAAACTCGGGGGAACTCAGGTCGGGTGTCAGCGTCGTCATGGGTCACCCGCCCTTCCCTGTTGCGAGGAAAAGGCCGCGGTCGGCTTTGCGGAACCTCGCATCCTTCCCCTTGGCGGTGATCTCGCGAATCACGGCCGCATAAAGCGTCGCCTCGGGCGTCTTGCCGCCGGGGCTGGTCCACAGGCCCTTGGCGTGCATGACCTCGACCATGTCGATGGCGCGGAGCGGGCGATCGCTTTCGGCCAGCACCTTGGCGGCGGCGTCGAGCGCGGAGATGCGCTTGGTCTTGGCTGGCTTTGCGGGCTTGGCCTTGGGGGCTTTCGCGTCTTTCGCACCCTTGGCCCCACGTTCCGCCGTGGGCGATCCCTTGGCGGCCTTGGCGTTCTTGCCGCCACCCTTGGCTGGCTTCGCGCCGTGGGCGATCGTGGCGGCCGTCGTGGGCGTTGCGGGTGCGTCCTTCTTGGCGAGGGCGGCCTCAAGCGCCGCGTCGTTCTCAAGCGGATCGTTCTCCCACCCCTCGGGCTTGGACCCGCGTGCGGGCTTCGGACCGCGTTTGGTGGCGTCCTTGGCAGGCACCTTGGCGTTCAACTTGGCCAGCGCGTCGGCGCGGGCCTTGTCGTTCGCGCTGGTTTCCTTGGCGGCTGCGGGCTTGGTGGTCTTGGTCTTCTTGGACATGGTGATCTCCGTCTAGGGGATGGAACCCGGCGCACATCGCTCCGGGGAAGCGCGTCGCGAGCGGTGTCCCGCGCGGACGCGTGGGTGGCGTGGGGGTCACCTGCTCTGCACGATCGAGATCTGGAAGACCGAGCCGTCGCCGAAGCGCAGGACGATCCCCGCGTTGGTCGTCAGCAACCCGCCGCGCTCGAAGGTGGTGACGCTCGCGAGGTCGTCAAGGTCGCTGACCATGTCGCGGGCGATCTCGGCGAGCGCGATGTCGTCGTCCTCGCCCTCAACCTCGTCGCGGGCGTCGAGGATGTTTTGAACTGCGTTGAGCAGGATGTCCTGAAGGTCGGTGTCGTGCATGTCGTTGCTCCGGTGTGTGATCGCGTCGGGTCCAAAAGCAGCGAAGCCCGCAGTTCGCGGGCTTCACGGGGTCGGGTCGGTTGTGGATCGGTCTACGAGGTCGGGGTTGCGGGGCTGGGTTCGGGCCTCCTTGCCGCGTGCCTCGTCGCAGGCGTCCGACCTGCCTTGGCGGTAGCCGCTCTCGAAGGCGAGGCGGACGAGGTCGCGGATCGCGCTGACCGGGATCTCGTGGAAGTCCAAGGCGTCGCGGCCGCGAGTGTCGAGCGTCTCCAGCCGCAGCAACCGCCGTGCGTTCTCCATCGCGGCGTCGAGCGCGGCCTGCTTGCCCATGGCGTCCAGCGAGGGCGTGGGGTTGGTGTTGTTGGGTGTGGCGTTCGTCATGGCGTTGGTCTCCGTTGGTGCGTGGTGCGTTCAGGTGGCGTCGCTGAGGAAGCGGTGGATGTCCGCGCTCTCCATCCCGCTCAGGTAGCGGACCGCCTCAACGAGGTCGTCCCGCACCTTGGCGATGTCGCCAACCAATCCCCAGTGGGCCGGGTCGGCCTTGGCGCGGGCCGCGTGCTTCTCCAGTTCCATGTCGAGGACATCCAGAAGGCGGGCGATGTCGTTGCGGCGTGCGGCGTAGGTCTCTGCGGCGGTCGGTTCGGGTGCGTTCGTCATGGCGTTGGTCTCCGTCGCGGGGCTGCGGCTGATTGCCGTCCGCGTGGAACACATGAGGGCATGGACGGCGTACACATGCAAGGCGTCATCGAGAGGAATATGCTGTATTCCAGCGGATTCCGAGCGGTTTGTGGGCAACTGGGGCGACAGGGCGGACCTGTGGATGCGTAAGTAGGCAGACGCCTACATGCGGGTGCGACGGGGTGCGGGCGGGTGCGAAGGGACGTGATGGGGTCAGGGGTTGCGGGAGCCGCGTGAACGCGGCGCTTGGGGGCGCACATTGGCAACACGGCGGTCCAGTTCGGGTCTGACCACGGCGCAGGAGAAGGCGATCCTCGCGCTGCTGGATGAGCCCACGGTTGCGCACGCCGCGAAGGCCGCGGGCGTTGGTCGCCGCTCGATGTACCGGTGGATGGACGACCCGGACTTCTCGAAGGCGTACCGCAAGGCGCGGCGCGAGTCGTTCTCGCAGGCGATGGCGGCGAGCCAGAAGTTCGCGCCCGTCGCGGTGCAGGTGCTCGCCAAGATCATGACCGACACATCCGCGCCGATGAGCAGCCGCGTGTCGGCAGCGACGGCGCTCCTGAAGTTCAGCCGCGAGTCGATCGAGCTCGACGACCTCGCGACGCGCGTGGACGATCTGGAGCGGTCGATGAAGGACGAGGCCGAGCAGAAGCCGCCCGCGTCTATGTGGGAGCAGAAAGCATGCGCCTGACCACGAGGCTCAGGAGGTTGGAGGCGACCAAGCGCGAGATGGGCGAGTGCCCGCGCTGCGAGGGGGTCGGCTGGCCCATGACGTTCGTGCAGGGGCCGCCCGAGTTTGATCTCACGACCAAGCCCGGAGACAGAATCGGGTGCGACCGGTGCGGCAGAGTGAGCACGGTGCTGCGAATCGTGCTGGACCCGGCAGCCCCGGACCCGTTCGCGATGTGGCAGGCGTGGCGCGCGGAGCAGGAGGCGAAGTGACTGGGTGGACCCGTGCGGCCCGTGCGGCCCATCGCCCAGCAGGACGTTCAACGTCACGAGCAGGAACCCGGCATCCGTCGGCTACGTTCGCCCACTCAACGCGGCACCGCGACCTGATGTGTCAGCAACCCTGCCCGAACGCGTCGAGGAAGTCCAAGAAGTCCAAGATATCGATGATGGTGTCGCCGTTCACGTCGGGGTTGCCGAGTGTGCCACAGGGAGCCGTCTGCCCCTCGCATGCGCCGAAATCCTCGAAGAGGTCGAGGAAGTCGAGGATGTCGCCTGCGTCCGCCTCGCCGTTGTAATCCCCGAGGCAAGGCTGGACGCCAAGTGAGAGCCCCGTGACAATCCATGCCCTCATTGCGCCGCCCATTTGTCCCGTCCCCACCAGCGCAGTGCCATCGGCGGATATCCCGCTGACGGAACTAAGCTGCCAGTCGCCGAGAGCCGCGCCAAGTGACTCAAGGTACTCGTGCAGGTCGATCATTCCCGTTTTCCGTGACCAGATGAAGGCATGCGACTCACTGCCTGGAGGCGCCAACACGCTGCTTCCGAAGACCAGGTTCCCGTCTCGGCTCACCCGGTACGCATACGAGTTCATTCCCCCAAGGGTCCCGAGATCTTCCATCCCACCGAGCGACGTCCACCTGTATGCGTGAGTCGCAACGTTTGTGGGTGCGATCGTGGTTCCACTGAATCCCACCACGACGGTTCCGTCATCGCTCAATCCGTACGCGCGAGAATTGGTCCCCCCCAACGTGCCGAGTTCGAGTTCTTCATCATCGGTCCACCGAACCGCCTTGAGGTGTCCTTCGCCGGTGAGTTTCTGACCCACGACTACAGAGCCATCGGAATTGGTCGCGTTTGCATAGGCGTTTGCGGCGTTGAAAGGGATGAGACCACCGCCCAACGTCCACTTAAAGGCCTGCCAAGGCCCAAAGTGGAAGGTGTAGCTCCATCCCACAACAACCGAGCCGTTCGAGTTCGTGTCGTATGCAACGGATCCACTGCCATCAGCCAGTACGCCAAGACTCACCATGCCCGAAGCGGTGTATCGGAAGGCAAGCGTGGATGAGGATCCGCTAGGGGCCGCCTCTCCCACGATCACAGCCCCGTCATCGCTGACCGCGAAGGCAATTGCCGAAGCCCCGCCAAGAGTTCCGATGTCCACCATGCCGGTCGTTGGCGTCCATCGGAACGCTCGCGTCACACCGTCAGATCTTGAGCAATAGCCCACCACCACCGATCCGTCACCGCTTACGGAATAGCCATTGGATTGGTCATATCCCGCAAGAACACCAAGACTCTGGATTTCTGGCGGCGACGCTCCTGCCACGCACAGACCTGTTCCGGCCACACTTAGAATGGCCATCATGCAGTGAAGTCCGGTGGGCGCGCTCAACCGATTGATCCACATGAGGTTCCTCCGCACTCAATCGCTGGCAGTGAGAGCACATCCTTTAGCATACATCGCAGCGTCGCTTTCTCGCCACGAATTCTCCTACTGCTCGGCCCGCCACTCACGGCGTCAGCACCCCTGCCCGAACGCCTCGAAGAAATCGAGGAAGTCCAGGATGTCGATGATCGTGTCACCGTTCATGTCCGGATCGCCTAATGAGCCGCACGGCGCGGGCTGCTGGTCGCACGTTCCGAAGTCATCGAAGAAGTCGAGGAAGTCGAGAACGTCGAGCTCGGTGTCGGCGTTGTAGTCCGCCGCGCACTCCTCGATCTCAGGAACCACGTTGTCCAGGACCCACGCGCGAACCTCCGGATCGGTCAGGTCGATGGCCCCCGTTCCCATGTACGGCACGCCGCCGTTGAGCGAAGCAAATCCATAATCAGGCAGCACCCCGCCGGTGTTGTTGAACGCATACGACACCACGCCCACAAGCTTGCCGTCGATGAAGTAGCCGCCCCCCGAATCGCCCGAGACCACCGCACCGTCGCCGTTCACTTCGAGCCACGAGATCAGGCTCGGTCCAAACCCCGGGAAGAACCACTTCAGGTCAACGTCTCCCGGGGCGGCAAGGCGCGTGCCGCCGCTCGACCAGTAGATGTCATACCCCGTCCCCTCCGAGTTCACGATGCCCGTGCGCCCGAGTCCGACCATCGAGATCGGCGTCCCGACCGGCGCCTGCGTGCCGAGTTGGTGCCAGCCCGGTAGGTCCTCATCAAAGACTAGGATCGCGATGTCCATGGTCGGGTGATCGATCCGGTAGGCGGCGGTGTACACGGTCCCCATGATCTCGTATTGGCTGCCGGTCGCGTGCTTTGCGGTGATGACGGAGCGCCGGGAAATGGCGGTGCCGGAGCCACCCGCCGCGCGCCCAACCCACTGAAACTCGCTATCCGGTCCGTTATTGGGGACGATCGCGAACGACTGCGCGACGGCCGCTGCCGAGACCACGAAGGCACTCAGATTCTTCATCACTCACCGCCTAACCCCGTGCTCCAAACCCCCGCAACCCGGGACTTCCCATTTGGTTCTCCGCACACGACCGCCGTGGGCTCTGGATGGCGAGTGTACAGCATGAGCGCCCCGGTTTGAGCATGATTCTCGGCTCTCCGGTGGAGACCAGACGCGAGCGCTGCGAAGGGTGCGAACGGCCTGGTCCCCACTCGATCTACTCAACCGTGTGCGACACATGCGATACGTTGGCGCGCGACTCTGTGGTGCGGGCGTCGCGCCGACCGGCTGGCCCGAGGACGAAACCAGCCCCTTCCCGCAAAGGAAGAGGCTGGCTGCTGAGGACGCTTGGCCCCAATAGGCCCCGCCGCGCGGCTGCTGGACACGCGGCGGAACAGCGTCCGGGAGGAACTGCCGCCAATATACCCCGCGATCCGCCCATCGCCCACCGCTCCCGGCCCGGGGCCTGCCCGAAAGCCTCCCCGCATCGCCGGGGATCGCTATTTGGGAGGGAACGGAGCCGAGGGAGGTGGATGCAAGCGGGATCCTCACCGCCAGATACGTGAGATCCGAGGCGACAGCATCGGGTGCCGCCCCACCGGGATCCGCCCCGTCGCGTAGTCCCACGCCGCTCCGACCTTCGAGTAGTTCCCGTTCCACGCGATCGGCAGGATCGCGTACCGCTTGTACACCTCGGTCTCGCCGTCCTCGTCAAGGTCGAGTTCGACCACGTGCTCCCCGAAGCGGATGAAGCGATAGATGTCGCCAATGCGGAGGTTCTGCCAGTTGCCGCTCGACTCGTTCGGCCTCTCGCCATCCTTGCTCGCCGTCAGGTCCAGCTCGTCGTTCGGACCGATCCCGATGTAGAACTGCATGGTGGCGGGATCAAGGTTGGGCGGCTTGGCCCAGTTCGGGTTGTAGCGCGCAGCGATCGCGGGCTTGCCGGTCGCAAGGTTGATGTTCCACCACGGAGCACTCGGCAGATCCGCGAGACAGAACGATGGCGTCGCCTTTCGCGTCGCGTAGTTCCGAGTGTCAACAGGAGGTTCAACAACCGGGTCGTAGACGCCCGTGAACGCGGAGCCGATCGGCTCCCCGACCAGCGTGTACTCGTCCGGGATCTCCGCCTCCGCATCGTGCAGGATCTCCGCGAACTTCGGGTAGCAGTGCGCCTGGTTCATGGAGTCGAGGATCAGGCATCGGAACCGATCGTCCCAGCCCGCAACTTCATCCACCCACTTGTCCAGCACATGCTCGCGATAGAGCGGCGCATTGGCCGGAGGGATGATCCGCAGCGACATGCGTGCGTTGTCCAGCACATCTCCTGCCTCGTTCAGACACAATCCGCCCCCTGTGTAGAACCACCCGCGACGTGCATACCCGTCCGCGTAGAACGAAACCCCGTCGCGCTCGTTGTGGTCGCTCAGTCCCAGATCATCCCACACCGCCTTCATCGCTGCCATCTGGGTGTCGGTGATGATCTTGTCCGAAAGGTCCGACGTCGCGCCATTGAGCGAGAAGGTGTTGACGTTGCCGTGGATGCCGCTGGCGATGATGTCGTCGACGTACTGCCCCGCGGGCCGGTTGAAAAGAATGTCGAAGTCGTCGCAGCCACCCAGGGCCAACGCGATCGAGTCCATCAGGAACTCCTCGATCACATCCTGATCCTCGTTCCGCCACGCCTCGCGCTGGCCGAGCAGGTTCGGCGGCGCGGAACTCGGCGGCGGCGGCACGTACGTCGGATCCTCAAGGTCGCGATCCGCCGGGATGTAGAGCTGGATGGACGCGAGCGGCTTGCAGTCGATCCAGCGCTTGCGGTCAAGGGTTGGCGAGGGTGTGTACGGCTGCACCTGCTCCTCGACGGGGATCGAGCCGCCGATCGCGATGCCCGCCCTGCCGCACGACTCATAGAGCACCGCCGAGAGGGCCGAATCGGAGATCCCCTCGTCGTAGATGAAGAGCTGCTCCATGTTGCCGCGGAAGGGCTCGGTCCAGCCGGGCGAGACGGCGGACTCCCGCGCTCCGATTGAGACGACGCCGGTGGCGTCCGGGTTCCCGCTGTTGGGGTGGGAGGTCGCGACCATGAGCCGCCCATCCACCCAGAACTCCGCCCCTGTGCTGCCGGGGCGCCCGCGATAGATGACGCAATGCCGCTCGCCGGGCGCGCCGATGGCGACGGCGGTCTGCTGGATGACCGTCCCATCGGAGAACTGCATCCAGACTTGCGAGTCCGACCAGTCGGGCGAGGAGCCGGCACGCCGCCACATGAGGCGCCATTCGGCACTTGAGTGATCCGGAAGGGGATCACCCGGAATACTCAACAGCCGGCCCGCGATCGTTTGCGTGAGATTCGGCGACACCATGCCTTGTTCGGGCTCAACGGTAAAGACCGCGCCCACCGTCGCGGCACTCGGAAAGAGCCGGAAGGCGGGGTCCGTGATCGCGTAGACATCGGTGCCGGTGCCGTCGAGCGTGAACCGGAGGTAAGGGTAGCCGCGGGTATCTGTTTCGCCGGGACTCAGCTCTGGCAATAGCAGTTCTGCTTCGCGGCCATCTGCGGCAATGGCTGAAGTGCATGACAACCGATTGTCCTGCATAATCGCCAAACTTGATGGTGGCACTTCCTGTTTTGAAGAGACACGGCACCGTTCCGCTTGCGAATCCCAGTGATACTGAAGTCGAGGCTGCAGCAAGCCACTCCGTGTGCAGTCTCGATAGAAGCCAGGAAGCACTCCCACTCGCGAAGCCGATTCGTCAAGAATCAAACCCGCTCCGTATCTCGCTGGCGAGTCGAGCTGGATCTCTGGAGACGAGATCACAGCCAGCGCGGGCGGGGGATTGGCATTCCGGAGTGTCAAGAACCCAGCCCCCAGGCGCTTGATGTACATGGAATGCTGACGATAGTCTGTGGCCGTTGGAGCCCGGCGTTGGGCACCCATCGCAATACGATGCGCATCACTCAGTTCGATCAGAATGCGTATCGAGTAATCGCCTGTGTTCGTCAGCTGCTGAATGAAGACGACCGACGCTCTCACTACCGCCCCCACACTATCGCGAGCCACGAGGTCCGAAATGGCGAACTGCTCACGATTAAGACCGAGACGCGATTGCGATCTCCATCCGAACAGGGGTCCCCAGTTCGCAAGCACGACACCGGTCACAGTATCCTTGAATGTTGTTGCCACATAGGTGCCTGTATTTGGATCTGGCGCTGCTGGCACGAAATCACTGGGCACTCCTAGTATTGTAAATAGCAAATAGTAGCCATTGCCGTCTGGCAGCACGGCATTATCAACTTGTGACAGTATCCATTCGCTCATAACGCGTGCCTACTCGATCAATGATGGAGATACTTTGCAATCCTCTCTCGTCTACTTCTATGCCCCACAAGCAAGATGCCGATAGCCACAGACGTAGAAGGTGCTGGAATGTACTCAGTCAAGTCTTCTACGAGTAGTGACTCACCCGCGCCCGCGTACGCGTGACCAATAAGCTTCCACTGCGTCAATGATTCGCGCTGGATCTGAATGTATCCGAATCGCGCGACATCGGCGTCGGCGTAGCCAATGTACCGCATGTCTCCGTCAACAGAGTCTTGGAACTGGAAGTCACCGAACTCGTTGTACTGATTGAGTGACGCAGGAGTGATTGTTCCCGACACATCATCAAAGATCGGCTGGTGCCATATACCACTCGCATCAATCGTCTCTCCAAGCAACTCAAAGTCGCCGGTTGCGAGCAGGGATACTGTCTGAAGCGGAAATGCGGGCATGAATAAATCGTTGGCCTGCACAACTCCTGAGTGGTCTCCGCCGGCTTGCAGGAAGCCCAAGTAGACGGCGTACTCCGGTTCGCTCGTCGCGACATCCGAGGTGTACAGGGATGGCCGAAAGAGGCCAATCCACGTGTCGGCGTTCGTGACGATGGGGCGAGCACCTTCGTCAGCTATGATCACTCGAGTAATGTCGGCCATGGCGGTTCCTCCTGTCAACGCGGCGAGTGCGACGGCCGCCAGCAGCGCAGCGTGCCTGGATGTGTTGCACTTGATTCGATTCCTGGTCTTCATGGTGTTCCCTTCCTTTGTTCCTGCGCCATCGAGGAGTGACGGCAATCAGGCCGTACGCCACCAAGCGCTCAGGTTCTCGATGTTGCTCTCTCCCGATCCGTTGGCGTCGATTCTCAGTTGCGCAATGATGTGCGTGAACCCCATCGAGTCCACCACCACGTGCGCCGCCCCCCGGCTGCTGTTCTGCCCCATCACACGCATGCCGGGCGGCGTCAGCGAGATGTCGGGCGGCACGACGCGGATATCGCAGGCGAACCGATTGTTTGTTGGCACGTCCGTACCGCTTTCACCATCGGTAAGCCCAAACTTCAACCGCAAGTCGCCGAGAGCTGTCCCGGCATAATCGTCCGAGCCGTTGAGTGGCTCCATGCCCCACAATCTCACCGTGGCAGTCCGAGGCAAGGTCGTGAGATATCCGCCTGTCCGAAGCAGGCCATGGAACATCATCACGAAGATGTTGCCGAAGGGGAGCGGGCCGGATGAGCCGGTCATGATCGTAACGCTGTCGTCCGAGTCAGTGGGGTTGGGCGGGATCGGCGGATACGTCGGCGCTCCTGCGCTCAGCGCGTACACGCCATTGTTGAGCAGTGCGCCCTTGTACGACGTGGTTGGCTCGGTGCCTCCGCTCGGCTTGAACAGCCCGCGCGTAAACGCTCGTTGCAGTGTGCCCAGTGCGATGTCGGTCGGCATCGTTCGCTCCCTTTGTCAGCAAGGCGTCACAGCACACGCCAGAAGAAGCCGATGAACTCAAGCTTCACGGCTTCGTCCGTCATGATCTGGATGATGATCGCGCGGCACCCCACGGTGTCAAAGAAGATGTCCACCTTGCCATGCTCGGCCCCCCGACCTATCACGCGGATACCCGGCGGCGTCAGCGCTGTGTCGGGCTGGATCACCTCGGCGTCACAGAAAAAGTTGTATTCTGGCGGGACAAAGGTCGAACTGACGCCGGGCGTCTGTCCCAACGTGAGCTTCACGTCGCCGAGGCAGATGCCGTACACGGGCTCGTTCATGCCAACCGCAGGCGCGTCGCTGACGCCCCAGATCCGAAGCGTCGCCGTGGTTGGCGAGCCGGGCGAGCTGCCCACCTGACCGTAAAAGAACAGACTCAACCCATTCCCGAACGGAAGCCCCCCCGATTCGATGACCGCGACGCCCGCCGCGTCGTCGCTCGACGGTATGTTCTCGACCACTGCGTACTTATCGCGATCGTCGAGCGGGCCGTCGAAATCCGTGACCGGTGTAAAGGCAAAGAGGCCGCGGTTCCAGCCCCCTTGCGTCGTCCCGATGTTCGCTTCGGTCGGCATCCGATCGGTCCTCCATGGGAACCGCGCACGCCCGACCGCTCGGGTGTGTCCGGCCAGCAACCCATACGTCGAGTATGCACCGATTTGGCACGGATGCCAACCATTCACCGACTTCGTTGCGCGAAAAAGCGATTCGTGCGGATGCGGTGGTGCCTTGCCTTCTGCCCCTGCTCGCCCCTCCATCACCCGGTGCCGCTTTGGTCGCCGGAACGTAGCCGCGGGATGCTCCCGCGAACGGCGGCCCCGGCGGTAACCCCAGCGGGAGCAACGGGATGCGAGGACGCCAAACGGGCCGGGACGAGGCGGGCGGGACGAAGCGGAAGCGTGAATCGGATGTCGCCGACCAACGGGCCGCACGGGCCGCGGGCGAGCGCGTCGAACGAGAGAGCGCGAAACAACGTGTCGCACGTATCGCATGTGTCGCACAGGAAGAGCGACCGGGGGAAACCTTGGCCGCATCGGCCGCAATGGCCGCACGACCGCAGCGTCGCCCGAAGCCCAAGCGCCGCCTGCCGCCCGAGGTGTTGACCGACGACGAGGTCCGGGCCCTTCTCGACGCCTGCGGCAGGTACACGCCGGTCGCCCTCCGGAACCGGGCCCTGATCACGTTGATGTACCGGGCCGGGCTCCGGGTCTCCGAGGCGCTGGCGCTCCAGCCCAAGGACGTGGACCTCGCGAACGGCATCGTCCGGGTACTTCACGGCAAGGGTGATCGGTACCGGGCCGTGGGCCTCGACCCGGGCGCGGCGGCCGTCGTGGCGGCGTGGCTCGCCGAACGCGGCAGGGCCCAACGGGTGGCGGCACGAACGAACGGGGCGAGTGACCCCCTCGCCACTGCGCCGCTTCTCTGCACGGTCTACGGCACGCCCGTCACCACCGGGTACGTGCGGCGGCTGATGAAGCGGCTGGGCCTCCAAGCCGGGATCGCCAAGCGCGTCCACGCCCACGGCCTGCGGCACACACATGCTGCCCAACTCAGAGAAGAAGGTGTAGATGTCGGGATCATCTCACGCCAACTCGGGCACCGGTCGCTGCTGACCACGATCCGCTACCTCGACCACGTCCAGCCGACGGCGGTGGTGGAGGCGATGAGAGGGAGACATTGGGTGTCGGCGTAGGCAGGCCGGAGGGTTGTCATAGACCGCATGTTCTTGTAGAGTGCGTCATCTAAACATTCAGCGGTTTGCAATAGTGGGGTGCCGTGCTCACGCAGCATTCCAACGCGCATCCGTCGCGCAGGCGAGCAAGAGCATCACCATGATCAACATCGACCAGCACCGCATTCTCCATGCCTTGGACTCGGAACTCGAAGTCCAAGATCGCGCTTTGCATTATCGGATCACGCGATGTGAGCAGCAAGGCAGGCTGTGGGCACTGAATGTCGATCCTGTGGCAGGCTCACCGCCAGTTTCGGAGCGATTGGAGGGCGCAGTAGCATGGTGGCCCGGGAGCCCTAACGGGCAAGCAGAAGTGGTCGTGGTGCATCCGGAAGAAGACCGGCTCGTGCTCCGCTTTGCATCGCAGCCTCTTCCTTCTTCCGGCAAACTGCACATCTATCCGGTAAAATTCTTAGAGTCGTTGCGGGAGCTTTGGGAGAACGATGCGACAGCCCGGAATGCCCAAAGGTGGCTGAACTCGTTCACCGCTTCCGATCGTCCCCATGCAACGCCCCTCGACAGCAGCAGCTGGTCTGGACTGCGGCAAGGCCAGCGACGCGCATTTGAACTGACCCGGTGGCAGCGAGCGTTTCTTTGGGGCCCACCAGGCACGGGAAAAACGTACACCCTCGGCCGAGTCGCGGCGCAGTATCTAATGCAGCATCCACGCTCCCGCATCTTGCTGCTGTCCACCACAAACCCAGCGGTTGACGAAGCGCTTGCCGCTGTTGACGACGCCCTTTCTGTGGCTCGCGAGGCTGGAAGGGCAAATGAACACTCGCTCGATTGGTGCGTGCGTATCGGCAGCCGGTTCATTGCCTCCAAGTATGCCAAACGCCGCCACCTGCTCGCGGATCCTGATGAGAACGACGTGATGGCTCTCGTTCAGTTGGAGGCCCAACGCCCCGAGAAGTCTGATACCGCGGCCTACGTTGCGTGGTTTGAGGCATGCGAGAGAATCCGTGCCCGACTCCGACGCCGCACTACCGAACTGGTGGAGGCGAGCCGCCTCGCTGCTATGACGACGACATTGGCAGCGTTTCAGTTTGACCAAGTGTCATCATTTGCGCCGTTCGACTTGATTGTGTTTGACGAAGCAAGCCAGGTGGGGCTTGCTAGTGCATTCGCATTAGCACCTTTGGGTAAGCAGTCTGTGTTCGCTGGTGATCCTCGGCAGTTATCGCCCATTGTCCAATCGACGAAGCCTGCGGCCCTTGAGTGGCTTGGACGCTCCAGCTTCGAACTCATGGACTCGCAGCATGCCTCTACCTGCATGCTCGACGAACAATCCAGAATGGCTCCGGACATCTGCAAGGTGGTCAGTGGAGCCTTCTACAAAGGTGCGTTAAGGGTCGCGGAGGACGCACTTCGCGACCCATCATGGAGAAAGGCACGGCAACCGCCACCGCTCACGAACCCGCCGCGCGAGGTGGTTTTGCAGCCAGTCGGCACGGAAGCACACCCGTTCTCCCCTCGTTACAACGGCCCTATTCGAATGGAGTCGGCCGTCGCTGCCGCTGTGCTCGTTCGGGCCGTCCTTCGGACGATTTCTGTTGGTGATTTGCTCGTCGTGACACCATTCCATTCTCAGCGTGCCATGATCCGTGAACAGCTCGCAAGGATTGATGTGCGCGGGGTCACCATTTCGACGGTGCATAGAGCCCAAGGAAGCGAGCGGCACACCGTGATATTTGACCCCGTACAAGCCAACAGTGATTTCTTCCGTCGCACACTTGATGCGAACCGGCTGGTGAATGTGGCCCTCAGCCGTGCCAAAGCATGTGTCGTATTGCTCTTGTCGGCGGAGGATCGACTATGTGGAGCAATTGCGGATGTTCTCAAGCACGCAATGGTGGAACAGCCTCGTTCTGCTCAGGAGTACGCCCAGATGGATGGATTCCCAAAGAACATGCTGGGACAGTTGGTGATGCTTGCCAATGGCGTTCTCGTTCGGATAACAGGGTTCGAGAGTCGCGAGCAAGTGATTCTCGGCAGATCGCTGAGTGACGATTCGGTGCATCGACTATCAACGAAGACCTTGCGAGATTTAGCTGGCCGGTGACCGCGGAGTTATGGTCGCTGTCATCATCCCGCGGCTCCGTTCCCGCCGTAGTCCCGATCCCCGACGATGGGGTCGCCCCCGGCGAGCGCCTAGCTCCTGTGCATGCGATAATCCGCCAACGCGAAAGGGGGATCCCATGCGAGCATTGATGTCCAAGGTCGCCAAGATGGAGCAGGCGCGGCGGGCGGAGTCGGAGGCGGGTCGAGACGACCACCGCCGCATGATGCACATGCTGAACGGCGCGCTCGTCGCGCATCAGCCGGGGCTGGATCAGGTCCGCCCCGAGCACACCGACCCCGAGACCTACCGCGACATCCAAGAGACCCTCGCGTGGGCGCGGGGCGACTACGCCGAGGCCGAGCGGCTGCGCGACCTCGACCCGGGCAAGCACGTCCCGCCGCTACCAGGCACGCCGTGGGAGGAACAGATGCGGTTGGCGCGCGAGGCGCTGGACCGAACATTCGAGGATGCGGGCACAAAGACGGAGCGGGTGAGGGCGGCGGTCGAAGCGGCGAACAATGAACTCCGGGCGTCGGCGTGATCCTTCGCGGGCGAAGCGACGGCAGGGGCTACCGCATGCCGCAGCAGCACAACCGGCCTCTCCACTGACAAACGTCTGTCAGTGAAACACCCGAACAGAGACCACAAGTCGGGACTGCCGTCGTCCAGACCGTGGCCAGACGCCTTCCTTCCGGTAGACTCCACCCCTGCTGGGCTCACGCTGCTGCTCCGACTCGTGAAACAGTTTCGGCGGTTCGTGCCCTGTCTGCAGTCGGATCGCTTCGTACGAGCACGCCGGAGTCACGATGCTGAACGGACAACTCAACTGGATCGCCAACTTCATCTGGGGCATCGCCGACGATGTGCTGCGAGACATCTACGTACGCGGCAAGTACCGCGACGTGATCCTCCCGATGGTCGTTATCCGCCGTCTCGACGCCGTCCTTGAGCCGACCAAGCCCGCGGTTCTCTCAATGAAGGCGACCTTGGACAAGGCGAAGGTAGCGAATCAAGACGCCGCCCTGAAGCAGGCTGCGGGCCAGGCGTTCTACAACGCCTCTCCCTTCACGCTCCGCGAGTTGAAGAATCGAAGCAAGGCATCGCAGTTGAAGGCCGACTTCGAGGCGTACCTCGACGGGTTCTCGGACAACGTCAAAGAGATCCTCGCCAAGTTCAAGTTCCACAATCAGATTCCCACGCTCCACGAGCACGACCTGATCGGCGCTCTCATCGAGAAGTTCCTCGACCGCTCGATCAACCTGTCGCCATTCCCGGTCAAGAACGACGACGGATCGATCAAACTTCCCGCCCTCGACAACCACGCCATGGGCACGGTGTTCGAGGAACTCATCCGCCGCTTCAACGAGGAGAACAACGAGGAGGCAGGCGAGCACTTCACGCCGCGCGATGTCGTCGCGCTGATGGCCGACCTCATTTTCGTCCCGATCGCCAAGCAGATCAAGGACGCGACATACACCGTGTACGACGGCGCGTGCGGCACGGGCGGCATGCTGACCGTCGCCGAAGATCGTCTCCGAGCCATCGCCACGGAGAACGGCAAGTCCGTTGAGATCCACCTTTACGGCCAGGAAATCAATCCTGAGACCTATGCCATTACCAAGGCCGACCTGCTTCTCAAGGGCGAGGGCCAGGAGGCAGAGAACTTCCGTCACGGTTCCACGCTCTCCAGTGACGGCTTTCCGGGCATGGAGTTCAACTTCATGCTCTCAAACCCGCCTTACGGCAAGTCGTGGAAGACCGAACTCGAGAAGATGGGCGGCAAAGACGCCATCAAGGACCCTCGCTTCATCATCGACCACGCTGGCGATCCGGAGTACTCGCTGCTGACTCGCTCCAGCGACGGACAGTTGCTCTTCCTCGTCAACAAGCTCGCGAAGATGAAGCAGGACGTGAAGACGTACCCGTTCGGAAGCCGCATCGCGGAGGTCCATAACGGTTCGTCGCTCTTCACTGGGGACGCGGGTCAGGGCGAGAGCAACATCCGCCGCTGGATCATCGAGAACGACTGGCTGGAGGCCATCATCGCTCTCCCGCTCAACATGTTCTACAACACGGGCATCGCCACGTACATCTGGGTGCTCACCAACAAGAAGCCCAAGCACCGCGCGGGCAAGGTACAGCTCATCGACGCTACCGCATGGTCCAAGCCGCTGCGGAAGAACCTTGGGAAGAAGAACTGCGAACTGTCTCCCGAGGACATCCAGCGGATCATGGACACGTTTGTGGACTTCAAGGAAACACCGGAGTCCAAGGTCTTCCCAAACGAATCGTTCGGATACTGGAAGATCACGGTCGAGCGCCCCCTGCGCCTCGCGGCTGACCTTTCACCGAAGAGACTCGCCGCGCTCCGTGCCGCGTGTAAAGAGGCCAAGGAGGAGCCCTTGGCCAATCTCGCCGACCGCGTGGCCGAGAGGATCGGTCCCGGTCCCCATATGGATGCCAACGCCTTCTTTGCCGTAGTGGAGGCCGATGCCGAAGAGCACCACGTCAACACCACCGCCAAGCGGCTCAAGATGCTGCGTGAGCACCTTTGCACACGCGACGAGAGGGCCGAGCGCGTCATCGCGCGCACGCACAAGCCCGGCAAAGGGAAAGGCAAGGGCGATGCCGACCCGGTCCACGGCCTGTACGCCGCGACGATCGACGGCAAAACCGTGGTGATCGAGTACGAACCGGATACCGACCTGCGCGACACCGAGCAGGTGCCGCTTCTCGAACCGGGCGGCATCAACGCATTCTTTACTCGCGAGGTCGCGCCCCACGCCCCCGACGCCTGGATCGACCCGGGAGCAACCAAGATCGGCTACGAGATCTCCTTCACGCGCTACTTCTACAAGCCCCCCGCCCTGCGCACGCTCGACGAGATCCGTGCCGACATCATCGCGCTGGAGAAGGAGACCGAGGGACTTCTCGGCGAGATCATCGGGACGACGGTGGGGAGCGGCAGACACGCGGCAGCCAGCGGGGGGAGGAAGTAACGCGTGCTCGCAGAGCTAAAGCCATATCTCGAGAATCAACCCGCGCACCCTTGGCTCGGCGCGATTCCTGCGTCATGGACCCTCACGACGCTCGGCGCGATCACCACGCGTCGCAGTGCCCGGAATCGATCCGACTTGCCCCTGCTGTCCGTGTTGCGAGAGAAGGGCGTCGTCTTGCGATCGTCGCTGGCAGAGGACGAGAACCACAACTTCATCCCCGACGACCTGAGCAACTACCGCGTGGCCCTTGCTGGTGATCTGGTCGTCAACAAGATGAAGGCGTGGCAGGGCTCGGTCGGCATCGCGCCCGTAGATGGCATCGTCAGCCCGGCGTACTTCGTGTTCGAGTTGTTCGGCATCACCCAGCCGTTCGCCCACCGGCTGTTCCGGAGCAAGCCCTACGTCGCGTTCTTGGGGTCGTCATCGGACGGAGTCCGGATCGGGCAGTGGGACCTCTCAATCGACCGCATGAAGCGGATTCCGGTCCCCCTCCCTCCCACCGCCGAGCAGGCGGGGATTGTGCGGTTTCTGGGGGCAGTGGACCGGAAGGTGAACCGGTTCATCCGGGCCAAGCGGCGGCTGGTCGAGGTGCTCACCGAGCAGAAGCAGGCCATTATCACTCACGCCGTCAACAAGGGCCTGAACCCCCACGCCCCCTTGAAACCCTCCGGCATCGACTGGCTCGGCGACGTGCCGGAGCATTGGGAGGTGGTGCCGCTGAAGAGGGCCGCACGGTTACAAGGTGGGTTCGCGTTTCCGGCGGGCGAATTCCGCGATACGGGCATCGCAGTCATCAGAATGAACAATCTGCGCCGCGGCGAGTTGAATACGTTGGAAGCCGTGCGCATTAGACCGGAAGTGTGCCAGGCACGCTTCGCGCTGAAGGCAGGCGACCTTCTTTACGGGCTGTCGGGGAGCATCGGCGCGACGGGTAGCCTCGGCAACTTTGCCCGCGTCACGGAATCGGACCTGCCCGCCCAGCTCAATCAGCGCGTCGGACGCTTCGTGGTCAACCCCGCGCGGCTGGCCAGTGAGTTTCTTGAGATGCTGATTCAAGGCTCCGCCTTCTATCTGCAAGTCCTGGCCGAGACGACCGGAACCGCGCAGTTCAACGTCAGCCCTCAAGACGTGGATTCGGTCTTTGCGGCGCTGCCGCCATTGGCCGAACAGCAATCGATCCTGGAATGCGTCGAGAATGAAACGAAGGCCATCGATGCCTCCATCGCCGCGATCAAGCGTGAGATCGACCTGATCCGCGAGTACCGCACGCGGCTGGTGGCCGATGTCGTCACCGGCAAGGTCGATGTCCGGTTCCACCCTTGGTCGAGTCTTGAGCCCGTAGACGCCCCGGACACAGTTGACGGACGCGATGTTGCGGGGCCATCAACGAGTGATGGATCAGACGACGCCGATGAGGAGAGCATCGAGTTGCAGGCTGAAGAGGAGATCTCGACGTGACGCATCGCAATGTAACCAAGGGAGAGCGATACGCCTTTGCATGGGCTCGCCTCACCGCCGCGAACAAGGCAGGTTTCTTCCTTGAAGCGATCACGATCTGTGAATCGATCATGTCCGACCGCCTTGCTTCCTATCTGCTCGGCCAGGAGCAGACCGCAAAGAGGCCAGGCACTTTCAAGGACTTGATTGACATGGCGAAGAAGCAGCGGCCCCCCATCGCGATCATCTCCCGTGCGCGAATGTCGTGGGCACGTGCTCCAACAACTATCTCTTCGACGGATCTGCTGCGCGAAGTAAACGAGTGGAGGAAGGGGCGTAATCGCTTCGTTCACAGCATCGCGAAGTCTGAACCGGGCGCGAGGATGCAGCCGAGCGGCGAGTTCATTGAAGAGGCGAAGGCGTGTGCCCATGAGGGTGAACGGCTTGCCCGCCTCGTCATTCGCTGGCACGAGCGAGAGCTGCGGGCGCATCGGAAGGCGGCAACACAGCCATGACCACCCGACTACTTACAGGCGAGGGAATGATTTGGCCGCGGATCACGAAGGCTGCACAGAATGCCGCACGAGCGGATGTCGCCGTGGCGTACTTCGGCAAGGGTGGCGCAACGCGGCTGCCACTGAGAGCGGGCAGTCGCATTATCGTCGATGCGAGCGACGCCGCGGTGAAAGCGGGCGTGACTTGTCCGGCAGAACTGCTGAAGTATCCGAAGGGGGTGCAGATCTACAGCCGCCCAGGGCTCCACGCGAAGGTCTTTGTATTTGGGAAGCGGGCCTTCATCGGTTCGGCCAATAACTCTGCTTCATCGTCAAACCTGCTCGCAGAAGCGGTGGTTGTCACTTCCGACCGCGATCTGGTCGCTGATGCTCGTATCTTCGTGCGTGAGAGCGCTACCGGAGTGAGACTGGGGCCTGAGGAGCTCCGGAGGCTGGACAAGCTGTATAAAGAACCGAGGTTCACTCCGGGCACTGGGTCGCAGCGCAAGAGGAACCGTGCAGTCTGGATCAGCGAACTCGATCTGGGCGACGTGCCTCGTGGCTACGAAACAGTTGAGGATCAGGAGCAGGAGGCGGCAGAGAGCATTCGTCGCCACGATGAGACAACACATCGGATTGATGTCTCGTGGAACTCTGTTCGGCCCAAATGGCATAAGGGTGATGTCATCGTGCAAGTATTTGACGTCGCTGGACGCTCTATGGTGGAGGCGCCGGGAACAGTTCTCCAGATCCGGAAGTGGTCGAACGGACGGCGTACATACTGGTTCACCCACACGGAGCACCGTGAAACCCGCCGATGCGCCTACGACCGCATGCTGAAGTCGCTGGGTCGCGGGTGGCGAAAGCGGCTTCCGTTCGATCGCAAGCTGAAGGCAGATGTAGCGAACACTCTGCTGGCTTGGTGGGAGTCACGCGCATGAGGCTACGTTGATGAGTCCAACCGACACAAGTGAGAAGGGGTTAGAGGCGCTGATCTGCGACTCGCTCGTTCGCGAGGCGGGCTACGCGCTTGGCAAGCCGCAGGACTTCGACCGCGAGCACTGCGTGGATTGGCCGACGCTGCTCGCGTTCCTGAAAGCCACGCAGCCGGAGAGTGTGGCCAAACTCGATCTCGACGCGGAGGGCCCGAAACGCACCAAGTTCCTCGCCCGCCTTACAGGCGAGATCGCGCGGCGGGGCGTGGTCGATGTTCTCCGCAAGGGCGTGAGCGACGGCCCTGTGTCGCTGGACCTGTTCTACGGCACACCGCACCCGGACAATGCCGCGGCGGTGGAGAAGTACGCGCTGAACATCTTCAGCGTAACGCGGCAGGTTCGCTATAGCGCAGATGAACGGGCGCTCTCGCTGGATCTCGTTCTCTTCATCAATGGCCTGCCAGTGGCCACGTTCGAGCTCAAGAACCTGCTGACCAAGCAGACCGTGGACGACGCCGTCCAGCAGTACAAGAACGACCGCGATCCAAGGGAGAGGCTTTTTGAGTTCGGGCGGTGCCTCGTCCACTTCGCCGTGGACGACCAGGAGGTTCGTTTCTGCACACACCTCAAGGGCAGGGATTCATGGTTCCTGCCGTTCAACATGGGCTTCAACGACGGCGCGGGGAACCCGCCGAACCCCAGCGGCCTCAAGACCGACTATCTCTGGAAGCAGACGCTCACAAAGGCTGGGCTGACGGACATCATCGAGAACTACGCGCAGGTGGTGGAAACCAAGGAACCGAAGACCGCCCGAAAGAAGCGACAGCAGATCTTCCCCCGCTATCACCAGTTGGACGTGGTGCGGAAGGTCCTGGCGGATGTGGCGGCAGTCGGCGTCGGGAAGCGGTACCTCATCCAGCACTCTGCGGGGAGCGGCAAGAGCAACTCCATCGCGTGGCTGGCGCACCAGATGGTTGCGCAGGAGCGAGGCGGCAAGCCGATCTTTGACTCTGTGATCGTCATCACCGACCGCCGCATCCTTGATGAGCAGATCCGCGAGACGATCAAGAAGTTTGCACAGGTGTCGGCGGTGATCGGGGCGGTGGGCACAGGGAGCGACTCAAAGACCAAGCAGCTCACCAAGTTCCTTACCGACGGCAAGAAGATCATCATCAGCACCGTGCAGACATTCCCGTTCGTGCTCGACGAGATTGGGAGTGACCACCGCAGCCAGTCGTTCGCCATCATCATCGACGAGGCCCACAGCAGCCAGGGCAGCCGCACGTCTGCGAAGCTGAACATGGCGTTGTCGAGCGAGGCGGACTCCGATGAGGAGGAGAGCGTCGAGGACAGGATCAACGCCATTATCGAGCAGAAGAAGATGCTGAAGAACGCGAGCTACTTCGCGTTCACGGCAACACCCAAGAACAAGACGCTGGAGGTGTTCGGCGAGCCATTCACGTCCGGCGATGTCGTCAAGCACCGGCCGTTCCACGCGTACAGCATGAAGCAGGCGATCGACGAGGGCTTCATCCTCGATGTCCTCAAGCACTACACGCCCGTGGAGAGCTATTACCGCCTGATGACGAAGGTGACCGAGGACCCCGAGTTTGACGTGAAGCGAGCCAACAAGAAGCTGCGGGCGTACGTCGAGAGGCACGAGCACGCGATCCGGTCGAAGGCCGAGATCATGGTCGATCACTTCCACGACCACGTCATCGCCAAGCAGAAGATCGGTGGCGAGGCCCGCGCGATGGTCATCACCGGGAGCATTCAGCGGGCGATCCAGTACTTCCACGCGTTCCGCGAGTATCTGGCGGAGCGCAAGAGCCCCTACCGGGCGATTGTGGCGTTCTCAGGGGAGCACGAGTACCCCGACAAGGGCGGCACGAGAGTCACAGAGGCGTCGCTTAACGGGTTTCCGAGCGGGCAGATCGCAGCCCAGATCCAGGAGGACCCCTACCGCTTCCTGATCTGTGCTGACAAGTTCCAGACCGGCTACGACGAGCCGCTGCTGCACACCATGTACGTGGACAAGCAGCTCTCGGGCATCAAGGCCGTGCAGACTCTCTCGCGTCTGAATCGGGCTCATCCGAAGAAGCGGGACACTTTTGTGCTCGACTTCTCGAACGATTCTGACACCATCAAGGCCGCGTTCGACGACTACTACCGAACGACGCTGCTCAGTTCTGAGACAGATCCCAACAAGCTCCACGACCTCAAGTCCGCTCTCGACCAGGCCCAGGTCTACACCCAGCAGACGATCGACGACCTCGTCGGGCGGTTCATCTCAAGCGAGCCCCGCGATCGACTCGACCCCTTGCTCGATGCCTGCGTCGCCGCGTACACCGACACGCTCGATGAGGACGCTCAAGTCGATTTCAAGGGCAAGGCGAAGGCGTTCCTCCGCACATACGGATTCCTGAGTTCGATCCTGCCGTACGCGAATCCCGCGTGGGAGAAGCTGTCGATCTTCTTGAACTTCCTCGTGCCAAAGCTGCCAGCCCCCAAGGAGGAGGACCTGTCCAAGGGCATCCTCGAAGCGATCGACATGGAGAGCTACCGCAACGAGGTCAAAGCGGAGCTCAAGATCGTCCTCGACGATGCGAACGCGGAGATCGAGCCGGTGCCGACAAGCGGCGGCGGCCGCAAGGCCGAGCCAGAGCTCGACCGACTGAGCAACATCGTGAGGTCGTTCAATGAGATGTGGGGAGGGATCGAATGGAATGACACCGACAAGATCCGCCGGGTGCTCACCGAGGAGTTGCCCGCGACGGTTGCCGCGGATCAGGCGTACCAGAACGCGATGAAGAACTCGGACAAGCACAATGCTCGCCTCGAGCACGACAAGGCGCTCGGGCGCGCGATGACCGACCTCGTCTCTGACCATACCGAGCTGTTCAAGCAGTTCAGCGACAACGAGGGCTTCCGGCGTTGGCTGACGGAGACGATCTTCTCCCTGACGTACTCGGCACACAAGTCGGCGTAGACGCCAATCAGAGACCGGCTGCGCCTTGTACCCGGACACGATCCCCAACAATTGCACGACCCGTGCCTCCTGCCCCTCCCGTCCCCTTGCCGACTGCCGTCGATTGGCTGAGGAGGAGCTTGCCAAGTACCCTGATGACAGGGTCACACAGAAGTATCGATGGCTTCAGCATTACGTGGAGAGCAAGTGTCGGACGCAGGCTGTCGAGGGTGGCGAACGATGAGCGATACGAACGGACAGTCAAAGCCACCAGTTGGGACTCTCGGTGAGGACTTCGTCGAATGGGCGTGCCACGCTCCTTTCGGCAAGGACTTTCTCTTTCGGGGCCAGAAATACCGTGCTGCGGGCAACAACGAGATCGAGCTATGCGACCTGCTGCTCTTGCTGGACGACACGGCTGTTCTCATAGAGGTCAAGACGGCGGATCGGGAAAAGCGTCCGAACCGGACAGACGAAGACTGGTCGGGCTGGGCCAATGCCCGCCTGAAGAAGGCCCTGTCGCAGATCGAGAGGGGTGTGAACGCGATTCGGTCAGGGCTGGTCAAGGCCGTCGAGAACGAGCGGCAGGGCCAGGTGCCGGTCGATGCAGCCAGAATCAAGCACTTCTACGGCATCGCTATCGTGGACCACCCGCAACTCGATAAGATTGGCAAGGGTCCAACCATCAATATCGGAGGCGTGTCGGTCAGCGTCTTGACGACGACACATGCTGAACTCTCGGACCTGCTCACCGAACTCTCGACTCCCGGCGATCTGATCGAGTACTTGCAGGCTCGGGAAGCGTTCTTCGAGAAGCACATTCTAATGGGAATCACGGAGCTCGATCTGCTGGCCGTCTACAAAAGCGATCCCGATCAGTTCCGGAGGAACGTCGCAGACCATGATGACTTCATTATCGGCGAGGGCTGCTGGGAGGAGTTCTCCAAACTGGAAGCCCGGAAGCAACGGGATGAGATGGATAAACCCTCGCTGCTCGTGGATGCCATCATCGACATCCTACACGAGGCGCGGCACGCAAAGTTGCCCCACATCGAGGAGCGAAGAGCTCGTTTGGAGCAGCCCGTCGATCGCCGTGAGGCCTACGCCAAGATTGCCGCGGAACTCGCCAAGATCCGGCGGATCGATCGCCGCCTCATCGGCGAGGGAATCATCGAGAAGAGCCAGAAGTGCATTGAGCAGAAGCGGGACCGATGGTTCGCCAGCTCGCCGATGACGCGAGATGCCGCGACCATCGTGTTTATGGTCTCCACGAGCAGCCGTGAGGAGCGAATGAAGTCGCTGCAAATGCTCGCCATGGGCGCCATGCTGAAGTTCAACGTCCATCGTGTGGTGGGCATCGCGACCGAGCCCTTCATGGGCGGGCTCGGCTTCAGTGTGGATGCGTTCACGATCGCTGGCGACCCCGAGGAGTACCTGAAAGCCATGTCGCCCGAAATGCGGGAGCACCTTCTCAAGCAGTTCGGGACACCGCGGAAGCCCGATATCACCGAATTCGGCGGGCCGGCCGGTCCCACCCCTAACGGCGCAGGCCAATCCTGGAAGTAGCGGTGATGCCCACGTTGCGGGCAGAGAGTCCATCGCATTTGTGATGAGAAGCAGCTCTGATTCGGGCGGGAGGATCAGCTGTTAACCGAAGCAGACCCAGACGCAACCCGATCACGGACCCGGATTCGCCGGTTTGAACCCGTTCCGATCGGGGAGTTTTCCAGCGGCCTCGCCTCACGGCGGGGCCGTTTGCGTTGGCGATGAGGGGTGTTTTGGCGATCGATCGGGGTCGGGCGCGGCGCGCGCCGAACCCCGCGATTCTGCGCTGGAAACGCCCAATTTAAAGGCCCTCCGTCGAGCGACGATCCGAACGCTTGATTCTCGGTTCGGGGTCCACTCTGAGCCAGTCGGGAACAACAGTCGGCCGTCCGGCGCCCGACGTGGGGCGAGACTCTCAAACTCTCGGTTTCTCGCGTTGACGATGATTCGGGTTAACAGGGTCGTTCGGATCGCTGCCTCAGGAGAACACGAACCAGAGAAGGCGATCAGCGAACTTCCCACAACGGCATCGGGCCACCGTTCCCGTTCTCACGGGCTCCGGGCCCGCGTCCAGTCGCTCTCGCGAGCAATCTCCTGGCCAGCGCTCGAGTGCTTCGCCTGATATCTGGGCGATCGCTCCGGGCGAGACGAGCTCGATCGCCGCGGGCCCAGTCACTTGCCCATATCGCGCGACCGCCACACCGCACCCAGTGGAGCAGTCACCTACCGGTTGCACGCCTGCGTACATCTGCCGCCCATGCTCGGCTGGGGTGTTGCTCGGGCATCGCTTCGAACTGAGGCCATGCCAAGTCAGCGAGCGCACTGGCCTCCGAATGCTCGCCGATGCCGATGAGCCCATCCGCGAGGTTCATCCGGGCAAAGGCAATGTCTGCCAAGTTGGATGAGGACGTGGTCAGCTCGAGTGCCTCTCGATACGTCGCCACCGCGTCGGCGAATCGATGCTGCTTCATTCGGGACAGTCCGATCGAAGACAACAGACGCGCCTGATCTGCGGGAGCGGAGTTGCGCAGCCGCGATAGCCTGAGCGCCGTATTAAGACACTTTGCGGCGTTCTCTGGATCGCCTAACTGCCGCTCCATGGCGGCAAGCGAGATCGCCTTGTCTTCAAGCTCGGAACCGCCGGCTGGATACAGCCGCAGTGCGTCCTCAAATTGAAGACGCGCTTGCTCGATACCCCTTCGCATCTGCTCGACCACGTGCGGCGGCACCGAAGTCTTCGACAGTGGCATCGACTCGGTCTTCCCGAGCGCCATGGCGACGCCCATGTAGATCTCCCCGACCGCGGAGATCGCTGCGGGGTCGGTTCCGAACGCCCCCTTGGCCGACTCTTGCATCACCCTTTCCATTCCTTCGATGACAGAAAGTGAAGCCTCTCCATCCCTTTGGTGCTCGATCGCAAGGGAGCCGAGCCTCTCGAATGCATTTCGCACGGCCTTAGCCCGTGTTAGCTCCCTTCGAGCCGCTTCCGCGTTTGCGTTGGCAAGATCTCGTTGCCGCTCCGCTTCGACACGCTGCTGGGCTTCTTTCTGACCTGCGATCAACGCCTCGTCACGCTTGTGTGCCGCTTCACGCGCCTGCCACAAGGCCGTGCCGAAGCCGACCACGAGAGCCAGAGCGACGGTGCCGCCCGCCGTCACCTGCACGCGGTTGCGGCGAACGAACTTGCGGAACAGGTACGCCCGACGCTCGTGCGCGGCCTCAAGGGGGCGGCCTTCCAGGTACCGGCGCACGTCGGCCCCCAGCGACTCGGCGCTGGCGTAACGGCGCGATCGATCTTTCCGCATCGCCTTGAGCGGGATCCATTCGAGTTCCGACCGCAGCATCCGTGCGAGCGAGTGCCGCGCGTTCTGCCGCATCCGCGCGATCTCCGCACCGGCTTTGTCATCGATCGTGGTTAGCCGCTTGCTCGGCGTGGGCGGCTCAACCTCGCGGATAATCCTCTGGATCTCCGCGTACCCCTGCGCCCTGAGCTCTTTCCCATCGAACGGCAAAGCGCCCACCAGTAACTCATACAGCACGACGCCCAGCGAGTAGACATCCGTCCGCGTGTCGATATCGACCGCCCCCATCTCCGCTTGCTCCGGGCTCATGTACTCGGGCGTGCCGATCAGGTATCCCGTCTGGGTGAAGATTGTTTTGTCCGTCATCGTTTGGCTGATCGCCTTGGCGATGCCGAAATCGATCACCTTTACGATTGCGTTGCCATCCTTGATCGAAACCAACACATTGCTCGGCTTGATGTCGCGGTGGATGATCCCCTTTGTGTGCGCGTGCTGTATGGCGTCGCACACAGACATGAACAGCTCCAACCGCTGCCGGAACGTGTACGTGTGCCGATCGCAGAACGTCGTGATCGGTTCACCCTGAACGTGCTCCATCACGAAGTAGGGCCTGCCGCGTTCCGTCACGCCACCGTCGAATACCCGCGCCACGTTCGGATGGTCCATCACCGCCAGGGCCTGCCGCTCTTGTTCAAAGCGGGCGATCACGGACTTTGAGTCCATTCCCGGCTTGATGATCTTGAGCGCGACCCGCTGCACCATCGGCTCACGCCGCTCCGCGAGCCACACCGTGCCGAACCCGCCCTCCCCCAGCACCGACATCAGCTTGTACGGGCCGACGAAGTCGCCCGGCAACTCGAAGCCGAACGCCGGTGGATGCGTCGGGTCGAGTTGGTCTCCCGTGCTCCCAGTGTGCGACTCAATGGCCATATGGGGTCTCCCGACACATCAAGATAGCGATTGGGAGAAGGGCCGACACGTCAGGAAGCGATCAGATTCCCGTGTGGAGTTCCGTTAACCCGCTCTCGCGCCGGTTAGTCGTCACCTGAAGGCCCCATTCACCGGGGCGCGTCAGGAGACCTCGATGACCGCACACCAGATCTCTCGCTCGCGGCGACCACTCCCCGAACACGACATGGCGGGCCATCAGCGCAGAGCCGCGCTCGCCGCGATCATCGCGACCGCGGTCCGGCGTTCGCTCGACCGACCAGGGCTCGCCGTGCTCTCAAACTCCCCTATGGGTACAGGCGGATCACGGCGTTGCTGCGGCTGGAGGGCTGGCGAGTGAACCACAAGCGTGTGGAACGGATCTGGCGGAGCGAAGGGCTGAGGGTGCCGAAGAAGCAGCCGCGGCGTGGCCGTCTCTGGCTCAACGACGGGAGCTGCGTGCGTCTTCGTCCGCAGCGGAAGGACCACGTCTGGGCGTACGACTTCGTGCAGACGCGGACGAAGGACGGCCGGGCGGTCCGGATGCTGACGGTGGTGGACGAGTTCACGCGTGAGTGCCTTGGGATCGACGTGGCCAGAGCGTTGACGAGCGACGACGTGCTGGAGCGGCTGGCGTGGCTGATGGGTGTGCCAGAGCACATCCGGTCGGACAACGGTCCCGAGTTCACGGCCAAGGCGGTGCGTGGATGGCTGGAGCGGGTGGGCGTGAGGACGCTGTTCATCGAGCCGGGGAGCCCGTGGGAGAACGGGTACGTGGAGAGCTTCAACGGGAAGTTGCGTGACGAGTTGCTGGATCGCGAGCGGTTCGACACGCTGCGAGAGGCGCGGGTGCTGATCGAGCGATGGAGGAGAGACTACAACACGGTGAGGCCGCACAGCTCGCTGGGGTATCGACCTCCCGCGCCGGAGGCGATCGCTGCGGGCCCGCCTTCCGCTGCGCTCCAGGCGGCCCCGCAGCGGAGTGAAGCATGCCGACTACACTGTCTGTAGTTGGTACATACACCGGGGGCAGGTCACGGCCGTGGTGGCGGCCTAGCTCGCCGAACGCGGCAGGGCCCAAAGGGTGGCGACACGGGCGAACGGGGCGGGTGGGCCTAGAGAACGGGCGTCGGGCCATCGGGCCGGGGATCCCCATGCCGCCGCGCCCCTGCTGTGTACTGCCTTCGGCACGCCCGTCACGACCGGGTATGTGTGACGGCTGATGAAGCGTCTCGGCCGCCAAGCCGGGATCGCCAAGCGCGTCCACGCCCACGGTCTGCGGCACACGCACGCCGCCCAACTGCGGGAGGAGGGCGTCGATGTCGGGATCATCTCGCGCCAACTCGGGCACCGGTCGCTACTCACCACCATCCGCTACCTCGACCACGTCCAGCCCACTGCGGTTGTGGATGCGATGAAGGCCCGTATGTGGGCTGCTCGCTGATCGCGGGGGGGTACTGTCTGACAGCATGTGTGGGCGCTACACCCATCTCCTGACCTGGGCGCAACTCTGCAGGTTGCTGGGGCTCACCTCGGCACCCATGGATCTCTCGCCTCGGTACAACATCGCGCCGACGCAACTCGCGCCGGTTGCGAGGCAGAGGCCCGATGGCGGGCGCTCGCTCGACATGCTCCGCTGGGGGCTGGTGCCGTCGTGGGCGAGCGACCCCAAGATCGGCAACACCATGATCAACGCACGCGGCGAGACCGTCGCGACCAAGCCCGCGTTCCGGACGGCCTTCAAGCGGCGGCGCTGCATCGTGCCCGCGTCCGGGTTCTACGAGTGGGACAAGGTGGCGGGCGGCAAGATCAAGCAGCCCTACTACATCACGGCCTCGGACAGCGGCCCGCTCATGCTCGCGGGGCTGTGGGAGTCGTGGACCTCTCCGGAGGGTGAGATCGTTCGGTCCTACACGATCATCACGACCTCGCCGAACGAGATGATGGCGAAGATCCACGACCGCATGCCCGTCATCCTCGACGAGGCGGACTTCGATCGCTGGCTCGATCCTGAGCGAGAGGACGCGTCGGAACTCATCCGCTCCTATCCGGCGGAGTTGATGCTCGCCACACCCGTCTCCACGCTGGTGAACAGCCCCAGGAACGAAGATCCATCGTGCATCCAACCACTTGACACAGCATGACTTGATAACATTCGCGCGGGTTGGGCCTTGCTCCATGATCGGGAACGGTTAGTATACCGATCATGCACCGATCAAATATGATCCAAGCGCTCAGAGAGCGGCTCGCGGCCCATGAGCCGGTGCAGCGGCGGGACGCGATCCAGACCTTCGCGATCCCACTCCGGGCCGGAGCGGTTCACGAGTGGCTGGGAGGCGAGGGGTCGCGGGCGTGGTCGCCGCCGCTCTGCATCCTGATCGACCTGGCGCGACGCGCCGCGACGCCATCTGCAACACATGAGGGAGCGGGACTGATCGCCTGGATCGGGAGGCCATGCCAGCCGCATGTGCTCGCGCTGATCGGGCGGGACAGCGGGCGTCTCGATGACGGACTCCTGCGGCGATCCATCTTCGTCGACGCACCGGACGCGGCCTCGCGGCTCTGGGCGATCGATGCCGCGCTCCGTTCGCCATCCGTCGCGGCCGTCGTCGCGGACGGCAGATCGCTCGACATGGCGGCGACGCGCCGCCTGCAACTGGCGGCGGAGTCGTCCGGCTGTGTCGCGCTGCTCGCGCGGCCGCTCTCGGAGTTGAAGGTTCTCTCGGCGGCGTGCACGCGCTGGGTGGTTCGGCCGGACGAGATCGACACGGGCACTCGTCATCCCGGCTGGAACGTCGAACTGGTTCGGAGCAAGGGACTGCCTCCGATGGGAAGCACGGAGAGCGATTCAGCGCAGGCGACCTCTTGGCGTGTGGAGTGGGATCATGTTGCGTGCGCTCTCGTTGCATCTTCCGTGGTGGAGCACAGAACTCGCCAGACGGCGGCTGCTGCGCCGGGCGGCATCCGGCTCACGGGCTGAGGCGGCTCAACCCGGAGCACTGCCCGGCGCGATCCTGCCCGTGGCGATTCTGCTGGTCGCGACGGTCTCGCAGCGGCGTGCCGTCGCGGCGTGCTGCGATCGTGCGACGCGCGAGGGCGTCTCCCCCGGCATGACACTGGCGCACGCTCTGGCCCTGCTTCCGTCACACGGCATCCACATCGAGGACCACGATCCGGCCCGCGACCACGCCTCGCTGGTTCGCCTCGCGATGTGGGCGCACCGCTTCTCGCCCGTGGCCGCGCCCGATCCGCCCGATGGGCTGCTGATCGATATCACCGGGTGTGAGCGTGCCTTCAAGGGCGAGGGACGCCTCCTGCGCCGGGCACTCGCGGACGCCCAGTGGCTGGGCTTCACGGCCCGCGGCGCGATCGCGCCGACCTTCGGGAGCGCGTGGGCGCTGGCTCGGTTCGCGGACCGCATCGAGACCCAGCGCGGCGTCATCATCGATGCGCCACGGGCACGCGACGCGCTCGCCCCACTGCCGCTCGCGGCATTGCGGATCTCGCGTGAGACCGCCGACACGCTCTGCGAGCTCGGCGCGGAGACGATCGGGCAGGTGATGGGCCTGCCGCGTTCCTCGCTTCCGGCCCGCTTCGGGGCGGAGTTGCTGCACCGGCTGGACCAGGCCCTTGGCGAGGCGATGGAGCGGATCGAGCCGGTGCGTCCGGTGCCGCCCCCGAGCGTTGAACGGATCTTCGAGGGCGCAACGACGCGACCGGACGCGATCGAGGCGTGCGTCTGTCAACTGATCGACGAACTTGCCGCGCTGCTCGCGACGCGCGAGTCGGGCGCGAGAGCGCTCACGCTGGAACTCGGGCGCGTGGACTCGGTGCCGGTCGAGATCTGCATCGCGCTCAGCCGCCCGTGTCGCGACGCCAGGCACCTCTGGGCGCTGCTCCGTCCGCCCCTTGAGCGAGCCAACCTCGGATATGGGATCGAGCGAGTCACGCTGACCGCGACCCGCATCGGGCGTGTGCGGCACGCGCAGGTCGAGCGGTGGCGCGATGGCGGCGCCTCATCGGTGCCCGCAGCGCGAGCGGAAGCCGCGGCACTGGTTGACCTTCTCAGCAATCGCCTCGGTCCCGATCGCGTGACGCGTATCGAGGCCCGCACCACGCACATCCCGGAGCGCGTCACGCGGCACCGGCCCGCGATGCACGGCGACGACACGGAGAGAGCCAAGCCCGCAGGTGAGGACATCACGCACAGGCCGTTCTGCCACCCCTCGATGCTCTTCGATCGACCCGAGCCCGCCGAGGCGCTCGCGATCGTGCCGGACTCGCCGCCCTCGCGCCTG
Source organism: Planctomycetota bacterium (assembly GCA_963204725.1). Lineage (GTDB taxonomy): Bacteria > Planctomycetota > Phycisphaerae > Phycisphaerales > UBA1924 > JAHBWV01. The sequence continues at coordinate 62,259 of CAUJHH010000054.1, forward strand.
CGCTGGCGGGGGCGCGAGCTCGCGATCACTGCGGGTCAGGGACCGGAGCGGATCGAGCCCGAGTGGTGGCTGGCTCGGGACGGCAACGGGACTCGCGGGAGCGGCGTGAGTGGCGCAGCGCGCGACTACTACCGCGTGCGCGACGAGAGCGGCGTTTGGCTCTGGGTCTATCGCGAGGTGGAGACGACCAGGTGGTTCGTCCACGGCATGTGGGCCTGAGCCCGGGGAGGTGTGTGTGCCCGAACAGCCGCCCGGCAAGCGTGTCGCCCATCCATGGGAAGCGGCCAAGGCCGACGACGCCTCGCGCGCGTTTCTCGGCGAGGAATGCCCGAGGCCGCGCGCCAGGTCACATGGCCCGGGCTACGCCGAACTTGCCGTCACCAGCAACTACACCTTCCTCTCGGGTGCCAGTCACCCCGAGGAACTCGTCGCAGAGGCCGCGACGCTCGGCCACCGGGCCATCGCCATCACCGATGATCTCACGCTCGGTGGCATCGTGCGCGCCCACGTCGCGGCCAAGGAGCGCGGCATCCAGTTGCTCGTCGGAACCTCGCTGCGGTTCACCGATCCTGAGGCGGCGGGCATGCGGATGCTGGTCTACCCGACCGATCGAACCGCATATGGACGGCTCTGTCGTCTGCTGACCCTCGGCAAGCGTCGCGCGCCCAAGGGAGCGTGCCATCTCACGATCCACGACCTTGTCGAGTACGCCGAGGGGATGCTCGCGGTGATCGTTCTGCCCGAGGAGATCGGCTCCGAAGCCATGAGCGTCATCGCGGGCCTGCGGGATCACTTCGGCAATGATCGTCTCTCGATCGCGGCCTCTCGTTCCTATGCGGGCGATGACGAGGAGCGGCTGCGGTCCATCGCCGATCTCTGCGGGCATGTGCGGGTCCCGATGGTCGCGGTGAACGACGTGGTCTACCACGCGCCGGAGCGCCGCCCTCTCCTGGATGTCCTCACCTGTATCCGCCACAGCTGCACCCTCGACCAGGCGGGCTACTTGCTGCTCGCCAACGCCGAGCGTCACCTCAAGCCAGCCGACGAGATGACCCGGCTCTTCGCGGCGTATCCGCGCGCGATCGAGCGCACGCTGGCGATCGCCGATCGCTGCTCGGGCTTCTCGCTCGACCAGTTGAGGTACGAGTACCCGGAGGAGGTCGTGCCCGCGGGCAGCACGCCGATGGGCCACCTCGTCACACTGACGTGGGCGGGGGCGCAGGAGCGGTATCCCGGCGGCGTGCCGCCCAAGGTGCGGGCGCAGATCGAGCACGAGTTCCGGCTGATCGACGAGCTGCGGTTCGCGTCCTACTTCCTGACCGTGCACGACATCGTGGTCTTCGCGAGGTCGAGGGGCATCCTCTGCCAGGGGCGCGGGGCCGCGGCCAACTCCGCCGTCTGCTACGTGCTGGGCGTCACAAGCGTCGATCCCGATCGCACAAACGTGCTCTTCGAGCGGTTCATCAGCAAGGAGCGGAACGAGCCGCCGGACATCGACATCGACTTCGAGCACGAGCGCCGCGAAGAGGTGATCCAGTACCTCTACGCCAAGTACGGGCGCGAGCGTGCGGCCCTCACCGCCGAGATCATCTCGTACCGGGGTCGGAGCGCGGTGCGCGATGTCGGCAAGGCCCTGGGCCTCTCGCTCGACACGGTGGACCGTCTCGCAAAGGACATGGACTGGTGGGGTGGCGGTGATATTGATGGAGAGAGTCTGCGCCACCACGGGCTCAACCCCGACGATCCCACGGTGGGATGGCTGGCGCGGCTGGTGGGAGAGATCGTGGGCTTCCCGCGCCACCGCTCGCAGCACGTGGGCGGCTTCGTGATCAGCCGCGGGGCGCTCTCGGAGATCGTGCCGATCGAGAACGCGGCGATGGACGACCGCACCGTCGTGGAGTGGGACAAGGACGACCTCGATGCGATGGGGCTCCTCAAGGTGGATGTTCTGGGGCTGGGGATGCTCACCTGCATCCGGAAGGCGTTCGAACTCGTCGATCGCCATCACGGGCACTCTCTCTCGCTCGCGACCGTGCCCGCGGAGGATCCGGCGGTGTACGACATGCTCTGCAAGGCGGACACCATCGGCGTCTTCCAGATCGAGAGCCGTGCCCAGATGTCGATGCTGCCGCGACTCAGGCCCCGCTGCTTCTACGACCTCGTCATCGAGGTCGCGATCGTCAGGCCGGGTCCGATCCAGGGGAAGATGGTGCATCCATACCTGCGCCGCCGGGCGGGCGAGGAGCCGGTGACGTATCCGAGCGCGGATGTGCAAGCCGTCCTCGGCCGTACGCTCGGCGTGCCACTCTTTCAGGAGCAGGCGATGTCGCTGGCGATCGTCGCGGCGGGTTTCACGCCGGGGGAGGCGGATCAGCTTCGCCGCGCCATGGCCGCGTGGAAGCGCAAGGGCGACCTGATCTATCGCTTCGGCGAGAAGATCATCACGGGGATGACCGCGCGCGGCTATCCGCAGGAGTTCGCGGAGCGTTGCTTCGAGCAGATCAAGGGGTTCAGTTCATACGGCTTCCCCGAGAGCCATGCCGCGTCGTTCGCGCTGCTGGTCTACGTCTCCTCGTGGCTAAAGCGCCATCGCCCCGCGGCGTTCGCGGCCGCGCTCCTCAACAGCCAGCCGATGGGCTTCTACGCCCCCGCGCAGATCATCCGCGACGCCCGAGAGCACGGCGTCGAGGTCAGACCGGTGGATGCCAACGCGAGCCGCTGGGACTGCACGCTGGAACCCATGCTGGATCCCGCGTCGCCAGCGATCCGGCTGGGCATGCGCCTCGTCTCAGGCATGTCCGAGGCGGATGCCAACGCCATCGTTGAGGCAATCCGGATACACGGGCCAACGCGCGACGTGGCCGCGCTGCATCGGGCGTCGGGCGTGCGTGCCGTATCGCTCCGCAGACTCGCGCTCGCCGACGCCTTCTCGTCGATGGGGATCGACCGGCAGCGGGCGATGTGGGAGGTGCGTGCACTGCATGATGAACAGATGCCGCTCTTTGACGGCGCTACACGCGACGTGGACGTGCGAGCCAACGCTGATATCGCGCCGCAATCGGTGGGTATGTCCGCGCCGGATCAAGCCACGACAGATCGAGGCCATGCCGATCAAGCCCCGCCGCTGGCGCTCCCCCGCTTCTCCGAGTCGCGCGAGGTCACACACGACTACAACGCCGTCGGCCTCTCCTTGCGCAGGCACCCACTCTCCTTCGCTCGCGAGGGACTTGACGCCAAGCGCGTTCGCCGCGCGTCCGACCTCGCCGATGCGTCGTTGACGCCCGCCGGCTCTCACATCACCGTCGCCGGGCTTGTGCTGGTCCGTCAGAGGCCGAGCACTGCCAGCGGCATCGTCTTCATCACGCTTGAGGACGAGACGGGCGTCGCCAACCTGATCGTGCGGCCGAACATCTACGAGAAGTACCGCCGCGTCGCACGGCACGGCACCACGCTTGTCGCCAGCGGCAAGGTCGAGCGACAGGGGCTGGTCGTACACCTGCTCGTAACTCGGCTCGCAACGCTGGCGAACCCGCTCGCGCCGGTGAGGACGAGGTCGCGGGACTTCCATTGAGGCTCGATCGGTCCCAGCGCGACGGAACGGTGCAATTGTTGTGGAGCGATTCGTAGGCAGAAACGTAACGCAACAGTTTTCCGGCGCGCGGAGGTACCGCGCCGGACTCGTCGCCGCGAGCGTCACCCGCCTGTGAGCACATTAAGGTACTTCTGGTAGGCGTAGACGCGGTCGCGACGCTTGCCGGTTGTCTCCTTGAGGATTCCGGTCTTCTCGAGCGACTCGATCGCCTTGATCGCGGTTGGCTTGCTGACCTGGAGGAGTTCGACGGCCAGCGACAGCGTGACGACTGGGTTCGAGGGCAGAAGATCGAGCAGACGCACCGCGGGCACGGTCACGGTGCCGTGCTTGATCAAGCGGGCGCGGTCCTTCCCGATGAGCGTAAAGATGGCCTCCGCGGCGCGCACGCCGTCGTCCGCGGCCTCCCGCACGCACTCGAGATAGAACGTCGTCCACGCTTCCCACTCACCTTCGGTGCGCACACCGCTGAGACGCGCGTAGTACTCCTGCTGCCTGCGCTTGAACGCCAGGCTGAGGTAAAGCATGGGCGTCTTCAGCAGTCCCCAGTGCTCGAGCAGCAGCGTGACGAGCAATCGCCCGATCCGCCCGTCGCCATCGAGGAACGGGTGGATCGTCTCGAACTGAACATGTGCCAGCCCGGCCTTCACCAAGGGCGGCAGCGAGTCGTCGGAATGCATCCACGTGTCGAGCTGCGCCATGAGCGCGGGCACGTCCTCCGGCGGCGGGGGCACGAACCGTGCGTTGCCGGGTCGTGTCCCGTCGATCCAGTTCTGCGAGCGCCGGATCTCGCCGGGCTGCTTCTCCGCACCGCGCACGCCGCGCATGAGCCGCTTGTGCGTTTCGCAGAGCAGACGCGTGCTCAGCGGCAGCCCCTTTGGCTTGGCGAACTCGGCCCGCGCGTAGGTGAGCGCATCGACATAGTTGCAGACCTCGCGCACATCATCGGGCCGCTCGGCCTGCTTGGTGGCTTCGTAGGTGACGACATCCTGCAGCGTGGCCTGAGTGCCCTCAATCTCCGACGAGACCACGGCCTCCTTGCGAACGAACCCGTAGATGAACCACTGGGGGCTCGTCACCATCGCGCCCGCGACGCCCAACTTGCCGACGGCGGCGACTGCCTCCGCGTGCAGTTCCAGCAGAGCATCATCGAACTGGAGCGGCGGATCGGCCGGCGGAAGCGGCATGGGAACAAACGCCCGCACCTCCTCGTTGCCCACCCTGGTTACCCGATATGTCCCGGTCGTTCGTGGCATGACTAAGAAAGCTTCCTTTCCTAGCCGCGTTCGCTAGTCAAGAAGTCTTGACCAGTATCGGTCGCTAGTCAAGCGGGCTTGACCAGCGAGCCCTTGATCTGACGCCGTATTCATGGGCTGCGACCGGGTCTTGCGGACCCGAATGCGCGTTCTGATAGCGCCTGCCGCCCCGGGAGCCCTTCCCACAAGTACGATCCGCTGATGCCCAAACGCCCATTTGAAGGCTCGCCTTCGCGCGACGATCCGGGCGTCCGATTCTCGGCTCGGGGTTCAACCTGGGCCAGTCGGAAACGACTGTCGACAGTCGGGCGCGTGAAGGTCTCCCTTCACACCAGGGTACCAATTGGGAGAAGGGCCGGCGCGTTTGGAAGCGAGCGGATTCCTGTGTGGAGGGTCGTTCACTCGCTCTCCATACGGTTCGCTTCTTTCTGGGTGGCCGGCTTTCCGCGAGGCCCCGCAACAAGGAGCACGGACGGCCGCACGCCGTGGCCGCACTCGGTAGGTGCTGAATCCGGTTGTCTTCGCCTTGTGCGAGGCATCACATTGCCATCACGATTGGCGAAGGCGGCGGGATATGACTTCCTGCGAGTCGGAACGTGTGTTCCGCCCACCGCTTCATCTTGCCGCACGGGAACAACCCGTGAGGACACGGAGTCTGGACATGGAGAGCCGCACGCTATCGATCGGGATCACTTCGCTCGCACTGCTCGCGGGGGCGTGCGGGTGGGCGTTCGCACAGCAGGAGCAGCCATCGAGATCGGCGGCCGCCCCCCGGATCGACGAGGACGAGGGCGAGGATGTCATTTCGCTCGACAAGGCTCCTGAGGCGGTTCGGCGAGCGGCGATCAAGCTCGCCGGCGATGCCAATCGCATCACTCGCGTGACGCGGGAAGAGGACGAGGAGGATGTGGTTGTGTATGAGATCGAGTACACCGATGGCGCAACCAGTTGCTCGGCGGTGTTCTCGGAAGCGGGAGAACTGATGGAGGCCGAGCGGGAGATCGCGGCGGCATCGCTGCCTGCGACCGCGCTTCGGGCTCTCCGCGAGGAGTTCCCGGACGCGACATTCGCCGACGTTCAGTTCGTCACGAAGATGTACTACGAGGTGGAGGCAGTAATCGGCGGCGAGTCCCACGAGGTTGTGGTCGATGCTGCGGGAAACATCGAGGACGATTGCTGCCAGGCCGGCGACGGAGATCACGACGAAGAGCACGCGGATCATGAACATGGCGATGATGAGCACCACGGCGGGAAGATGCATCACGAGGAAGAAGATGAAGAGGACGACGACTGAGGCGCATCGCGTGGGTTGCCGGCTTGAGGTGTGCCGCCACACTGTTCGACCGGCGTTTGACGTTGTCGCGGGAACTTCTATTGGAAGGATCGGTGTCACATGCGCCACGGACCATCGGCTGCTCGTGACGAGGTGCAAAGCAAGCTCCCCGCGCTCACGCTGCTCTTCTGGGTGATGAAAGTCGCGGCCACCACGCTCGGCGAAACGGCGGGCGACCTGCTCTCCATGACGCTGCATGTGGGGTATTTGCTCAGTACCGTGGTTCTCATGGCGGGATTCGTCGTCGTCCTGACGGCACAACTCCGGGCGCGACGGTATGTGCCGTTTCTGTACTGGGGCGTGATTCTGGCGACGAGCACGGCAGGCACGACGATGTCGGACTTCATGAACCGCACGCTCGGGCTTGGATATGCCACGGGAAGCGTGATCCTGTTGAGCACGCTTGTTGGAGTGCTGGTCGTGTGGCAGCTCATCGAGCGATCGCTCTCGGTGACGGACGTGCGGTCGTTCCGCGCGGAGGTTCTATACTGGAGCGCCATCCTCGTTTCCAACACGCTGGGCACCTCGCTCGGCGACTATCTCGCCGACGATTCCGGCTTGGGCTTCGCGGGCGGCGCAGCGCTCATCGGCGGCATCATCGCGCTGATCGTCGCGGTGTATCTGCTGGCCAAACGCATGAACGTGGCCAGCCCGGCCCTGTATGTCGGCCTCTTCTGGGCGGCGTTCGTTCTCACACGCCCATTTGGCGCGACGATGGGCGATGTGCTGACCAAGGATCCAGACAAAGGAGGGCTCGGATTCGGCACGGTCGGTTCATCGATCGTGCTCGCCACGGCACTCGTGGGGCTGATTGCCTACACCATGCTTCGCGATCGCACCGCGACGCGGCCCGTGGTGGCGACTGATTCCGCGTCCGCGTAGCGGCGGGTCGGCCCGATGAGTTGCGATTGCACTGTTGGCGCACGGGCCACCCGGGGAGAGACGATGCGGATCCTGATCGTCGAAGACTCAGAGGTTCTGCGCGAATCGCTCGCCCAAGGGCTGCGCGAGGCGGGCTTCGCCGTGGATGCCGTCGGCGATGGCAAGCAGGGCCTCATTCACGCTCGAACGACAGACTATGACGTGATCGTGCTCGACTGGATGCTCCCGGAACTGGATGGACTCACCGTGCTCTCAAGAATCAGAGAGTGCCGATTGCCAGCGGCTGTGCTCATGCTCACCGCCATGGACACGCTTGATGACAAGGTGCGGGGCCTGACCACCGGCGCGGACGATTACCTCGTCAAGCCATTTGCATTCAAGGAGCTGCTGGCACGCGTTCAATCGCTTGCTCGCAGGCGACATGGCGCGCTCGCACCAATCATCAGGGTCGGTCCCTTGTCGATCGACACCTCGGCGAGATCGGCGCAGATCGAGCGGCCAAGTGGCGGCGTGGCGGTGCTCGACCTGACACCACGTGAGTACACGTTGCTGGCGTATCTGGGGGCGCGGGCCGGAACGCCTGTGGGAAGGGCCGAACTGGAAGAGCACCTCTACGACGAGCGATCGCAGGTCTTCTCGAATGCGATCGACTCGGCTATCGCGGCGATCCGCGGGAAACTCGACGCGTCGGGGTGCCCGCCCCTGATCCACACCCGCCGGAAGGTGGGATACCTGCTGAAAGCGGGTGAGCCGTGACGAGCATCCGCCGACGCACGGCCACGCTGGTCGCGGTGAGCATTGCCGGGCTGCTGCTGCTGGGCGGGCTCACGCTCTTTGTCGTTCTCACGAGCGCGATGACGGCGCAGTTCGATGCCGCGCTCGCGGTTCGGACGGGCGCACTTCAGAGCCTGACGCACTACGACGGGAGCGAGGTCGAGATTGACTTTTCCGGAGAAGCGTTGCCTGGTTTCGCGGGCGCACGCAACGGAGATCTCGCGGGTGCGGAGGCGGAGTACTTCGTCGCTTGGATTGCGGACGGATCCGAATGGCGGCTGCTGGAGCGTTCGGAGTCGCTCCGCGGAAGGGCGTGGCCGCCACTGGCCTTCGCGAGCGGCGGCGATGGGCCGCACGACATCAGACTCCCCGAAGGGGGGCGCGGCCGGGGGCTCGTGGTCGAATTCGACCCGACACCAGAAGAGGCCGACGAGCACGGCCACGACGCGCACGAGGGTGCTCGCGGCGCGGTTGGTGAGGCGGGCGGCCTTCCGTCCGCACCTTCGGTCCGGATCCTCGTGGCCCTTTCACGTGCTCCGCTTGACCGCACGCTGACGGTGATCGCCTGGTGCATCGCCGGCGTCGGGATGTCGCTCGCGATTGCGAGCGTGCTCGCTTCGAGATGGGCGGTCGAACACGGACTCGCGCCGGTGACCGAACTTTCCCGGCGCGTCAGCGCACTCGGCCCCGAGACGCTTGATGCTCGCTTCGGGAACGCCGGATTGCCAGCGGAGCTGCGACCGATCGCTGTGCAACTCGATTCACTGCTGGCGCGGCTCGAGGGAGCGTTCGAACGCGAGAAGCGGTTCACGGCGGCGGCAAGCCATGAGCTTCGCACGCCTATCGCGGAGCTGCGGATGCTGCTTGAAGTTGCCGAGAGCAAGCCACGGAGCGATCGGGAGTGGGCGGAGACGTGCGTCACTGCGATCGGAGTGCTCGACCGTGCACAATCCCTCTGTGAGACGCTCCTGCGGTTGTCGCGTGCCGGCAATGGACCGCCTCCGTCTCGGAACACGACGCGTGTGGACGTCGGGTTGCTGCTCGCTGCGGAGGCCGCTCGGGCTTCGGCGTTGCACGCTCGGGACTCGCGGTTGATCCGCGTCGCGTGCGATGAGAGTCTTGCGGTCCATATCGATGAAGCGACTCTCGCGTCGATCATCGGGAATCTGCTCGACAACGCGTTCCGACACGGCGCAGCGGCACCGGAGACTCCGGTGCTCGTCGGGGCTGAGATCCGCGATGGCACGCTGACGATCCGAATCACCAACTCGGCACCTGCGCTCACGAATGCGGACCTCATGAGCCTCTTCGAGCCGTTCTGGCGCAAGGATGCGGCGCGGCAGGATCAGAGCGGCTTTGGCTTGGGGCTTTGCGTGGCAAGGGCACTCGCCCATGCGCTGGGTGGAGAGATTGCTGCACGGCGAGAGGCATGTTGTTCGCTCTCGATGGTGTTGACGATTCCGACGATACCAATCGACTGCGGCGATGTGCATGCGGATTCTGCTCCATCGGACTGATGGCGGACCCGGTTCGCGGGTCGTCGTGTGGGCGGCTCAGTTGCTACGCTCACTCGATGGTCTCTGCTCCCCCCAGTGATACGCCATCTCGCTCTCCAAGTGAGCCCGCCACCGCAGTTGGCTCCGAGCTGCGCGTGCGTGCCATCATGAATCGGAACTCGGGAACGGCCGGTGAGGCCGAGACTCTCACGCCTCACATCCAGGAGGTGCTTGCGGGTCGCAGCTGGTCGGTGCAGACCGAGGTTGTGCCGGGCGCCGATCTGGACGCAGCGATTCGCGCGGCACTTGAGCACAGGCCAGATGTGCTGCTCATCGGCGGCGGCGATGGCACGATTCGCACCGCGATCTCCCGGGTGCTCGGCACCAAGACAGCACTTGGCATCATCCCGATGGGCACGATGAACTTTGTGGCCAAGGACCTTGGCATTCCGACCAATCCCGCGGAGGCGATCGCGTCGCTCGCGAGCGCGGAGGTGCGGGCCGTGGACGTCGGAGAGGTCAACGGACGACACTTCTTCCACTCGTCGGCGATCGGCATCGTCCCGACGCTCACGGAGAAGCGGGAGCGGATTCGCGCGGCATCCCATTGGCGAGAACGGGCGGGCCACATGATTGATGCGATCCGGACCGCGGGCGCGGCGCGGCCGCTCTCGCTCTCGCTGGAGCACGACGGCAAGCGCCGAGCGAACCGGACGTTTTCCATCATCGTGGCAAACAATGCGCTGAGCAGCGATCCGCTCACCCCCTATCGCCGCCACGTGGTCGACGGAGGGGAGTTGTCGGTGTATGTCGCGTCTCATTCCGGGCGGTTCGGCATTGCGAGGTTGCTCTTCACGTTCGGTTCGGGCTGGTGGTTCTGGGACAGCGCGATCAGCGAGATCAAGACGCCCCGGCTGCGTGTCCATGCCAGACGGAAGCGGATCGCCGTGAGCAACGACGGGGAGTTGGATGTGCTGTCGCTTCCGCTCCGTTACAGCATCCATGCCAAGGCGATCCGAGTGCTTGCACCGCCGCGGGCGCAGACGGCGGAAACAGGGTCATCATCGTTGGGTTCGTGAGGCCAGGCAGTTTCGATGCCGACACTCGTACATCTCTCTGATCTTCACTTCTCCGAGATCGAACCGGGATCGGACGACGCGATCGTCGATGCGATCCGTGCCATTGCTCCCGATGTCATTGTCGTCAGCGGCGACCTGACGCTTTCGGGTCGGCGCTCGGAGTTTCTCGATGCCCGGAGGTTTCTCGATCGGCTCGAACGCCCAACGCTTGTTGTGCCCGGCAACCATGACATCCCGGCGTTCAATCTTGCGCAGCGATTCACCCGACCACTCGGGCGGTATCACGATCTGGTCACGGATGAGCGGGAGCCGACGATCTCCCGGCCGGACCTGTGCGTGCTCGGGTTGAACACGGCTCGCGCATATGACCTCTCGTGGAACTGGTCGCACGGTCGGTTCTCGGAGAGGCAGATCCGTGCGGCGGACGCGTACTTTCGCGAGCAGGCGGCGTGCCCGTTCAAGTGCCTGGTGGTGCACCATCCGTTCTTTCTGCCCGAGGGCTTCGCGGGCTTCCGGGTTGTGGGCCGGGCGGCGGCGATGCTCGATACGCTCGGGCGGCGCGGCGTTGACGTTGTGCTGGCAGGCCACCTGCACCGCGGGTTCTGGCGGGCGCACGAGCACGTCGCCACGGATGCACGCCGTCACATGCTCGTCATCCAGGCGTCGACAGCGACTTCGGTTCGCAGGCGAGGCGAGCCAAACGCGTTCAATCACCTGTCTCTGGATGGGGATTCGCTGACACTCACACCCTGGAGCCGAGAGTCCGGGGCGTTCGAGCCGCAGCGGCCGATTCGATTCCGGCGGACCAAGCGGGGGTGGTCCGACGACGCACTGGACGAGCCGGGAGCGCCGTGACGGTTCGGCGGCTTGCCGACGCGCCGGCTCGATACCCGCTACAACTTCCCCACGTGTCCGATCGAACCAGTCAACTCGAAGCCCTGATTGAGCGTTGTACGCTTGTCGACGCCCGGCGGTTGAGCGCGAGGCTGCGTGCTCTGGAGAGGCGATCTCGGCCAGCGGAGCGAGGGATCGGTGCTCGCCAGCCCCGAGAGTCCGTGGAGGCAATCGCCCGGGATATCGAGCGGGCGATTGCGAGGCGGGAGGAGCGTGCCCGCCGCATTCCCCGCCCGACATTCACGCTCGAGCTTCCCGTGCTCGCAAAGCGGGCGGAGATCGCGGCGGCGATCGAGGCCAATCAGGTTGTGATCGTGTGTGGCGAGACCGGATCCGGTAAGACGACGCAGCTTCCCAAGATCTGCCTGTCACTCGGGCGCGGAGTGGACGGGCTCATCGGGCATACACAGCCGAGGAGGATTGCGGCGCGGAGCGTTGCGGCACGACTCGCGGAGGAGTTGAACTCGCCGCTTGGGGCCGATGTGGGTTACAAGGTTCGATTCGGAGACAAGACCTCGCCCCAGACGTACATCAAGGTGATGACCGACGGCATCCTGCTCGCGGAGACACAGGGCGATCGGATGCTGGAACGCTACGACACGCTGATCATCGATGAGGCCCACGAGCGGAGTCTGAACGTCGACTTCCTGTTCGGATACCTGCGCCGGCTGTTGCCCCGCAGGCCTGAGCTCAAGGTCATCGTCACATCGGCGACGATCGATCCCGAGCGGTTTGCGATGCACTTCAAGGATCACGAGGGTGCACCCGCGCCGATTATCGAAGTCTCGGGACGCACGTTCCCGGTTGAGGTCCGTTACCGACCCCTGGTGGCCGAGGACCACGCGGACATGGACGGCCAACCGGTGCGAGAGGATCGCGATCTTGAGTCCGGCGTGCTGCACGCGGTCGATGAGCTCACCAAGGAGGGGCCGGGAGACATTCTGGTCTTCCTGAGCGGCGAGCGAGAGATTCGTGAACTCGCCGAGTCATTGCGGAAGCACCATCCAGCTCACACGGAGATCCTGCCGCTGTACGCGAGGCTGTCGGCTGACGAACAGATGCGGGTGTTCAAGCCGCATGGCAATCGCCGGATCATCCTGTCGACGAACGTGGCGGAGACTTCGCTGACGGTTCCGGGGATCCGATACGTGATTGATGCGGGCGAGGCGCGGATCTCTCGGTACAACGCCCGTTCGAAGGTTCAGCGCCTGCCCATCGAGGCGATCTCGCAGGCCTCGGCGAATCAGAGGTCGGGCAGATGCGGACGCGTTGCCGAGGGTATCGCGATCCGGCTCTACAGCGAGCAGGATTATCTGGGACGCGACCGATTCACCGATCCCGAGATCCAGCGGGCGAACCTTGCGAGCGTCATTCTCCAGATGAAGGCGCTGGGCCTGGGCATTGTGGAGCAGTTCCCGTTCATCGACCCGCCTGACTCCAGGCAGATTCGCGACGGGTACGAGACGCTGCGGGAACTCGGGGCAACGGACGATCGGGGTGAATTGACACCGTTGGGCGTTCGGCTGGCTCGGATGCCGATCGATCCGCGACTTGGGCGGCTGATCCTCGCTTCGGAGCATGAGGGGTGTCTCGCCGAGGCGCTCGTGATCGCGGCGGCGCTTTCGGTGCAGGACCCGCGCGAGCGCCCGATGGAACTTGTTGAGAAGGCGGATGCGGCGCACCTCGAGTTTCGCAACGAGGACTCGGACTTCCTCGGCATCCTCGCGCTCTGGCAGTTTGTGCGGGGGCAGGAGCGGCACCTCTCGCACAGCAAGTTCCGGAAGATGTGCAAGGAGCGTTTCCTGAGCTTTGTCCGGCTTCGCGAGTGGGAGGACATCCACAAGCAGCTTCGATCGTTGGTGCTGGAGATGGGCGTTCGCGAGAGTGCCGCGCCGAACAAGCCCGATCTGATCCATCGGGCGTTGCTGACGGGGTTGCTCACAAGCGTCGGCAAGAAGGAAGAGGATCGCGAGTATGCGGGCTGCCGCGGGCTTAAGTTCGTGATACACCCGGGCTCGGGCATCAGCAAGCGTCGTCCGGGGTGGGTGATGGCCGGCGAACTGGTGCAGACGACGCGGCTGTTCGCGAGATCGTGCGCGAGGATCAACCCCGAGTGGATCGAGGAACTGGGCGGCCATCTGCTCAAGCGGAGCCACAGCGATCCGATGTGGGACGGACGCAAGGGGCGGGTGCTCGCAAGCGAGAAGGCCACGCTCTACGGGCTGGAAGTCGTCTCCGGGCGGCGGGTGGACTTCGGCAAGATCGACCCACCTGAGGCGAGAGCGATCTTCATCCAGCAAGGGCTGGTGGACGGCGAGGTGCGGTGCGGCGTTCCGTTCATCCGGCGCAACCGAACTCTGATCGAGGACGCGAAGGGTCTTGAGGCGAGGGCGAGGACGCGAGACCTTCTCGTCGATGCCGGCGCACTCTACGCGTTCTACAACGAGCGTTTGCCCGCAGCGGTGCACGATGTGCCCTCACTGGAACGCTGGTGGACTCGGGCGGCGCGGGAGGATCGCGACAAGCTGTTCATGTCGCACGAGGATGTGCTGAGGCGCGACGCCGAGCCCGTCGACGACGAGATGTACCCTGATCGGCTGCCGGGCGAGGGCCTGGCGCTGCCGCTCAGCTATGTCTATCAGCCGGGAGACGCAGAGGATGGGATCACCGTGACGGTGCCTCTGGAGGCGCTCGGTTCGCTCGATGAGATCCGGCTCGAGTGGCTTGTGCCCGGCATGGTGCGAGAGAAGATCACGGCAATGGTCAAGTCGCTTCCCAAGCAGCACCGGCGTCTCTACGACGCCTCGTTGCTGGCGGAGCGCGTCCTCGGCTCTCCAGCGCGGGGCGCAAAGCGGCTGGCCGACGTCGTACGTGAGGAGATGTCGCGGCTGTCGGAGTTCCCGCCACCGGCTCTTGATGAGATCGAGCGCTCTCTGCCGGATTATCTGCGGATGAATATCCGGGTCCTGGATGCCGGGGGCGAGTTCGTTGCGGAGGGGAGGGATCCGGTCTCGCTCAAGCGGGGGCTGAAAGAGCGTGTCAGGAGCAGTCTGGCGTCGATGGCATCCGGCACATTCAATCGCGATCGGATCGAGCGGTGGGACTTTGGCGACCTGCCGGAGTCGGTGCGGGTCCAGCGGGGCGACATGTCGGCCGAGGCGTTCCCATCACTCGTCGATGAGGGCAAGTATCTTGCGCTTCGGGTGCTGCCAGAGCCGGATGCTGCATCGGAGGCGATGCGAGTCGCGTTGCCTCGGCTTTACATGCTCGAGTCCACGGCCGCATTCATGAATGTCAAGCGGCTGCTCCCGGGCCTTCAGTCTCTGACGCTCGCGTACGCGACGATCGGCAGTGCCGAGGAACTGAAACGAGATCTGCTGTGGCTGGTCGCGTATAGGGCATTCATGCCGGATGGCGGCCTCGTTCGAACGGAAGCCGACTTCCGCGCGAGAGCGGCAGCGGGTTTCGGGAGGGTGGACTCGGTGGCTGCGGCGGTCGTTGAGGCCGCCGGCGCGATCCTGCGATCGCACCAGTCGCTCCGTCTGAAGCTGTCGGAGACTTCCTCGCCGCCTTTGGCGCCGATCGTGGCTGAAGTCGAGCGATGGGAGCGCACGCTTGTCTATCCCGGCTTTCTGGTGCGAACGCCGTGGGACCGACTCATGCACATTGCTCGATATCTCCGCGCGGGGGAGCACAGGTTGATGAAGCTTGGGAACGCCGGTCTGCAGCGGGACGCCCGGATGGCAGCACAGATCTCGCCCTATCTGCAGCGGCTGGTCGGCCGGGCGGCGAGCCACCGGGAGCGGGGCATCGTGGACGCCAATCTGGACAGGTTTCGGTGGATGCTGGAGGAGTTTCGCGTCTCACTGTTCGCCCAGGAACTCGGCACGGCCGAGACGGTGTCGCCGAAGCGACTCGACGGCGCGTGGGCCGAGGTGCGGGCTTGACAACGTATTCACGCCATGTATAGTTATGCATGGATGAGCAACACCGTCGAAGAGAGATCCTGCACGATCTGCTCGGTCGTGGCCCGATCGAGAGCCAGGAGAAGCTCGCGGAGTTGCTCGGACGCCATGGGATCAAGGCGACGCAGGCGACGATCTCGCGCGATCTGCGTGAGATCGGCGCGGTCAAGGGGCCGGATGGGTACGTGCTCCCGGTCTTGAACCCGACCGGCAACGAACTGGGGCTGGAGCGAGCGCTGCGGGGATTTGTGAAGAATGTTGATCGCGGGGCGACGCTCGTGGTCATCCGGACGGGCCCCGGCCATGCGCAGCTTGTTGCGCTCGAACTCGATCGATCGCCTCCGCAGGGAATCATCGGCACCATCGCGGGAGATGACACGATCTTCATCGCGACCCGTTCGGAGCGAGCGGCAGTCCAGCTCGTCCATCGCCTGCGCTCGCTGGGCGGCCTGGCATAGTCCGGCGACCTCGCCACGGCCATACAACAATCGCGGCGTCGAAGCTCCAACTCTCGCACCCAAGTCAGGCACCCCCACAGCCCTTGAACGACACCCTCAACATCTCGATCGTCGGCGCGAGCGGCTACACAGGCGGCGAACTCGTCGAACGCCTGCTCGGCCATCCGCACGCCCGTATCGTGTCGCTGCTGGGCTCTGAGGGATCTGGCATCAAGGGTGAGCCCCGCTCGTTTGAGAGTCTGTTCCCCAGATTGCGAGGCCGGGTTGGCCAATCGATCACGCCTCTGAATGTTGAGGCCCTGTGCGAGTCGGACACGGATGTCGCGTTCCTGGCGACGCCACACGAAACGAGCATGCAACTCGCACCCGCGCTGGTCGATGCCGGCAAGCGGGTGATCGACCTTTCGGGGGCGTGGCGACTCGGCGGCGCAGCGTTGACCGAGGCGACCTATGGGCTTCGCACGACGCGTCCGGAGTTCTTCGACGCGGCGGTGTACGGGCTCGTTGAGATCAGCCGCGACCGGATTGCCAGTGCGCGGCTCGTGTCCAATCCGGGTTGCTACCCCACCGCTTCGATCCTCGCGCTGCACCCGCTGGTCAAGGCGGGCGTGGTTCGCTCGGGCACGAGGCCGATCATCGATGCGACGAGCGGCGTTTCCGGCGCGGGGCGGAGCGCGAACGCTCGGACAACATTCGGCGAGGTGAGTCTGCAACCCTACGGCGTGCTGAATCACCGGCACGCGCCGGAGATCGAGTTGCACGCGGGCGCTGGAGTGGTGTTTACGCCGCACCTCGGCGCGTACGACCGCGGGATCCTGGCGACGATCCACGTCGAGCTCGCGCCGGGATGGACCGCTGCGCGAATTGGTGAGGTTTATCGCGATATGTATGCGCACGAACGGTTCGTGCGTCTCTTGCCGCCGGGAGAGTGGCCGTCGGTCGCGGGCGTTCGCCAGACGAACTTCTGCGATTTGAGCTGGGGGTGCGATGAGAAGCACGGGCACCTGATCGTCGTGAGCGCGATCGACAATCTTGTGAAGGGCGCCTCGGGGCAGGCGATCCAGGCGATGAACGTCATGCACGGGCTTCCGGAGCATTTGGGCCTGCTCGACAGCACCGACGCGGGCGTGCTCTCTGGCAAGGGGGATGTGTGATGGCAACAACCAAGAGCAGCGGGCGGGGCGGCCCGATTGTGCTGAAGCTCGGCGGGCTGGCGATCGATGATCCGGCCTCGAACGTACCTCTCTGGGAAGCGGTCGCCAAACTCGCGAAGTCGGCCCCCGGCGGCCTTGTCGTTGTGCATGGCGGCGGCCTCTTGGTCGATCGGCACCTTGCGGCATTGAACATGCCAAGCGAGCGGCGCGAGGGGATCCGCATCACGCCCCCGGAGCAGGTCTGGGAGATCACTGCGGTGCTGGCGGGTCGGGTCAGTGTCGCGCTGGTCGGCGCGCTCCGTGTCGCGGGCGCGAAACCGGTTGGCGTCTCGCTCGGTTCGGCGGGAGTTGCCAACTGCAAGAAGTCGACGAAGTTCAGCTTTGACCCCGGGAGGGTCGGCGAGGTCTCGGGGGGCGATGGCTCGGCGTTACTCGCGCTCTTGCGGAGCGGGTTCCTGCCCGTTGTGTCGTGCATCGGCATCGGCGACGACGGCGTGCCGCTCAATGTCAACGCGGACGACGCGGCGTCGGGGCTCGCGCTCAATCTGAACGCCGACCGACTGATCCTTTTGACAGACGTTGCGGGGATACAGGATGCGGCGGGCGACGTGGTGCCCGAGATCTCGACCGAAGGCGTGAATGAGCTGATCGCCAGCGGCGTGATCCACGGCGGGATGATCGCCAAGGCGCGGGCCGCGGTGGACGCCGCAAATCGTTCGGGGGCCCCCACCGTCATCGCTTCCTGGAAGAACCCGAAGATCATCGCTGATCTGGCACGCGGATTGAAGGCGGGGACGTGCGTGATGCCGCGACGACGACCGGCGTTTGTTGACCCGTCGGGAGCGGCTGCGACATAGCCGACACGGTCCCCCACTGCCTTGCCGGTCGATTCGAATCGGCACCTTTCAGAGACCTTGATATGCGACCGGTCCCCCTCTCGGCGACGAGCTGGGGCGGGACGTCAGACGAAGTGAGTTTCCCGCCCTTCGGGGCGGATCAGCGACAGAAAGCAGATGAGCATGACCACGGTGACACAGCAGACAACGAAGCCGACCGACCTCCTCACGCTCGAAGAGCTGGGCGGCGATGGCGTCCGCTCGCTGTTCGAGACGGCGGCGGCGATGAAGGCGAATCCGGCCGAGTTCAAGGGCGTGCTCGCGGGCAGGAGCGTGATCATGCTCTTCGAGAAGCCATCGCTGCGGACACGCATCTCGTTCGAGGTGGGCGTCGCCCGGCTCGGCGGGCACGCGATCTACTACGACCACGGCGCGGTAAAGATCGGTGAGCGTGAGTCGGTGAAGGACTACGCCAAGAACCTCGAACGCTGGGTGGACTGCATCATCGCACGCGTTTTCAAGCACACGATCCTGGATGAGCTGGCGTATTACGCCTCGAAGCCGGTCGTGAATGCGCTCTCGGACCTGCACCACCCGTGCCAGGCGCTGGCGGACTTCTTCACGCTCAGGGAGCATGTGGGAACCACGGACGGGCTGAAGCTCGCGTACGTCGGCGACGGGAACAACGTGGCGCACTCGCTGATCATGGCCGGGGCGATGCTCGGGGCGCAGCTGACGGTGGTGACGCCGCCGGGCTTCGAGCCGCAGTTCGACGTACTGCGCAAGGCGATGGCGTACGCACAGAAATCGGGCGCAAAGATCACCGTGACGAACGATGTCGAAGCGATCGCGGGGCACGATGCGGTCTACACCGATGTCTGGGTCTCCATGGGGCAGGCGTCGCAGCAGGCCTTCCGCCTTGCGGCGTTCCAGGGGTACCAGGTCGATCGGGAACTCATGGCTCTGGCAAGCAAGGGACGGGAGAAGCCGGCCCTTTTCATGCACTGCCTGCCGGCGAACAGGAATATCGAGGTCACGGACGACGTGATCGACTCTCCTTCGTCGGTCGTGTACGACCAGGCGGAGAACCGGATGCACGTGCAGATGGCGTTGCTGGCCAGACTGCTGGGCGATGGCGGTTGAGGGAGAACGGGGTCGGGTGAGGATGCCAAAGATACGCGTCAGGCAATAGGAACAGGAAGCAACACTCACGGCGCGGAGCGCCGAGCAGGAGCGAGCAATGTCGAAGGCGAAGAAGGTTGTGGTGGCGTATTCCGGCGGGCTTGATACGACGGTGGTCATCCCGTGGCTCGTTGAGAACTACGGCTGCGAGGTGATCGCGTACGTCGGTGACGTGGGGCAGGGCGAGGAAGAGCTGCAGGGGATCCGTGAGAAGGCGATCCGCACCGGCGCGAGCGAGTGCTACATCGACGACCTTCGGCGCGAGTTCGTGGAGGACTATGTCTATCCGACAATGATCACGGGGGCGGTGTACGAGGGGAAGTATCTCCTCGGTACGGCGATTGCACGCCCGATCCTGGCCAAGGGTCAGGTCGACTGCGCCCGCAGGGTCGGCGCGGATGCGCTGGCACACGGGTGCACAGGCAAGGGCAACGATCAGGTTCGGTTCGAGGGTGCGTACGCCGCGCTCGCGCCGGATCTGAAGGTGATTGCTCCGTGGCGTGAGTGGGACCTGCGTTCGCGTGAGGATCTGCTCGGCTACCTGGCCGAGCGGAAGATCCCGACGACGGCGAGTCTGACGAAGATCTACAGCCGCGACAGGAACCTGTGGCACATGTCTCACGAGGGAGCGGGGATCGAGAATCCCTGGAACGCGCCGCCCGAGGACGCCTGGACGATGACGGTGTCTCCCGAGCAGGCACCGGATCTCGCCGAGGAGGTGACGATCGAGATCGAGAAGGGCCGTCCCGTCGCGCTCAACGGCAAGACGCTCGCGGGCGAAGAGATGGTCGCGGCTCTGAACGCGATCGCAGGGAAGCACGGTGTCGGCCGGATCGATCTGGTGGAGAATCGGTTGGTCGGCATGAAGTCTCGCGGGCTCTACGAGACGCCGGGCGGCACGGTGCTGGTCGAAGCGATGCGCGGCGTCGAGCACCTCGTGCTCGATCGCGAGACGCTGCACTTCCGCGAACACCTTGGCCTGCTCTTCGCCGAGCAGACATACAACGGACGCTGGTTCACGCCCCTGCGCGAAGCCCTTTGGGCGGCGGCGGATCAGATCGCCCAGCGGCTCACCGGCAGGGTGGTCGTCAAGCTCTACAAGGGCACGGCGACGGCGATCAAGCGTCAGTCTGAGAACAGTCTCTACGCCGAGCAGTACGCGACCTTTGGCGCGGACGAGGTCTACAACCAGAAGCACGCCGAGGGCTTCAACCGCCTCTGGCACCTGCCGGCACGGATCGCGGGCTCTCAGGCGTTGCAGGCGGAGGTCGCGCATTGAGCCAACCCTCGGGAGGCGAAGGCGCGCCCGGCGGCAAGCCGGCGGCGATGTGGGGCGGTCGGTTTGAGGGCGCAGCCGACGAGTTGTTCCGCGCCGTCAACGACTCGCTCGGCGTGGACTGGGAACTGGTCCAGCAGGACATCCGTGGCTCGATCGCGTGGGCACGTGCGATCGGCGACGCGGGCGTGCTGACGCCGGACTAAGTGCGGAAGATCGAGGCCGGGTTGAATGAGCTCGCGAAGGAGGCGGCGGGGATCCCGTCGCCTCCAATCGAGAGCGGCGCGGAGGATGTCCACTCATGGGTTGAGCAGGAGCTGACCAAGCGAATCGGACCGCTCGGAAAGAAGCTGCACACGGGGCTCAGCCGCAACGACCAGGTGGCGACGGACCTGCGTCTCTGGGCGGTTGCGCAGTGTGACACGCGGCTCGCCGAGGTGCGGGGGCTTCAATGTGCGCTGGTTGCGCTGGGCACGCGCCACCAGGGGGCACCGATCTCCGCGTATACGCACCTGCAGCGGGCCCAGCCGGTGACGATCGGGCACTGGACGCTCGCGTACGTGGAGATGCTGGCCAGAGACATCGAACGACTTGAGGGGGCGAAGCGGATGGCCGCGAGATCGCCGCTGGGCTCGGCGGCGCTGGCTGGGACGACGTTTCCGGTCGATCGCGCGGCGCTCGCAACACGACTGGGCTTCGCGGAGCCGACGCGGAACTCCCTGGATGCGGTTTCGGATCGCGACTTTGCGCTCGACCTTCTGCACGCCTCGTCTGTGTGCGCAATGCACCTCTCGCGTCTGGCAGAAGAAATGGTGATTTTTGCGACATCGGAGTTTGCGTTCATCACGCTGGATGACTCGGTGACGAGTGGATCTTCGCTCATGCCGCAGAAGAAGAATCCCGATGCGCTGGAACTGATTCGGGCGGGAGTCGGGCGTGCGCTCGGAAACTACACGAATCTGATGACGCTCCTGAAGGGCCTGACGCTTGCGTACAACAAGGACATGCAGGAGGACAAGCCCCCGGTGTTCGACTCGATGAAGCGGCTGTCGCTCCTGCTGCGGATCGCGGCGCGGGTGGTCGAGCGGACGACGTTCAATCTTGAGACGTGCGAGCGAGCTGCACGGGGCGGGCACGCGAACTCGACGGAGTTGGCCGATTACCTCGTCGAGAAGGGGATTCCCTTCCGCGACGCGCACGAGGTTGCGGGGAAGCTTGTGCGAGAGGCGCTCGCGAACGGGTGCGCCCTCGAGAACCTGCCGATCGAGACGTACAAGAAGCACCATGCGCTGATCGAGCGAGACGTCTACCAGCGGCTGACGCTGGAGGCGGTGCTGGCGCGGCGCGATGTGCTGGGCGGGACAGCGCCCGCACGTGTGCGCGATGCGCTCGGTGCCTGGCGAACAACGCTCGGGATGGCATGAGCGGGCGGACAATCACTCGGGGGCGGGCTCGGTGAACATGGCCTCGATGAACGCGTCGGGATCGAACGGCTGCACGTCTTCTGGCGTCTCGCCGACGCCGATGAACTTGACTGGGATCGAGGTTGCTTCGCGGATCGCAACGACGATGCCGCCCTTTGCGGTGCCGTCGAGCTTCGTGAGGAAGATGCCTGTGACGCCGGCGGCTTTGTCGAACTCCTGCGCCTGACGGAGGGCGTTCTGGCCTGCGGTGGCGTCAAGGACGAGGAGCGTCTCGTGCGGGCCACCCTCGATCTGCTTGCCAATGACGGAACGGATTTTGGTGAGCTGGCGCATCAGCGGATCCTGCGTCTGCAGGCGGCCGGCGGTATCGAGGATCAGGATGTCGACGCCACGAGCCTTGGCAGCGGCGCAGGCGTCGAAGGCGACGGCGGCGGGATCTCCCCCCTGCTGCCCCTTGACGACCTCGACGCCGAGGCGTTCGGCCCAGATTTCCAGTTGGCGGACCGCCCCAGCGCGAAACGTGTCGCACGCACCAAGCAGCACCGTGTTGCCCTGTGCGCGGAGGGTGTGGCAGAGCTTGGCGATGCTGGTCGTCTTGCCCGCGCCGTTCACGCCGGTAACGAGAATGACCGTCGGCTTCACGCCCGGGGGAGCGAGGTGGAGTTCGCGATCGGACGGGGGCCACATCGCCTTGAGCTCTCGCTTGAGGTGCTCGAGGACCTCCTCACCTTTGGTGAGCTTCCCGGCCTTGAAGTCGGTGCGGATCGAGTCGATGAGCTTGGTGGTCGCCTGGACGCCGACATCGGCCTGGAGAAGGCGACGCTCGATTTCGTCGATCAGGGCCTCGTCGAGCTTGCGGCCTAGGAGCACGGAACGCAGACCGGCGACGAATGAGTCGCGCGTCTTGCTCAGTCCGTGCCCGAGCTTTGAGAGGATCGACTTGAAAAGCTTCATGGCTCGGCATCGACTCCGGATGGCTTCTTGGAGTCGCCGAGCCCGAGCCCCTTCATCAGTCGATCGAGCAGACCATTGACGAATGCCGGCGATTTCTCGGAACTGAACGACTTTGCCAGTTCGACGGCCTCGTTGATCACGATCTTCGGATGCGTGTCGGTTGCGGACATCTCGAAGTGGGCCAGACGCAGGATCGCCCGATCGACCGGGGCCATGCGATGCGACGGCCATTCGGGCGCGATCTTCTGGAACGCCTCGTCGGCGGCCTTGCGCCCGGCGTACGCACCTGAGATCATCGCGACCAGCGGCTCGAGCTGGTGTGACGCTAGGCCTCGAGTTCGGGAGAGAATCGATGCGGCTTCCGATGCGTCCGATGCCCGCGACGAGTCGAGCTCGAAGAGCACCTGGAACGCAAGTCGCCGGGCGGCCATTGTGAGCACACGCTCTTGTTCCGCGGGCGATAGGGCCGCGAGCGCATCGTCGGACGTGCCTTCCTGCGCAACAACGCCCTCGGCATCGCCGAGCACGAGCACATCCTCCATCGCCATCCGCCTCAGATCCCGCTTGACGCTCACAGATGCTCCTGACGGGGCTCACACCGAGCCGGTTGCCTTGTCATTGAGGACGGACTGAATGGTAAACGCCCCGCCGGAAGCGGCCATCCGATGTTTCCACGCCTGATCGATGACGCCCAGGACATCGAGCAGGGCTCCCATGGCGTCGGTTCCCTTGTTGCCGTGTACGCCACCCGCACGCTCCGAGGCCTGCTCTGGCGTGTTGACAGTCAGCACCCCGAGGGTGACCGGTCGGCCGTGCTTGAGGGAGACCTGCATGACGCCCTGGGTGACGGCTACGGCGATGTGCTGGTCGTGGCTCGTCGCGCCCCGGATGATGCAGCCGAGGGTGACCGCCCCCGCGTATCGCCCGCCGGTCAGCGCGCGGTCCGCCAGTGTCGGCAATTCGAAGGCACCCGGCGCGTGCCAGATGTCGACGACGCATGGGCCGCGCCGATCCGCCTCTCCGATCGCGCCCGCGAGGAGACGATCGGTCACACTCGCGTTGTATCGGCTCACCACCACCGCGATTCGGGGTGCAAACGGGCTTGTCGGTTCCGGGATCATGAGGCCGATCGTAGATGCTCGGCCCTGCAGGGTCACCCGGGACCCGCGGCGGGCTCTCTGAAAGTACCATAGGCACGTGCGAACGCTGCTCTCGTCGGTTTCCCCGGTTCTCCGTCTGACCCGAGTCACCTCGGGCTTTGCCGCGATCGGCAATGTGTGGTTCGTGGTGCTCTGGTCGCGAGCCAACGGTGAAGAGACCGGCAGCATGACCGTCCGACAGGAGCCATTGTGGCTGCTGCTGCTCGGCGGCGCTGCTGCGGCGGTCGGCCTGTATGCGTTCGGTGCGTCGCTGAACGATCTGGTGGACCTGAGGCGGGATCGGATGCTTCGTCCCGAGCGTCCCCTCGCTGCCGGGCGGGTGACGCCCGCGCTCGGCATCGCGATTGTCTCGATCTCCCTGGCGGCGGCGTTGCTCGGTTCAACGGTGTTCGGGACCGGTGCCGTGGTGTTGACACTGCTGCTCTCGATCTCCGTGCTGGCGTACACGCTTGGCGCACGGTTTGTCCCGGGCGTGGGACTCATCGTGCTGGGGCTGGTCTATGCCGGCCACATGCTGGTGCCGAACTTCGGCCTGCGCTTTCTGTGGCCGGTATGGGTGGTGATGACGCACGCACTGATCGTGGCGTTGATCTCGCACGTTGTTGGACGAAAGGTCCCCGCGCTCTCCAGGCGCGCGGGCATCGCAGTCGCACTCGGTTGGGCGTTCTGGACCTTTGTGCTCGGTTGGTGGAGCACCCGTCGCAACGGCGGTGACCTGTGGCCGGAATGGGTTGATCTGGGCTCGCTCGTCTGGGTCGCGCCGGTCGCGATCGCATTCGGCGTTTTCCTCTGGTCACGCCTCAGGCGTCCGAGCCCGCCGGCTCGCCAATCGGAGCGCGTGGTTCGATACGGCTCGCTCTGGCTACCCCTCTACGGTGCGGCGTGGCTCTTTGGTGACGGCGCACACTCGACGGGTTCGGCATGGCTGCTGATCGGAGTTGCGGGCGTGAGCCTTATCGGCATGACGGTGCTGCGCGAGCTGTACGGGCTCGCGGAGCAGCCGATCGGCTATCGACGCTGAGACGGGCAGTCGTTCAGACCAGCTTGAGTGCGTAGAAGATAGCGGTGAAGACGAGGTCCGCGATCACGATGGCGACCACGGACTGCACGACGGTGCCGGTGGTGGCATTTCCTACGCCGGCCGCGCCTCCCGTGACCTTCAGGCCATTGCCGCAGGCGATGAGGCCGATGAGCGCGCCAAACACGGTTGCCTTCATGGTGCCGGTCAGGAAGTCGACGAGCTTTGCTTGGTTGAGCGTGTTATCGATGTAGGTGGTGACAGGGATGTCCAGCACGAGCACCGAGACCGCCATCGCGGAGAGGATAGAGACGAGACTTGCGATCACGCCCAAGGCCGTCATGCTCACGATGGTCGCGAAGACACGGGGAACAACGAGGAACCGAACGGGATTCAGGGCGTGTGCCTGCAGAGCCTCGACCTCTTCGCTCACGACCATAGTGCCGATCTCGGCGGCGATGGATGCGCCCGCGAAGCCGGTGAGCACGATCGCACCGATCAGCGGTCCGAGTTCGCGCAGCACCGCGACCCCCACGATGTTGGCGACGAGATCTCGCTGCCCGAAGCCGTCGAGTGGCGGCGCCAGCTGGAGCGCCAGGATGAGCCCGACACAGCCGGAGACCAGGCTGACGATGAAGATCGAACGCACTCCCACACGCACGATCTGCGTGATGAGCGCCGAGTTGCCCTTGCGCACCTTTCGATCGGTGAAGCCCCGGGCGAACCACTTGGTGGCGGACGTGAAGAGCAGCATCAGGTCGCCAATGTGCCCCAGAAGGCCGAGCAGGCGATCGCCGATCGCGTTGAGCGTGCCGACCACGACCCCGAGCAGTCGGGGGGCGGGTCGCGATGCCGAATCAGGGTCGGTTGGTGCCATGCGTCGGGCTCGAGTGTGCGAAACGGGGACTACGAGCCGATCGCGTCGTCGAGCGATGCCACAATGTTGAAATAGTGGTGTAGGCGGGCGATCTCGAAGAGCGCTTTCACCTTCTGGTTCATGGCGCAGAGAACGAGACGGGTGCTGTTGTTCTTTGCGTTCTTCATCGCCTCAACCAGCGTCGCGAGGCCCGAGGAATCCATGTATTCGACGCTCGCGAGATTCACGACCAGTGTCTTGGGCCGGTCACCCTGCACAGCGCGGAGCGAGTTGCGCAGTGCGGGAGAGCGGCTCATGTCGAGGTCGCCCTTGGGCGATACGACCACGGCGGTGTCTCGTTTGTCGATCTGAATGTCTATCGCCGAGGCCTCAGCCATGATTGCACCCCGTACACGAAGCGGATGAAGGAGCAGACCCGGCACTGTCGGAGACTCCGACCTTCTTCGCCATCGTCAGTCGCATCCCGACCTCGCCTCGCTTCTCGTATCGTACCTCATCCATTACTTCTTTGATGATGTGGACTCCGAGGCCGCCCGGGCGGACGTCTTCGAGGTCTCGACTCTTGATCACGTCGGGCTCGACCTGCTTGGCCTCGTCCTCAATCACGATACGGAGCAGGTCCGGCTTGTCTGCGGGTCCTTCTGGGAAGATGCTCAGCCAGATCGGGCGATCCGACTGGCGCTCATAGCCGTGTCTGATGACATTGCAGAGGGCCTCATCGACGGCGAGCGCGATCTGGCAGCACGCCATCTCATCGAAGGAGAGCCGCTTCGCGACGGCGGCGACCAGCTCTCGCGCACCGCACAGATAGAGCGGATTGCTCAGCATCTCCAAACGGACATGGGGTTTTTCGCTCATGCATGATCCCCGGACGGCTTGCGCCCCATGATCTCACGAACCCTTCACCCCGCTCACCGAAACCTCGTTCGGGAGCGACCTTTGCTCGTACCACTCTACCCAGCGATCCGCCGCGTGCCTTCGTTCGGATTCAGGAGCAGCGAAATCATATCCAAGTGTCTGTCCCGTAAGACGTTCCAACGTTCCGATTGCCGTCAGACGCACCGCGCTGTCGTCCGAGTCGAGCGCGGCGATCAGGTTCGGGATCTTCGACGTGTCATTCGTCGCAGCGACTTCGAGCATTGCCTCGATCCTGCCGGTCGGGTCGTAGGAATCGATCCCGCGAGGAATTGGCTTGGTGCACGCGCTCGCGAATGCGAGGGGCACGGAAAGGACGTACACGAAGACTGTGGCCATTCTCACAACTTGGATGGTACCCGGTCACACGCGGATACGCCCGGTCCGAACTCCGAACGTCCGAGAACCGGGCTTGGACCGGCGAGGGTTGGTTCCTACGCTTGCCCCTTCCCTCGGCTCGGGCCGACACTCTCAAGGAGCCTTCGATGGCGCAGCGCGTTCACGATGAACTCGTCACGGTACTCGATTTCGGGTCCCAAACCGCGCAGCTGATTGCTCGGCGCGTTCGGGAAGCGGGCGTCTTCTCGATGATGGTGCGCCCCGACATCCCTGCGAAGGAACTGCTCGCGATGGCTCCCAAGGGGATCATCCTGTCGGGCGGCCCCTCAAGCGTCTATGAACCGGGCGCGCCAAAGTGTGATCCAGCGATCTTTGATCTTGGCATTCCGGTGCTCGGGATCTGCTATGGCATGCAACTGGCCTGCCACACACTCGGCGGGAAGGTCTCGCCCGCGGGGCATCGCGAGTTCGGACGGGCCAATCTCACCGTCAGCGATCGCAGCGGCCTCTTGGCGGCGATCCCCGGGAAAACGAGCGTGTGGATGTCGCACGGGGATCAGGTGACGGGACTGGGCGAGGCGGGGTTTGAGACGCTGGCGAGCACGCCGACGTGTCCGCAGGCCGCGGTTCGTCTGCTCAAGGGAGGCCGGAGGTTCTTCGGCGTGCAGTTCCACCCGGAAGTCACGCACACGCCCCACGGCGGCGAGATCATCCGCAATTTCCTGTTCGAGGTGTGCGGGTGCTCCGGCTCCTGGAAGATGGCGGACTTTGCGAAGCAGGAGATCGAGCACATCCGTGCAAAGGTCGGATCCGAACGGGTCATTTGCGGCCTCTCCGGGGGCGTGGACTCGTCCGTTGCTGCGGTGCTGCTGCACGAGGCCATCGGGGACCAACTGACGTGCGTGTTCGTGGACAACGGCCTGCTCCGCAAGAACGAGCGGGAGCTTGTGGAAGCGACGTTCAAAGACCACTTCAAGATCGATCTTCGGGTCGCTGAATCGTCGGAGGCGTTTCTCGGCGATCTGGCGGGTGTGACAGACCCTCAGGAAAAGCGGAAGCGGATCGGGGCGCGGTTCATCAAGGTGTTCGACGAGGCGTCGGATTCGGTAGGGAACGCCAAGTACCTGGCGCAGGGGACGCTCTACCCCGACGTGATCGAGTCCGGGCACGGGCACGCGGGACAGTCGGCGAACATCAAGCTCCACCACAACGTGGGCGGCTTGCCCGCGGACATGAGGTTCATGCTGATCGAACCGCTCCGGGACCTCTTCAAGGACGAGGTCCGGCAGCTCGGCGAGGTGCTCGGCCTGCCATCACAGATCGTCTGGCGTCACCCGTTCCCTGGCCCGGGGCTCGCGGTGCGCGTCCTCGGCGAGGTCACGAAGGAGCGGCTGGATGTTCTGCGAGACTGCGATGAGATCCTGCTGGAAGAGATCGTTGCCAACGAGCTCTACCGGCGGACGAGCCAGGTCTTCGCGGTGCTGCTGCCCGTGAAGAGCGTTGGTGTGATGGGAGACGGAAGGACCTACGACAGCGTCGTGGCGATTCGGGCCGTGGAGACGCAGGACTTCATGACTGCGGACTGGGCGAGAATCCCGTTCGATGTGCTGGCGACGATCTCGAACCGGATCATCAATGAGGTGCGCGGCGTGAACCGTGTTGTGTACGACATCTCGAGCAAGCCGCCCGCGACCATCGAGTGGGAATAAGCCGGAACCGGGTGGCGTTGCCGATCAGAACAGCTTGGCGGCGAAGACGGCGTCGAGGATGCCCATAAGCGCCGCACCCGCGATGATACCTGCGCAGATCGGCTCGTGGTTCTCGACCCAGATGGGCTTTGGAGCGTCCGGGTTCTTGGGCTTGCGGCCGACGCCGAGGAACCAGAAGATGATCGCGCCCGAGGCCATCGCCAGGACGTAATCGAAACTGATCACGAAGGAGAGACCGATCGCGACTGGGGAGAGCGGGAACTTGCCCTTGGTGAAGATTCGTCCAAGCTCGAGCGTCAGACCGACGATTGCGCCGACGATCGCGGCGTAGAGCACGCTCGTCGGGAGCGAACCGAGGCCATGTGTGAGCGCCTCGGCAACGGCCTTCCAGATCGTCGCTGCAGGCATGGGGAAGTCACTGCTCTGGATGTTCGCGATCGTCGAGGCAGTCGTGTCTGCGGTCGAGAGATCCACGGCCGAGTTGCCCTTCACGAACAGGATGAAGAAGAGCGGGATGCTCGCCAAAGATCCCGCAAAGATGCCGATGATGTGCCCGATCGCCTGCTGGCGGGGCTTGGCCCCGAGCATGTAGCCGGGCTTGATGTCCATGAGCAGGTTGGAGGCGTTCGAAACGACCTCTGCGGTCAGACTGGCCGTGGCGAGGTTTGTCTGGATGTTCCCCTTGGCCACCACGCCATAGAAGAGCTGGGTGACCTTGCTGGTCGCGCCGACGGGCGTCGTACCCGTCAGGGCGGTCGAGCTGGCGGCGACGAGCGCGAGAATGAACGCGAGGGGGAGCCCGAGCAGGCAGACCCACCATGTCACGCCGAAGAACGCCTGCGCCATGAAGGCCGCGATGACGCTGATCACCGGAACGCCCACGAGCGAGATCCAGAGCGGAAACTCGATATGGCCGAGCACGTCTGATCCGGGTTTCTTCTTGCCCGAGAGCGCGGAGAACGCCGCAACAAAGGCCTGCGGCTTGGCGAAGAGCGCGGTGAACGACGCGAAGACCATGCAGGCGACGCCCGGCCAGAGGGCCCATGTCGTGATCGTGCGGAAGTTGTATTCCGCGTCGTTTCCTGCCACAGAGCCGCTGACCGGAACGATCTGTTCTGCGTGGATCATGATCGGCGCGAGGATCGCGTAGTTGATCAGCCCGCCGATGAGCATCGACATGCCGGCCTTGATGCCCATGAGACCGCCCGCGCCGATGAGCGCGAACTCGAGCGTGGGATTGATGGTGAGCTGGCGGATATCGATGCCGCCGATGGTGGGACCGTTCGCCGATCCCGTGATCTTCATCCACCCGGCCGCGATCAGGTCGCCGAGTTGCTCGGGGAATGTGACGACCTCACCCTTGAGCTTGAGGAGCCCGTGCTGCACACGCTCCTGGATCGAATGGGCCTGGATGAACTTCAGAAACGCGGCGACCCCCGCGGTGATGATGAGCACCCGGGCCTTCACCATGCCAGCAGCCGCGTCCGAGGTGTGGAGCGCGTCGAGTACGACGCCGCAGGCACGGCCCTCGGGGAACGGATGTTGCTCGTCGTTGATGAAGCGTCGCTTCATCGGGAACGCGAAGAGGACGCCCAGGATCGAGACGACGACGTTCCACGCCATCATCTGCCACCACGGGATCATGTGGCCGCTGACGATCATGTACGCAACCAGCGACGAGATCAGAGGGGCAGTCATGTAGCCCGCGCTGGTCGCGATGGACTGCACACAGTTGTTCTCGAGGATCGTGAACTCCTTGGCGAACCCCGTGGACTGGAGCACACGGAAGAACGCGAAGGAGAGGATCACCGACGTGATGCCGACGCCCAGAGACCAGCCGGTCTTGGCGCCAACATAGAGATTGGTAGCGGAGAGGATGCCGCCGAGCATGAAGCCCATGAGCGCGGAGCGCAGGGTGAGCTGGGCCATGTTCCCCCGGAACACGTTCTCCAGCCACCAGCGGTCTTTCTGCTCAAGGGACCAGTCACGAATCTGTTCATCGTTCAGTTGCTTCAGCGACATAGGTCCGCCAGTCTAGGGAAAGCCGTGCCCGGCTGCAAAGGGCTATGCGGCAACTCGCCACAAAGGGGGTCCGGTGGTGCAGTCGAACGCCGCGTCCGAACCGATACAACCACACGGTGTCGACGCTGCACCAGCCGAGGTCCCCGCTCTCCCATGGTCTCCCGCTTTGGCACGCTTGATTGGATCGCACTGGGCACGTATGCGCTGGTGTTGATCGGCACGGGATGGTGGTTCTCGCGGCGCAAGCAGTCATCTGCGTCCGATTACTTCCTGGGCGGACGTTCGATGCCCGCCTGGGCGGTCGCAGTCTCCACCGCGGCAACAGCGATCTCCGCCGCAACCTTTGTCGGCGTGCCCGAAGTGGCATATGCGGGCGATCTCACGTATCTGGCGGCGAACATCGGCGCCGTCCTGGCGATTCTCGTCGTGGCGTTCCTCTTCATTCCGGCGTTCTACAGGGCGAATGTGACCACCGTCTACGGGCTGCTGGAGCAGCGGCTCGGACCGGGGGCTCGGACCGCGGCTTCGATCGCGTTCCTGATTGGACGGGTTCTTTCTTCCGGGGCCAGGGTCTATATCGCGGCCATTCCAGCGGCGATGGTCATCTGGGGCGACGCTCCGGCGAGCGGCAATGCCACCCACCTGATTGCCTCGATCGTGATTCTCACGGTCATCGGGATCGTGTACACCCTCATCGGAGGGGTGCGGTCGGTCATATGGACCGACATCGCTCAAACCGTTGTCTTTGTGACTGCGGCCTCCGTTGTTCTGTGGCTGCTCTTGACAAGGATCGACGCCACGATCCCGGAGATATGGCGAACGCTCGCCGAATCACCGACCGTGTCGGGCACGACGAAGGCGACGGTGATCTCGCTCTCGACCGACCCTGCCAACCCATACACGCTCTGGGCGTCGGCCATTGGAATGATGCTGTTCTATCTGGCGGCGTATGGCACCGATCACGACATGGCCCAGCGGATGCTGACCTGCAAGAGCCCCGCTGCCGGCGGGAGGTCGGCGATCGCAGCGGTGCTGATGCAGATTCCGCTGATCGCGATGTTCCTTGCGATTGGATCGCTGCTCTGGGTCTTCCATCACCGACCTGACTTGGTTTCACCGGGCCGGGATGGGGGTGTCGCGGTGCCACCGGCGGGCAGCCGCGTGTTCATTGCTTTCATCGTGAATCATGGCCCGGCTGGGCTCTCTGGGTTGACGATCGCGGGGCTGTATGCGGCGACGCTCTCGACACTGAACTCGGGGCTCAACGCGATGGGGGCATCGCTGTACTCGGATATCTTCCTGCCTCTCCGCGCCAAGCCCAACCGTGGCGCCGGACGCGCTGCGCCGGCGCAGCGTGAGGTGCGCGCGGGTCGTGCTTTCGTTTCGCTCGCCGGTGTCGCCGTCGGCGGTTTCGCGTGTCTCTGCGTTTGGTGGCAGAGAGCGGATGGAAGGACACTCATCGACCTGGCGCTCGGGGTGATGACCTTCGCGTACGCCGGGCTGCTGGCCGTCTTCCTCACCGCAATCCTGACGAAGCGGGGCAACTCGATCTCGGCGGTGCTGGCGATCGCCGCCGGA
Organism: Planctomycetota bacterium; assembly: GCA_963204725.1. Lineage (GTDB taxonomy): Bacteria > Planctomycetota > Phycisphaerae > Phycisphaerales > UBA1924 > JAHBWV01. The sequence goes on from CAUJHH010000054.1 coordinate 94,429, forward strand.
TTCGTGACAGTTGCGGCCTTGCAACCGGCCTGGATCGGCACATGGACCGCGTGGGTTCCACCTCTGGCCGCGACCCCGACCATCGCGGACGACTGGCGATTCGGCGAGCTGCGGCTGGCGTTCCCGTGGCAGCTCATGATCGGCGTTGCGGTCTCGTTTGCGGTGTGCGTGTGCGGACGACGCCGGGCCGTCACCACCCCCACTACCGTTCCAGCGACCTGAGGGAGACCATGTCGATGGAACGACGACTGGTGGTCGGTTGCATGACGGGCACGAGCATCGATGGGATCGACGCCGCACTCGTAGCGATCGAGGGACGCGGTCTTGATCAGCGACCTCTGATCGTGCGCGGGATCTCACGCCCGCTGGGCAGCCTCGCGTCCGGCCTTCGCGAAGCGGCGGACCAACGGCCGCTCACCGCGGCGCGGTTCAGCGAGCTCGCGCACGAGCTTGCCATGGCGCACGTGAGAGCGATCACGGAACTCTTGAGCGGCGACCGATGCGACCTGATCGCAGTCCACGGCCAGACGATTGTTCATGCGCCACCGCTCTCCTGGCAGATCATCAATCCCTCTCCCATTGCGCACCACTTCGGCGTGCCGGTGGTGTACGACATGCGTGCCGCCGATCTATCCAGCGGCGGTCAGGGCGCACCGATCACACCCATCACCGACGCGATCCTGCTGCGGGAGTATCCGTCGCGGGCAGCTGTCGTGAACCTTGGCGGCTTCTGCAACGTGACGACGGGTGTCGGCCGGACGGAGCGAGGGCTGGACACGGCCATGATCGGGGGGAGAGATGTGTGTGCGTGCAATCATGTGCTCGACACCGTGTCTCGCGCCGCTCTGCATCAGCCCTACGACGAGGGCGGTGGGCATGCGCTCGCCGGCTCGGTCGACCCCGAAGCGCTCGATGGCCTGCTCGCGATTCTCAATGAGCAGTCGATGTCGGGACGCTCGCTCGGAACCGGCGACGAGGTGTCGGGCTGGATCGAGGCCCACCTCACCCGGGTCAAGCCGAACGATCTGGCCGCCACGGCCTGCGCCGCCATCGGACGCGCGGTCGCCGAATCGGTCCGGGACGCGGAGACAATCCTGCTCGCTGGAGGGGGGACGCGGAACATGGCACTCGTGAAGGCGATCCGACTCGCGGCTGTTCCGGCAGGGGTTCGATTCGCAGATGAGGCCGGGATCTCCAGCACCTATCGGGAGCCGGTCGCCATCGCGATCCTCGGCTCGCTCTGTCAGGATCGTGTGCCGATCACGCTGCCGCAGGTCACCGGCGGTGGCTCGGTGCCGCCGCCACTCTCCGGCTGCTGGGTGCTGCCATGAGCGACCCACACTCTGAACCATCCGGCCGCGCGTTGCCCGATCGGTCATGGGTAACGACCGAGCAGCGAAATCCGCGTTCCATGAGGTTGCACGAAGCGACAGTTGCGGAGTGCGTGGACCTGATCACGGACGAGGACCAACGAGTCCATCAGGCGATGCTCCAGGCCGGGCCCGCCTTGACACTGCTGATTGAGAGCGTCCTGCCGGGGTTCCTGCGTGGGGGACGAATCGTTTATGTCGGTGCCGGCACGTCCGGCCGCCTCGGCGTGCTCGACGCGTCGGAAGTCCCTCCCACGTTCCAGCTTGATGCGGACCGGATCATCGGGATCATCGCAGGAGGCGACCGGACGCTCCGGAAATCGTCGGAGGGCGCGGAAGACGATCCCCAGGGCGCGAGCGAGGATCTCCGGCGGCTCGGGCTGACAGCCGACGACTCGATCATCGGAATCGCTGCGGGCGGCACCACGCCGTATGTTATTGGAGCACTTGCACTTGCGAGAGATTTCTCGCCACTGAGCGTCTCCGCGTTGCTCACCTGCGCGAGCGTTCCCAAGCCGCCATCCGCGAGCCATTTGGTTGTGCTGGATACCGGTCCCGAGATCCTGACGGGGTCGACTCGGATGAAGGCGGGCACAGCAACCAAACTGGCCCTGAACACAATCTCGACGACGCTCATGATCCAGCTCGGCAAAGTCTACGAGAACCTGATGGTGGATCTCCGAGCGACGAACGACAAGCTGACCGACCGTGCCGCGCGGATTGTGTCGACAGTCACGGGGATCGATCGCCAGACCGCGCTGTTGCTGGTCGCGGCGGCGCGCGGGTCGGCGAAGGCCGCGATCGTGATGCACAGCCTCGGTGTCGATGTCGGCGTTGCAGAGGCCCGATTGGAGCAAGCCCACGGGCGCCTCGACGTTGTGTTGTCCGAAGCCCCGCCGACCCGATCAATATGAGAGGTTGGTCGACCCAGAATCGGCTTTTTGCGGGGCCTCTCATGAAACGCAATCGCTCTCCAAGTCTGATCACAGCGATGCTGGCGCTGCTTGCCGCGCCCTTCGCTTCGGCGGTGGTGGTGCTCGCACAATCGAGTGCGGAGAGCCAGCCCGAGCCCACAGAATCGATCGCCGCACCGAGACCGGCGTTGATCAGCCATGTTGTGCTGATCACCCTTCGCGATGCGAACGACGCGGACGCCCTCGTCTCGGACTGCGATCGGCTGCTCGGCACGATTCCTTCGGTGGTCTCGTACTCATGCGGTACACCCCTCGACACCGGGCGAGCGAGCGTCGACGGGACGTACCACGTCGGTGTCTACCTCGGATTCGAGTCCGCGACGGGATACACGCAGTATCTTGAGCACGAGAGCCACCTCGCGTTGGTCGAGGCATGGAAGGCCCGCACCGAGTCGATGCGGATCTTCGACATCGCCGACCCGACACCCTGACGGCCTCGGGCGTGAAGATCCGACGTGCCAGAGAGAAGCCGCATGATTCGTGTTCTGCAACTTGGACTGGGTCCACTCGGGCGAATGATCGTCGAGCAGATTCATCGCTCCGGCACTGGGATTGTCGCCGCTGCGATTGATCCCGATTCCATGATGCGGGGCAAGCGACTGTCGGACGTCACAACCGACTACGGACCTGTCAACCCCACCATCCTCGGCACGATTGAAGAGATCGATTCCGAATCGGCGTTCGATGCCGCGATCGTGTCCACGTCGTCGTCGCTCGCGGCGTGCAGGCCGACGTTTGAGCGATTGCTCGCCCGAGGCATGGCCGTCGTGAGCACCTGCGAGGAACTGCTGTTTCCCTGGCTTCGGCATCGGGATCTGGCCGGGGAGCTTGACGACCTTGCACGAAGCACCGGCGGGCGGCTCCTCGGAACGGGCGTGAACCCCGGATTCCTGATGGACACGCTCCCTGTTGCGGCAACAGCCGTGTGCGCGAACGTCCGAGGAGTGCTGATCGAGCGCGTCCAGGACGCTACAACGCGGCGGATTCCATTCCAGAAGAAGATCGGCGCAGGGCTCACGCCCGCAGAGTTCTCCAGACGGGTCGCGGACCAATCGCTTCGGCATGTCGGGCTGGGGGAGTCGCTCCATTTCGTGGCGCACTACCTCGGCTTGAAGCCGGACGCGTGGAGCGAGTCCATCGAGCCCGTCTTGGCGGAGAAGCCCGTTGCGTGGACCATGGGCACGATCCCCCCCGGCAACGCGATCGGCGTGCATCAATCCGCTCAAGGGATGCGGAACGGTCGGGAGGTCATCCGGCTCGAATTCATAGCGGCGATCGGGCAGCCCGATCCCCATGATCGCGTGCGGATCGATGCCGAGCCGCCGATCGATCTGGTGCTGCGAGGCGGGGTTCACGGCGATCTCGCCACGGTCAATATTGTTGTGAACGCACTGCCCTGCCTGATCGATGCCGCGCCCGGGTTGCACACCATGGCCACGATCCGCCCCGTCCACGCCCGCTCGCTGACGAATCGACCCGTCGGCGGTCGTCCCGCCGCCCATATCCTTTCTTGAGGCACACATCCCTCGTTGGGAATCGCCAGTACGGACGCCGACGCCCCCGAAAGGCCACGGATGCCAAAGCTCCCGATCGAGTGCTCAACCGCGACGAACACCACCATGGATGGACGCAACATACTCGCGTTCGCAGGCTGCAACTACCTCGGTCTTGCCAACGACCCGCGTGTGCTCCAGGCCGTGAGGGCCGGGCTTGACCGATACGGCCTGTCCACCACGGCATCGCGTGAGACGACCGGCAACACCACCGCGTTCGATGAACTCGAACTCGCCCTATCGCGATTCTTGGGCATGGAGCGTTCGCTGCTCCTTGCGGACGGATACACGGCCAACATCGCCATGGCACAGGCCCTCGCGACCCGGTTCCGCACCGTGCTGATCGACGCCAAGAGCCATCATTCGGTGCATGACGCCGCCCGCAGCGCGGGGCTCATCGTCGTTTCGTACCCGCACGGCGATACCGCGGCTGCCGCGCGGCTCGCGCGAATGCACACCGACGCCGATCCCGCCGGGGCAATCGCGATCCTGACCGATGGCGTCTTCACCTCCGATGGCGCGATCGCGAAGTTGCCGGATCTGCTCGCGGCACTGCCGAATGACCGCTCGCTGCTGGTCGTGGACGACTGCCACGGCGTGTGCGTCCTCGGGCCAGAAGGCCGCGGAACGATCACTCACTTCGGCCTCTCGGATCCGCGCCTCATCGTGACGACCACGCTCGCCAAGGGCTTCGGCTCCTACGGCGGATGCATCGCGGGTGCGGCATGGTTCGTGGAACTGGCCCGGGCTGTGTCCGGGATCTACCGGTGCTCAACGCCGATCCCTCCCGCCGTTGCGATGGCCGCGAACGAAGCGATCCGGATCGTGCTGGCGGAGCCGGAGCGACTCGACCGTCTTCGCAGCAATATCGCAAGGCTGAGAGGACGGCTGAGCGAGTTGGGGCTGCCGATCATCGCGGACGGCCCATTGATCCCGATCTTCGCGTTCGTTCTCGATGGCCCGGAGCGGATGGATCGAGTGCATCGCTCGCTCCTCAGCGACGGGATCCTCGCGCCATACATCAAGTACCCCAATGGACCAGCGGAAGCCTTCTTCCGGGTTGTCGTCAACGCGGCGCACACGAACGAGCAGATCGATCGGCTCGCCGATGCGTTTGCTCGCCGCCTGCCCGCGATGGGTCTCTTGCCAGCCGTATTGCACGTTGGTTCAGCGTGCGGGCCGGATCTCGAGTCGCCAGCGAGACGCTCGTCCGTCGAGGGCGTTGCCTGACATGAAGACCTGGGAGCGTGCGGGCATCCGCATGTATCGCCACTCCCCTTCCTCCTGAACCGGCACCTGCTGATCGTTCAGCCAGAAGAACCGGTATTGCACGTTCAACTCGGCCCCATTGGTCAGCGCCCGTACCGGAACGTTGACGCTCAGCGGCTGCCCCGGAGTTCGATCCTCCACAGGAGCAGAGACTCCGATGTAGGGCTGCAAACCCTCAAGGGCGACGACCGTCGGGTAGTTCTCCATCAACGTCGGATCGGCCATCGCGCCGGGCGGCGGCTTGTCCGAACTCTTGCACCCGGCAGCCAGCATTCCTGTGCCGAGCAGCGAGACGATGCCAATGAGCGTTGTGATGCGAGCGTTCGGGCGATTCATGACTCATTCTCCGTTCTGCCCGCAGTGTCGCGAGCGTGTGCGATGGATCTCAAGGAGAGGGCGAACCGACGTGCGGGTCTGCCCTCAGCGAAGCCGCGAACTCCGCGACCTGCTTTGACTTGGCTCGATAGGGAGGGTGCTCCTGCCCAAACAGCCTGGCATACCCCGCGGTGCCGGGCTGGGGACAGGCGAGCGAGTTGCCGCCCTCAAGGATGTGGACGCCGACCTGCTCGAGTTCATCTCCGGGGTCGACCACGATCCCCTCGAGTCGATAGAACTCCAACAGGTCCGCAAGCGTGAGGCCCAAGAGCGAGCCGCGGGTGTGATAGCGGGCCATCGACTCGTGCGTGGGAACTCGCACGCAGCGGCCGCCGAGAATGTACGGCAGCTCGTCTCCGGCGACGTCTCCCGCCCATCCATCGTTCCCGTAACGGATCTCTCCCGACCGCATCCACGTGAGCGGCATGGCCACGGTTGGGAGCCGCACATACCTCAGCTGCACTCGGGTGCCCGAATCGGGAGCGGGCGGCTTCAGCCCCGCGAGGACCATCTCCGTCTGCCCGAGTCCGTCGATCATCAGACGCACGCTCGCGCCGGATTCCGGGAGTTCCAACGGCACGATATACGTGCGCTGCGGGAGCGATTCGAGGTGACGGAGATCGGCCCGCGCGGTCCCCTTCATCAGCGCGCCGAGCGCGGCCGCGGAGAGCCCGACGATCTGCGCGGTGCCGTTGTCGTCGTCAACGGACGCCGCAACCACCACGCCCCCGAGCAGCAGCGCGGTGCCGAGCGTGCTCTTGGCCGTTCGCACGTCCTCGAGGTTGTTCCACATGTGGTCGCGCGACATCTCGTTGACATCCGCTGCCTGCGCGATCGTCCGATGCCCGATCGCATCTCCATCGACCATCATCCCGCGCTGATCGCTGCGCGTGCGCGGCTCGAATCTTGCGAGCGCCTCGTCCGGGCCGTAGCCGACCTTTGAGGGCCCTCTCCCCGCGTCAACGATCAGGATCGTGCTCGCCCGGCCGCTCCGGATGGTGTCAACGGTTGCGGCAAGATCGGGCCGTAGTCTGACCGCTTGCTGGAAGTTGTCGGAGGCTTCTTCGGCGCGCCCGAGCGCGTGCGATGCGATGCCATGGAGCATGTAGCCGAGCGCAAAGTCTGTTGGGGAAGCCACGTATCCGTGATCGATGTATCCGTCGCCATCGCTCTCTTCCTCGCTCGCGGCACGCTTTGCGATATCGAGCGTACTCAGCCGTTCGCCAGCTTCGTTCACGCCGAAGTCTCTCAGCAAGAAAAGCGAGCTCTCCGCTGCAGCCCGCATGTTGCCCCAGTCTCCGATCGACCCCTTCTGGATTGCGACGTAGGCGTACGCCATGGCCTGCTCGAAGGGCTCGCCCTTCCAGATTCGGACGCCATCGCTGAACACAACGCTCGGCACTGTCTTGTCCGCGTTCAGGCCCTGGATCCGGAGCACCTCGTACACGCGGTTGGCGAGCGACTCGGCGTGTTCGGGAAGTCCGTCCGCCAGCGTGACCATCATCAGACGCTCTCGGTCCAGCAGGTACTGCTTGTCCGATAGCTTGGTCGCAACGCCGCGGTTGTAGAGATAGCCGCGAGCGCGGGCGTACTCGCCTCGGTCGACACGCATGGCATACGACTCATCGAGTCGATTGCCGGCGCAGCAGCCGAGGCCCAGGCAAAGGATGACCGCCGCGACACGAGCCCAGACGCTCGCGGCGCTCCGTTCATTCCATTCGCGTGTATCCACCGCTGCCACGTTGCATTCTCTCCTCGCACCCGAACTCCCTTCGGGCGCTTCAGTCGTATTGCTTCCCCACCGCGGCCCGTTTGATCTCGAAAGAGTCCGACCAGATCACATTCCCGGACGCGAGGTCGAGCACACGCGTCTCGAATGAGTACAGATCCGTCCGGTCCACTCCCGCCGAACGCGTCACCGATCGCAGCACGCCCCGCATGGCGTGGGTCGGGGATCGCCCGGCGCCCGCGAGCGCCGCCTCCGCTCCGACTCGTTCCTTCAGTTGGCGAAGCTGGGCGGCGGGGATCACGAACGCCACATTCCGCTGTGATCCGAGCGACCCGATCGGTGTCGAGGCACGGATCCGCTCCATCAGGTACCACTGCTCGGAAACGGGAACCACATCCGAGGAGAGGTTCTCAACCCGATCGATCGCGACAACCAATCGCTCGGACGACGGCGATCGCTCGCGCAGAAAATCGCTGGCCGCGAGGCTCGCCGCGATCTGCACGGAGAGCTCCTTGACGTCGTCCGTCGTCAGCCGGGTCGACTTCTGGGTGCTCGCGCAGGCGCCCATGGTCGCCGCCACACCGAGCGAGAGCGCCGCGAGAAGGAACCAGTGCGCCACATGTTCGATCGGCCAGATCCTCACGACCCCCACCGCTTGCTCTCGTAGTCCTTCGTCCAGACGATCTCGCCACTGGTGAAGCTGACGAGCTGGAATGTCATGAGATAGAGCGAGGTATCGCCTCTCGCGACGCGGTACATCGTGCCGTTCAGGAAATAGGTGCTCGCCTGATCGATGCGATCACCCACCGCGGCGCCCGATGGCCCCGTCTCCATCGCTCGCAGCTCCTGCAGCTGGGCCTTCGAGATCAGGAACCGGAAGTTCTGGCGGAACGTCTGCGATTGCATGAGCCGGTTCTTCATCTTCTCGCGCACGAGCTCGAATTCGGCCGAGGAGATATTCCCCGTCTTGTTCATGATGTCGCCATACACGATTGTCGAGCGAACGCCCTGTTGGAACGCGGGCACACCGGGCAGGTCCATGACCAGCCCCGACGCCAACTGCTCCGCAAACTCCATGTAGTCCGCAGGAAGAACCCGCACATCTCTCGCCTCGGCCGGGGTCGAGTGACCGACATCAACTCGACCGGAGGGCAGCCCGCGGGGTGGGTCATTCGTCGAGCACCCGGCCGCAAAGACTGCCATCCCAAGTGCCAGACCCACACCCAACTTGCCCACCTCTCGCATGCTCGCAGCCATCGCGGCCTCCATTCTTTGTTAGCGTCTACTAAATGATACGAGGGACCCCGCAGAAAGTTTCCCAATCTCTCGACTGCTTGCCGAACTCGATCGGCCCTGCCAAGATGATCCAAACCGGGCATGTTCCCGGCCCGAACGGACGTGTGACCCGCCTCGCTGGGGCGGGTGCACGCTCTCAAACGCTGGATCTGCAAGATCATGGAACCACTGGGCCGCACGCGAGCCCTCCTCATCCCCGGCCTCATCGTCATCGTGGTGACGGTCGTGATGTCGATCGTGATCGCGCAGGCCATGAACCCCAACATCGGGCTCGGTGTTGTAGGAGCGGGGCTGGTCTGCCTGGTCTGGATCGTGATGGTCGCTCCCGGCGGCTTGCTGGCCCGCGAGCGTCGGGCCGTCGCGGCGCTCGCTCAGAGTGAACGACGGTATCGCACCCTCGTCCAAACGGCTCAGGATCTGATCTGGTCGGTCGACGCCTCGGGCGAGTGGACGTTTGTGAACGACGCGGCCCGCGCGATCTATGGCTTGGAGCCCGAGACCGTCATCGGCACCACATTGATGGAGCGTGCCGAGGATGGCAAGGGAGAGGGTGACGCACAGATGTTGATCCGGGCGATGCGGGGCGAGCCCTGCATCGGGCAGGTGCGCCGCCACCGGCGCGCCGATGGGTCGCTGGTCGACCTCGCGTTTAACGCCGCGGCGCTGCGCGACTCCGACGGCAATGTCATCGGAGCGACCGGCACCGCCTCGGACATCACCGAACGCATCCGAACCGAGCGTGAGCTGGAACGCAGCGAGGCCCAGCTGCGCCTGGTGACCGACGCGCTGCCGGTGCTGATCTCGTACGTCGATTCCGAGCGTGTGATCCGATTCGCGAATCGCCAGCACGCGGATTGGCTGCGACGACCCGCCGGCAGCATCGCGGGCCGACCGATCGACGAGGTACTCGACGAAGAGACACTCGACGAGGCCGCCGAGCATATCGATGCCGCGCTCGCGGGCGAGCACGTCTCATTTACGCGCACCTTCGAGCATCCGACGCTCGGCCTGCGACACCTCCGCGTCGACCTCGAGCCCCACATCGTCACCCAGCCATGGGCCGACCCGGGCGCTGCCGGATTTGTCGCACTGATCACCGACGAGACTGAGCGGCTCAAGATGGAGACCGAGCTCCGGCACGTGCAGATGATGGAGGCCGTGGGGCAACTCGCGAGCGGCGTCGCGCACGACTTCAACAACCTCCTCACGGCAATGTTCTCGCAGATCGCGGTCGCCCGCGTCAGACTCGGTTCCAACCATGGCGCAGCAGAGGTCATCGAGGAGCTCGAGCTGACCGCCCAGCAGGCGCGGGGCGTCGCCAAATTCCTCCTCTCGCTGGGACGCAAGGGCTCCGCAGACCGCACCCACGTCGAGCTGCTCAACCTTGTCACGCGAGCCGGACAGATGCTGCGACGCGTGCTCCCCTCGTCGATCAACCTCGACATCCAGTCCGACGCCGGCGGCAAGGTCTGGGTCTATGCCGACAGCGTCCAGTTGCAGCAGGCGCTGCTGAACCTTGCGCTCAATGCCCGCGACGCGATGCCGTCGGGAGGCACGCTCACCGTGATCGTCTCGACAGAGCCGGCCCCCGACGAGCACCGCAATCCCTCCGCGTTGCTCTCGGTCGCGGACACCGGCCACGGCATGGAGCCCGAGGTGCTCGCCCACATCTTTGAGCCGTTCTTCACGACCAAGCCAAAGGGCCAGGGCACCGGGCTCGGGCTGTCGATCATCCGAGGCATCATTGAGGAGCACGGGGGCACAATCACCGCCCGGTCGATCATCGGTCGCGGATCGGAGTTCACCGTGCGCCTGCCAACGGTGAAACCACCCCAGGAACTTACCCCAGATTCTGAGCACGCGTCGAATAGCGGCGAGCGTCCGACAGTCGTCCTCGCCTCAAATAACAGGCATATTCGTGAGATTCTCGCGACCGCGCTCGCAGGTGAACGGTTCTCTGTCACGCAGGTCTCGAATGCCGAGGATCTGGTTCGACGCGTCCGCGAGGGCCTGACCCGCGTACATGGTGTCGTGGTGGACCTCGGGCCCGTGCCGGGAGCGTCGAGCATCGCGGACCTGCGCCGGTCCGGTTGGCTGGGCCCCGTGCTGCTGGTCACCGACGGCCACACGCCGGAGACGGACCCATGCACGCGACCGCTGCACAAACCGTTCGCCGTGACGACGCTGCTGAGCGCCGTTCGAGAAATGATGTCGACGCCGCAAGGACGTGGAGGTCTCCCATGAGCAAGCCGATCGGTGTGGTGCTCGCCGATGATCACACCATGGTGCGGGGCGCGCTGGCCGCGTGGCTCAACGCCACAGACGACATCGGCGTGCTCGCCGATGTGACCAACGCCGAGGAAGCGATCCAGGCGTGCCTGAAGCACGAGCCAAACGTGCTCGTGCTGGACATCGACATGCCCGGGCTCTCCTGCTTCGATGCGGCGCGAACCATCCGGGCACGCTGTCCCTCGACGCGCATCATCTTCTTGAGCGCGTTCTTCCACGATCGCTACATTCAGGAGGCGCTGGCCGTCGAGGCATCCGGTTACCTCACCAAGGGCGAGCCGCCCCAGACCGTCGAGTCCGCGATCCGGCTCGCCGCAGGGGGTGGCGTCTGCTTCTCCGATCAGGTCCAGACCCGAATGGTCATCGGTCCCGACGGCGCACGCCTGAGCGATGGCACAAAGACACGCGTGGAGACGCTCACTCCCAGAGAGCTCGAGATCCTCCGCTACCTTGCGCGTGGCATGTCGAAGAAAGAGATCGCTCAGACCATGTCGCTGAGCGTCAAGACCGTCGACAACCATTGCACCAACCTCATGATGAAGCTCGACATCCACGACCGAGTGGAACTGGCGAGATTCGCCATCCGCGAGGGCTTGGCGGAGCCCTGAACGCAGGACTGTGCGGCGCGAGGCCGCGAGGTCGGCCGAGCCCGCCCATCTCCATTCACACGCTGATCGCCCGTCGGCCGTTCGTGCCCGCCCATACCATGGGCCATGCGCACGACCCGCCAGCGCGGCGCCATCCTGCACACCCTCGAGCACGCGGATCGACCGCTCAGCGCGGCAGAAGTTCTCACGCTCGCACGCGCACGCGTGCCGGGCCTCGGGCTGGCGACCGTCTATCGCACCATCGAATCGCTGATTGACACCGGCGCCCTCATGCCGGTGGAGATCCCCGGCAAGGCCCCTCGATACGAGGTCGCCGGCAAGGACCACCACCACCACTTTCTGTGCAAGCGATGCCATCGCGTCTTTGAGGTCCACGGCTGCCCGGGCAACATCGATGCCCACGTGCCACGCGGCTTCGTGCTCGAGGGGCATGAACTCACGCTCTTCGGACGATGTGCCGCGTGCTCGGCCCCTCCCAAGCGTCCCGCCGCAGCGAGCGCCAAGCCCACCACGCCCGCGGCACACAAGTCGCGCGCCAAGAATCGGTCCAACGACACCCGGACGGTGGCGTCATCGCGCCGACGATCCCGAACCTCCGAGCGAGGCACCTGATGCAGAGATCGCACAGCACACTTGTCATCCTGATCCTCGGCGCGTGCCTCGGCGGCTGCGCCGGCCGCCCCGGTCAGACGCAAGCCGGATTCCTGTCGAGCTACGACGGCCTCAAGCGGATCAGCGATGCGGAGTATGCCCGCGCCGATCGTGATGCGCTCTCGCTGCTGACCGGGATCTATCTGGAAGAGGCCTGTCTTCTGGTCGACAAGACACCGGACGGCACCCAAATCCCCGAACGTGACGCGGCACTGATCAAGGACCACATCCGCATCTCGCTCGCCAAGTCCCTCGGCACGGAGTATGTAGTCGCCGATGCGCCGGGCCCAAACATCGGACGCCTCCGCGTCGCCGTGACCGAGGTCAAGAAGCCCGCCACGCTTCTCAATCTGCACCCGGTCAGCAAGATGACCGGCGCGGGACTCGGCGGCGCGACGATCGAATCAGAGATCCTCGACTCCGAGGGCCGCCAGATCGCGGCGCTGGTCGAGCCGCGCAAGGGCGATCAGTTCGAGCTCGACACGCTCTCTGACTACGACGATGCGATGGATGCGATCGAGGCCTGGGCAGCATCGCTCCGGAAGCGGCTCGATGCCGCGCGCGGCCTGTCGGCACCGTCAAAGGGGATCGCCCGCGATTGAGACCGGTACGATCTGGCGGGCCCGTGGCGGAACTGGCAGACGCAGGGGACTTAAAATCCCCATTGCCGCAAGGCGAGTGCGGGTTCGACTCCCGCCGGGCCCATTCGGATCAGTCGTCGACGACGCGAGCGAGCGAGTCGGTCTTCATCAGCATGTTGTAGCGCACCACGAAGCCGGGCGGCGGGTTGTCGTAGTAGGTCGAATCACGCGTGATCGTCACGACATCCTTCTTGAACACGATCGCCGCACCGCTCACAATCTGTCCGTAGAGCTTGACGGTGTTCTCGACGGTGATCTGCCCGGACGCGTAGACCAGCCCGGAGATCTGGGTGGGGTAGGTATCGAGCTGATCGGAATCCGAGACGCCGTTGTAGGGCGCTGCAGGGGGATTGAAGTTGACCTTCTGTGAGGACTCGGACAGGACCTTGTCGTCCGGCTTGATAGTGATCGAGCCCTTGATCAGGAGCGCGGGCAGCGTGGCAACTGCCGGCTTCCAGTTGATGGTGTTCTCGATGGTTGAGTCGCTCTTGGGATTGAGGAGCACGAGCGTCCCCTCGATTCGGGAGTCTCTAATCTTGATCTGGTTTCCGGCGCAGTCGATGACGTAGATTCCCCGTGCGTTCGGTGTGCCATAGGGGTTGCTGTTCGGCCCGAGAACGACTTTGTCAATGTCTCCACCCGGCAGCAGCGAGCGGTTGATCACGGTTCCATTCGCGACGTACCAGTCGAAAACGGTCGCGGAGTCGGGATGCTGCCGCGTGCCGGAGTTGGGGAACTTGGACTGTCGGAACGTCAGGCCCAGAATCGAGGACGCGGCATAGACATTGGCGTTCACCGTGGCGCCGGACGCAGCCATCGATCCGTTCGAGGCGATCGGCGCGTTCGCCGTAATCACCTTCTCGAACCCCGTGTTGCCGACCGAAGAGGACGCGTAGGTGAGGCAGTCCATCGGCACCGCGAGGGGAGTCAGTGTGACGCTGGCTGTCTGGCGCGCACGCCCGAAGGAGCCCTCGCTGACGATCGTGATATCGTCCATGTAGTCGTCGATCGCGCTCCCATCGGGATCGACCGCCGTCACGGTCACCGTGCCTCCGAGCAGGGGCTGATCGCGCATCCACTCGCCGAGACCGCGAAGCGTTCGCCATGACGAATCCGATTGGATGTACGCGACCGCGAGTTCGATCCCTGACTGCGAGATGGCGCGGGCACGCTCGATCTCCCACGCCCGGGCCAGACGGTCACGCCGAGACTTGTGGACCATCGAACCGCTCACGCCGATCGCCACCGTGACGAGCACGGCAACCAGCACGAGCAGATACGCAGAACCGGCACGGGATTTGGCAGGCATGATCTTCACTTTCCAAGAAGGCCACCGAGGCCACCCAGAACGCCGCCGACAACACCGCCGACCGCGCCTCCCACGGTGTCCAACGACCCGCCAACAACGCCCGTCACGCCCGAAAGGACGTTTCCCGCCCCGTCGAGGATGTCAACGAGCGTGCCATCGGACTTGACCCCGACAGCCGCGGCTTTCGTATAGATGCCGAGGCGTGCATCATCCCACGCGCTGGTTCGGTACATCGTCTGGCTCGAGAGCGTCTTCCCGTTCAGACTTGCGGTGACCTCGATTCGCTTCACGCGCGAGTCATATGTCACCACCGCGCCCTCGGGATCTGCAAGGCTTACCCGGGCAACCACAACCGAGACCTTCCAACCGGCGAGGTCCGCCCGCTTGTCGCCCCCGTAGTCCTTGGGTGGCGACTCGACCCATTGGTCATAGTCGTCGACATCGTTGATGGCCGCGCGGGACGTCGCGCCGACCTCCGCGCCGCCCCGGCCGAACGACCCCACCGAACCCGGCTGCTCGAACGCAGTCCCCGTTGCGTCCGCGATGAACTCCGCGACAAGTGAGTCGGCGATCGCCCGCGACTTCGCATGGGCCTCTGCTTGGGCAGAAGAACTGACAACGCCGAGCGCGGCCACCAGGGCACCGGATGCGAGCACGAGCGAGAGCATCGCTTCGACAAGACTGAATGCCGATCGCTTCCGCATGGGCACTCCTCTTTCAGGGGAACGGGGGCAAACCCACACACCGCACCGTTCGCCGCAGCGACACAGAGTCGGTTGGCTCGATCGTCACGTTGACGGCACGGACGACCGTGCTGGTCGTGCCTCGAACGGTGACCGAGTCGGTCAGGTACGAGAACTCCATCGCTCGGATGCCCGTGAAGACAACCACAGCGTCCGAGTTCACCGAGCGATAGATCTGGCCCCCGGCCGAATCGGAGAACGCGTAGCCGATATCGTCGCCGCTGCCGTCCCCGTCCGCGTCGGGACCGACGAAACTCACGAAGTCCGATTCTGCCGCGATGATCTCGGTCGCGAGCCCCACCTCGATCGACATGAGCGCGAGAATGTCAGCCAGTTCGACGGCCGCGGCGGAGCCTCCCGTCGCGGGCGGAGCCGAGCGTGCCGCAACCATCAAGACAGAAGAAACGGCCGCGCCGACCATCGCCAGGATCGTCGACGCGATCGCAAGCTCGATCAGCGTGAAAGCACGCCGAACACGGCGCACAGCCCCAGTCCTGTCAACATGCGAGCGCTCGCTCACTTCCCCTGCGCCCCTTTCCCGGTGCTGCTCGCTCGAAGCTCCGAAGCCTTGACGGCGCCGGTCTGCGCATCGATCTTGATGTCGCAGGCAAAGCCGTTCGCGGCGACGACCACGGTGCCATTGGCGGAACCGACACCTCTCCCATCGAAGATAAGCTTCTGCGTTCCGCCGAAGTCGGCGGAGCTGACCGCCACCAGGTAGGGCCGATTCGTGAGCGTCACCACAGTCGCCTTCGAGCCGTGCGAGGGGGTGACGGTGTAGTCAGTGCCCGTGAACGTGATGACGACCGGAGCGCTCGACGCAATCGCGGTCGTTCGCGCTTGCCCGATGTCCGCGGCGATCCGGCGCGCCGCACCCTGAACCCGCCAGCGGGACTCGGACTCCATGATCCGAGGAACCGCCAGCGCCGACATCGTGGCAATGATGGCCAGCACCATCAGCAGCTCGATGAGCGTGAAAGCGCGGGGCGCAAACGAACCCAGCCCCATCATTCGTCCCGGCTCACGGAGGGAGCAGGGCGAACAAGGGGGCCGGGCGATGGTGGTGCAAGTGTCGGCCATGGGCCGTCCAATCAGAAGCGACTCGATCAATAGTCGCGGTAATCGATGCCGCGAGCATCGGCCTCGCCGGCGGAGATGTTCGCATGGATGTGGCCGGTGGCCTCGACGTAGACCCAGGCCGCGCCGGCCTCGCCGTCCGTGGCCGTGATCGTGCGTGCTCCCTTGGCGCTCCCGACCTTGATCGCGGGCACCTTGCGGATGTAGGGGCCGTAGATCCGGGTCGCGTCCTTCGCGCCAAAGTCGTCGCCCTCGATGTTCGAGTAGAGCGTGAGCGCGTCCTCGATGTCAGAAGCCGGCGGATAGACGCCGCCGTGCTCGGCCTGATAGAGGTCGATCGCGTTGCGGAGGACCGCCAGATCGGCGACGAGCGAAGAATCGGCCGCGCCTTCGGCGCCGCGGCTCATACGCGGGATCGCGATCGCGCCGATGATCCCGAGGATCACCACGACGATCACGAGTTCGATCAGACTGAAGGCACGCCGAGTTCTATTGATTGCCAGCATGTGGATCTCCGTGAGGTATGGCCTTCTCCCGTCGGGCCACGCAGTTCATCGGAGCACGCCACCAATCACTTCAATGGTTCATGACGGGGACAGGCCGGATTCTGGCGAACCGTCTTTATCGGACGCTCGTCGCAGACCCGTCGGCGACGGGAATCGTGTACTCAATGCCTTCTGACTCGACGGTCACGATGCCGTTGGCGATCCCCACCAGCATGAGGCCACCCGGGGTGCGTTCCCCGATACGCAGGACCTTCCCATCCAGCACGGCGAATCCGCCCGAGGCATCCTGGACGACCATCGTGACCCTGGGGGCCTTGAACTCGCGGCCCGCAGAATCGGACGACCTGGCCGACGTTGCGACACTCGCATCGACCGGACTCAGTTCGGCGTACCACGCCCGATCGATCTGGAAGGACTTGCCGGCGGAGCTCGGATCGAGCGGCACCGCCAGCTGCGCGAGATGCTCATGGAGCGCCACCCGCCGTGCCTGAGCCGGTGCGGCTGAGCCATCGCCCGACTCGGAAGAAGCGGCCGCGACCTTTGTCGTCGAAGCCGTGGCCGAGGAGGGCCCTCCCATGAATCGATCAGCGCCGAGCACACAGCCGCCCAGTGCCAGGATCGCCACGTACACCTTTCGTTCCCGCGAAAGCTTCATGCCTCAAGTGGACGATTCGATCCACGAGCATGCAAGCACATCGCAAAGAATTCCTGGCTCACCGTTCCGACTTTGCGGCGTACCACTCGATCTCCATCTGCACGCTCGCGAGACCGCCATTACCGGAGAGGTCCGCGCGGATGTCGAATGTTCGGACGATGACGTCCGAAAACCGTTCGCGGATCGCCCGCATGAACTCCGATACATCCTGAGCGGTCGCCCTGCCGGCGAGCCGGACGGGGATACGCGTGAATTGGCTCTCCGCAATCGGAGTCGAAGCGTTGAGCGAGTCCACTTCAACTCGCATCTCCGATGCCAGAGCGGCGATGTCTCGCACCTGGGCGTTGAGCTGCGTGGCGGGCTGGAGCTTCACGCCACGGCTGTGCAGAAACTCCTGAAGCTCGCTCTGGGCCGACTCCGCCTCACGATGGCGCCTGCGAAGGTCCGATTCCTCGGTCGACTTCGCCTTGAGAGAGACCCGCAGCGACTGCTGCTTGTCCCGAAGCGAATCAACCGGCGCGACACCCAGAAAGTAGCCGCCGGCCACCAAGAGAGCGACGAGGCCCAGGCCTGCCGCATGGACGATGACACAGGGCTTGTGACGAGCCAGCAGAGCTTTGGTGTTCATGGCGTGGCCTCCATGGCGGCCGCAAGCTCGGCTCGGATCTCGAAGCCGATGGCCTCGCCGCGAAGGAGAGACCGCCGGCGCATCTGCACAAGCGTCGTCTGGGTGAAGAGCCCCGACCGCTCCATAGCCATCACAATCTCCGAGACTCGATCCTGATCTCGCGCGGCCCCACCGAGCTGCAACACGTAGCCAGCGAGCGCGGGCCCCTCATCCGTCTTGATCTGCTGCTTCGCCCCACCGGGAGCCGGCTTCGTCGATGGCTTCGTGACCACCCGCACTGCCGGAGGAGCCGCGGCTTCGGTGATACGGCACTGCTCGATGACCGCTCCCTCTCCGACGAAGCTGCTCAAGAGCGTGAGCAACTGGCTCCATTCCGGTCGCGCGCGGATATGGTCCGATACGACAAGTTCCTTCTGCACCGTCGCCATCACAGAACTCGTTCGAGCAATCTGCTGCTTGATCGACTCGATGCTCTTGACCCGCTCTCCGAGCAGGCGTGTGAGCTCACGACCGCCGTCACCGCTCTGAGATCTGCTGTGCAGAGCCCAGAGGCCCGACGCGACGCACGCCACGATGCACACAACGCCCCAGGCGCACGCCGCGCGGCGGCGGACACGAGCATCACGGATGGATCTTGGAAGCAGATTGATGTCGATGCTCACGCGTCGAACTCCTCATTGCCGCGCATCCCGAGTCCGGCTGCCATGGCCTCGACGCTGCTCACAACGCCACCTGCCTGATCCTTGCCGACAGCCGTCGCGCGATGCCCGCTCTGTTCGGTGATCTTCTCGGCAAGTCCTGACGTCGCCCCACCCCACCCCGCGAGCGCGATGAGTTCTGGCTCGACCGAGCCGCCGCGCGTGCGTGCGTACCCGAGCGACTCCTTGACCGCCCGCTCGACATCCTCCGCCAGCCGCTCCGTGAACGCGCGCACGATCTCGCCGGCGCTGCGTGTGGTCTGCCCCACATCGCTCTCTCCCGTTCGGAGCAGCCGCCACAATGCCTCGACACTGCAGCCGATGGGCGCGGCCGCACGACCGAGCCGCTCTAACATGCCGAGCTCACCGAGTTCTCGCTGCAGCGTGACCGTTCCCTTGTTCACAACGCAGATTCGCCCACCGGAGGCGCCGAGGTCCGCGACAACAAACGAGGACGCCCGCAGCCATCGCCGGACAACCCGGGCCAGCGCGATGCAGCCCGGCTCGATCGCCTCGATCACAACGCCAGCATCCTCAAATCCCTCCGCGATGCGCGTGGCTTGCGACGTTGAACACGCAACCGCCATGACCGAAGTGTGCTGCGCGGCCTTTCCCCCGATCGCCACGTCCCAGGAGACGGTCTCGATCGTGTTGGGCTCACATCGCAGCATGCGCGCCATCTCGATCTGCGCGAGCCGCTCGATCGGGGCACCGGACGAACGTGGCGGGAGTTCCAGCATGGCGTTCGACGCCATCGAAGGGGGCGCGCTCAACACAACCGAACGCGACCAGATACCGCGTCGGCGAAGCACCGCAGCGATTCGCGAGATCTCGGTCGCGTCGATCTCCGCGCCGGGCTGGGAACGCGGTATGACGCCCGACACCCTCGCCTCGCCGGTGCGTGCGTTGATACCCACGAACTTGATCGCCCGAGAGCCGATGTCCAGTCCGATTGTGAAGTGTGGCTCGATCACGCGGGACCTCCCGGCTGGGTCATTGCTGTCAGGTCGAAGAGCGGCAGAAACATCGAGAGCGCCACGAAGCCGACCACGGCGCCGAGTACAACCAGGATCAGCGGCTCGATGATGCTCGAGAGAGCGCGAAGCGTGACCTCATTGTCTTCATCGAGGAATTCGGCCATGCTGAGCATGACCGTCCCGATCTGCCCCGATGCCTCGCCGTTCCGCACCGCCTCACAGACATTCGGCGGCAGCAGCTTGCCGGACGACAACGCGTCACACATCGGCTCCCCCCGCGTCACAGCATCTTCCGCGCGGATCAGGAGTGCCTCGAAATGCATATTGCCCGCGGCGGCGCGGCAGAGGCCGATCGCTTCGAGCAACGGGATCTTTGCTTCGACAAGGACGCCCAGCAGCCGGATCATGCGAGCCGAGAGCACGTTCCTCGCGATCGCGCCAAAGCGGGGCGTCCGGATCATCATCGTGTCGATCGCGACTCGCCCCTGCGATGACTTGAAAAAGGCGACACCGCCGACCGCAACCGCGACGAGAGCGCCCACGACCCATGGCCACTGCGACCTGATGAACTCGCTCGCAGCCATCAGCATGGCGGTAGTCGGGGGCAGCGGCGCATCGAGCGACTCGAACATCTCGGCGAATCGAGGAAGCACAAAGACGAGCATCAGCACCAGCACATTGACGGCAATCACCATGAGAACCGACGGGTACGTCATCGCGCCGAGAACCGCATGGCGGACGTGGAGCTGCTGGCGAGAGAGAGCCGACAGGCGCTGGAGCATCGCGGGCAGTTGCCCGCCCGCTTCGCCCGCGCCGATGAGGCTGCGCGTCACCGAGTCGAAGTGCGCGGGCCGGGCTTCCATCGCCTGGGCGAGTGAGGCCCCCTCTTCGACCCGGCCACGCACCGCGCCGATCGCCTCACGCCACGATCCCTCTTTGGTCTGTCTCTCGAGTGCGGCCAAGGCCTGCACAATCGGGGTACCCGCGACGCAGAGCATCGAGAGCTGACGCGTGAACATCGAAACGTTCTGGAGGCGCTTCGGCGCCCGACCCCTCGACCGCTTGCCCGCTGCGCTCTTGCCCCGTTCCGCACCCTGTGCGACGCTCACCGAAGAGACGAAGATCCCCTGCTTGCGCAGTCGCTCGCCGGCTTCGCGAGCATCCGACGCATCGATCCCACCCGAGACGGCCTTGCCGGAGGAGTCGAATCCCTCGTATGTGAGCTTCATGCGGCCTCCCTCACCGGCTCGACGCGGCCCGCTATCGGCAACGCTTCGCAGTCGACGTCATCCGTCCGGGTCACCCGAAGCACCTCCTCGACGCTGGTCTTGTCGGCCAAGGCCAACTGCACACCTGCCTGCCTGAGCGACAACGCTCCGTCACGAGCCGTTTGCTCACGCAGCATCTGGCTGCTCGCCCGGCTATGGATCATCCGACGCATCGGTTGCGTGATCTCGATGACCTCATAGACACCCAGGCGGCCCTGGAATCCGCTGTCATGGCACTGCGGACATCCGCCACCCTTCTGAAACGGGCGCCCCGCCATCGAGGCGATGCCGGCATCGGCGAGAACCTCGGGAGTCGGATAGTACTTGGTGCGGCATCCCGCGCAGATCGTTCGCGCGAGCCGCTGCGCGACAACGCCGTTCAGAGCGCTCGAGAGGAGATACGGCTCGACGTGCATGTCGAGCAGCCGCGCCACCGCGCCCACCGCATCGTTCGTGTGCAGCGTGGCGAGCACGCCGTGCCCGGTGAGGGCGGCCTGCACCGCGACCCGCGCTGTCTCCTCATCGCGGATCTCGCCGACCATGATGATGTCCGGATCCTGCCGAAGGATACTGCGGAGAGCGCGCGCAAAGCCGAGCCCGATCTGGTCCTGGACCTGGATCTGGTTCACGCCATCAAGCTGGTACTCGACGGGATCCTCAACGGTCAGGATGTTCACCTCGGGCGAACGCAGCAGTTCGAGCGCCGAGTACAGCGTCGTCGTCTTGCCGGATCCGGTGGGACCCGTGACGAGCACCAGGCCGTGCGGCTGCTTGAGCACGAGCTTGAACCGTTGCATCGCCGCGTGCTCAAACCCGAGGTCCTCGAATCGCACCTTGAGATTCTGCTTGTCGAGGATGCGGATCACGATCTTCTCGCCCAGCAGCGTCGGCATGCTCGAGACACGCAGATCGATCTCTCGGCCCTCCGCGACGATTCGAACGCGTCCCTCCTGCGGCAGCCGCTTCTCCGCGATGTCCATGCGCCCGATGACCTTCACGCGAGAGATCACCGCGGCGTGCATCCCAGGGGGCGGCTTCATGAGATCGCGCAGCATGCCGTCCTTGCGGTAGCGAACTCGGGTTCCGCGCTTGTCCGGCTCGATGTGGATGTCGCTTCCGCGATCCTTGACCGCAGTCAACAGGGCCACGTTCACCAGATTGACGATCGGGCTTCCCGCGACCAGCTTGTCCAGATCGGTGGCGGGTCCCTCGTCGACCGATTCACGCTCAACCACCTCAACGTCCTGCTCGGCCAGCGAGGTGAGGAACGCGTCGACATCAACGTTGCCGCCGGCGTACTTCTTGATGTACTCGCGGATGTTGGCCTCGAGCGCGAGCACCGGCCGGATCCTCCGGCACTTGGTCAGCTGACGAAGGCGGTCGATCGTCGGGAGGCTCTGCGGCTCCGCCATTGCAACCGTGAGCGTGTCGCGAACCATGAACATAGGAATCGCACGGAGCCGCTCGGCCTCTTCCTCGCCGATCATGGCGATGAGGACCGGATCGATGAGCCCATGGCGCAGCGTCACACCCTGGATGCCGAGGCACTTGGAGAGCGATCGAACGAGGATCTGCTGGGTGATCACGCCCTGACCGACCAGCATCTCACCCAGCATCTGGCCGCTGGCTCGCTGTTCTGCCAGCGCACGCGCGAGCTGGTTCTCGGTGATCACGCCATCGGCAACGAGGAGCTCTCCGACCCGTGGCTTGGGGGTGCCTTCGCTCACAGGAAGCTCCTGACTGCGCTCGGTACGTCCTCGAACTGCTCGATCATCTGCAGGACCTCGGTGAGGTCCATGGCTTCTCGCACGGTCTCGCACACACCGCAGAGCTTGAGCGCCTGTCCGTTGTCGGCCAGCTCATCCGCGATGTCCAGAATCGATTCCAGACCCTTGGAATCGACGAAGGGAACGTCGGACGCGTCGATGACGAGACGCCCAAGCGTTCGATGAGACGCCGCGCGGAGCGCGACTCCGAAGGTCTCCGCATCCTGCTGCGAGATCGGCCCCCGGGGCCTGATCACGGTCACGGCGCCATGTGTCTGCTCGTCGATCTTCACGGCAAACTCCTCTCATCAGGCGGCGCGAGCCGGCAGCGAGATCGTGAACGTGCTTCCCTTGTCGAGTTCGGACTTGATCCCGATGTCGCCGCCGTGCAAGCGGATGACATCACGCGCGAGTGTGAGCCCAAGGCCGGTCCCCGTGATGCTGGAAATCCGGGAGTCCTTCGCGCGATAGAACTTGTCGAAGATGAGCCCCTGCTCCTCATCCTTGATACCGATGCCGGAGTCCTCGACGGCGATACGAACCTCGTCCTGCTCCCACGAGACCCTCACCGTGACCTTGCCGCCCTCTGGCGTGTACTTGAGCGCATTGCCCACGACGTTGTGAACCGCCAGAGAGAGCTTGTCGCGATCACCCTTGATCACCGGAAGCTTGGGAGGCAGCTCAAACTTGAGTGCGATGTGCTTGTCCTTGGCTTGGGCGACATACTCGCCGGAGACCGAGTCGAGGAGCTGCGCCAGACGGACCTCGCCAGCGTGTATCGACATCGAGCCCGACTCGATCTCCGCGACGCTCAGCATGTCCTGGACCAACCTCTCCAGACGCTGCGACTCGTTGTTGATGACGTTCAGGGCCTGCGCTCGCACTTCCACCTCGGTGTCGGAGGCGTCGATCGCCTGCTCAACATAGAGGCGGATGTTCGTGAGCGGCGTCCTCAGCTCGTGAGCCGCCTGGGCCACGAAGGAGTTTCTCGCCTCCTCCGCCGCACGCTGCTGGGTGATGTCCTCTACGACAACGATCGCCGAGGCGCCGTCCTCACGCCGAATCGGCCGCACGGAGACCCGCAAGACTGTGCGCCCCTCCGATCGCTTGAGCTCAAATGAGATCCGGCGGCGCGTACCCCCGGAGATCGCTACACGAATCGCTTCATCAACTTCCGTGCTCGCGAAGCGTCCACTCGCAGTCTTGCCCACGAGCTCCTCTCGCGGCATCTCGAGCAGAAGTCCCGCGGCACCGTTCGCGTACGTCACGTCCATGTTCTCGTCGACGAGCACAATCCCCTGCCACATGGCGTCGAATGCACCCGAGACGTTCTCCGACCCGCCCGACCCGGAGCGGCGAGTCGTTGTCGACTGGATGACTTCTGCACTGGACTCGCGTTCTTCCCACGCCGCTCTCAGCTCCAACACACGCGCCCACGATTCGGCAACCTCGCCATACTCCGGCGCCAGTCGCACCGCTTCGGTGCTGGTCTCGCCACGCCCGAGCGCGAGCACGGCATCGCACACAACCGATTGCCGAGCCACGCGCCGGCGGATCCGTCGATACAACGTAAGCAACGCCGCCGCGCCCGCCGCACCGGAGAGCCCGATGCCCGACACGGCCTCCATCCATGACGCGTCTGCGCTGAAGAGTCCCCACGCAGCCGCACGCGACGGCGACGCCTCAAGCGTGAGCGTCCCTCGGCCTGTCACAGCGATCGGGAAGAGCCGCATCTCTCCTGTCGCCGGTGCCGTGATGCTCTCCGACAGCCACGTGTCGGGCAGATCGATCACGTTGATCTCACTTGGATCGCTCGATGCCACGATCTGCCCGTCACCGAGCACGACGCGGCAGACTCCCAGTCGCCCACTCGAGACGCTCTCCGCAACCATCCGCCGAAGCCCGCTCAGCCGCCCGTTCTCAATGAACTCATCCGCTGCATTGGCCAGCGTCTGTCCAACCGCGTTGACCCGATCGATCGAGCGGTCCCGCTCAAGCCTGTTGATCTCCAGGGCCGCGATCACACCCGCAGAGATCGCAACGCCCGCCACAACACCCAGCATGGCCAGCCCGATGCCGGCGACTTCCCCCTCACCTGCATTGAGGCCTCGTGCGGCGAAGCGTCGAAAGTTTGGGCGCGGTTTCTCTGAAGCGTTGGGCATGTCCAAGAACCCCTTTGACGCGCACAAGGTGGCGTCTCTGGGTAATCGGACAAAAACGAGTCCCCATCAACCCGGACCAGCGATGTTCCCGGTCCGTGCCCGCCGCCAGCCCACACCACCCGATCCAGGAGCCCCACTCAAGGTCCGAGAATACAGGAGGCCCCGGGAAAATCCCGGGGCCTCGGCGTTCGAATGGGCGCGGAGGGATTCGAACCCCCGTAGGCATAAGCCAGCGGATTTACAATCCGCCCCGATTGGCCACTCCGGCACGCGCCCGTCACATCAGATTGTCTCCCAACCCGCCTCATCGGCCGAATCGGGGACCAGAAAGATAGCCCCTTGCCCCCCCGATCGGCAATCCGAACGGGATATTCCGCGTCGGCTCAGTTCCATCGACCACGCAAGAGCCCGCCCGCAATGCTCTGGATCGGCCCGAGCACAACCGCATCTCGCCCCTTCATCGATGCGGCCGCGACAAACCCAAGCTCCGCGATCGCTTCGATCGCACGCTCAACGAGATAGCACTCGGCACAGGGGAGCGCATGGCTTCCGGATTCATCCTTCCACGCGGCGTGCGGCAGGTCGCCGACGATGCACGGCGACCCGAGTTGCATGTCCGGGCCATCGGATACCCACGCCTCGACGATCGAGCGAAGCAGGAGCCATCCGCCACCCGCCCAGGACATCGAGCCATGGCCAGCTGCGAGGCCCCGTTCTCCCGCCTCCAGTTCCTCAAAGGTGAAACTCTCGATCGGTTCGGACCAGACGCCATAAGGGCGCCGCGCGAGCCACCGCGGCATGACCATTGCAACACCGGGGGCTGCATCGGAGTCTGCAATCGCTCTCCACCCTCTGTACCACGGCTGAGTCCTGGTACTCTGCCAGCGGGCCGGATCGGGCTCGGCTCCAAAGCCCGGACAACCAGCCATCGACGCGTCTGCGCTCAGAATGAGCGTCGCCCCGACCGCCGCTGCGGCTTTCGTCAGATGTGCTGCTCGCTCGATCGACGCCTCATCAGCACAAACCGGTTCAACGAGAAGCACGACATCGGCAGGCCCGGAGGCATCGTCGACACCGCCGCGAATCCAGTCTTGGAGTGAATTCGTGGAAGAAGAGAGCAATCCAGCGGCATCGGCGACGCTCAAGGACATCACCTCGAATCGAACACGCTCTTCGTCCCATGCGTTCGAGGCGAGGTGATGAAGTACCCGCCAGGCTGATTCGATCCGAGCGAACCGCTCGTCTCGCAGTGCCGCACGCATCATGGCTGTCAATCGCTGGTCGATCGCTGCCAGCGCCTCTCGCGTGCCGGGCTCGGGCACGCTGGCACCCGGTTGGTCCCCCACCACCTTGCGAATGAAAGACCGGATGTCGACGCCAGCGGGCCCACTCTGATCTTTCCGGCCCGCGCCGCTCCCTCGCCCCAGCAGCCCGGCGAGGTCGTCCGAGCCGCCAGCGGCTGGCGCGGGAGTTGATTCCGTCTTTGCGGTGCCACTCGGCCTCGCGAGCAGACCCAGACTCTCCACCTCTCGAACGGCTGCCTCGGACGTCGACGCCACCTTGAGCTGCTTGCGCAGCGCGAGCAGGCGAGCCATCCAGGGCAGCGATCTCGCGATGGCATCCGGATGAAGGCTGTCGAGTTCTCGAATCTGAAGGCGAGTCCGATCGCCTTCCCACTCAAACTCCAGGGATATTCCCAACTTGGCGATCGCTCGATCAATCTCTGCAGGCACGACCACGACCGGCTTTCCGTTCGCGTTGCCTTCCCCGCCAAAGTCACCGACGATCAGGACTCGGAGCGGTCGCTCCGGATCTTGACGCCGATTCGCCCCTCCACCCGAGGCCGAGAACCCGAGTTCGAAGTCCATTCCGCCGCGCTTCCCAGCCATTCTGGCACCTCACTGGTTCGTTCGACCGCAGATTCGACCGATCCCAGTCTAACTCCGAACCACCAATCGAGCCCGGAGCCTTCCGAACAGGTATATTCAAGAGATCAGATAGTCTCTTCTCGGGATCGCAGGCGTGCCCAAACTGTTTTCACTCCAACTCTCCTACCCGAACGGCAAGGCCGAGCGGCTCGCGCTGCGCTTCGCCGGGCCCGATTCGACACTGACGCTTGGCGCTGCCGCCAGTGCCGACCTCTGCCTGCCGAATCCGGGTGTCGAGCCCCGCCAGTGCCTATTTCGACTCCTCGACGCCGAAACGCTCTGCGTTGAGAACCTCAGCGAGTCCTCACCGACCCGCCTCAATGGGCGGCCGACTGAGGGCCCTGAAATGGTCGGCGAAGGTGATTGGGTCGAGTTCGCGGACCTTCTCATCGAGGTCGTGGCAGAGACAGCCGCCAATCCATATACGGTCGCGGACCCAGCCGAGCTCCCGAAGCCGGCAGCGGCCCCGACGCCACCGGCTCCTCCCACCCCTCCGGCCGCTCCGACTCCAGCGCCCCCCCAATCCCCTCCTCTCCCTACCCGTGAAAGGCCGGTCTCGCAAGCGAGTGGCACGCCGGCGGTGCCGAAACCAGCCAGCGTACCGGTGCCGGCAGATCCGTCCCGCCCCGCCTCGAAGCCGAATTCCGGGCACACCTCGCGAGGAGGCACGAAGATCCCCATCCCGGGCGGTCCGGTTCCAAAGTCGGCCGTCAATCGCGCCGATACGCCGCGCCCGGCGATCCCCCGCATCGAGATCCCCCGCTCAAGGCCGCTTTCGTCGACAATGACCGCGAAGCCGGCCGCCCCCCCCACACCGCCACCGAGTCGAAGCGCGACGCCGCCCCCTGAAGCCGTCGAGCCACGCCCCATCCTCCCTCCGGCGTCCGAGACCTCATCGAAGCCCGTCGCCAAGTCCGCGCCCGCCTCGAAAAAACCGAAACCAGAGCCGGACCCCGCACCCGCGCCACCGCCCCCAGTGCCGGATCCGAATCCCTCGCCAGAGCCGGAAGCTCGCCCCCCGTCGGTGGCGCCACCCGCATCGTCTCGCCCCAGACAGGCGACATTGCGTCCTGCGACCCGCCCGCCATCGAATGCCCCCCGGCTCGCGCCGCTCTCCCAGCCCGCACCGCCTCCCCGCACGCATATTGCGTCAACTCCGCCCGCCGCGCCGACAAACCCTCTGGTCTCGCGGGGCATAAGCCAGCTCCGCGCCGAGTTGCCGCAGCAGACCTCGCCATATTCCGACGAGCACCTGCGGTTGGTCGTCGAGCGAGCACGCCACAACGCCAGCACCCTTGGGTTCACGGCCGAAGACCACATTCTCTCTTTCCTGAAGTGCGTCATTCTCGTAGGCGACGATCTCGGCTCGAGTGAGTCGAGGGTACCGGACGTTTACTTCTCCCTGAATCTCCCCGGCAAGACGCCGCTCGTGCGCATCGAGCGAGCTCTCAAGATCGCTCAACGCGTCAACGCTCGGGGGGGAGTAGGCCTCGTCGCCGTACCCGGATTCGACAGCCCGGACGAGCGTCCGACGTCCGAGATCCGTGTGCCGCCCCCCGGCTCCATCATGGGGCAGCCACCCGCGCAGGTGCGGGTACCGACGGTCGGGCACGGCGTCTCAGAAGAGATCCTGCCCTCGGAGCGTCAGTCTCCTTCGATCCAGCCAACCCAGCAAGGACATCGCGAGCGTGACGTAACTGATCCTGTCGCCCCCTCGCCATCCGCGTACGCGTCAGCCCCGGAGCCCGTGCCGCACGATTCCAACAAACTTCCCGAGATCGCGGGCTTCAAGGTCCTCGAGAAGATCGGCTCGGGGGGCATGGGAACCGTGTATCGCGCCTACCACC
The DNA here is from genome assembly GCA_963204725.1 of Planctomycetota bacterium. Lineage (GTDB taxonomy): Bacteria > Planctomycetota > Phycisphaerae > Phycisphaerales > UBA1924 > JAHBWV01. The sequence continues at coordinate 122,748 of CAUJHH010000054.1, forward strand.
ACCGCCTTGAGGTCGAGGTCGCGATCAAGGTCTTCAAGACCCTGCATCCGGAAGCAAAGACGCTGCTCTCCCGTGAGGCGCGTGCCGCGGCCCGCCTGCAGCATCCAAACATCGTGCAGGTGCTCGATTACCAGGAATTCGGCCGTGGCGCCTACTTCGCGATGCAACTCGTCAAGGGCGAGGATGCCCACGAGCTCATCCAGCGTGTCTCCGGGCGCCTCGTGCACGAGGCCGAGGCGGATGGCGTCGTCCGGGCCCTCGGGCTGACGAACGACCAGCTCTCTCCCGAGGCACGGTCGATCCTGCAGGGCAAGCTCCCCTGGCACCGCCTCGTCGCGTGGTGGATGGCCGGCATCGCCGACGGGCTCGATCGCGCCCATCGCGAAGGAATCGTGCATCGCGACATCAAGCCCTCCAACCTGCTCCTGGCGCGCGACGGGCGCATGGCCATCACCGACTTCGGCCTCGCGCTCCGGAGAGAGGACCACGCCGTCGGCGCCAACACCGCGCGCGCCGGAACACCGCGATACCTCGCTCCCGAGCGGATCGCGGACTGGGCCTCGGGCGCCGACCTCTCCGGAACCGACGGACGCATCGACGTGTGGGCGGTCGGCGCGACCATGTACGAGTTGCTGACCTATCGGCCTGCCTACGACGGCGCGCGCGAGGCGGTCATGCGCGACATCGTCACGCACGACCCGTTGCCCCCGTCGCAGGTCATCTGGGCCGTCCCACAGGAACTCGACAGGATCTGCCTCCAGGCGATGAAACGAAACCCGGAAGAACGATTCCAGCAGGCCGGCGAGATGGCTTCCGCCCTCCGATCCTGGCTCATGGGTGAGGGCCCCGCAAACAAGGGCCAGGCCCAGCAGGGCGGCATCGCCGGATGGTTCAAGAAAGGGACGTGACGTCGGCCGCGATTCTGGGCACACTGGCCCGCTCAGTCCTTGAACATCTTCAGCGGCCGCGGACCCGAGCAGCAGATCGGTCGGCCATCGTCGGGCTGGCAGCATCCGCCGCCCGTGCCGGTGCCGACTTGATCGGAGTCGGGAGCATGGTCTTCGTGACCTGCGAACACCGCCGCGGCGGCGATAAGCCCGAAGCACGCGAGCGGCACCCACACCGGCACCCACACGCCAAATCGCGGCAGCACGATCCAGCAGCCCGCCGCGATGGCACACGAGATGACAAACGCGATCACGAGACGCCGGCCGACGCCACGGCCGGATCGGTCGCCGTCGAATCCGCTCGCGTGCACGAAGTCCGTCTGATCGAGTTGGCTCGTGCGATCAATACGGCCCATGCCTCACCGCGCTTTCGGATCGAGTGCGTGCCTCACACCAGCAGCGTCGCCGGCTTCTCAAGGAACCCCTTGACGGTGTTCAGATACTGGGCCGCCATCGCGCCATCGACGATCCGGTGGTCGCTCGACATCGTCATCGACATGACCCAGCCCGGAACGATCTCGTCGTTCTTCACGACCGGCTTCTTGATCGCAGCGCCGACGGCGAGGATCGCCACGTTCGGCGGGTTGATGATCGCCGTGAAGTGATCGACGCCGAACATGCCGAGGTTGGAGATCGTGAAGGTCGCGTCGGACATCTCCTCAATCGAGAGCCCCTTCTCGCGGGCCTTGGATGACAGAGACTTCGTCTGCTGACTGATCTGGCGGAGGCCGATCTGGTCGGCGTTCCGCAGCGTTGCGACCACGAGCCCGCCCCCTCGCTCTTCCGGGAGCGCGATCGCCACGCCGACATTCACCTGCCCGATGATCTCGACCGAGGCCTCGCTCCCCTTCTCCGCCCAACGCGAGTTCACGAACGGGTGCTGGTGCATCGCCAGAGCGCACGCGCGGACGAGGAAGTCGTTGACGGTGAGCTTCACGCCCTGCGCGGACAACTGATCGTTCAACTGCTCGCGGAGCGCCATCAGCGCATCCATATCCGCTTCGACCGTCACCTGGTAGTGCGGGATCGTCGTCTTGGACTGCACCAGGCGTGTCGCGATTGTCCGCCGCATGTTCGACAGCGGCACCGTGCGAGCCGCCAGCGTCGAGCCCGTGGGCGGCAGCATCGGAGCCGGGGCGGGCTTCTTCGAGGCACTGCCTTGTGAGGTGCCGCTCTCCAGGGTGGTGACTTGGTTCCCACGGCTCTGGAGAGCCGTGCCACCGGCCATCGCTGCCTCAACATCCTTGCGAACGATCCGGCCGCTCGGGCCGGAACCCTGGATGGACGCCAGATCGACATTCCCCTCGGTCGCGATCTTGCGGGCCAGAGGCGACACGAAGATCCGTTGCCCGCCATGCCCGTTCGCACCCGCCGCCGGGCTGTGGCTCAATGCCGACACAGGCGGCTCGGCAACCGCTGTCGAAACGCTCGCTGGCTTCGACGCGCTGCTTTCGGACGCCGCCTTGGTTTCGCCAGACGACGCCCCGGCCTTGGCCTTTGCAACGTCCTCACCCGCAGCAGCAAGCACGGCGATCACGGTGCCGACAGGGACAGTCTTGCCCTCCGCCACCGAGAGCGACGCCACGACGCCGTCGTCAAACGTGGTGAGCTCCATCGTGGCCTTGTCGGTCTCGATGTCGGCGATGGTGTCGCCGCTGGAGACCTTCTGGCCCTCCTTCACCGCCCAGCGCACGATCGTGCCCTGCTGCATGGTGTCGGAGAGACGGGGCATCGTGATTTCGATGGACATGGGGAAACCTCAAAGCGTAAAGCGAGCGATCTCAGGCAGGACAACCAGCAAGGTAGGGCGGATTCTGAAGAGCCGCGTTCAGATCCGCACGCCGATAGAACGGCCAGATACGGTCGTCGATCATGCGGAACTTGGCTTTCATGTCGTTGGAATCATCGTCGCAGCGGCGGTGAGTGAACAGTTTCGCGATGTGGGCGCTCAGCGAGCGACGGCATGGGACGCTCTCTTCCTTATCCGCCGTCGGATCCACCCCCACACGATGCTCCAGATTCTTGGGCCATTCGTAGGGAATCCCGGACCGCAGGAAGAGCACACACCGAGCGAACAACTGACGCTCAAGGGGGGTCAACCGATGCGCGCCCCGAAGCCGATGCTCGTGAAAATCGTCGAAGCAGCACCACGCGGCATGAAAGACGGCCCACTCGGCGTCTGCCATCCGCGCTGGAAGCGAGTCCTCGAATTGATCGTTCGTGATGCGACCGCTGGCGAGCTGCCTGAGCAGCTCCGCCATTCGGTTCCGATCGGCCTGGCTCGTCACACGAGATGCCATCGATTCTCGCTCCTCACGCCAGACTCTTGCGGACCGCCGCCGCGATCTTCCGCGGGTTCGGCAGGTACTCCGCCTCGAGCACCTTGGAGTAGGGCGTCGGCACGTCCTCGGTGTTTACACGCAGTGGCTGATGGTCCAGCCAGTCAAAGCCGCGCTCGATCACCTGCGTGACGACCTCGCTGGCGACGCTGGCAAACGGCCAGGACTGATCGACAACAACGATCCGTCCCGTCTTCTTCACGCTCGCGATGATGCTGTCGATATCCAGCGGCCGGATCGTCCGCATGTCCAAGACATCACACTCGATCCCCTCCGCCCGCAGCGCATCGTCAGCCTCCAGGCAGAAGTTCACGGGGCGACCAAACGAAACGATCGTGCAGTCCTTGCCCTCGCGCAGCAGTGCCGCCTGACCGAAGGGGATGTAGTACTCCTCGGGGGGGACGTGCGCCTTGTCGCCGAGCATCCGCTCCGACTCAAGGAAGAAGACCGGATCCGGATCCGCGATCGCAGTCTTCAAGAGACCCTTCGCGTCATAGGGATTGCTCGGGATCACGATCTTCACGCCGGGCACGTTCGCGTAGAGCCCTTCGACGCACCATGAGTGCGTGGAGCCCAGCTGCCCGCCCGCGCCGTCGTTGCCTCGGAAGACGACCGGGCAGCCCCACTGGCCGCCGGACATGTAGAGCATCTTGGGCACGTTGTTCAGGATCTGGTCCGCCGCGACGAGCGAGAAGGACCACGACATGAACTCAATGATCGGGCGCAGCCCGTACATCGCGGCGCCGACGGCAAGACCGGCAAAGCCGTTCTCCGAGATCGGCGAGTCGATGATCCGCAGCGGCCCGAACTCGTCGAGCATGCCCTGCGAGATCTTGTACGCGCCGTTGTACTGCGCGACCTCTTCCCCCAGAAGAAAGACGCGGCTGTCCTTCCGCATCTCCTCGCTCATCGCCTCACGCAGAGCCTCGCGGAACTGGATGATGCGGTCCCCCTCGCGCGATGGGAGGGGCTTGGTGAAGTCCGGCAGAATCGCCGGCTCGGAAAGGGCGGGGTGTTCAAGTGTGGTCATGGCTGATTTCGCAGATGAGCCCCATCGTGGTCGACGCGGGGCTTTCGTGTCAAGGGACCAATGGACGGACGCAGGCTCCCTCACAGCAACGGATTCTTCGCTCCGTGGATGTAGTCCCGCGTCGGGCTCAGATTCGGCTGCGGATTCATGAAGACATCCGAGTAAAGCTCCGCCTCGACATCGGGCGTCGGCGACTCCTCGGCGAACTCCATCGCCTTCCGCACGATGTCGCGCACCTCAGTTTGGATCTCGAGGAACCTCGCCTCGGTCAGGATCGGCTTCCCGTCCTTGCCCTTCCGCTCTCCCATCAACTGGCTGGCGAGCCGATCGATCGAGTCGTTTCCCTTGAACCCGTCGACCTCTTCCTTCGTGCGGTACTTCTGCGGATCGCTCATCGAGTGCCCGAGGTACCGATAGGTCTTGAGGTCAACGAACGCCGGCCGCTGGTTCTCGCGGCACCAATCCACGACCGGCTTGAAGTCGTCGTACAGATCGATCACATCGAATCCGTCGATGATCTCGCCCCGGATGCCATATGCATCCGCCTTCTTGCGAAGGTCGTGCGCCATCGTCGTGCCGCGCTCGATCGCCGTGCCCATCGAGTACCCGTTGTTCTCGACGACATAGATCACCGGCAGCGAGTAGAGCCCGGCGAGATTCATCGCCTCGTGCAGCGCGCCCTGATTCAGAGCGCCGTCGCCGAGGAACGCCAGCGATACCTTCTTCTTCGCCTTCGAATCCGGGCCGACGCCGGGATTCGGACACGGCTTGCCCATGACCTCCCACTCGTACCGCGCGGCAAACGCCAGTCCCGTGCCCAGCGGAGTCTGGGCCCCGACGATCCCGTGCCCGCCGAAGAGCCAGTTGGGCTTGTCGAACATGTGCATCGAGCCGCCTTTGCCCTTGGCGCAGCCCGTGGCCTTCCCGAACATCTCCGCCATGCACGCGCCAGGGTCCATGCCCCTCGCGAGCGCATGCCCGTGGTCGCGGTACGCCGTCACGATCGGATCATCGTGCTCCAGCGACTGGATCGTGCCGACCGCCACGGCCTCTTGGCCCGTGTACAAGTGGCAGAAGCCGCCGATCTTGGCCTGCTGATAGGCCTGACCACAGCGATTCTCGAACTCACGGATGAGCAGCATGTCGCGGAGCCACTTCACCAGCGTCTCGCCGGGGAGCGAGTCGGAAACCCGGTGCGTTCTGGCCTTGCGGTGCTGCGAACCGGAATGGGTCTCGGTCGTCATCTGAGCCATGAACAGCCTCGTATCAGGGCCGCGCGGGCGGCCTGTAAAAACAATGACATCTCCGCGCGAACCCGCGACGGAATTCAGGACGCGAATTCTAGGTCGGCACACCCGTACAGCCTAGATTCGCCTGTTCGGAACGATTCCACACGAAACAAGGGGGCCGGACCCTCACAGGATCCGGCCCTTCGATAAATGCCGCATTCACACCCCCGGCTCAAGAGCCGGCGTGATTCAGATTCATTGCTGACCGGCGGGCGTGCCTGTTCCGACCAGACGCGTCGCTGTCGTGCGTGACTGAAGGATCGCCACGGCGGTGGCAAGTTGCAGATCCAATCCCTCGGTGATGAGTCGGTTCGGGTCGGGTCGCCCCTCGTCGTGCTGCACCATCTGGCCCGACTCGTCCATCTCCGCGACGTCCGCCGATTGACGAATCTCATAGCCGTCCGCCTCCTCGCTCGGCAGGCGATCAACGACGAGATCCGGCATGACGCCCCAATCGGTCACGAGGTGCCGGTTCTTGTCGATGAGCCGTCCGCCGGGAAGCCGGTAGTACTGCGTTGTCAGCTTCATCGCTGCGTCCGGCGTGATCTGCCACACGTTCTGCACCGAGCCCTTGCCGTACGACCGCTTGCCCAGGAGCATCGCGTCGAGCTTGCCCTCGCGGGCATAGTCCTGAATCGCTCCGGACACGATCTCCGAAGCGGAGGCCGATCCCTCGTTGATGAGCACCACGACAGGAATGTCGTTCAGGCGATTGCGTGTCGGCTGCGCCGTCTGCTGATCAACCATCACCTCGCCCGCGGTCTCTGTGCGCACGATCACGCCCTGCGCGATGAATCGTGAGGAGATCGAAACCGCCTGATCAAGCAGGCCGCCCGGGTTGTAGCGAAGGTCCAGAATCAGCGCGTTCAGACCCTGATCCCGCATCGACTTGACCGCGGTATCAAAGTCCCTCGTCGTGCTCTCCGTGAACTGCGTCAGGCGGACATAGCCGATCCCGTGGTTGCGATCAACGAAGTAGTCCCAGTCACGCTCACCGGGTCCAGTGCGCGCCCAGCCCTTGACAGTCTTCACGTCGATGTTGGCGCGAACGATCGAGATATCGATCGATTTGATCTCCTCGCCGACCTTCCGCTCAACGGTCAGCACGACAGTCTTGCCCGGCGAGCCCGTGATCACGCTCACGGCCTGATCGAGCGAGAATCCCGCCGTTGACACATCGTCAACCTTCCGGATGAGGTCGCCGGACCTGATGCCCGCTCTCTGAGCGGGCGTGCCGTCCAGCGGCGTCGTGATCTTGATGTTCTGCTGCTCGTCGAGCTGGATCTGAATGCCGACGCCAACGAAACGGCCCTGGGTCTGACGCTGGAACGTCTTCAACTCGTCAGGCCAGATGATCGCGCTGAACGGATCAAGCCTCGCCATCGCGCCGTTGCCGAACTCATGGAGCAACGCGGCATCGGGAACCATCGTCGTCCCGCGATTGACCCGCAAGACCGCCTCGAGTGTCCGATCGAGATCGTCGCGCGACAGCCGCACAGGCGCATCCGCGACCGCTTTGATCTGCGCCGAAAGAAACTCGATGAACTCCGCGCGTCGGGCCTCATCGCCCAGACCGGTGAACACCCGCCGCACGTCCGGCAGCTCCGCGAGCGTCTTCACACCCTCCAGTCCACCGATGACCATCTCCTTCATCCCGGCGCGATCCCGCTCCACGTATCGCTCCGCGCTCCGCTGCAGAGATCCCGCGACCATGGGCCATGAAATGCCTTCGGTCTTCGTCTGCCAGCCATCGGCCGTTGGGTTGTACGCGGGAAGAGCGCTGAGACCTTCTGCAAGGCGCCGATCGTTCCGGAGCGTCCAGAACTGCTCGGGCGCGTACATGCGGATCATTCCAAGCCGAGAGGACTGGCGATCCAGATCGTCCTGGTATCGCTTGTCCTCGTCGAACAGCAGGTTGAGCCGGTAGTAGAGCTCGTTGGCGACAAGCCAGTCGCCGCGCTCCTCCGCGAGCTTGGCCGCCGCGTCCGCACGCCCGACCAGATCGACCATGCGATCCTCGGACATCAACGCATTCTTGTCGACCGCCAGCATCGAGAGCTCAACCGCGGATCGCAGCGCCTCGCTCACCTTGGTGGCGGCCGGCTCCGCAGCGAGCTCCTCGTCGATCTTCTTCGAGAGCTTCTCGATCTGCTCAGTGCGGGAGGTCTCCCGCTTCTCGATGTTCTCGCGCAGCAGCGACGCAGAATCGGAAACCGCAACGCCGCTCTCGGCGGGGAAGATGTCGGAAGCACGCGTCAGCGTTGCCAAGAACTCGTCGCTCTTGCCGCTGCGCGCCGCGGACCAGACCTGCTTGCTCCACGCCGAGGCATCTGTCGTTGCTTGCGCGAAGGTCGCGGACCCGCACAACGCGAGGATCGACGCGGCGAGCAATGGCGCCACCTTCGGGCCGAACCGCGAGACACGCTGACCGCTCCGGCTCGCTCGCAACATCGTGTTCATGTCATCTCCTGAGTATGAATGTGGCCCCACCGATCACTCGCCCGAACCCCGTCTGGAATCGTCCGAATCCCGGTTCGCACGCCATCAAAGGTCCGTGCCAGTGTCCCGAACCCTTCGGGTTCATACCTTTATACGGGTTGAGGGGGCTCCGGGTTGTGGCAACGACCGTTCATGGTTATTTCGCCAATGATTTGTTGGATGCCGATGGCGTCCCTTGCGGTCACGTCGATTCCCCTGGTGACCCGGCCGTGACAGGGGCCGCTGTTCGACGCCTCCCGGTCCAGATCCACGTCGCTCCGGCAAGCAAGACCATCACCACAACGACAATCCAGCCAAACGCGCCTTCGTCGATCCATGCCTGCTCGGTCGCAAGAGCCGCGCTCAGCCCGATTCCCGGCCCGATCGCATAGCCCGCCCCGATCAGGGCTTCATGAGTCCCCCCCGTGTCCACGTCTGACCCTCCCACTTCCATGGCGTAATACAGCGCGCCCGTGTAGATCGCCGCTACTCCGAAGCCCAGCAGGACCAAGCCCGTCGCGAGCACGACAATTGGAATCGCTCCGCCAGGCACAGCACCCGTCAGCCCGAGCTTCGGCGAGAGCATGACCAACGCGAATCCAACCACCAGCGCAACTGTCGCGAGCGCAGGGCCTATCCACGTTCCGTGCCAACGATGATCGTGCTGCAACCAGACGAAACCGAGCACGCGCGAAGCATGCCAGGTCGCGGTGAGCGGCGTGTGCCAGACAATGGCAATACCCATCGCACCGAACGCGGTTGGAAGATACGGCGACATCGTGCTCACAATCAGGTACCCAAGCGGGAGCAGGAGCCGATGGGCCGAGAGCAGACGCGTGTAGACCGCAGGGTGCGGCTCGTGGCCAACATCCGCATGGGCCGCGGGCTCGGCCGGCAACCGTTGAACGAGTAGGAGCGTCGCCACATGCAGGAGACCCAACCCGGCGATGACCGCCAGCGGATGCCCGCCAACCAACGGCCCGATCACCCAGAGAGCCGCGACCAGCGCAATGGACCACGTGACGTTGAACGCGCCAAGGGCTCGCCGGAGCTTCTCTCCTCTGCGGCCGCCGGAGAGGTACGCCTCTGTGATCGGCCACATGCACCCAGTCAACGGGGCATACAGCGCGACCAGCACCCACACCGGCCAGTTGCCGCCGATGTGAAGAGTCTGGGCGGCAAGGGGGATCACACACAGCGCCCCGCAACCGACGGAGATCCAACGAAACGCACCCCGTGTCGAGTGCGTCGGACTCCGCCTCAACCAGCCCAGCAACGGCCCCACCGCTTTCGCGCCAGCGATGTAGGTCAGACCCAGCACGATTCCGAGCGCGAAGTTCCCCTTGACCCCAAGCCCGTAGGCCGACTTGGCGAGGAAGAAAATGCCGTTGGTGACCACGCCGGTCCCCATCGAATTCACAAAGGTGAGCCAGAGCACAACGCTCAGCCCCGCCGCACCGGACGCCACTCCATTGACGCGTGCTTGTCCCATTTGGTCGCTTCGAACTCGGGAGCCCCAGCCGCGTTGCTTCGCGGGGAGGGCGATCGTAGCATCAGGGCGCTTCGGGTCCGAGAAACCGGCACCGGGGCGCCGTTCGTCTGTGCCCGTAGCTCAATTGGATAGAGCGTCGGCCTCCGAAGCCGAAGGTTACAGGTTCGACTCCTGTCGGGCACGCTTCCGAATTCCCCTGCCGCGGCCGATCTGGCGACACCGTATGAGCCCGGGAAGATGAACCCCACATGCGAATGACCCGATCCTTGCCATTGGCCCGGTCGTACGGGTGGAAGACCCGCAATCTCCTCGCGTTCCAGTTACTCGACTCGGAGAACTCCATGACTGCCCGCAAGCTCGGCGCCCTGATGCTCTTGGTGATCGCGGCGTGCTCCACCCGAGCCTTCGCATCCGGGGAGGCAGTCACCAGCCAGCCCGCAACATCGCCCCAGGCGCTCCCCGATGCCAAGGATCTGTTCGAGCGGCATATCGAAGCAGTCGGCGGGCGCGATGCCGTCAGAAAGCACACCTCGCTGAAGTTCACCGGAACGCTCAAGATCCCGTCGATGAACTACTCCGCGTTCACGACCATCTGGCAGGTCGCACCGACCACAATGGTGATGTTCACCGAGCCGCCCGGCGGCGGCCGTGGTGAGGTCTACACAGACGGCACGAACGCGTGGGAACTCATGCCGACTCCAGGTGGCGGCAGCAAGTGGACCCTGTACACCGACAGCCGCAAGGCCGACACACTCTTCAGCGCGGACTTCTATGGCGACGTGAACTATGAGAGTCGCTACTCCAAGATCCAGACCGTCGAGATGACGGATTTCAATGGGCAGAGCGCTTACAAGGTGTTCGCAGAGGCGACCCTGGGCAAACAGTTCTTCCTCTTCTTCGACAAAGCGTCCGGGCTCATCCTCGGTTCACACACGGTCCAGAACGAGGCCGGACAGACCATCCCGATCATCATGGTCTACGAGCCCTACAAAGAAATCGACGGGGTGAAGTACATCACCGGCGTTACCCAGCGGACACCCTCGATGGACGTGATGCTGGCATACCGAGTTATCGAGCCCGGCCCGCAGGATGTGCCGCCCGTGGAGATGCCCGCAGAGCTCAAGGTCCAACTCGCTCCCGCCCCGCTGATCCCGACTCCAGCGACAGAGGACCCGGACTAATCCCGGTCTACTTGGTCGACCCTGATCCCCGCTTGCGAGTTCGCCCGGCGCCGACCCGCAACTCGCACGCGGATCCAAAGTCACGGCAGATCGGGTGATCAGAGCAGTTTGCCATGCGCGCCTTGCACGCTCGCCGCCCGTGAAAGATCAACAAGTGCGAGAGTTCGCACCAGCTCTCCCTGGGAAAGAGAGCCATCAGCCGGCGCTCGATCGCCGCGATCGGTACACCCTCGGGCACGAGCCCAAGCCGCCTCGCAAGCCGCTGAACATGGGTGTCGACGACCACGCCGTCATTGATGCCAAAGGCGTTGCCTAGTACCACGTTTGCCGTCTTCCTCGCGACACCGCGCAGCGTCAGCAGCGACTCCATCGTGGCGGGCACCTCTCCCCCGAACTCTGAAACGATCGACGCCATCGATGCGTGCACCGACTTCGCCTTGTTCCGGAAGAGCCCAATGGACCGGATGAACCCCTCGATCTCCTCAGGTGTCGACGCGGCGTAATCCCATGGCGTCGGAAACCTCGCAAACAGCGCGGGTGTGACCTTGTTCACCGCCACGTCCGTGGTCTGCGCGGAGAGAATCGTCGCGACCAGCAACTCGTGCGCACTGCAGTAGTTCAGTTCGCAGTGGGCATCCGGGTATCGCTCCCGCAACGCGTCGAGCAGCGCGGCCGCACGCGCACGCTCCTTCGCCGTCGTCCCCGAAGCCTCTCGAGCCGCGCCCCTCGCCATCACCGCCCTCCGCGCGCCGACCGGCTCGCCGTGACCATGCTCCCGATGCCGAGCACCGCCGCCGCCACCCCGAGTCCGAAGGTCACTCCCATCACGTTCGATGCCATCGGATGATCCGCGTTGAACGCGGCGAGGTGGGCCGCCGCCGGCTCCATCTCGCCGGCCTGTGCCGAGGCGCGGTAGAGGGCCAGTTCTCTGTCCATGCGCGGCGCGAGCACGAAGAACCGATAGCTCAGGATCGCCATGAGCAGCGTGAACACGACCAGCCGCCCCGCCATCAGCCGGCTCGGCCATGGAACGAGCTTCCCAAGCACCATCAACACGAGCGCAAGCCCCGCGACGGGCGCGCACACGAGTTGAACGATGTCGGAAACAAAGAAGAGCTTCGCCGCAACATGCCCAGCCGCGAGCCGCCAATGAGGCTCGGTGTACAAGGGGTACGCACCGAGCAACGGGTCCAGACCCTTCATGGTCGGGAAGACAATCGCCGCGCTCACGCCCGCCATCCCGAGCACGCCGACCCACACGCCCATGCAAGCAAGATGGATCGCTTCTAGAAGAGCCCTTCGGCTGGAACGGGTGTCGGTCGGCATGCACGATGGTAGAGTCACTGGACGCACTGACCCTCCGCCGAGCCGGCAATCGATCCGGCCTACCTTCTGGCATGCTCGGGCACGTCCCACTCTCGCTCTCCCTCGTCGGACTCATGGCCGGCGCCGACTCCGGCGACACCAATGCGCGTCGCCTGATCGAACACGCCGCTTCCCTCGGCCCGAGAGCCATCCGACTCGACGGCACCCTCACGGGATCTCGGGCGCGAGACCTCGATCGCAGCGCCCGGCGTGACCTCGCCTCGTTGCTGCGTCGGATCGACGTCGGATTCGGCGGCATCGATCTCTGGATCCCGCCGGAGCATTTCACAGACCCCGTGCGATCCGAGCGAGCGCTCGATGCCGTACGGAGCGCAATCGATCTCTGCGCAGAAATGGCTACTCTCGACGGCCGCCCCGCCGGTCGCTCGCTCTCGGTTTCGCTTCCGACCGATGCGGCGGCGCCGGCGACCGAGATCCTCGATGCCGCAGACCGGGCGTCGGTGCGGGTGGTGGATCACGGGCCGGATGCGGAGTCGCGAGCCACGTCCGGAAGCCCGTTCGCCGTGGGTGTCGATCCCGCGGCACTTCTGCTCCGATCCGTCGATCCCGTCAGCGAGGTCGCACGACTCGGCCAGTGCGTCGTCGCCCCGCGTCTCTCGGACACGGACGGCATCTCTCGCGTCACGCCCGGGGCCGGTCGGCTCGACCTCGTCTCGTACGCCGCCACGCTCGCCATGTTGCCCACAAGCGTCGATGCCGTCCTCGATGCCCGGGGCCTTCGCTCCCCCGACGAGCAGGTGCGTGAGACGATCGACGCCTGGGCCCGCCACGCCCCCGGAGCGTTCTGACGATCAGGTGAAGTACGCCCTGAGCGCGTAGTCGCGCATCATCCGCTGCGTCGTGAAGTACGACCCGTTGAGCGCGATCGCGTGCTGCATCATCGACACAAACCTCGCGCGGTCGCGGTAATACATCGGCACAACGACATTCTCGAGCTTGTCGTACACGATCGCCTGGTCCGCGCCGTGATCCCGTTGCTCGCCGAGCCGCGGCTCCGCCCCGATCGTCCATCCCGTCACGTTCTCGATCATGCCCTCGAGCCACCACCCGTCCGGCGTGGAGAACGACGGGACACCATTCAGCGCCGCCTTCATGCCGCTCGTCCCCGACGCCTCCAACGGAGGCTCCGGCAGATTGACCCAGACATCGACGCCCGCTGTCAGCAGGGCTCCGAGCTCCATGTTGTAGTTCGGAAGGAACACGATGCGGACCTCCTCCCGCAGCGCCTTGATCGACCCGAAGACTCGCTCGATCATCGACTTCCCGATCCCGTCGTGCGGATGGGCCTTCCCCGCGTACACGATCTGGATGGGCCCGACTTGCTTCGAGATCCGTGCCAGGCGCTCCGGATCCGAGAGGAGCAGATCCGTCCGCTTGTACGCCGTGACTCGGCGCGCAAAGCCGAGCGTCAGCACGTCGGGGTCCATCTCAACGCCCGTCGCCGAGTGAACGTGATCCATGAGCGCACGCTTCGCCGCAACGTGCGCTCCCCACACCTGCTCCGGCGCAATCCCCAACGCACCTCGCAGCTCGCTGTTGCTGCGGCGCCAGTCGGGAATATGCTCGTCGAAGAGCTGCCGCATCGCGGGGGACGCCCACGTCGCGGCGTGTACACCATTGGTGATCGAATCGATCTTGTAGCCGGGGAACATGGCGCGAGAGACCTCGCCATGCTTCTTTGCGACGCCGTTGGAGTACTTGCTGAGATTCATCGCCAGCCGCGTCGTGTTGAGGATCCCGTCCTCGCCATAGATGTCCGGGCGATGGAAGACCGGGTGGTCCCCCACGATCCGACGCACCTCCTCGATGGCGAACCGATCGTGGCCCGCCGCGATCGGCGTGTGCGTCGTGAAGACGCACCGTGGACGCACGTACGACAGGGCGTCGTAGTCGATCGCGTCCCGCCCGCTTCGACAGATGTACTCGCTCAAGAGTTCCACGGTCAGGAACGACGCGTGTCCCTCGTTCATGTGGAAGATCGCGACATCATGCCCGATCGCCCTGAGCATGCGGCGCCCGCCGATCCCGAGGATCGTCTCCTGCTTGATGCGATGGATCGCGTCCCCGCCGTAAAGACTGTGCGTGATCGCGCGGTCCTGCGGGTCGTTGGACTCCACGTCCGTATCAAGGAAGTAGACCGGGACACGGTGCCCACCCGCGCCGATGACCTGCATGCAGAAGCAACGGACCAGCACGTTCCGCCCTTCGACCGGAACGCTGATCCGAGGCTCCATCGGCTGGAGCAGCTTCTCCGGTTCCCATTCCGTCGGCGCCTCGGACTGACGCCCCGACTCATCAAGCCGCTGCGTGAAGTAGCCCTTGCGATAAAGCAACGTCACGGCGCACAGCGGAAGGCCAAGATCCGCCGCAGCCCGAATCGAATCGCCGGCCAGAATGCCCAGCCCTCCGGAATAGGTCGGCACGTCGGGACGAAGCCCGATCTCCATCGAGAAATACGCGATGGTGTCCTTGGGGACGCTGCTCATGCCTGGATGCCTCCGTGTCGATCGACACAAACCCTTCCCTGGATCCGGGATCCGTTCCGAACCGAGCGTCTAGGGTAACGCGTCCGGACTCTTGCGGCGCGTGCGTGACGAATCGGCGTTTCGACCATCCGATACCAAAGGGCACCGGCCGGAAGGCCCTGTGTCGGAGAACGCGAGGCGAGTCATGCGAGTCATGGTGATCGGAGCATCGGCAGATCGAGCCAAGTATGGGAACAAGGCCGTGCGGGCGTACCTGCGCCAGGGCCACGAGGTCTTCCCCGTGAACCCCAGGCTCTCTCGGATTGAGTCCATCGATGCCTACAACGCGGTCGCGGACGTCCCGGGGCCGCTCGATCGCGCCGCGGTCTATGTGCCGCCCGAAGTCGGCGTCACGCTCATGGGGGAACTTGCCGCACGAGGCGATGTCGCCGAAGTCTGGCTGAACCCAGGCGCGGATGGGCCCGAAGTGATCGCTGAGGCGCAGCGACTCGGTCTTGCGGTGGTTGTCGCCTGCGCGATCGTGGACATCGGCGAGCAGCCCTGAAAGCGATGAGGTGCTCACCGCTCACGCTGGCGAAGGCAACAGAACCGCATGCACGTCCGAACGCCCGCGCCAAAGCGGTCCGCTTGCCCGGGATGACCCCAGCAGGTGCGGAGAATCCGGCTCAGTCCGCATCCTCGGCCGCGTCCTCAATATTGTCCCCAAGATTCTCGATATCACGCCCGAAGCCCTTGGTCGTTTGGCACGCGGCCGCGCCGCCAAGCAAGCAGACGACAACAAGGAGGGCCAGCGGACCGGTCACATTCCTGCAGAGCGATCGCATCCTGTCCATGTCAATGCTCCATATCGATGTGACCGTGGGCTGGTGCCGGCTCCACATGGTCTCACCGTGAAGCGATTCTGCGGCCCATTCCTTCGGTGACCCTGAACCCAAGGTGAATCCGATCTCATCGTGTACACGGGAACTGTCCGTCTCGCTACGTGCACATGGCAATGTATAATGCGCATCGCGATCCACAAGCTGTGCAGACCGCATTCCCCTCACGGTTACCACTCGAAAGGACTCCCTGATGCGTGTGCTGATCGTGGAAGACAATCCCAAGATGGCGGAAGCAATCCAACGCGGCCTGCGCGAACACGGGTTCGCCGCTGATGTCAGCCATACTGGCTTTGAGGGCGAGGATCTCGCGGCCATCGAGCCGTACGACCTGGTCATTCTCGATCTCATGCTGCCCGATCGAGACGGCGTCGAGGTCTGCCGCAATCTCCGCAGACGCTGCGTCAAGACGCCGGTTCTGATGCTCACCGCGCTCTCCAGCACCGAGGACAAGGTCGCCGGGCTCGATGCCGGCGCTGACGATTACCTCGCCAAGCCCTTCGAGTTCGACGAGCTCCTCGCGCGGATCCGCGCCCTCCTCCGACGCGGGGAGGCGAGCCAGGGCCGGATGCTCGAGTGCGACAATCTCACGCTCGATCTCTACACGAGGCGCGCCGTGCGAGGCGATGTGCAGGTCGACCTCTCGAACAAGGAGTTCGCTCTTCTTGAGTATCTCATGCGGAACCCCAATCGGGTTCTTTCACGCACCCAGATCTCCGAGAAAGTCTGGGACATGAACAGCGACCCGTCGAGCAATGTGATCGACGTGTACGTCTCCGCGCTGCGAAAGAAGCTCGATCGTGGCTTCGACAACGAGCTGTTCCACACCATCAAGGGCGCGGGCTACCGGTTCGGCATCCTGGATTGATGCATGGAGCCGACACTCCACACGCAGTCACGCACGCCCGACGCACTCCCAAAGAGCCGCCGCCTCACGCTCCGGCTCCGGCTCTTTCTGTGGATGGTCGTGATGTTCTCGCTGATCATCTTCGCGATGCTCAGCGTCTTCTGCCTCTACGAGCGGGCCTCGATCAGACAGCGCATGCATACGGAGCTCGAGGCCTGGGCGATGGAGATCGCAACGGATGTCTCCGACAGCCTCCCCAGTATCGCAGATACCGAGCTAGGGGAGATCAGGCGACAGAGGCTCGCCGTCTTCCCCTTCGACTTGCTCTTCATCGATGTGTTCGACGAACGAGGTGTATGTGTCGCTAGAAGCAACGACACACACCTGACGTGGGACGCGGTAGGACTGGAAGCAATCCCACCCGTGAGCAGCCCGATTGTGCTCACGCGGCCGCTCGAGCTGCTTCCACAGTCCATCCCATACGCCCGGTTCACAAAGGTCACCGTCGTCGGCATCGGCTCGCCAAGCGGTGAGCGACTCGCGGTGACGCTGACGACTTCCGATGCCCATATCCGACGGCGCTTTGCGCTGCTGATGCAGGTTGCAGCCGCGAGCGGTACCATGAGCATCCTGGCCGCCGCCGCAACTGGATGGTTCATCGCGGGTGTAGCGGTTGCGCCGTTCGAGCGTCTGCGAGAACTCGTCAAACGGATGGAACCCGGCACGCCGGCTCCGGCCCCGGCCTCTTCATCGCCGGCCCTGGAGGTTGGTGCGTTAACCGAGGAGCTGGAGAGCGCTCGCAGAAGGATCAACGATCGCTTCGCGGCTCAGGAGCGGTTTCTCTCCAACGTGTCGCACGAACTCAACACACCGATCGCGGTGATGCTGGTGGAGACCCAGACTCTCAACACACAGCAAGGGCCGCCCGAGCTCAAGAAATTCGCGGCCAGCATGCGGGACGAGCTCCTCCGACTCGGCCGACTCGTCGAGAGCTTCCTCACGCTGACACGCATGAACGACAGCAAAGCCCCTCCTCGCAGCATGGTCTGCTGCGTAAACGACCTCGTCATGGACAGCCTCGAGCACTGCTCGAAGATGGCAGAGCAACACCGCGTCGCGCTCGCCCCCACCCTCCTCGCGGACGAGGACACCCTCGACGCCGCAGTGTGCGGCGACCCGGACCTGCTCCGGACGATGATCGACAATCTCGTTCGCAATGCGATCCGATTCAGCCCCGAATGCGCCAGAGTCGAAGCCACGCTCGGCTGCGATGACTCGACGATCCGCGTCAGCGTTCGGGACTCCGGTCCCGGCATTCCCCCGGAAAAGCTCGAAACGATTTTCAACCGCTTCGCCCAGGCACACAGCGGCAAGCGCTACCAGAGAGGCCACGGGCTGGGGCTCGCCATCGCGCAGGGCATCGCCGAACTCCACGGCGGTCTGATCGCCGCCGCCAACCGGCCGAGCGGCGGGTGCGAGTTCACGGTCTCGCTCCCGCGGTACAGTGAGTCCGCGGATGAACCAGAATCGGATGCCCCCGGCTGCGCTGAGGGTCAAGACCAGACCGATTCGAATGCCAATGACGCGACAGCCAAACACGACGCAGACTCGAACGACTGTGCGCCGTCCGCCCCTTCATGACCGGCCTGCGTCGATGCGCATCGGCGAGGCCTACCCGACCTCGATGAATCGGAACATGCCCGTGGCGGTCCTTGCCTCACCCTTAACGACGGGATCGAGCGTGGCGGTCAGCCGGATCTTCCAGTCAGACGTGCCGACCATATCACACTCGAATTCGAGTGGGCGTCCATTCGCTTCGGCGGCCGAGATCTTGGCACTCAGCCGTGAGATGTCCTCCGCCGAGAGCAACTTGCTCCAATTCTGCAACCCCACCGACGGCGGGAGCCCCAGCAATCGGCTGCTCTCGCTCATGCCGATCTCCCATAGAACTTCACCGGTCGTGACGATCCAGTGCAGCGCGACGACGCGCCCGGCCGCGAGCGCGTCGGAGAGACGTCGGGTCCGCGAGGTCAACTCGGCGGATCGCTTGGCAAACGACTCCCACTCTCCGGCCAACTCCACGGAACGCTGCCGCTCGATGGCAAGGGTATCGCGCAGCGACTGCCGCTCACGAAGGACCTCCGGCGCACTCAGGATCGCCGGCATCGAGCGGACGAGCACGACGGCCGTCAGCAGCGAGACAACCGCCGTTGCGACCTTGAGGGCAGCGGCGAAGCGGTAGATCGGATGGTAAAAAATGATCGCCTCGACCAGGTGCGTGCCGCCGCAGCAGAGAATGAACGTCGCGAACAGAATGAGCAACCCGGGGCGAGGCGCATCACGGCGTCGAAGGACGAGCACGACGAGCGCGATGGGAATCGTGAAGTACGCCGCAAAAATAAGGAGATCGGAGATGATGTGCGTCCAGCCGAGCGACGACGACCAGAGACCGCACTGCCAACGTGGAGGGAACCCACTGCTATCAAACAGTCGCACGAGCCAATCCATGGTGACGCTCCAACAGTGACGGAGCAGTATGGAGTGAAACGAATCTGAAGTCAACGTGAATCAGGTTTCATTCCCGGCGTCGCATGCAGTTCATGCGCGGAGCCAATCATGAGTCATTCAAGATCGCGTATTCCAAGGTGTTACAGCAGGAGCCCCCAGTTCTCATGAGGTTGAGATCGCTTTCATTCCTGCTCGTGTGCTTGGTTGCAATTGTCCTGACAGGCTTCGGACGCTTCGCAAGAGGCTCAGTCTTTCCGAGGCACTTGATGGATGCACTCTTCATCGCCTCCGTGCTCGCTGGATTAACAGTATCACTCTACCTCGTGACGCGTCGGCTCTCGCTCAACGCCACCGAAGAGATCAACGACATCGAAGACCAGGGCCGCAAGTAGCGGCCGACACGTCTTCCGCCGCACCGCCTCATCCACACCGAGAGCATGAGTCTCGCTCTGCATCCAACGCAAAGAGCTCGGCGTTGGTTCGCGCTGATCGCGAGCGTATGCCACGACGTTGAAGAAGAATGAGCGTCGATTCACTGCCGAGTCAGCGCACGCTCACATCAAGCGGCACAGTAATGGGTGTGGAACGGGATGAAGCCACCCGCCACCACGGACCCATACGGCTTCTTTGAAGGGATGCACAATGACAACGAGGACACATCTTCGCGTAACGGGCGCGGCCCTCTTTCTGACCGCCGGACTCGCATGCTCGGCCTGGGGCCAGAACGCCCAGCCGGCAGCGAGCACGCCGCGGCAGACCGCACCGTCCATGTCCGTCGACGCGGCTCCGCACTTTGTCGACTGTCACAAGCTCTCCGGACAGGACGTCGCGAATCCCAACGGCGAGGTCGTCGCCACGATCGACGACCTGATCGTTGATCGTGGCAGTGGCCGGGTCGCGTACGCGATCCTGAACAGCGGTTCCGTGCTCGGCCTTGGAGGCAAGGATATTGCCGTGCCGTACGACGCGCTCACCTACGACCGCGCGAAGGGCCGGTACAACATCAGCCTGACTTCCGAGCAGATCGAGCGGGCGGCCTCCTTCAGCCCGGAGGAGTGGTCCGATCTCGAGCACACCACATGGACGGAGGATCTCGAGAGCTGGTGGGACGAGACGTTTCCGGATTCGGACGAGAGGGCCGAGCATGATCCCTACTCGGACGCATTCGTGAGGGCCAAGAGCTCGAAGGCCACGCCGACCACGATCAACGGCGAGATCACGCGTGTCGACCGCAGGCACAAGGCCGGCACCGAGTACGCGTGTGTCGAGGTGCGGGATGCAGACGGCTCGACCAGGCACCTCGTGCTCGGGCCATCGTGGTACGTGATGGGCGGCGCGGGTGCGCCGATGCGGGGCGACTCGATCAAGGCCGAGGCGATCCCGTATGACACCGACGACGGGAAGCCCTCCTACGTCGCGCTCCAGGCCAGCATCCATGGCGAGCGCGTTGAGTTCCGCGACAAGAACGGCGACGCCCGCTGGCGGGTTCCGACAGAGCCCACGGATCGGACGGCCCGTGGCGACAAGCAGCGCGACAGCGAGAGCCACGCGGCCTACGAGGGTCGGCGCTGGGGCACGGGCCAGCTCATGATGCTCAGCGACCTTGTGGACGCGCCCGCCAGCGCCCGCGACGATAGCGGCGGCGAGGTCCAGCAGGTCATTCTCGAGGAACGCTCGGGCCAGATCGCGTTCATCGGGTTCGATCCCAACGAGAACGTCCTGGGGCTTGCCGATGAGATCATCCTGGTGCCCTGGACGCTGGTGAGCGTGGACGCCAACCACGAGGCGCGGATCGACAGCGACAAGGACATGCTGATCGCATCCCAGGAAGTTCCTGACGACCTGAACACGCTCAGCAGCCAGGATCGTCTTGCGAGGATCTACGGGGCGTTTGGCATCGACCCTCCCACGTTCAACGATCGGCGTCACTCCATGGACAGCGGCATGCCGTCGTCTCGCTGGAGCTCCGACGGGGAGCTGATGCGGGTGTTCCGGAACGGCACGGAGACGACGATCGGCGGCCGCATCGTCGAGGTCCGTCACGAGACGCTTTTCGCCGGCGAACCGGACGCCATCGTCGTCGTGGTCGACACGGGCGATGGTGAGCGGAGGGTCGTCGTCGGTCCGTCGTGGTACATGACGCGCCAGCGGCTCGAGTTCAAGACCGGGGACTCGATCAGCGTGGTCGGTACGAAGGCTACGGTGAACGGCACGGAGCTGATCGGCGCCCGGACCGTGACGAGCGGCGATCGCACCGTCGTGTTGTGGTCCGACGACAACGCCGTCTGGAATGACGACTAGCCGCTGCCACCCCAGCGGATCCGCGCCACGAGGGGCGGCGGCCCTTCATGGCGCTTTCTGTACCCGAGAAGAAAGGCGGCTCACATGATCATCCACGTCAATCGTCCACGGGCCGAGTCATCGGCGGCGAACCCGCCGCACATGCACAGCACATCGGACACGGCGGATGAGCAGGCCGAAGTGATCGAGGCGAACTCGCCTGAAGGGAGGCCGGGCGATCCGAAGCTGCGGGCCCCCGGCATGCTGGCGTGGACGATGGTGATCATCGGGGGCGTGGTCATCGGCGCGATCGTGATCGGCGCGACGCAAGGCTTGATCGCGGGGGTGTTCGCGCTGGTGCTCGGGTTGTGCCTCGGCATCATCGCGAACACCGAGGTGTGGGCCGCGGCGTCTCGCGCCAAGGAGCGTCACGACCTGGACGTTCACAGTGATGAACGGGAGGGGCACAAATGATACCCGATTCATTGTCCATCCAGCGTGCGCTCATGCTGGGCGGCAGAATGAGGGGCAGATGCGAGAGGGAAGGGAGAGAGTCTCCCGGATCCCTCGCGTCGGAGCGGCCAGGAAGGCCGCGGATCTCGTGGAGCCCGTGCGGCGTCGCCCGGGCAGAGCACCGGGACATGAGCCCGGATCACCACCACACAAGGAGCACGACATGAATTGGGACCAGGTCGAAGGAAAGTGGAAGCAGATGCGCGGCAAGGTCAAGGAGCAATGGGGCAAGTTGACGGATGACGATCTGGATGTCATCAACGGCAACCGCGAACAGCTCGAGGGCCGGATCCAGCAGACCTACGGGAAGACTCGCGAAGAAGCGAAGCGCGAGGTCGATGACTTCTGCCATACCTGCCGCTGATCGCAGCGACAGCGAGACGCAACACCAACGCATGGGCCGGCGAAGTCTGAGGGGCTTCGTCGGCCCTGCTCCTTTTTGGGCGTGGGTGTCGGCGCGTGGCCGGTGCGACGGACCAGCGACCGGCTAGGTCGTGTTGGCTGGCGCGGCGAGGGCGAGCGTGTGGGACGCCTCTGCGCGAGAGGCGTGCGGCGGGCCGGTTGCCGATGTGCCGCCGAGCGCGGGGAATTCGTCGAGATCGGAGATGTCGATGCCGAGAGTGCCGGCAATGGATGTGAGCTGGGCGAGGAGTTGGTCGAGGGATAGTGACTCGCTGGCGGAGTGACCCGGAGACTGAATGGGAGGAGCAGAAGGGAGAGGCGGGCACAAAGGGGCCGAGAGCGGTAGGTCTCGGAGAGCGTGTGTCGGACAACCTGACGATCTTGGAGTTTGTGAGAATGAAGCAGGATCTGCCGCAGGTGCGCGGTCGTTGGCGCTGGCGGACACGCCGCCCGTGGCACGCGAAGACGCTTCGGATGCGGCGGGGGCATCGGCTCGGCGTGCTGACTTCCCCAAAGGCATCGAGCCTGCAGCGGTGCGGGCGCGAGAGAGGTCGTGTTCGGAGACGGGGGTCAGGCGCGAAAAGCGATAGAGGAGCCACGAGGCCTTGCGGGCTTGCTCGGCGCGGCGGAAGTACGGAACCACAGCGTTCGCGGAGAGCGCGGCGGAACACAGAGAAGATGCCGGATCGGCGAGAAGTGCGGCTGGAGTTGAGGGCGCGGGAGCTGGCGTCCTGTTGAAGCTCTCGAGGATGCGGATGGTGGCGTGGACGGCGTGGGAGAGGTTGAGGGAGGCGACGTAACGGACGTGGGTGTAGGCGGCGGACTGACGAAGAGCGATGTGCTCGCGGGTCGCCGGGGACTCGAGCCACGCGAGGAGTTCGCCGAGGGGGATGTTGTGCTGGGCGGCGACGGAGGCGAGTGAGTGGTGCGGAGAGGCGAGGTCGGAGAGAAGTTCCGCGGCGGCGTGAGGCGCCGCCGCGGGAGGTAGGGGGAGGAGATCGCCCGCCGGGTGAACCGTCGGGCGGGGGAGCGAGGAATCATGGCTCGGGAGAGCGGGGTTGGGTGGAGGAGTTGTCGCGGCGGAAGCGACCATGCGACGACGGTACAGGATGCCGGCGCGGAATCAAGCGGGATGCTGGAGTTGGGCCGGTTGTCACTGACAACAGTCTGTCAGTGAGAGAGAGTCAAGGGGGGGACTGCAAGAGGCGCGAGACAGCCAGCAAGCGAAGAGGGGGAAGAGTCGGGGGCCTCCGCCCCACACCACCAAGGACGCCCCCGCGCGGCGGTCTGGACCAGAGCCAGCGGCGACCCCGTCGGGGTGCGCCTTGGCTCTGGCAACCAACGCTTGCCCGCTGCGCGGGCGGAAGGCAGTGACCCTAGCTGAGGACCGAAAGACATCCGCCTGCTCGTGTCATGCGTCATTCCCTCGCGTTGCGGCGCCTTCTTCAGTCTTGGCGATCACAGTGGCGAGAGACTGAAGCCACTCGCTGGACTTCGGCATCAAGTCCGCAAGTGTCATCTCGCGTTGATCCACAAACACTCGCGGCCACGCCTTGCCTTGCCTGAAGTTCTCGCGAACCGTTGCGCCGGGCACAAGCGAAGCGACGGCATTGACGTATTCCATGCCGATCTGCTGGTTAATGCCGCTCTTGCGGTAGTTGTGCAGTACAAATCGCATGTCGACTACGCCACCTTCGGCATAGACGGAGGCAAACGAGAAACGTCGGCTGGTATTCGGCTCGTACCAGATGAGGGAAAGGCTCGTGCCGAGGGCCTCCGGCTCAATCCCGATCTTGTCGCACTCCCCGAGGAAGCCTCGGAACTGCTTGACGACCGGTGCGCCCAGCGACTCCGCAATAGTCTCGAACATTGCTTCTTCGGTCAATCGCCGGCGCTTGGCGCCGCCGTCGGAGACAACTTCCGGGAGCCTGACGGAGACATCCTTTGGAGTGAGCGGTGCTCGCAGTTCGACCACGGCGCGCACAATCTCTCGGGTTCGCGCCAGCACCCGGGGCTGCGCCACCGTCGCATCGTCGGCCGCCCCGGTCCTGAACAGCGCGATTTCCAGCAGTGCAAACGTAAAGCCCAGCGCCGGCGCCGCAGCGAGTGTGTCGGCGAGTTGCTCGACGCCGTGCTGAATGCCGTCGCCTGCCACTAGGAGCAGGAACCGCCCTTGAGAGAGGTTCTTGGTTACCGCGTCGATGAAGCGGGCTTCGTCGAAGTCCGGGTGGTCGCGCACCAGAAGCAGGATCGGATCATCGTCGGCCGCGATCGGCGTGCTTTGCCTGCTGGGACCCTCATGGTCCATGCGACGCTTCAGGCGGACGGCGCCACAGAGGTCCTGATATGTCCACCCTGACATGGCCGTGGCGTAGTCGAGAATCTGAGCGACGACTACTCGTCTCGCTTCGGGGTTGCGGAAGAGTTTGGTCTCGACGAGCGTGATGTACCCGCGCGGGTTGATGTACACCAAATCGACTGGCCCGGCTTCGGTCGGCAACTCGCGGGCGACGGGTACCAGCGGGCCAAAGACCTCCTCGATCTCGTCAATGGGGATCAGCGATGGGTTCTTGAACAGGAGGCTTTGAAACCACCCCTCGCGGATCGAGCGATCATCGAAGACGACCCGCTCCAGCGGTGTGGCTCCTTGCGAATTCACGAGGTGGGGCGTGCAGAACTGGCGGGTGTGCATGGCGAATCTTAAGGCGGGAGCCTCCTCCCTCGACACCTTGAACCTGCGCTGGGACAAGCGGGCGTCCACCCAGGTCATGCCTCGTCATCGTGCGAACCGTGGCCCCCATCCGGCGGTTCGCTCCCGCGTTGCCGAGATTCGTGAGTTCTGCGGACTGTGTCAACAAAAGACCGCCGTTATCATCGTGTGACATCGGCGGCACTCAAAGCGGGCGACCGGAATCGAACCGGCGACATTCAGCTTGGGAACGGCCGGGCTGCCGATCGGATTCCCGTGAATCTGGCCGCTTTCGACGCGCGCCGCGTTCGCTTGCACACACGCTTGCACAAGGCCGCGAGTGATATGGGGATTCCCGCCTCCGCG
Source organism: Planctomycetota bacterium (assembly GCA_963204725.1). Taxonomy (GTDB): domain Bacteria; phylum Planctomycetota; class Phycisphaerae; order Phycisphaerales; family UBA1924; genus JAHBWV01. The sequence continues at coordinate 147,859 of CAUJHH010000054.1, forward strand.
ACCGTCCCGTCACGCTCGTCCACGTCCCGCCCGGCCCGACGCTGGCCCCGACGCCGGCGGAACGTGTGGCCGACACGCCAAACCCGGGGCGGTGGCGAGCCTGCCGGACCTGCCGCTCGGAGCGGTTGGACGCACGTTGGCGGCTTCGCTGGCGAGCTGATCTTGAGCACCGGTCCGTTCTACTTCCCCAGTTCGAGCATACGGCGACAGAACCGGAGTCATCGTCACGTTCCTCGTCTCATGAATCTACGATTGGCTAGAAAGACACCGACCGATGGTCTTCGCAGGAGTGCAGCGATGAGAATTCAAGTACTCGGACCCGGCTGTCACAACTGCAAGTCCACCGAAGCGGCGGCCCGCGAGGCGGTGGCATCGCTGGGCATCGTCGCGGAGATCGTCAAGGTCACCGACTATGTGGAGATCGCCAAGATGGGCGTCATGAAGACACCCGGGCTGGCCGTTGACGGGAAGGTGGTCATCAGCGGTCGCGTGCCGACGGCGGCGGAGATCGTGGGGTTGCTCAAGAAGTGATCCACGACTTCGCATCCTGGCTTGTGTACCGCGTCATCGGCATGGACGCGGGATCGCACTGGGGCCAGAGCTTCCATTTCTTCGTGTATGACACGATCAAGATCACGCTGCTGTTGCTTGTGATGACGTTCCTCATGGGCATCGTCAACTCGTACATGCCCGTCGAGAGGGTCCGCGCGTGGCTTTCCTCGCGGAAGTGGTACGGGGCCGATTACCTGCTCGCGGCCATCTTTGGCGCGGTCACGCCCTTCTGTTCGTGCTCATCCATCCCGCTGTTCATCGGGTTCGTGCGCGGGGGCATCCCGCTGGGGGTGACGTTCAGCTTTCTGATCGCTTCGCCGCTCGTGAACGAGGCCGCTGTGGCGGTCTTCATCGGGGTGTTCGGATGGAAGACCACGCTGATCTACTGCGGCGCGGGCATCGCGGTGGGCACTGTGGTCGGGGCCATGCTGGGCCGGTTGAAACTGGAGAAGCACGTCGAGCCGTGGGTGTGGGAAGTGCAGTCGGGGGACACGGCTCGGGACGACGCCAAGCGAGCGTTCCGCCAGCGGTTGCCTGGCATCATCCGCGAGGCGTGGGCCACGACCAAGAAGGTGCTGCCCTACGTCTTGGTCGGCATCACCATCGGGGCGGCGATGCACGGCTTTGTGCCCGCCAACTACTTCGAGCGGTACATGAGCAAGGACAACCCCCTCGCCGTGCCGCTGGCGGTCGCGGCGGGCGTGCCGATGTACGCGAACGCAACGGGCGTGATTCCCGTCGTGGAGCAACTGGTGGCGAAGGGCATCTCGCTCGGCACCGCGCTGGCGTTCATGATGGCGGTCGTCGGGCTGTCCATCCCCGAAGGCCTGCTGCTCCGCCGCGTGCTCAAACCCAGGCTGATCGCGGTCTACTTTGGCAGCGTGTCGCTGGCAATCGTGGCCTTGGGGTATTTCTTCAACGCTGTGCTTTGACGAACGCCTTCGGGCTTGCGCCGGCCGCGATGCCCTCACGCCAGAACTCGCGAGTTCTGAGGAGTGTGTCAACGAAAGCCGCCGTTGTCATCGTGTGACATCGGCGGCAATCAGAGCGGGCGACCGGAATCGAACCGGCGACATTCAGCTTGGGAAGCTGACGTTCTACCGCTGAACTACGCCCGCGGCTGCGCGAGTATATCCCGATCAGGCGACAGGAGCCAAACCGTGTACCGGCGACGTCCGTCTGCGCTTCGTCCGAAGCGGTTGGTCAGAGGTACTCGGGGAGCGTGCCCATGTCGGTGGCCTTGCGCTTCACGAGGCCGAACCAGACGAGGAGGAAGAGGGGGTAGGAGAGGCCGATCACGGCACCGAAGATCAGCCCGATCGTGTTGCCCATGCTCGCGCCGGGCGAGTTGAACTGCTGGGCGAAGGGGTTTGCGGGGTCGGCCTGCTGAGCCCAGATGGCGGTCTCCTGCTGGAGTCTCCATTGGAGGTAAAGCCCGGGGACCATGCGAGGGATGGAGAGCACGGCGTTGACGAGGTGGAGCGGGCGACCGATCGGCTTGCGCTTGAGCAGCATCACGCCCGCGATGAGCAGGAGCAGGGCGTTGAGCAATCCGAGGCCAGCCACGGCCATGTTGCCGATGTGGGGCTGATACATGGGTGGGAGCTCGTGGCCTTGCGAGATGCCGCCCATCAACTGGCCCATGAAGGGCGTGACGGCGACGCCGCACCCGCCGCAGACGAGGGCGAGGGAGGAGAAGACGATGCTGATGATGCCGATGACCTTTGGCCATGCGGGCGGATCGCCGGGGAGGTCGGCGATGTCGGCGGGCTGGAGAGGCGCTTCGTCGTGTGCTTCGATCATTGTTCGGACCCCCGCTGGTGGACCTGATTCTCGTGGATCTCGTGATGCTCGCTGTGAGCCGCGTGGCGAGGCGTTTGGGCGCGGGCTCAGAGCTGGTTGAGGAATCGGATGTCGTTCTGATAGAGAAGCCGGATATCCGGGATGCCGTACTTGCTCATGGCGAGGCGCTCGATGCCGAAGCCGAAGGCGAATCCGGTCCATTCCTCGGAATCGATGCCGCACGCTTCCAGGACGGCGGGATCGACCATGCCGCAGCCGCCGAGCTCCATCCAGCGTTCGGGCTGGTCGGGGCGGAGGCGGATCTTCATGTCGAACTCTGCGGAGGGCTCTGTGAAGGGGAAGAAGGAAGGGCGGAGGCGGACGTCGGCGTTCTGGCCGAAGTAGGCGCGTGCGAAGTGGAGCAGGGTGGACTTGAGGTCCTGCATGGTGACGCCGCGGTCGATCGAGAGGCCCTCGATCTGATGGAACATGAAGGAGTGCGTGGCGTCGACGGTGTCGGGGCGATAGACACGGCCGGGGGAGACGATCTTCATGGGAGGCCCGCTGCCCTCGGCGACCATGCGCTCCATGGTGCGGATCTGCACGGTGGAGGTCTGCGAGCGGAGCATACGGGGACGCGCGGCGGTGGCCGGGTTGTCGACGTAGAAGTTGTCGGATGGCTCACGCGCCGGATGGTCGGGCGGGATGTTGAGCTTGATGAAGTTGTGCTCGTCGTCCTCGAGTTCCGGCCCGTCGGCGACGGCGAAGCCCATGCGGGCGAAGACATCGACGAGCTCGTCGCGGACGCGGGTGATGATGTGGCGGCGCGCGGCGAGTTCGGAGCGGACGAGACCGGGCTCGGTGAGGTCGATGGCTGGTCCGGCGGGCGCGGCGGCTGCGGAGCCGAGGGCGGCCTTGCGCGCATCGAACGCGGACTCCAGCGTGGTCTTCAGGGCGTTCAGCCGCTGGCCGACGGCCGGCTTTTCTGGCGGGGGCACGTCCTTGAGCCGGGGCATGAGAGCCTTCAATCGGCCCTTGGGCCCGGTGTACGACTGTCGCCACTGCTCGAGCGATTCGGCGGAGGTGGTGCTCGCCAACTCGGAGAGCGCGGTGGACTCGATCTGTTGGATTTCTTCGAGCATGGGCCGGATGCTAGGGAACTTCGGCGCGGCGAGAGATGCGGAACGGATCAGCGCGGGACGTTGTTGGGATTGGAGGGAGGCGGGAGCGAATCGGCGGTCGGCCGCGTCGGCGCGGGCTCGACCTTCGGCCGTTCGTCATGTGGGTTCATGGCGGCGTCGGTGGGCGATGCCGCGCCGTCGGGATAGGTCTTGTAGCAGTTGTCGCGCGAGCGGCACGCGGCGGTTGAGGCGGAGATCGCGGCGACGCTCGCGATGAGCGCCCAGCGGACGCGGGCTTGCATCTTGAGTTTCGGGTTGCTCATGCCGGGATTGTACGGCGCGGCGGAACCATCCCCCTGGAAACGACAACGCCCGTGTCGGCACGGGCGTTGCGAGGTGAACTGCTTGATGTGGAGCCGGACTCAGGCGCTTGCGGCTTCCTTGCGGACCTTGGCGGCATACGCGGTGCGCTTGTCGGCGATGCGGCGGCGTGTGCTGGGCTTGCCACCGATCTCCGGGCCTTGCTCGTTGCCGACGAGCTGGATCACGCAGAGCTCGCCGGCGTCGCCGAGGCGGACGCGACCGAGCTTGACGATGCGGGTGTAGCCGCCGGCGCGATCCTGGTAGCGGGGCGCGATGCTCTCGAAGATGTGCTTGACGATCTTCGGGCTCTTGCGGAGCTCGCCGTAGCGGTTGCGCTCGACCTCGCTGGACTCCGGGAGGTTGAAGAACTGGCCGGAGAAGTCGCGGAGCTTCTCGACGTGCTCCTTCTCGGCGTCGGAGGCGTTCTTCGGGACGTAGAGCCACTCGAAGCCCTTGCGATCGCCGCCGAGCTTCGCGATCACCAGACGCCGCGAGTGGAGGTCTCCACGCTTGGCGAGGGTGATGATCTTCTCAACGAAGGGCTGGACGGCCTTGGCACGGGGGATCGTTGTGGTGATCTGGCCGTGCTCGAAGAGGCCCGCCGCGAGATTGCGGAGGGTTGAGAGGCGGTGAGCGGTTGTGCGGCCGAGCTTGTATCCGGCCTTGCGGTGACGCATTGGAGAGACTCCTGAGACAGACAATCAGCGAGGGCCATCGGTGTGAGCCGGTGGGCCTCGATTCTAGGCGTGGTTCCTGGGTTCGGGCACTTCCATGTCCCGCACCCTCGGTTGGTCCATACAGGCGGCCGGGGCTGCGTGCGTGGGTTTGTGGTCCGGTCTTGCTTCCGGGGTCTTACTTCTGGGGAGGGGAGTACCCCTCCGGCAGGGTGATTCCGAGGTCGAGACTGATGTCCTGGAGCTTGCGCTTGACTTCTCGGAGCGAGGTGCGTCCGAAGGAGCGGAGCTTGAGCAGGTCGGCATCGGTCTGGGTGACCAGCTGCGCGACGTACTCGATCCGTGCGGACTCCAGGCAGTTGGACGCACGCACGGAGAGATCGAGCTCCGAGACGGGCGTGTTGAGCTTGCGAATGAGTTCCTCGTCGACCCCGGCTGCTGCGGCGGCCTCGTCCGAGACGCGGTCGGAGCCGAGCTCGAAGTACTGGACGAAGGGATTGAGGTGCTTGCGGAGGATCTTGGCGGCCTCGACCATCGCCATATCGGGCGTGACGGTGCCGTTGGTCCAGATCTCGATCGCGAGCTTGTCGTAGTTGGTGCGCTGGCCGACGCGGGTGTCCTCGACCTTGTAGCGGACGCGCTGGACGGGAGAGTAGATCGCGTCGACGTGGATGAGCCCGATGTCCTGCTCATCGGCCTTACCGTAGTGCTCGGATGCGGGGACGTAGCCGCGGCCCTTGGCGACGTGGAGCTCCATCTCGAAGTCCACATCGGAGGTCAGCGTCGCGAGGATGAGGTCCTTGTTGACGATGGTGACCGACGGATCGCCCTCGATGAGGTCGGCGGTTACATCGCCGGGGCCCTGGGCGGCGAGGCGGAGCACCTTCGGCTCTTCGGAGTCGAGCTTCACGATGAGGTTCTTGACGTTCAGGATGATGTCCGTCACGTCTTCCATCACACCGGGGAGCGATGTGAACTCGTGGGTTGCGCCCTTGATCTTGACGGCGTTGATCGCGGCGCCCTCGAGCGAGGAGAGCAGCACGCGACGAAGGGAGTTGCCGATGGTGGTGCCGAAGCCCCGCTCGAACGGCTCGACCGTGAAACGGCCGAAGACGTCGCTGCGAAACTTGGAATCGGGAGCAACACGAGAGGGCAATTCAAGCCCGCGCCAACGAACCCGCATGGGTGTGACCTCATTCTTTCCAGCGGACGCCAGGTGGATGCGCTGCGGCCCGACTCACGGATCAATCGGGTCCGCTGGAACCCGACGCCCTTCTTTTCGGAAGCCGCTCGAACAAATCGTCGCGCACGCCCTTCGGCGCTCACGACGGGAAGCAAACTGGATCAGACGCGGCGGCGCTTGCGGGGGCGACAGCCGTTGTGGGGAACCGCCGTGCGGTCTTCGATCGCGGTGACCCGGAGGCCGGTGGAGACCAGGCCATTGACGGCCGACTCGCGCCCGGCGCCGGCGCCGGTGATCCGCACCTCGACCTCGGTCATGCCGATCTTCCGGACCTTCTGGCCGCACTGCTCGCCGGCGCGGGTCGCGGCGAAGGGGGTGCTCTTTCGAGTGCCCTTGAACCCGATCGTTCCGGCGGAGTCCCAGGCGAGCGCCTCGCCGTTCATGTCCGTAATCGTGACGATCGTGTTGTTCTGCGTCGCCTTCACGTGGGCGATGCCACGGACGACGTTCTTGCGAATCTTCTTGACCTTCTTGGCCATGACATCCTCGGTGTGCGTTGCTCGGTTGCGCCGTGGCGGCGAGAGCGATTCGATCGATCAGGACGACCCGTTCTGGCGTTACTTGGACTTGACGCTCTTCTTGCCGGCGACCGTCTTCTTGCGGCCCTTGCGGGTGCGTGCGTTGGAGCGGGTGCGCTGGCCGCGGGCGGGAAGGCCCTTGCGGTGACGCTCGCCGCGATAGGACTTGATGTCCTTGAGACGCTGGATGTTCTGCTGCACCTGGCGGCGGAGCGCACCCTCGACGAGGTATCCGCCGTCGATGATCGCGTTGATCTGCGCGATCGCCGTCTCGGGGACCTCGTTGGAGCGGATCTCGCCATCAACGCCAGCTTCGGCCAGGATCTCGGCCGCGAATTTCGGGCCGATACCGTGGATGTACTGGAGGGCGTAAAGGATCTTCTTGCGATCCGGGACGTCGATACCTGCAATACGCGGCACTCGTGCGCTCCTGCTCTTGCTTCAGGGGACCTGGATCAGCCCTGAACCTGCTTGTGCTTGGGCTCCGCCTTGCAGATGACCCGGACCTTGCCCTTGCGGCGAACGATCTGGCAGCTGCCGCAGATTCTTTTGACACTCGATCGAACTTTCATGGCACTCCTCCGACACCGGCTTGGGAGCCGGGTCCGACTCGCCACGCGAATCACAATTCAGTTCGGGATTGCTCCCGCCCGCAGCCGCGGCGTTCATGGAAACGCAACGGTAGGCCAATCCGATTGGCCGGGCCGGGATCGTAGCCCATGGGTTCTGGAAAGTCACGCGCAAGATTGGGACTTGATCGGGCGGCGCGTGTTCTGGGGCGTCCCGGTCTGCCCTTGGCCCGAGGCCCAGTGGCGTGCCTTGCGTCGCTCATCGGCCTCAGTGCCGGTAGGTGATGCGGGCCTTGGACAGGTCGTACGGGGTCATCTCTACCGTGACGCGATCGCCCGGCAGAATCCGGATGTAGTTCATCCGCATCTTCCCTGAGACGTAGGCGAGAACCTCGGACTTCTGCTCATTGGGGAGACGGACGCGGAACATCGCGTTGGGAAGCGCCTCGGTCACCACGGCGTCGAACGTAAACTTGTCGTCCTGCTTTGACATAGGGGTCCATGTACTCGAAATACTCGCGATCGATAGCTTCAGGCCGACCGGATCGGCGCAGCGGTGAGCATCCGACTGCCGCCCCGAACAATAGCCACCATTCTCTCCTCGTGGCAGCCGATCGCACGATCTGTGGCCAGAACCGTCCATCCGTCGGAGGCCAGACGCGTCGAGCCCGTGCCTCGGACGAGGATGGGCTCGATCGTGAGGACCATGCCCGGCCGCAGCACGAAGTCGTCTGCCGGTGAGAGCCCTCCCCGGCTTGCGGCGGGCGTGTTCCGCAGCGGTGCGCGGGGCGGTTCATGGAGGCTCCGCCCGATGCCGTGCCCGGCGTACGGCTCGATGAGTGTGTACCCCCTGGCTCCTGCGATCTCCCCCACCGCTTGCACGACCTCTGACCATGCGACACCCGGCACCATCAGCGACGTTGCGTGAGCGAGCATCGAGAGCAGGTGGGTGTGCATCGCTGCGTGCTCGTCCGCGATCGGAGGCATCAGAACGGTTCTCGCGGCGTCGGCGCACCAGCCGTCGAGGCGGAGTCCGAGATCGATCGACACCACGTCACCGGATCGGATCAATCGCTCACCGGGGATGCCGTGCACGAGTTCGTCGTTGATCGAAACGCAGACGCATCCGGGGAACGGTTTGCGTCCTCCGGGTCCGTTGTAGTTCAAGAAGAGCGGCGTCGCCCCGGCACGTCGGATCTGCTCCGAGGCGATCGCGTCGAGTTCCGCGGTCATGATGCCGGGCACGCACGCCTCGACCAATCGATCGAGAATCGCGGCGCACGCCTCGCCGGCACGGGCGAGTGCATCGATCTCTTCGGGCGAGCGCAGTGGGATCGGCATGCGCACCAACAGGACACGATGTCGCGATCAGCCGCGTGGGCCGCGCATGCGCGGCGAGTTGCTCGCGCTGTCGCCGCCCAGGAAGCCCGCATAGTTCCGCATCAGGAGGCTGGCCTCGATCCGTTGCAACAGATCGAGACTGACGGAAACGACGATGAGCAGACCGGTGCCGCCGAGGAACTGCGCGACCGACCAGTCGATCCGCATCGATGTCGCGATGACCTGGGGGAGGATCGCGATGATGACGAGCATCCCGGCGCCGACGAATGTGATTCGCTCCATCACCGCCTCGAGATACTCGGCGGTGCGCGGCCCGGGACGGAGCCCCGGGATGAACGAGCCGTGCTCGCGGAGCTGCTTGCTCATCTCCTCCGGATTGAACTGGATCGTGATCCATACATAACTGAAGAAGAAGATCAGCACGGCCTCGCAGACCACGAAGAGGAACTGTCCCGCCGTCAGGCTTGATCCGAGCCAGATGAGCGCGCGGGTGAATCCGCCCGTTCCGCCTGTCGCGCCGCGGAGCTGCTCGGCGACGCCCGAGATGAGCACCTGCGGGAAGATCATGAGCGAGGAGGCGAAGATCACGGGCATGACGCCGCTGTGATTCACGCGCAGGGGCAGGTAGCTGCGCTGCCCGCCGAAGACACGCCGGCCACGCGTGTGCTTTGCCTGCTGCACGGGGATTCGGCGCTGCGCGACGGTCATCAGCACCGCGCCCATGATCACGCCGACGAAGCCCACAGCGAGCAGGATGATGCTCATCCAGTCGAGCTGGTTCGGATCCGACGGATTGAAGTTATCGATCAGCCACTGCACGGCGCGTGGCATGCCCGTGATGATGCCCGCCGTGATGATCAGCGAGACGCCGTTGCCGATGCCGTGCCGGTCGATCTGTTCGCCGAGCCACATCAGGAACATGGTGCCCGCGGTCAGCATCGATATCGCGGTCACCCACCAGATGGGGTTCTTGACCCACTGCGGATCGACGCCTCCGACGCCGGGTCGAGAGATGAACATGAGCCAGCCGATCGCCTGGAACACACAGAGGGCGAGCGTGGCGTATCGCGTCCACTCCATGATCTTCTGGCGACCGGTCGGCCCTTCGTCCTGGATCTTCTTCAGCGTGGGTGAGACGGCCGAGAGGATCTGGAAAATAATCGACGCCGAGATGTAGGGCATGATGCCCAGGCCGAAGATCGTCGACTGAGAGAGCGAGCCTCCCGCGAACATCGCGACAAACGATGCGGCCTTCTTCGCGGCGGAGGTGTCGCCACCCTGGGTCGCGAAGTACTCGGACAGGCTGGATGTGTCGATGCCCGGCAGCGGCACCCAGTACCCGATCCGATAGACCGCGAGCATGGCGAGCGTGAACAAGATCTTGTTCCGAAGCTCCGGGATCGAGAAGACGTTTGCAAAGATCTTGAACATCGGTGTTCCGTGGTGAATCGTCGGATCGTCGTCCCTGACGGACAAGACGCCGACCCGGAGGGGCCGGCGTCCGCCGAATAAGTCACGATGGTAGGCCCGTCTTGGGCCGGAAACGGCGGTCTCAATTCTCTGCGGCGGGCGCTTCGTCGCCCGAAGCCGCGACCTTGGACTTGGAAGACCTCTTGAGCTTTTTGGTCAGCTTCTTCGGCGACTTGTCCTCGGCATTGCGATCGACGCCACGCACATGGTCGCGACGGGTGCCGGTCTCGTGGACCTTGCCGCCCGCGCCCTCGATGAGACGGCGAGCGGACATGGAGACGCGGCTCGCGGTCACGTCGAGCTTGGCCTTGAGGCCATCCTCGCCGATCGAGCCGAGGATCTTGAGGTCACGAGAGGTATCGCGCACCAGGCCCGCCTTGATCAGCGAGTCGATGTCGACCTTGCCGCCCTTGGCGAACGACGCGTGACGAACGACGTCGGCGAGGTTGACGATCCAGAACTCGGTCTTGAACTTCGCGTTGGTGAAGCCGAACTTTGCGAGGCGCCGGAAGTACGGCATCTGCCCGCCCTCGAAGCCGCGCTTGGCGGCATCGCCCGAGCGAGAGCCCGCACCCTTGTGTCCGCGTCCGGCCTGCTTGCCCTGGCCGGAGCCGTGGCCGCGGCCGATGCGCTTGCGCTGCTTGTACTTTCCGGCGAGTTCTGTGATGTCGTGGATCATCATTGGCCGGTCACTCCTTCAATCGTCTCTAGCTGATGCTGAACTGCGGGCTGGTGTGTTGGTTGATTCGCGGGCGTTGATGCTCAGGCGCCGGGCGTCGGTGCTGCGTCGCCACCGGCTGCGGGTGCCGGGGCCTCGGCGGGCTGCTGCGGGCCGCGTCCACGGCCGCCGCCACCACCGCCACGACCACCACCGCCGCCGCGTCCGCCGCGGCCGCCGCGACGATCCTGGCCGAGGGTGTTGACCGGGCCGCGTGCCTTCTCACCGGTGGAGACGGGCATGAATCGCTTGCCCTTCTCGATCAGGTTCTCGATATGGCTGATCTCGAGCTTCACGCCGCGGAGCGTTGCGATCTGCTCTGCGGTGCGGAGGCGTGTGATGGCGTCGAAGACGGCCTTCACGGTGTTCGTCTTGTTGGTCGAGCCGTAGCACTTGGTGAGGCAGTCCTTGATGCCGGCGATCTCAAGGATCGCGCGGACGGTGCCGCCCGCGACGACGCCGGTACCCGGCGCGGCGGGGATGAGGCGGACTCGCGATGCGGAGAAGGTGCCCTCGACCTGGTGCGGGATCGTGGTGCCGACCATGGGAATAGAGACAAGCGATCGCTTGGCGTACTTCTGGGCCTTCTCGACGGCGGTCGGCACTTCCTTGGACTTGCCGTATCCGTAGCCGACCTTGCCGCGACGATCACCGACGACGACGAGCGCGCCGAACGAGAAGCGGCGACCGCCCTTGACGGTGGCGGAGCTGCGTCCCACGGCGATCGTCGTGGAGTCCATCTGAGAAGATTGCTCGAGATTGTCTTGCATGTGGTCAGGCTCTGCGAGGTGTGGATCGATCTCGTGTGGTGGACGATGAAATCAGAACTTGAGTCCGGCCTCTCGGGCCGCGTCCGCGAGCGCCTTGACACGCCCGTGGTAGCGGAATCCGTTGCGGTCGAAGACGACGGCCGAGACGCCGGCCTTCTTGGCCTTCGCGGCCAGACGAGCGCCGACATCCGAGGCCGACTTGGTGTTGCCGGCGGTGCCGACGGCGTCCTTGTCTCGCGACGAGGCTGCGGCGATCGTCGTGCCGTCCAGATCGTTGATGATCTGGGCGTAGACGTGGCTGAGCGACCGGTAGATCGAGAGTCGGGGACGCTCGCCCGTGCCGGAGACGCGCTTGCGGATGCCGATCCGACGGCGGCCACGACGATTTGCCTTCAGTGAATTCTTGTCCATGGGTCCGGACCTCTGATGAATCAGCCGGCTTAGGCGCCGAACTGCTTGCCTTGCTTGCGACGGATCGTCTCTGTGGTGTACTTGATTCCCTTGCCGTTGTAGGGCTCGGGCTTGCGCTTGGACCGAACTCGGGCGGCGAACTCGCCGACCATCTGGCGGTCCGAGCCGTTGATCCTGATGAGCTGCTTGTCGACGGTCACCGTGAGACCCGCGGGGATCTCGAGGAAGATCGGGTTGGCCAGGCCAACGACGAGCTTGAGCTTCGTGCCCTGCATGCTCGGCGCCCAGCCGACACCGTTGACCTCGAGCGTCTTGGCGAAGCCGTTGGTCACGCCCTCGATCATGTTGCGGATGATCGCGCGGGTCGTGCCCCACTGCGCCCGCGCCGCGCGATCCGCGCCCTCATCGATCGAGCAGACAACGGCCTTCTCGCTCTCGGCCCAGGTGACCTTGACGAGCGGGTGATGCTCGAACGTCAGCGTGCCCTTCGGTCCCGTGATCGAGACGGTGCGCCCGGTGATCGCGAACTTCACGCTCGCGGGGACGGGCACGGGCTTCTTTCCAATCCTTGACATGGCTTCAACTCCGAAACGCCGGCCCTTCTTTACTCAACAACGCACAGCAGCTCGCCGCCGACTCGCTCGGTCCGGCACTTGCGGTCGCTGAACACACCACGGCTCGTCGAGATCACCGCGATACCCAGGCCCTGGAGCGGCCGGGGCAGCTCCTCGACTCCCGCGTAGACGCGGCAGCCGGGCTTGCTCGAACGGGTGATCCGAGAGATCAGCGCCTCGCCGCTGGGGCCGTACTTGAGGTGCACGCGGATGAGGCCCTGGCGGCCATCCTCGATGACATCGTACGAGCCGATGTATCCCTCGTCGCGAAGGACATCGGCAATGCCGCGGCAGACCTTGCTGTTCAAGCAGTTCACCGTCTTGGCCCGGTTCCGCAGTCCGTTTCGGATGCGGGTGAGCATGTCTGCGATGGGGTCGCTGATCGCCATGGTTCGTTCCAGACTCGCTCGTCGAGGAGCGTCGATTCCCGAATCGTTCCGTCCGTCCCGGCTGGAGACCAGCGGTGGCGGACGACGCGTTGACTGTTGACTCCGACTCTTTACCAGCTCGCCTTGCGCATCCCGGGGATCTTGCCCTCGAGTGCGAGCTTTCTGAGCATGATGCGGCTGATGCGGAACTTCCGATACACGCCCCGGTCTCGGCCTGTCAGCTGGCATCGACGGACGACGCGGGTGCTGAACTTCGGCTTTCTCCGGGACTTTGCTTCTTGTGCCTTGCTGGCCATCTTGCTACTCCGTCCGGTGGACGTCTCGGTGGTTCAGATACGGATCAGTTCTCGCCGGCCTTCTTGAACGGCATCCCGAGCTGCTCGAGCACGAAACGGCTCAGATCGGGGCTCGAATTGCGGAAAGAGAAGTTGATGTTCATGCCGTGGGTGAACTGCACCTCGGCCATGTTGATCTCGGGGAAGACGCCCTGCTCGGTCAGGCCCATCGCGTAGTTGCCCTGGCGATCGAATGCCTTGTCGTTCAGGCCTCGGAAGTCCTTGATTCGGGGCGTCGCAAGGTTGATCAGGCGATCCAGGAAGTGCCACATCCGATCGCGCCGGATCGTGACCATCGCCGCCGTCTCGAGGCCCTCGCGAACCTTGAAGTTCGACACCGACTTCTTGGCCTTCAGCACGACGGGCTTCTGGCCGCTGATCGCGACGATCGTGTCCAGCACCGTCTGGCGGATGTGGGGCGGGATCTTCGTGCCCTCGATGTGCCGGCCCATGTTCACGTTGATCGTGATTTTGTCCAGACGAGGCATCGCCATCGGGTTCTGGATCCCGAACTTCTCGGTGACGGCGCCGCGGACCTTCGACTCGTAAATCTCCTGCAGCCGCGGCTTGCCCGCGGACGCTGACGCGGCGGCAATCGCCTCGTCGGAGTGTCCCTTCTTCTTTCCGGTGCCCGTCTTGCCGGCTGTTTTGGTGACCTTCGCCATCGCTTCTGCCCTCGGCTTGGCTTGCTGCCTCGCCCGTTCATTCCTCGCTCGTGCCCGATCAGACCCGAGCGTCAGATACCTTCAATCAGGACTTCTTTGCAGTCTTCCGTGCGCCGCGTACGGTTCCGAGCACCTTGCCCCCGCGGGCCGCGACACGGACCTTCGAGCCGTCGTCGCGGGTCTGGAATCGAACGCGTGACGGCTTGCCGTCAACGACGGGATTCACCTTCGACCAGTCGAGCGGCGCCTCGCGGGTCACGACCCCACCGTTGGGGCTGGTGCGCGTCGGGCGCATGTGACGGGTCACGAGGTTGACACCCTTGACAACCACAGTTTTCTTGTCCGGATCGACGCGGATCACCTCGCCGACCTGGCCCTTGTGGCTGCCGGAACGAACGATCACCGTATCACCCTTGCGAACATGCGCCGGCATCACACCACCTCCGAAGCAAGCGAGACAATCTTCATGTAGTTGCGATCACGCAGCTCACGGGCGACCGGCCCGAAGATGCGCGTGCCCTTGGGATTGCCGTCGTCCTGGATAAGGACAACCGCCGACGAGTCGAACCGGATGTAGGAGCCGTCGGCGCGGCGCTGGTGCTTGGATGTCCGCACCACGACGGCCTTGCTCTTGTCGCCGGCCTTGATCTCGCCACCCGGAAGGGCCTTCTTGATCGAGACGAGGACACGATCACCGACACCGGCGGTGCGCCGCGTGAACGCGCCGGTCGCCGTCGACCCGCCGTACACGCGGATCACGTAGGCAATCTTCGCCCCGGAGTTGTCTGCGACCTCGCATCGTGATTCTTGCTGAAGCATGGGGAACGTTCCCTCGATCTGGTTTGATCGATATTGCTGTGGGGTCTGACGCTTACTGCGAACGCTTCTCGACGACGCGAAGGAGGCGCCACGACTTGGTCTTGCTGAGCGGGCGGCACTCGGCGATCTCGACGATGTCGCCATTCTTCGAGACGTTCTCCTCGTCGTGGACGTGGAGAACAGTGCGCTTCCGCATGAACTTGCCGTACTTGGGATGCTTGGCCAGGAAGTTGATGACCACCTTCCGGGTCTTGCTGCGCGCGTCGGACTCGACGACGCCGACTCGGGTGACCTGCTTCTTCTCGGGCTTGGCTGCTGTGGTAGTGCTCATCTGGTCTTTCCCGCGCGGGTTCACGCCCCGGCCTTGGTGGAGGACTTGCTCGTCGCTGCGATCTCACGCGCCCGGCGCTCGGTCAGCAGTCTCGCGACATCACGCCTGGTCTTTCCGATCTGGCTGTTGTCCTCGATCTTCTGCGTCACGCCCTGCACGCGCAGGCCGTAGAGCTTCTGGCGAAGATCGGTGATCTTCTCGCTCAGGTCTTCGGCTTTCAGGCTCTTCACGTCTTTGGACTTCATGGCTCTGGCTCCGGGCGATCCCGCCGACTCGATCCAACCCAACCGATCCGATCACACCGACACACGACGTCCGACAAAGCGGCATCGGATGGGCATCTTCATCGCGACACGCACCAGTGCGGCCTTGGCCGCGGCCTCGGGCACGCCGGCGATCTCGAAGAGCATCGTGCCAGGCTTCACCCGCGCCGCCCAGTAGTCGACGTCGGCCTTGCCGGTTCCCATTCGAGTCTCCAGCGGCTTCTTGGAGATCGGCTTGTTGGGGAAGATGCGGATGAACAGCTTGCCCTCACGCTTGAGATAGTGCGCCAACGCCACGCGACCTGCCTCGATCTGCTGCGCGGTCACCCACGCGCCGTCGAGAGCCTGCAGTCCGTAGTCGCCGAACGCGACGTAGTTGCCCTTCGTGGCCTTGCGGTCACGGCAGCGACGCATCTCTTTCCGGTACTTCACTCGCTTTGGCAGCATCGCCATGGCAAGAATCCTTATCTACTTCCGTATCAACCCGAACCAACAACACATTCCAATCAACTCAACGACGGCCTCGTGCGCGGGCCTTGCCGCCGGCGGCGTTGGACTGCACCTCGTCCTGCACCTGCTCCTGCGTGTAGAGACCCTTGTAGATCCACACCTTGCAGCCCAGGGCGCCATACGACGTGAACGCCTGCGCGAATCCGTAGTCGATGTTCGCCTGCAGCGTCGATAGCGGCAGCGATCCCAGTCGCACGTCGAGCGTGCGGCTCATCTCCGCTCCGCCCAGGCGGCCGGAGATCTGGATGCGTACACCCTTCGCGCCAGCGGCCATGGTGGCCTCGGCGCGGCTCTTGACCACGCGACGGAACGCGGCCCGCTTGTTGAGCTGCTCGCAGACGGCCTCGCCGACCAGTTGGGCGTCAAGGTCCGGCTGCTTGATCTCGAGGATCGAGATCGAGACCTTGCGGCCCGTCATGAACTGCAGCTCCTCGGTCATCCGCTCGACTTCGGCGCCCTTGGGGCCGATCACCAGTCCCGGACGAGCCGTCCGGATGATGACCTTGAGCTCCTCACGGGTGCGCTCGATGTGGATGTCGGAGACCGCGGCATTCGGTGGGCGCCGGTTGAGGCGCTTGTCCAGGTGCTGACGGATCTTCTCGTCCTCGACCAGCAACTCGCCGTAGAGCGCCTTGGGGGCGTACCAGCGGCTGCGGTGCGCCTCGGTGATGCCGACGCGAAGGCCGAAAGGATGGGTCTTCTGTCCCATTAGTTACGCTCCTCCACGCCGACCGTGATGTGGGCGGTTCGCTTGAGAATCGGGTGTGCGCGGCCGCGGTCCTTGGCCTTGAATCGCTTGATGTGCAGGGCACGATCGACGCGGCTCTCGGAGACCACCAGCCGCTCGACGTCCGCCTGCTGCAGTTCAGCGTCCGCTCTGGCCGCGTTGAGCGCCTTGCGGACATTCACGGCGGCACGCTTCGTGTTGAAGCGGAGCAGGTTGTCCGCCTCGAGGAAGGTCTTGCCACGGACCAGGTCTGCGAGGAGCTTGGCCTTCCGCTCGCTGCCGCGATGGAAGCGGACCATGCTCACGAAGCGAGCGATGTCCCTGACCTCGCAACCGACGGTCTGCGCGATGCGGCGAACGTCTTCGGCTCGCGCTCGCGGATGATCGTTGCCGATCATCCAGTTGTTGACGGCCGAGAGGGCGCGATCGCCCTTCATGCCGGTTCGCTCGATGGCCCGCGCGAGATCCTGACGGCTGACGCCGTTGGCCTCACAGAGAGCTTTCAGTTTTTCGCCTCGCAGTTTCACGGCACGTTTCCTTCAGAAATCGTGGGATGCACTCGAACAGACCCGACTCACCTCTTGGCGTTGTCACCCGCCGAGATGCCTTCCTTCTTGTTCGTGTGGCCGCGGAAGGTGCGGGTGACACTGAACTCTCCCAGCTTGTGCCCGACCATGTCCTCGGTCACGAACACGTCCAGGAAGGCGCGACCGTTGTGGACCTTGAACAGGTGACCGACAAACTCGGGCACGATCGTGCAGCGACGCGCCCACGTCTTGATGGGCTCGCGCTTGTTGCGCTCGTTGAGCTTCTCCACCTTTCGGTAGAGCTTCTCATCGACAAACGGGCCTTTCTTCAGACTGCGTCCCATGTGTGTGCTCCCTGGCCCTTGCTCTTACTTCACCTGCCCGTAACGGACGGAGCGACGGCGACGGATGATCAGTTTGGTGCTGTGCTTCTTGCGATTACGCGTGCGGCCACCCTTGGCGCCGACGCCCGACGGCCCGCACGGCGGCCGGTTGCCCTTCGAGCGACCCGAGCCGCCACCCAGCGGGTGGGCGTGATGGCTCTTGGCAACGCCACGCGTGATCGGTCGGCGACCGAGGTGGCGGGTGAGACCGGCCTTGCCCAGGCGACGGTTCTGGTGGTCGATGTTCCCGACCTGACCGATCGTTGCGAGGCAGTTGACGTGCACACGCCGGATCTCACCGGAGGGCAGCACGAGCGTCGCGTAGTCGCCCTCCTTGTTGGAGAGCTTGGCGGCGCAGCCCGCGGACCGGCAGATCTGCGCCCCGCGGCCAGGCTGCATCTCGATGCAGTGGACCTCGAGACCCAGCGGGATGTACTTCAGGGGCATCGCGTTGCCGGGATTCGGATCGATCGGCTTGTCGATGCTCGTCATCACCGTGTCGCCCGCGTCCAGGCCCGTCGGCGAGATGATGTACCGCTTCACGCCATCGGTGTACTCGATCAGCGCGATGTGCGCCGAGCGATTCGGATCGTACTCGATCCCCACCACCGTGCCAGCGATGCCAGCGCGATCGCGACGCTTGAAGTCCATCCGGCGGTACTGGCGCTTCGCGCCGCCGCCACGACCACGCACGGTGATCTTGCCCGAGTTGTTGCGGCCACCCTTCTTGGGCAGCGGCTCGAGCAGCGACTTCTCTGGTGACTTCTTCGTGACCTCAACGTGCATATTGACCGACGCGAAGCGTCGTCCTGCACTGGTCTTTTTGTATACGCGAATGGCCATGAGTCTGGTTCCTTCGGTGTCCTTCGATGATCGGGCCTCAGAGAAGCTCGATCACCTCTCCCTCGCGGAGCCGAACGATTGCTCGCTTGCTCTCGGGCGTCGTGGTGTAGCCCGTGCGGAGCCGCTTCACGCGTCCCTTGCGGACGATCGTGTTGACGGCGACGACATGGACCTTGTACAGCTCCTCGACCGCGCGCTTCACGTCGGTCTTGGTGGCCCGGCGATCGACCTCGAACGCGTACTGGGCACGCTCGTTCATGCCGAACGTCGACTTCTCGGTCAGGAGCGGACGGCGGATCACATAGAGAGCTTCCATCACGCCTTCTCCTTACCGGCTTCGCGACGCGCCTTGGCACGCTCGCGGCGAGCATCGGGCTTCACGGCCTGCTTGGCCTCGGCGCCCTCTGCACGGCCCATCGGAGCCACCTTCGCGACCTTGCCGGTCTGCGAGGTCGGGCCCATCAGCCAGCCCTCCAGATCCTCCTTGGCAATGATCAGGTAGCGGCTGTTGAGCATGTTGAAACATGTCAGCTGGTCCGCGCGGCAGGTCGCCACGTCGTCGACGTTGCGTGCCGAGAGACGGGCGTTCTTCGCCTTCCCCTCGTCGGCCGAGAGCGCCACCAGCACCGTGCGATCGATCTTGAGCGCCTGGAGCAGCGTCGCGAAGTCCTTGGTCTTCGGGGTTGCGAGCGTGAGGGTGTCCATCACGCGAACCTCGTTGTCCATCAGCTTCGCCAAGAGCGCGTTGCGATTCGCCTTCCGGCGCATCTTCTTCGGCATGTCGAGGTGGTAATCCTCGCGCGTCCGCTTCTTGGAGTGGGCATGGCCGCCGCCTCGCATCTGGGCGACCTTGCGGTCGCCGTGGCGCGCGTTGCCCGTCCCCTTCTGGCGGTAGATCTTCTTGGTTGATCCCTCGACCTGCGAGCGCTTCTTTGTACGTGCCGACCCCTGGCGGGTGTTGGCGTGGTACATGACGTACGCCTGCTTGATCAAGGAAGCATTGATTGTGGAACCCAGGGAGTCCTCGTCGATCGTGTACGATCCGACTTCGGAGCCCTGAAGGTTATAGACGGGGACCTGCATGAGTCGCACCTCGTCCGACGCCTCTACATCCCGGAGACCGTCTCCGAGAAGGTTCCGCGAGCGATCGCTCGCGGCTGCTTCGCCTATCCGTCTCGCCTCCCATCACATATTGGGGCGGATCGGAATCGACTCGGCCGTCCTCGCAAAGCATGGTGTTCATGCCTCGCGTCCACTCGTTGTCCTCGCCCGGCGGTATTCGCGATGCGAACCTACCGGACTCGTCGGGACGATTGGAGCGCCCGACGATCTGTTCAGCGGACCGAGCCCGCGTCACTCACGACTTCGCCGCCGCCAACTTCTTCGCCTTGCTTCGATACAAGCGCGTTGAGGTGCGAACGGAGACTGTAGACTGGTTGTGGCCGGGAATCGGCCCCTTGACCAGCAAAAGATTCTGCTCGGGCACAATTCGGATCACATCAAGCGAACGAACGGTCACCCGCTCGGCTCCCATGTGTCCCGACATCTTCTTGCCCTTCTTCAGGCCGCCGCCGAAGCCGCGGTTCGAGCCGAGCGATCCGATGGAGCCCGGCGCACGGTGCTTGCGCTCCGTGCCGTGCGATGCGCACATGCCCTTAAAGTTGTGACGCTTCATGGTGCCCGCGAAGCCCTTGCCCTTGCTGGTGCCCGCGACGTCCACGTACATCACGTTCTCGAGATCCTTCACGCCCAGCACCTGACCGACCGCGTAGTTGCCGAGATCCTTCGCGTCCACGCGGAATTCGCTGTGGTGACGCTTGGGGGTCGTGCCGGCCTTCGCGTCGTGACCGATCATCGGAATGGTCGACCGCCGGGCCTTGACCTCGCCGAATCCGATCTGGACTGCTGCGTACCTGTCGGTCTCGGGGGTCCGCAGCTGCGTGATCACGCAGGGGCCGCACTCGATCACCGTGACGGGAATCGAAACGCCGGCGGGTGTCAGCACCCGCGTCATTCCGAGTTTCTTGCCAAGCAATGTCAGAGCCATCCGAAACACCTTTCAGATCGACCGGCCCAGAGAGGCCTGTCCCCGGGTGCGGCCGGGACCGCTTCATGCTCTCGGCGCCGTCCAACGGCCCCGGGCAGAGGAAGCTTTGTTCCGAAGAAAGCGAAGGACGCCGCTCTCGCGACGTCCTCCGTCTTGAATCAGGCCTTGATCTTGACGAACACACCGGCGGGAACGACGAGACGATTGAGCGCCTCGACCGTGCGTGCGTTCGGCTCGATGATGTCGATGATCCGCTTGTGCGTGCGGATCTCGAACTGCTCGCGGCTCTTCTTATCGATGAAGGGCGAGCGCAGCACGGTGTACCGCTCGATCCGAGTCGGGAGCGGGATCGGGCCGGCGACCTTCGCGTTCGTGCGCTTCGCGTGATCAACGATCTCGCGAGCCGACGCGTCGAGCGCCAGATGGTCGTATGCCTCCATCCGAATTCGAATCCGTGTCCCCGTCATGGCTCGTTCCTGACCTTTCGTCCCAACACTTGAACACACACTCGCCGCACGCCGAACCGCCGGACCTCGTTTCGCTGAGGAGCGATTGATTCCCAAGCTCGCCCCGGGCGAGCCCGCTGAATCAATTGCCGTCCTTCGGCGATGAGTGCGGTAAACCCTCGCACTCTGAGGTGCCGGGCTCCGCCCGGCAAACGACACCACCCCGGATCGCTCCGAGATGAGCCCGTAAGAGTAGAGGCCTCCCCCAGATTGTCAATGTCCCGTCAGGGTCCGTTCTGAACCGTTTTTCGGGTCTGTCGAAAACCACCCCGTCGGAACGATGGAACATATGCGCATAGGGCTCCGCCTCTGCTTCCAGCAGGTGAACAATCAATTCCCAGCGCGGACACCAACGAAGGAATCCACCCGCCATGTACACGAACCGCTTCAACAGCCTTCCTTGTGTGGCCTCTTTGCTTGTGTCGTTCGTCTTCGGCACGGCCTCGGCGGGCCAACCGGCAGCAAGCAAGAGTGGCAGCGCATCCAAACAAACAACGAGTACGCAGCCGGCGGGCCGCACCGCCGTCGTCGAATTCGCCACCAACCCCTTCCGAATCGAGTCGATCGGGCTTTCCATGTTGCTCCCGGAGGGCGCGACGACGCAGCTCACCCGCGACGGCAGCAAAGTCACTGCTCGGATCCTCGCGCCGGACCAGACTTGGATCATCAACATCGAGAGCCGCGAGACGACCAGCCAGCGCCCGATCCCGGAGGTTGTGGATGCGATCCGGGACCAGATCCTCGCCTCCGTCGGTATCCGCAACTCGAACGGAACGGTCGCATCGAGCCAGGGCAAGGTGCTGGAACGCAAGCCCGATCTCTCGCTCAAGGGGGGGACTGCCGAACGGATGTATCTGCTGGTCCCGGGCCCGGGGGGACCGGCTTCGGTCAAGGGATACACGGTCTTCAATCCGCAGCCGGGTCGATACCTGACCTTCGAGCTGCTCACGCCCGAGCCCGCATTCGAGCAGGCCGGACCGGTGTACGAGGCCATGGTGGCGACCGCATCGTTCGAGGATCCGACAAAGCTCGGCGCCGCCCGCCAGGCCGCGGTCGCTGCGGGTGTCGGTCTGATGTCGCAGATCTCGAGCGATGACTTTCGCGTCATCATGGATCGATACGGATCCAAGAACAAGCCGCGCTGGGATCGCCTGTACGAACCCTCGGTTTCCGGCGCGGACGACCGGGAGATCGGCTACAAGCGGATCTCCGCGTGGATCGGGCAGCGCGGGGAACTCGACTCGACGAGGGAGCGTGCGAAGTGGCGAACGAGCGACAAGCAATCCGGGTATCTCGTCAAGCTTGAGGCACGCATCCTCGACGGCTCCGGAATCTACGACACGGTCAGCATCTTTTACCTCTCCGAGGACCGCACGTCCGAGGCGTGGTTGATCCGGAGTTCCCGTCGCGAGGGCGGAACGGTCGCGACATGGACCGAAACGGGCGCACGCGAGGGCTCGAGCATCACGGTCCGCATCGATCCCCCGGATGGTCAGAGCCAGACCATCAAGCCCAGCATCGCGGGCGAGGGCTACCTCAGCCGACTCGAGGCGGTCCTTCTCCCGGATCTCCTGATGACCAAGCGGATTCCCGCCGAGTTTGGCTTCTACACCTACCAGTCCGAGAGCGGCACCATCCGACTTCGCCGAGAGCTCCTCGAGCAGCCGGACGATCGCGCGGGCCTCTGGGTGCTCACCACACGTCTCAATGAAGACAGCCCGCCTCAGACCACGTCCCTCAACGAATTGGGGGAAGTGATCCGGGTGATGCTGCCCGAAGGGCGTGTCTGGGAGCCGACCCAATTCGACCGGCTCGTTTCGCTCTGGCGACGCTCGAACCTTCCGATGGACTGACTGGGAGCCGCCCGGGGATCTCGCCTCCACCGGAAACCGATGGCCGCGTGAACCGGTATGCTGTCCACCCGGCCATACCGGCCCCACGCGGAGGTTCCTGTCGCAATGATGCATCTCTCACGTCGTCTCTCCCCCACCATCGCCATCGTCGTGCTCGCCGGGCTCGCGGCGTGTACCGGGCACAACACGAAGCCCGCCGACTCTTCGGCTGCGACCGCCCCGTCGGATGTGAAGCCCCCGATGTCCCGCCCCTACGCGGTGATCGACGGCAACCCGACCGCCGTGCCCAAGATCCCGATGGGCGACCCCGCGACGATCGCCCGCATCATCGAAGAGGGAACCCGTCGCAACAAGGTGATGGATCACATCACCTACCTGACGCAGACGATTGGTCCCCGCCTCACCGGCTCGTCCCGAGCCGAACAGGCGAACCGCTGGGCCGCCGACCAGTTCCGCTCATGGGGATTGACCAACGTCGCGCTCGACCAGTGGGGCGAGGTCTCCATGCGATTCGATCGGGGCCCCTCTTCCGCCAAGGTCATGCTCCGGCGTGAGCGTGCTGTCAAGAACGACGATGGCACAACACGCACCGAGGTCGAGTACGACAGCGTCCGCGACATGGAGTTCTCGTGGCTCGCCTGGGCTCCCGGCACCAACGGCGCAGTCCGCGCTCCGGTCGTCCGCCTCCCGAAGGACCAAGCCGAGTTCGACGCGATGAAGGACTCGATCGCCGGCGCGTGGGTCCTCATCCCGGGCAATCGGGAGACTCGCCGCGGGATCCGCGGCGTCGGCGGCCAGCTCGGCGATCGCCACCAGTTCTTCAAGGACTTTCGCGCCAAGCAGGCCGGCGCCGTCATCCCGTCCACCGAGCCCGCTGGCGATCGCTTCGAGGGCACCCTCGCCGGTCCGAATCTCCCGGAGGGCGGCATTCCCGTCACCATCACGCTCAACGGGTCCGACATCACCGTGGCCATCCGCCGCTTCCACACCGGGCCCGGATCCAACGTTGTCGTCAATGGCGACGCGATCGAGTTCGACTGGGTTTCTCCCTCCGGCACGTCGCACTACATGCTCGCCCGCAGCGGCAAGAAGCTCGCGGGCACCGCCAAGAGCGAGTTGGGTGAGTCCACGGTGGAGGTGACCATGCCCGAACCGGACGCAGCACCCGACCTCATGGAGCAGGTGCTCGCGCTCAACCCCGCCGGCTTCCTCGGCTCGTCGCGCGATGAGCGTGTCTGGACCACGTCGGCCCGCGGCTGGCGCGAGCTCTCGCTCGACAAGATCGGCAAGGACACCGAGTACTCGATCCGTCAGTCCGACTACGACTTCATCAACTCGCGAATCTACGACGGCGTGCCCATCGAGGTGGAGATCAATGGCGCGGCGTCCTTCACGCCGGGGCCGATTCCCGTCTACAACACCGTCGCCGAGATCCGCGGAACCGAGTTCCCGAACGAGATCGTCATCGTCTCGGCACATCTGGATTCGTGGGATGGCCCCGGTTCCCAGGGCACGCTCGACAACGGCACGGGATCGTCCGTGACGCTCGAAGCGGCCCGCATTCTCATGGCCGCGAACGCGAAGCCCAAGCGCACCATCCGATTCGTGCTGTGGACGGGCGAGGAACAGGGTCTGCTCGGCTCTCGTTCCTACGTCGATCGGCACAAGGACGATCTGCCCCACATCTCCGCCGTCTTTGTTGACGATGGCGGAACAAACTATGAGGGCGGCGCGCCGGTCACCACCGACATGGCCGAGATGATGGCCGCCGCAACCGCGCCGACCAACGGCCTCTTCTACGACGAGGTCGAGAAGAAGTGGATGGATGTCAACATCCGCAAGGTCGGGGACACGCTCCCCCGTGGCGGCGGCTCCGACCACGCTTCGTTCAATGCCGTCGGCGTCCCCGGCTTCTTCTGGGACGAGGTCGGTCGCTCCGATTACGGGTACGGGTGGCACACCCAGAACGACAAGCTCGACCTGGCCATCCCGGAGTACCTCAGGCAGTCGGCGACCAACGCCGCGATCACCGCGTACAACCTCGCCTGCGCTCCGACCATGCTCCCCCGGGTCAAGACAACCGAGTCGGCAGCCGGCGGCAACTGATCCGCGCCCGATTCGACCATCTCCATACCGATGGATCACGCCGGCCCCGATCGCACGATCGGGGTCGGTTTCGTTCGGGGTACGCTACACTGGCAATGGAATCCCGACGGCATCCGGACGGATCGAGGAGTGACACGTGGCGACGGAACGCCTCATCTCACCGCAGGAAGCCCGGCCCGAGGAGGAGCAGGCGAACGTCGCGCTCCGCCCGCGCTCGATCGATGAGTACGTCGGCCAGGCGGACCTGATCCGGCGCCTCCAGATCGCGATCAAGGCCGCCACAGGGCGCAAAGAGCCGACAGAGCACGTCCTGCTTCACGGCCCACCCGGGCTTGGCAAGACGACCCTGGCACACGTCATCGCGAAGGAGATGGGAACGCGCCTGACCATCACCTCGGGCCCCGCGCTCGCCAAGGGCACGGATCTGGTTGCCGCGCTCACTCGCCTCCAGCCCGGCGATGTCCTGTTTATCGATGAGATCCACCGCCTCCCTGTCGCCGTCGAGGAGTTCATCTACCCGGCGATGGAGGACTACCGGATCGACGTCACCGTCGATTCCGGCATCAACGCGCGCACGGTCCAGATCACCTGCAAGCCATTCACGCTGATCGGCGCAACTACCCGCGCAGGCCTGCTGAGCTCGCCACTCCGCTCCCGGTTCGGCATCGTCCACCATCTGCAGTACTACTCCGGCGAGGAGCTCCTGCAGATCCTCAGCCGCTCCTGCCGCCTCTTGGCGCTCGAGGTCGCGGATCGCGGCGCGCTCGAGCTCATCGCCTCTCGCTCACGCGGCACGCCCCGCATCGCCAACCGCCTCCTCCGGCGCGTCCGCGACTTCGCCCAGGTCGAGTCCGATGGTCGCGTCACCTCCGCGTCGGTCGAGCGTGCTCTGGCCATCGAGTCGATCGATCGGCTCGGCCTCGACGAACTCGATCGCGCGTTCCTTCGCACGATCGGCACGGTCTACAGCGGCGGGCCGGTCGGGCTCGAGACCATCGCAGCGACGATGAACGAGGACGGGGGAACGCTCGAAGACGTTGTTGAGCCCTACCTCCTCCAGATCGGCTTCCTCGCCCGCACCCGGCGCGGGCGTGCGCTCACGCGTGCCGCAGCCGAGCATCTCGGCCTCCCCCTCAGCGTCGCAGCGGCCACCGATCCCACGCTCTTCGGCAAAGAAGACGCGACCTGAATCGAGCGGCCGGCTCGCTCACGGCTTCACCGGGCTCCACGTCGCACCATTGTCGAGGCGCGTGATCGTCAACAGTCCATCTTGAAACTCGATTCGCTCGCGTGGACCGGGCCTCAGGCCGTCGTGTGCGTGGTACACGATCAGCGACCCGCCCGGAGGCGTCGCGACAAACTCGCCCCACCGATCCCGCGTCGTGATCGGCCACCGCCCGGACTCCAGGTAGATCCGCGAGCCTCGATGCCCGATCATCGCCCCCTGCCACAACTCCGGATTCCCTTGAGACCGCAGATACGCGAGCATCGCCGGCCACTGTGGATCGCCGGGTGACTGGACGCGAACCGGCAGCGCAGCGAACACGCCGGCCGCAACCGGCATCGCCCACCATCCATGCCGCTCGATCCCGCGCATCGCCGTTCTCACGATCGATCGCGATCGATACCCCAGCCACGCCCCGACAGGAATCGCGAGCGCCGGGTAGAAGACCAACCCGTACCGATCGCGACGATCCGGGAACACGCTGAGCAGGACAAGCCATGCGACCACCCAGATCGCGGCGCAGCGAAGCACACGAACATCCCCGCCGATCCTCTTTCCGCGCACACCAGCGATCACGCAGCACACAAGGGCCAGGAGCCATGGCCAGTATCCCTCGCCAATCTTCTCCAGATAGAACCACCATCGCCCAACGGCCCGCTCGTTGACGACAGATCCGCCGCCCGCCCTCTCTGCGATCTCTGCGCCAAAGTACTGGCTTGTGAACGCAAGGCCGTGGATCGACCACATCGCAAGGTGCCACGGAGCAGCCACGACGACCGCAACTCCCAGCGTCCCGAGCAGCCACGGCAACTGTCGCCATCTGCCACAGGCGAGCAGCATCGCACCGAACATGGGGATCGCCGCGAGCCCTACCAGTGGCTTGCACATCAGCGCCAGCCCGAGCGGGACGCCCGCGAGGACGAGTCCCCGCGCCCGCCCCCCGACGATTGCGCCGACCACCAGTCGCAGCGCGGCAATGAGGAAGAGCGCCTGCCACATATCCAAGGAGATCTCCCGGGTTCGCCGGAAGAACTCGTATGTCAACGCGAGTGTGATCCCCACCCAGACCGCGCCTCGCCTCGACATCCCCAGTCGCGCGATCGAGACCGCGAGCAGCACGCACCCCGCCGCCGCTACGATCGTCCCGAGCCGCGCCGACCAGACGCTCGGGCCGAGCACGTACATCGGCAGCCCGGTGATCCAGAAAGCCAATGGCGGTTTGTTGAAGTAGGGCTGGCCGGGCTCGCCGTACAGCGTCAGGAACTCGCCAGTCCGCCATGCCTGCGTGCCGATCGCGCCATACCACCCGCTGTCCCCGCGCATCCAGTCGCCGTCGGACAGGTGTGGCAGCGTCACGCAAAGCAGCACGACCATGGGCAGCAACCATGTCCGCGCCACAGCGATCCGGCCGAGGGTGGCCCGTTCAACCGGAGGTTTGGCCTTGCGCGCCATCGCGCCGGCTCACCGCTTCGCGGGCTGCATCGCCGTCGTCGCCGCCTCGTCCATGTAGAGGATGCACTGGCACGACACGCAGTACGTGAGCGTTCCGTGCGTCATCAGACGATTCACGATCTCGACCGGGATGCTCATCATGCACGAGCCGCAGTTGAACTCGTGGCGCTTGCGATCCTGCACCTCGACCGGGGCCATCGATTCCTCTTCGCGTCGAGCGTACAGGGACTGGTACGCGCTGAGCACCGAGCCGGGCACGTCACCCGCGAGCGTTTCCCGCTCCTTCTTCATCTGCTCGACGCGCTCCCGGATCTCTTCGGCGCGCTTGGTGCGTTCGTCGTCGGCGACCGTCCGAACCTTCTTGCGGTCCTCGCGGTTGGCGTCGATCTCCGACTGCTGTGCCCTCAGGCCGTCCGCCTGCGCCATCTGCTCGAGTGCGATCGTCTCGATCTTCGAACGGTCCGCCTTGATCGTGTTGATCTCGGTCAGGAACGCCTTGTACTCGCGATTCGTCTGTGCAGAGTTCATCTGCGTGCGAAGGTGCTCGATCCTCGCGTCCAGGCGGGCCATCTCACCCTCGTGATTGGCGATCGAGCCAGAGAGCTGCTTCAGCTGGGCATCAACCGTCACCTTGGCCGACTCGAGCTGTGAAAGCTGCTTCTCCTGTTCCCCGAGAAACCGCTCCGCCGCTTTCAGCCGGGCCGTCAGCCCGCTGAGCTGCTTGTCCACCAGAAAGACCCTGAGAAGCTTGTCCGTCTCGCTCATCGACTACTCCGACTGGTCGCTCACTAGAAGTCTATCAGTCTAGCGCCGCGTGGTGAACGACAGCACGCAGCCACCAATATGCCACAGGTGCCACAAGAAGTGGCGAATCGATCACATCCAGCATCCCGCCGAACCCCGGCAGGATTCTCCCCGCATCCTTGATCCCCGCATCTCGCTTCAGCAGACTCGCCATCAGATCGCCCGCTTGTCCCACCAGTGCGAACAAAACCCCGGCAAGAGCCCCGCCCTGCCACGTGGGCAGCGATGTATGTCCGTACTGGCGGAGCACTTCCACGCCGATCGCGCCCACCGCCGCCGCGAACACCGTACCACCCGCCAATCCCTCC
The DNA here is from genome assembly GCA_963204725.1 of Planctomycetota bacterium. Lineage (GTDB taxonomy): Bacteria > Planctomycetota > Phycisphaerae > Phycisphaerales > UBA1924 > JAHBWV01. Next base: position 176,098 of record CAUJHH010000054.1, read on the forward strand.
CAAGTCTTGCCCGGGCTCAGCCACGCGATCAGCTTGTGCTTCCCGATCGCCCGGCCCGTGAAGTAGGCGCCGATATCGCAACTCTTGGTCGTCACCAGCACCCAGAGTAGGATCCACGCACTGTGCTCACGCCGAATCGCGGGCACAAACCCGAACATGAGGCCGAGATACACGAACGCCAGCAGGGTTCCGCCCGTGGCCGCGATCACACCCTCGACGGTCTGCCGACGCGAATAGAACGCCAGAGAACTCGCCAGCACGAGCGCCGCGGCCGATGAGACGATTGTCGCGCTGTGCTCGCCCTTGAACTCTGTCGGCACGAGGCACGACACGCCCAGGCCGAGCACCGCCGAGGCGCACGAGAGCCGCATCGACGCCTGGATCCCCTTGTCTCGGAGGATGCGCACGATCTCACGCGCCGCGATCAGACTCAGCACGAGCACGACCGTGAACACGATCACACCCGGCGGGAAGTCGCGGAGCCCCGGAAAGAGCGAACCAATCGACGCTGGAAGCAGCTGCCGATCGAGCCAGCTATCGAGCCATATTCCCCCTACAAGCAGCAGGATCAGCAGAGGGCCCAGCAGCAGTCGTTGCTTTAGCAAGGTGGTTGCACGCTCGAATCCGCGGCATCGGGCAGCCCCCCGAACTTCCGCTGGCGGCAAGCATAGTCCCGGATCGCCGCATGCAGGTCGTTCTCTCCGAAGTCTGGCCACAATGTGCGCGTCACATGGATCTCCGCGTAGCTGATCTGCCACAGCAGGAAATTGCTCACACGCATCTCGCCGGCCGTCCGGACCAGAAGGTCCGGATCCGGGATCCCAGCCGTGTCCAATCTGGCTGCGATCGCGTCGGCATCGATCTGGTCGGGCCCGATCGCGCCGGAGGCGATGTCGCCGACGAGCCGCCTCGCCGCACGCACAATCTCCGCTCGCCCGGCGTAGTTGATCGCGAGCACGAGCGTGGACCCGGACTCACCCGCTGTCACGCGCTCCAACTCCTCGAGAGCCGATCGCACCTCCGAGGGCAGCCCCTCACGATCGCCGATCACTCGGACACGAACCCGCTCCTCGAGCAGCGACTCACGCTCCGAGCGGCAATAGAGCACGCACAGCTCCATCAACGCGTCGATCTCGTCCTTCGGGCGGCTCCAGTTTTCCGCCGAGAACGAGTACAGCGTCAGGTACTCGATGCCCAGGGGCCGACACGCGTTCATCACCCGCCGCACCGTCTTCGCCCCGGCGATGTGCCCCTCGGACCGAGAGAGCCCACGCGACTCCGCCCAGCGGCCATTCCCGTCCATGATCATCGCGATGTGGCGAGGCATGCGCGCGCTCGCCACTCCGGGGATCCCCGTCCTACCGGGCTCGCCGTCCGGCGCCGGCATCACCAATGCTCCCGAATGAGCGATTGCTCACGCCCCGGTCCCACACCGATGATCGTGATCGGCACGCCAACGAACCGCTCCACAAACTCAACGTACCTGCGCGCGTTCGGTGGGAGGTCCGCGAAGGTCCTGCACTCGGAGAGCCCCGGCTCGATCGCGTCGAGTTCGTGATAGTTCGGCTCCACCTTCGCGAGCCGCTCGCCATCGGGGATAAAGCGTTCCGACTTCTCATCGCCGATCCGGTAGGCCACGCAGACCCGAGGCCGTTCGACGCCGGGCAGCACATCCAGAAGCGTCAGTGCGATCTCGCTCGCGCCGTTGATCATCGCGCTATAGCGAAGCGCAACGAGGTCCAGCCATCCCACGCGGCGCGGCCGCCCGGTCGTTGTCCCGAACTCGCGCCCGCGGGTTCGGATCCCCTCGCCCACCGCGTCGAAGAGCTCGGTCGGCATCGGGCCCGCGCCGACGCGCGTCGAATACGCCTTCGCAACGCCGATCACGCGAGACAGCTTGCTCGGCGGCACGCCGGTTCCCGGCCCGATCCCCGAGACCGCGCAGCTCGAACTCGTCACGAACGGGTACGTCCCATGGTCCACATCGAGCAGTGTCGCGTTCGCGCCCTCGAAGAGCAGACGCTTCCCCTGTGCGAGCAGATCGTGCAGCAGATACGCGGTGTCCCTGATGTTCGGCGCGAGCCGCCTGCCGCACTCGATCGCGCGTTCTGTGATCCCGCGCTCATCCAATGGCTCGATCGTTGGCGACAATCCCTTGAACATCGCGTTCTTCAGTCGGCACGCCATCGCGATTCGCTCTCGCACAATCTCCGGCCGGAGCAGGTCGCCCATTCGCAGCGCGGTCGCGCGATTGACCTTGTCGGCATAGGCCGGCCCGATCCCGCGGCGCGTCGTGCCGATCTGCCCGGGCCCGCTCGACACCTTGTCGGATTTCGCAGCGGTCAGGATGTCCTCGCGGAGCCCGTCCTCGATCTTGTGGTAGTCCAGCACCACGTGCGCCCGGTCGGAGATGATCAGCCCCGAGACATCGACGCCCCGGCGTTCAAGCCCCGCCATCTCCTCGATCAATTTCTCGGGATCAACGACCACGCCGTTGCCGACAACCGCCGCCTTGCCCTTCGCCAGGATCCCCGACGGAATCAGGTGCAGCGCGTACCGCTCGCCCTTCACGACCACGGAATGGCCGGCGTTCGCCCCGCCGTTATAGCGCACGGTCGCATCGTGCGACTCCGCCAGAAGATCGACGACCTTTCCCTTTCCTTCATCCCCCCATTGGAGCCCAACAACCGCTGTGCACGCGCCGCTCCTGCCGCCGCTCTGGTTCGCTTCTGGCATCCGCTTCTCCACTTGGGCCCGAGAACAATAGCCAAAGCTCTCCAAGAGTCCGATCGTTCCGTCAAAACCAGACGCAATCGCCTCTCCTCCAACGCAAAGGGCAGGTCGAGCCGGAGAATCCGAATCGCCCGACCGATAGATGACGCACGATGAGCGATGCCCACGTCAAGATCATGTGTCCGAGTCTGGTCTGCCGCAAGGTTCTATCTGTGCCGGCGATCGCCCGGGGCCAGACCGTCCGCTGCAAGGCCTGCGGCACGGTCATCCGCATCCCCGAGAAGGCCGTGCCGCGAGAACCGGCTGCCCCCCCGCCGAAGGGAAAGGAACGCGCCGCCTGATCAGCGTCTGGGCTCCGCGCGGTGAATGCAGGCCCGGATCGCTCACAACTTGGGCTGGCTGTCGTCGTCGTCATCAAGATCGAAATCGAATCCGAACTCGCTGCTCCCCTCGTTCGCATCAACGAGCGGGCCCGCTGCCGGAACCTTCGAAGAGATCGTCTTCGCGTCCGCCTGCGACGGCGTCCGCTCACCCGATGTCGGCGCCGCGCCCAACATCCCCGAATTCGGATCGATCTCGGCCGGCTTCCCGCCAATCCTCACGACGAAAACACACGGCCCGACCGCAAGCAAATCGCCCGCGTTCAGCACCTGCTCGACGACCTTCTTCTGGTTGACGTATGTGCCGTTCGATGAGCCGAGATCGCGCACGCTGAGCCGGTCGCCATCGCGAACCAGCTCGCAGTGCTGACGCGACACGCTGTTGAGCGGAATCCGAATCTGGCAGTCGTCGCGCCGCCCGATCACGCTTCTCGCGCGATTCAGTGGCACTTCCCGCTTCTGCGAACCCGGACGGACAAGAATCAGACTCGTTTCCACCTGCTCACCCCCTCCGCAACGGAGGTACACGGGCACACGCGCACCGAAACTCCGCCCAAGCCGCCAACGACCGGACGCACAACATGCAGGACCATACCGAGTTGCGAGTCATCCGGCAACGTCCGAGCGGCTCTTCCCGCCCATTCCTGGGGTGTTCTCCCCCCCACGCCTCTCCCCCGAACGCACCCGCTCGTTCCCTCTACATCCACATCCCATTCTGCTCCCACACGTGCCACTACTGCGATTTTTACAGCATTGTCGACACCCGCGACCGCCAGGATGCCTTCACGGAGCGACTCGTTCGTGAGCTTCGAGCCATCGCTCCGAACGCATCCGGCATGCCCCTGGAATCCATCTTCATCGGAGGCGGCACGCCGAGTCTGCTCCGGTTGAACCTCTGGACCGATCTGCTCGCCGCGATCTCGGATTCGTTCGACCTTTCCCTGATCCGCTCCGATGCCGGGGAGTTCACCGTCGAGTGCAATCCCGACACCGCCTCGCCCGACCTGCTCGCCCTCCTCCGCTCCGGCGGCGTAAACCGCGTCAGCATGGGCGCGCAGTCTTTCCATGTCGCCCATCTGAAGACGCTCGAACGGTGGCATGATCCCGAGGCCGTACCGCGCGCCATCGAGGCGGCGCGGGGCGCGGGCATTCCGCGTCAATCACTCGATCTCATCTACGCCATCCCCGGCCAATCACTCGCCGATCTCGACCACGACCTCGACGCCGCGCTCTCGCTCAACACCGAGCACATCTCCGCGTACACACTCACCTATGAGCCCGGCACCGCCATGACCGCGCGGCTCTCGCGGGGTGAGTTCACGCGTGCGGACGAGGACCTTGAAGCCGATATGTTCGAGCACGCCGCCTCTCGCCTCGGGGGCGCAGGCCTCGATCGGTACGAGGTCTCGAACTTCGCACGCCCCGGCGCAGAGTGTCGGCACAACATGGCGTACTGGCGTCAGCGTCAGTGGCTCGCGGCCGGCCCGTCGGCATCCGGCCACTTCGCCGGTCATCGCTGGAAGAACGTGCCTCGCCTCGACGACTACATCGACGCCGATGATGCCGGCTTCGCTGCGATCATCGACCACGAGCCCCCCGACGCTCGCCGCGCGCTGGGCGAACGCCTGATGACCGGCATTCGCCTCGCCGAGGGCATCGACCTTGACGCGGCCCTCGCCATCGCCGATGGTCTCGATCCGACGATTCGCCCTCGCATCCGCCGAATCGTCGAGTCCTACACCCAATCAGGACACCTCTCTCGCATCGCACCTCGCATCGCTCCGACGCCCCGCGGCTTCCTGCTCGTCGATCGCATCGCACGCGAGTTCCTCGACGCGATCGATTCGCAATGACACGACATGCGTCTCGGACACACGCCGGTTGATCCTCCCGCGTTCGGCACCGACAATCACCGCATGACCCGCTCCACACGCTTCACCCTTCCGCTCGCGGCCAGCGCCGCGCTCGCCGGGCTCGTCTCCTGCTCTCTCCCGACCCGCTCGCAACCCGAGGCCCCTGGCGTGAGGGCCCCCAGTCGCACCACGTCAGTGCCCGCTTCCACGACGATCTCCGAGGCGCGGCGCATGCAGTCGGAGGTGATGGACTTCGCCGACGACCTGACGGTCCGACTCGCCGAGGCCATCGACGACATCGAAGGCGTCGCGCCCACGATCGAGGCCCGCGTCATGGCCCACCGGATCAAGTACACCGTTGCGCACGGCGCGACGATCATCGCGGCCGCTCAGAACCCGCGGATCGCGCTCGTTGACATGATGGTGATGATCTCGCTGCAGCGGACGCTGATCGAGCGGAACATCGTGCCGGGACGTTTCGGCGCCGAAGCCGATCGGTTGAGAGCGGTCTTCGAGTCGTCCGAGGCCGAGATCCGACGCCTGGCGAGCGCCGCGCTCACGCCCGAGCAACTCGCAGAGATCGACGGGCTCGTCAAGCGGTGGCTCGAAGAGAACACGGACCGAAGGTACGCCGCGTACGTTCGTCTCTCGGACTTTGCAGAGTCCCGCCAGATCACCACGGGTAAGAACGCGGCGGGGCGTCCATCGAATGTCCTCGGCCTGCTCTTCCTCGACCCGCTGTCGAGCCTCGACCCCACCACCCGGGAGATCGAGCAGACCCGCCTCTTCGCCGAGCGAGCGCTCTACTTTCTCCAGCGTGTGCCGGTGCTCGTGAGCTGGCAGGCGGAATTGCTCTTCATCGACACCGTCAGCGAGCCGGAGATGCGCCGGCTCGCCGAGAACGCCGCGACCACGGCCGAGTCCGTTGCACGAGTCACCGACGAGTTTGCAGCTCTGAGAGCACAGATCCCCGAGCTCATCGCCTCGGAACGGGCGGCCACAATGGATCGGGTCGCCACGATCGCGGACGAGCAGCGCCGCGCCGGTATCGATCAGGCGCTCGAGGGGCTTCGCGCCGAGCGCGAGGCCACGATCCTGCAACTCGCCGATGAGCAGGAGCGTCTCGGCGCGGCGATCGCCGATCTGCACGCCGCCATCGAATCGGGCACCGCTCTCTCCGAGTCGCTCGGACGGACCGCGAGCGGCTTCACCGAGCTTGCTCAGAAACTCGGCCTCGACGAGCCCCGCGCCCCCGGTTCCGAGCCATTCCGCATCCAGAACTACACAGAGGCGATCCGCGAGGCCGCGCACACCGCCGAACGCCTGAACGAACTCACCGCCTCCCTCGTTGCCGCCACATCCTCCGAGGTCCTCGAGTCTCGCCTCACCCTCTTGGAACAGCGCCTGCAGGGAGCGGAACGCTCCGCCGACCGCTTCCTCAACCGCGCGTTCCGGCTGGCCATGCTTCTGATCATCGCACTCGTCTCCGGGCTCGCCTCCGTCGTCGTGCTCGCCGCTGTACTCGCTCGCCGCCGGCAGGTCGCACGCCCCGCATAGCAAGAGATGTACTCCGCTGCGTACGCCCCACCCTCGTACGGAGCCCCACCATGACCAGCATCCACGTCCAGCCGTATCTGATGTTCGGAGGCCGCTGCCAGGAGGCCATTGACTTCTACAAGCGTGCCCTCGGCGCGCAGGTTGAGATGGTCATGCTCTTCAAGGACAGCCCCCAGCCACCGCCGCCCGGCACGCTCGCGCCCGGGTTCGAGAATAAGGTCATGCACAGCAGCTTCCGCATCGGCGACGCGGTCGTCATGGCCTCGGACGGGTGCGACGCGACACAGGGATTCAAAGGCTTTTCGCTCTCGCTCTCAATGCCGACCGCTGCTGAGGTGACCAAGGCCTTCAACGCCCTCGCCGACGGAGGCACGATCGGAATGCCCCTCGCCAAGACCTTTTGGTCACCGCTCTTCGGCATGGTGACCGATCGCTTCGGCGTGAACTGGATGCTGACCGTGCCGCACAAGTGATCCCGCGGTCCGCTCGTCGGTCCGTGTGATTCTTCGGATGCCGCCCGTTCGCGAGATGGACCGCGGTCTTCGCTGTGGCATCACGCCCCGTCGGGAATCTCCGGCTCTACAACGTGCGCCAGTTGCGACAGCGACTCCTGCCATCCGAGGTAGCACATCTCCGCCGGAATCATCGCGGGGATACCCGTCTGCACGATCTCCACTTCCGTGCCGCAAACGACTTTCTTGAGCGTCACGGTCACCTGCATCTCGCCGGGCAGATTGGGGTCATCAAACTTGTCCGTGTACCGAATCCGCTCGTGCGGCGTCAACTCCGTATACGTCCCTCCGAACACGTGACTGCTCCCCGTCCCGAAGTTGGTGAACGACATTTTGTAGCTGCCGCCGACACGCGCATCCATGCTGTGCATCTTACCCGTGAACCCGTACGGCGGCAGCCACTTGACCATCGCATCGGGATCGATGAACGCCTTGAACACGCGCTCCGCCGGCGCACGCAGAACACGGTGAAGACGAACGGTGCCGGTCGCTGCCATGATTGAACTCCTCTCGAATATCGAAAGTGCATTGAGGGCCACGCGTCGGAATCGCGCACGCCTGTGTCGCGGGACGCCGTGCCATCGAAGTCGCGTGGAGAGCGACTTCGATGCTCTACCCTTCTCATCCTTCTTCCTCCGTGCCACTCCGTGATCTCTGTGGTGAATCCTGTTTTTCTCCCCTCTGCGCACCTCTGCGTTCTCTGAGACCCCTCTGCGTTTTCTTATGTCTTCAACCTCACCAGCTTCCCCTTCCGCTTCACGATTTTCTTGTAGTCCCACTGGATCTCGGCGCCCTTCTTGAGCCAGCGTTTGAGGTCCTTCGCCACGATCTGATCTGCGTCGGTATACCGCACGCCCGCCGTCTTGAAGCCCCCTTCGGCCTCGAGCTCCGGCTCGTCGAATGACCGGCCGCTCCAGAACATGAGGCGGATGCAATCCTTCAACTTGCTGTATCCGACGATCGGGTTCCCCTCGATGAACCACACCGGGTGCCGATGCCAGACTTTGCACTCGGCACCCTTCAGGTGCTTGTCGATCGCCTTGCTCAGCGCATCGCAGACCTTCTGATCCGCCTCAGACTGTGCCGCGTTGTAGGCGAGAATACTCTCGTGGATGGGCATGTCGGAACCTCCGGTGCAACAGTATCCGCGGCTCCCGTCGGCACTGCTTGAACGAGCAGCCCGGATCGAAGGCGTTTACTAGAGTTTGGCATGGGGTTCCTCTGGCCATTCTCCACACAGAAATCGCGTGAGCGGTCACGCCAGAAGTGGCAGGCCCATACAGCCGAGGCCGAGGCCGTCGCACGCCGCGTCTTCGCAGAACTCGCTGCAAGATTCCCATCGCTCACAATGGAAGAGTGCCCCGAAGATCCGGTCGAGATCAGCATCGTTATCCCCGAGCAGGATGGGTGCCGATACCGAGTGTCGCTCAACCTCCAGAACGCCGACGAACTCCACCTCGTGGTTGAGAACTTCTGGCTTGAGTGGTTCCCCTGTACGACACCCAGAGTTGCGGAGCTCTACCTTGAGGCGGTCTCCGGATTCCTCTCAGGTGACTACCGGATCATCGAGCGCCATCTCTTCGGTTCTCGCTATCTGAGTCTTCTGCAGAAACCGACCGCGGGCGGCTGGAAGACCATCGGCTCATCCAACAGCCTTGGCGCCGGCTTACCCGGCCTCATCAAGACCCGTGAAATCCGCAATGTGCCGCCTGCATGATCGGTGATCGATTGTCTCTTACTTCGACTCTGGTATGCTGGTGCTGTGCGTTTCTTCACTCGCAAACTCGAACGCCACGATTACATCGGGATGCTGTACTTCGCGCCGGCCCTGACAGCGATGATTGTCGCGCGGCTGATGTTCCACGACCACCTGACCGAAATCAACGCCACAGACACCATGACCAAGCTGATGGCCGATCTGGCTGGCGTGTCAATTGGCACGATCGTTTGGATCATCACTGGCCTGATCTTCTGTGCGCTGAAGCTCAATCCGTTTCCAACGAGTCCCGCGTCTTCTCCTTCACATCCGGCCACTTCAACCCATGCCTCTTCAACAGATACCCCAAGTCCCGCGGCCACTTCGTCCGCACATCCACAACCTCGCCCGTCGCCGGATGCGTGAAACTCAAACGATGCGCGTGCAGCGCGAGCCGCCACGCCGCCTCTGCAACCGCCTTCGGCGCATACACCCGGTCACCCAGGATCGGACACCCGATCGCCTCCAGATGCACCCTGATCTGATGCAGACGCCCCGTCACAGGGCGGCACTCGATCAACGCGCCCCCCACACCCCCCGCCGATCGCTCCAACACCCGATACGCCGTCACCGCCGGCTTCCCCGCTGGTGAGATCCGCGCCAGCTTCTGATCATCCACAACTTCAAGGATCGGCTTCTTGATCACCCCGGAATCGCCCGTCGGCCCCTTCGCTGTCACGGCCCAATAGAACTTCTTGATCCGCCGCTCCGCGAAGTCCGCCCGCAGCGCGTCATACGCGCGCGGCCGCAGCCCCACCACCAAAACGCCGCTCGTCTCTCGATCCAGCCGATGGAGCAGCCCGAAATCCCGCGCCTTGCCCAGATTCTGAAGCTTCGCGCCCAGCCCCTCAATCGCGAAGAGCCCGTTCAAGAGCGTGTCGCGTGTGTGGCCCTTCCCCGGCTGCGTCACCAGCCCGGGGGGCTTCTCGACCACCATCACGTCCTCATCCTGGAACGCGACGCGGAAGCTCACCCGCTCGTTCGGCTCGACTGAGAGATTCGTCACGCCCGCTCCGTCGCTCTCTCTTCCACCGGCGGGCACGCGTCCGCATCGAGGTACCACCGCATCTCTCCCGCCAGCGGCTTCACGCCGAGAATCGGCATCTCGCGCGTATCCCCCTTCTTCCCCGCCGCGGCGATCCTCGCGAGCGTCGCCCGCTTCCCCGACCCCGTCACCATCACCGCGACGAACCGCGACGCGTTGAGCAACTCATACGTCATCGTCACGCGATCCGGAGGCGTGACCCTGGGTCCATCGTTGATCGCGACCAGCTTTCCAGTGGCATCCAGTGCTGGGCTCTGCGGAAAGAGACTCGCCGTGTGCGCATCGGCCCCCATCCCAAGCAGCACGTAGTCGAGCCGATCGTGCCCCTTCTCACGCCACTCGAGCGTCTCGCGCAGAGCCCGCTCATACCGCTCGTCCGCATCCGGCTCCATCGCCTCGATCGGATGCACCTGCCCCTGCGGGATATCGGATTGCTCAACGATCAGCTCATTGATCATCTTGAAGTTCGAGCGATCGTCATCGAACGGCACCCGTCGCTCGTCCACGATCCAGAGGTGCGTCCGCTTCCACGGAAACTCACGCGTGGCCAGGTCGTACATCAGCCGCCGGTAGAGGGGCTCCGGCGTGCTCCCTCCAGACAATGCGAGGTGGAAATCGCCGAACGCCCGCACGCACCCGGTGGCATGCATCAGCAGATCGGCCAGCATCGCGTCGATCACATCATCAACCGACTCTCGAACGACCACCGTTCCCGGCAGGTTCGGCTTCGGGGGCTTGGGCACGATCTCAATGGGCTCGAACATCGCTCTATTGTGCCAGCCTCGCGCCCATCGCACCACTCGCCCGGTGCATCTACTTGGGTCCGCCTCCCGAGCACGCGTCCGCCGGATTGTGCCACGCCCGGCCGTCCGCCGCGAGGATCGCGTTCGCGTTCGACGGTCCCCACGTTCCCGGCGTGTAGGTTTCGATCCCCTTCCGCAGCGAGTCGGACTCGATCAGGGGCTGGCAGAGGCGCCACCCGCCCTCAACCTCCTCGCGATGCTTGTAGAGCGTCCGGTCGCCTCGGGTTGCGTCAAGAATCAGCGGCCCATACGCCTCGATCGGCTCGCCGCCGAATCGCTCCTGGTAGTCGAGGTCGAGCGCCGCGCTGTCGATGACGAACTTCGGCCCCGGCACCTTTCCGAGCACCCGCAAGGAGATCCCCTCGCTCGGCGCGATGCTGATCGCCAGCCGATTCGCGACAAAGTCCGTCGCCGGCTGCCCCATCCGCTCAAAGACATTGGTCGGCGGCTTCTTGAACTCGATCACAACCTCGGTCAGCTTCTTGGCCATCCGCTTCCCGGATCGCATATAGAACGGCACGCCCGCCCAGCGCCAGTTGTCGAACTCCACCCGCATCGCGCCATACGTCTCCGTGCGGCGCTCCGGATCGACGCCCTTCTCATCGACGTACGCCGGTTCCTTCTCGCCCTTTGCGTTCGTGCCAGATCCATACCGCCCGAACGCGGCGTGTCGTTCGATCCCCCTCGCCGGGATCGGCTTGGCCACATTCAGAAGCTTGATCTTCTCGCGCATGATCGCGCTGGCGTCGTAGTCGCTCGGCGCCTCGATCGCCACCAGCGCGAGCACCTGCATCAGGTGGCTCTGGATCATGTCGCGAACCGCGCCCGCCTGGTCGTAAAAGTTCGCTGCGCGTGACCCGACGCCCAGCGTCTCCGCCGCCGTCACCTGCACATGGTCGATGTGGTTCCGATTCCAGAGCGGCTCGAAGATCGCGTTCGCGAACCGGAGCACCAGCAGGTTCTGCACGAGCTCCTTGCCGAGGTAGTGGTCGATGCGGTAGATCGCCTCCTCCTCGAAGACGCGTCCGAGCGCCATGTTCAGCGATTGCGCCGACGCGAGGTCGTTGCCGAACGGCTTCTCAACGATGATCCGCTGCCAGGCCATCCCGTCCGGATCGAGCACGCACCAGCGCTTCCCCTCGGCCACAACGCCCGCCTCGCCGATCGCTCCGATGATCGGCTCGTACAGACCCGGCGCGACCGACAGATAGAACAGCACGTTGGGCTGCCCATCCGTCTTCGCGATACCGAACGACTTCGCCAGTTCCTTCAGCCGCCCCGTCAGCCCCGGATAGAGCTCCTTCGTCGCGCCGTCGCCCGCATGATAGTGCAGCTTCCGCGCAAACGTCGCCCAGTCCTTCTCATCAAATCCCTTCGCGTTGTCCCTCACCCACGGCTGCATCGACTCGCGGAACGCGTCGTCCGACATCTCCGTGCGGCTCGTCCCTACGACAAACGTCCCCTCCGGCAACTGTCCTCGTGCGAACAGCTCATAGAGCGCGGGGATCAGCTTTCGCTTGGTGAGGTCGCCCGAAGCCCCGAAGATCACGATCGCGCACGGTTCGCCCGCCTGGGAGGTTGCCATACGGAATGCTATCGGACCGCCGCGCTACGGTTGTTGACCGTCAGGGCCCCATTCCTCGTTCTGGACCCTCTCCCACCCGTGAATCCCCTCCACCGCATCATCGACGCCAACGCCAACCGCGCCCGCGAGGCCCTCCGCGTCCTGGAGGATCTCGCCCGTTTCGGCCTCGACGACGCGCCCCTCTCTGAGTCGCTCAAGTCCTTGCGCCACAACCTCATCGCGGCACTCGCTTCACTCGGTATCCCACCCGCGGACCTTCTTTCCTCCCGCGACACCGAGGCCGACGTCGGCACGGCCATCTCCACGCCTACCGAACACCACCGCCCTGATCTCGTCTCCCTCGCCCGCGCCAACGCCGCGCGCCTGACCGAGGCCCTCCGCTCACTCGAAGAGGCCGCGAAGGCCCTCAACCTCGACGCCCGCCCCTTCGAATCGCTCCGCTATCGCGCGTACACGCTCGAGCAGTCGATCGTGTCGGCCCTCGCCCTCCCGGCCCTTCCCGCTGTCCGTCTCTGCGTGCTGCTCACCGAGTCCCTCTGCACGCTTCCGTGGCTGGAAGTCGCCGCCCGTTCCATCGCGGGGGGCTGCAACATCCTCCAACTGCGCGAGAAGTCGCTGCCCGATCGCGAACTCCTCGCCCGTGCCCGAGCACTCGTCGCGCTCGTCCGCGAGCACAGAGCCACACCCGATGCCCCGCGCCCGCTCGCTTTCATCAACGATCGACCCGATATCGCGCGCCTCTCTGGTGCCGACGGCCTCCACATTGGGCCCGACGACCTCGCGCCCGCCGATGCCCGACGCATCATCGGCCCCGCGATCCATCTTGGCATCTCCACCGACTCCATCCCTCGCGCCAAAGACGCCATCGCTGCCGGCGCATCCATCTGCGGCGTGGGTCCCATGTTCCCCACCACCACCAAGCCCAAGCCCGTCACACTCGGTCCAGAGTACCTCACGCAGTACATCGCCGATCCCGAAACCTCCCGCGTTCCGCACCTGGCCATCGGCGGCATCACGCCCGACACCCTCCCCACCCTCGTCGCACGCGGCTGTTCCGGAATCGCAGTCTCCTCTGTTGTCTGCCGCGAGAACGACCCGGAAGCGGTTTGCCGCCAACTCCTTGCCACGCTGAAACCCAACACGCCCGCCTCACACCTCTCTGGAGAGCGGCCCCACCTCGAAAGCCGATAAACTCTGCCATGCCCATTACCTTCAAGAAGCACACGCTCCCCAACGGCCTGACGATCATCGCCGAATGCGATCCCGATGCGCACACCGCCGCGATCGGCTACTTCGTCCGCACGGGCGCACGCGACGAGGCATCCAAAGTCATGGGCGTCAGCCACTTCCTTGAGCACATGATGTTCAAGGGCACCGAATCCCTCACGTCCGACGACATCAACCGTGGCTTCGACGAGCTCGGCGCCCGCAACAACGCATTCACCAGCAACGAGATGACCTGCTTCTACGCCCACATCCTTCCCGAGCACCTCACCAGCGCGACCAATCTCCTTGCACAGATGATGCGCCCGGCCCTCCGCACCGCCGACTTCGATATGGAAAAAGGCGTGATCTTGGAAGAGATCGCCATGTACAAGGACAATCCCTTCTGGGTTCTCTACGAGTCCTGCGTTGAGCGCCACTACCCGAACCATCCGATGTCGCATCGCGTCCTCGGCACCACCGAAACTATCACCGACCTCGCACGCGACGAGATGGCAGCCTACTTCGACCACCGCTACTCCGCCGACACCACCACCGTCGCACTCGCCGGCAGAATCGACTTCGATCGCTCCGTCGCGCAGATCGAGACCCTCTGCGGCACATGGCCAAAGACCAACGCCAGACGCGACGCCTCCGCGCCGCCGATCTGGCAGGGCGAGTTCGAGATGCGCGACGAGAAGGTCAGCCGCGCGTACCTGCTCGGCATGTCGCTCGCCCCGAGCGCGCAGGACCCGCGCCGATACGCCGCCGCGATGCTCGCGCAGATCCTCGGCGGCTCGGACAACAGCCGCCTCCACTGGGCCTTGATCGAAACCGGCCTCGCCGACGAGGCCCAGTCGGCGCACGACCCACACGATGGCACGGGCGAGTATTACGTCTATTGCTCGTGCGATCCCGACAAGGCCGACGAATGCTGGGCCGTCGTCAAGCGTGAGATCGCGAACCTCTCCGCATCCCTCACGCCCGACGACCTCTCAAGACTCCGCAACAAGCTCGCAACCGCCGTCACCCTCGGCGGCGAGAAGCCCCACGACCGCATGCACCGCATCGGACGGCTCTGGACGCTCCTCGGCGAGTACCGCACCCTCGAAGAGGAGCTCGAGCAGATCAACCGCGTCACCCTCGACGACCTCCGCGCCGTGGCTGCGGCGTACCCGATCTCGAACATGACATTCGGACGGTTGCTGCCGGCGACAGCCGCGAGCGAATGAGGCGGGTTGCAGGCACGAACGCGGTGCGAACGCGTGCTGCGCTGTGCAGATCGATCTCGGTTCAGATCAGCCCGCCTCGGAGCGCATACGTGTACGATTCGACGCCATGCTTGACAGACCGCCATCTGAATTCGCTCCGCGCTGTCTGGCCCACGGCGTCGCGATCCTGACGCTCACACTCGTCCTGGGTGCGTGTGTTCGACCGCATCCGATCGAACCCCTCGGCGAAGGCCACCCCGCTTCGCCCGCAAGCGCCGCCGTGTTTGTGCCGCCCCCCAATCCATTCGCATCAGCCATCGAACCCGTTGCCGCCCCCGACGCACCCGAGATGCCCGAGATGCCGGGCATGTCCCACGATCAGCACGCTTCGCCAACCACAGCGCCGGCGGCGGCGGGCTACACGTGCCCCATGCACCAGGAGATACGCTCCGATCAGCCCGGCAAGTGCCCGAAATGCGGCATGTCCCTCGTCCCCGCGAAGGGAAAGAACACCGACGACCATGACCGCGGGGCGCTCCCATGAACACGCCCGCGCGGATGATCACCGCACTCTCGAGTTTCGCCCTGCTCTCCGGGTGCGGGGCCGTCTCTGTCGATCGCAGCTTCGATCGCGCGAGATCGACAGTGGATGAACGGATCGGTGCCAAGCCCGAGTGGCCAGCCACGGCCGATGCACACGCCGCGATCGACACCCGCGTGCGCGAACTCCTCCGCGAGCCGATCGACGAGGACCGCGCCGTCGCAATCGCCCTCATCAACAACCGCCGACTCCGTACCGAGTTCGCATCGCTCGGATTCGCCGAGGCGGACCTTAAGGAAGCCGGACTGCTCGACAACCCGAGTCTGTCGGTGGGTGCCGGCTTCCCCGATCGGCCCCCGAGCATCACCGGCCTGGACTTTGGACTCACCATCAACCTCCTGCGCCTGCTGATCCTCCCCGCGCGCAGGGACATCGCATCGCTGCGGCTCGATGCCCAGACGCTCGCCGTCGCCGACGCCGTGCTGTATACCGCGGCGGAGACGCGTCGAATCTTCCTCGACCTGCAGGCAGCCGAGCACCTCTCCGCCATCCTGCGAGAGCTCGCGATCGCAGCCGAGGCATCCGCGGACTTTGCACGCCGCGTCCACGACGCCGGCAATCTGAGCGAGCTCTCGCTCGCAAACGAGCAATCTCTCTCCGAGCACGCGCGACTGGAATACGCGCGGAGCATCGCCGATGTCGCCGACCGTCGCGAACGCCTCAACGCACAACTCGGACTCTGGGGCGATCAGACGTCCTGGACCATCGTGAACCGCCTCCCCAGTCTCCCGCCCGGCGAACCGGACCTTTCCGACCTCGAATCGCTCGCGATCCGCCAACGCCTCGATCTTGCCGCCGCCGCCAAGGAAGTCGAGGCGATCGCGAAGAGCGCGGGGCTGCAACGCGACTGGCGATTCCTGCTCACTTCCGAGGTCGGATTCAACGCCTCTCGAGACACGGACGGGCAATGGGTCTTCGGCCCCGAGCTCTCGCTCGAACTGCCGATCTTCAACCAACGACAGCCGGAAATCGCCCGACTCGACTCGGCGCTCCTCGCCGCCGAAGCCCGTCTCGAAGCTCTCGCCATCGAGACTCGTGCGGATGTTCGCCGCCTCCGCGATCGGCTCTTTGCCACACGCTACGAGGCAGAACGCTACCGAGACACCATCGTCCCCCTCCATGAACGCATCACCGCGCTCACACTCCAACAGTACAACTTCATGCTCGCCGACACCTTCGACCTGCTCGCGGCCAAGCGTCAGAGTTCCGATGCCTATCGCTCGTACCTGCAGAGCGTCCACGACTACTGGGCCATCCGCGCCGAACTGGAACGGGCAGTTGGCGGCCGCCTGCCCATCACGCCCACACCGGCAATGCCCGAACACCCGTCGCCGATCGATCCCTCAGCCCACAGACACGGAGGCCACTGACATGTTCAGCAGACGAGCCTTCCTCGCCAGGAGCGTGGCAGCCGGTGCCGGCGCGATGCTCGTGCGCCGCGCCCGAGCCGACGAGGTGCCGCCGATCGTCCGACCCAAGCTCAACAGCGCGAGACCGACCCACACCGGCGCGGGCACGCCATCGCTCGTCACGCCGAACGGCGCCACCATGCCCTTTCGGATCACCAACGGCGTCAAGGAGTTTCACCTCGTCGCCGAACCCGTTGAACGGGAGTTCGCCGAAGGAATGACCGTCAAGTGCTGGGGGTACAACGGCCAGACCCCGGGCCCGACCATCGAGGTCACACAGGGCGAGCGGGTTCGTCTCTTCGTCACCAACCGATTGCCAGAGCACACCAGCGTCCATTGGCACGGGCTCTTCATCCCGTGCGGCATGGACGGCGTGACCGGCCTCACTCAGACAGGCATCCAGCCCGGCGAGACATGGATCTACGAGTTCACAATCCCGGACCAGCACGGCACGTTCATGTACCACCCGCACGCGGACGAGATGACGCAGATGGCCTTCGGCATGATGGGCTTCTTCATCGTGCATCCGAAGGATCCGCCCCGTCTCGCCATCGACCGCGACTTCGCCATCATGCTCCACAACTGGGCGGTCCATCCCGGGACCTACCGCCCCGATCCGGCCGTGATGGTCGATTTCAATATGTGGACCTTCAACAGCCGCGTCTTCCCCGGCACCGAGCACCTGGTGGTCCGCACCGGCGATCGCGTCCGCGTGCGCTTCGGCAACCTGAGCATGTGGAACCACCCGATCCATGTCCACGGACACGCATGGAAAGTGGTCGCCACCGATGGCGGACAGATCCCCGAGGCCGGGCAGTGGCCGGAGACCACCGTGCTCGTTCCAGTCGGAACCACACGCGATGTCGAATTCATCGCCGACAACCCCGGCGACTGGGCCCTGCACTGCCACATGTCGCACCACACCATGAACGCAATGGCCCACGGCATCGCGAACACCGTTGGCGTCGATCAAGGCGGCGTCGAGCAGAAGATCCAGTCGCTCCTTCCCGGATACATGGCCATGGGCCGCAACGGCATGGCAGAGATGCAGGGAATGGCCGAGCACATGCCGGGGCCAGCGAACACACTGCCCATGATGATGGGCAATGGCCAATTCGGCGAGATCGAAATGGGCGGAATGTTCACCGTGCTCAAGGTCCGCGACGACATCACGAGCTACGAAGACCCCGGCTGGTACAAATTCCCCGAGGGAAGTGTCGCCCGCAAGGCCGACTCCTGAGCAACGGCCGCATCCCTCAGTTTCACGCCATCGATGATCGAGAGCACACCCGCTAGAAGCTCGCGGCGCCTCCGATCACCTCTCTCGAAGCTCCGCGTCCTCCAACCTCTACCATGACGGCCGTGCCCTCCCACTCTTCCACGGACTTCGATATCGCCATCATCGGTGCCGGTGCCGCCGGCCTCATGGCCGCGATCTCGGCCGGACGCGCGGCACGCGAGCAGGGCCGCAGGGCCTCCATCATCGCTCTCGACGGCGCACGCACGCTTGGCGCGAAGATCCTCGTCGCTGGTGGCGGCCGCTGCAACGTCACCCACCACGCTGTCGACGAATCGGCCTACGCGGGCTCAAGCCGCAACGCGATCAAAAAGGTCCTGCGCAGCTTCTCTGTCGAACGAACGATTGAGTTCTTCCGCGAACGCGGCGTCGAGCTCAAACGCGAAGAAACCGGCAAGCTCTTCCCGACGACGGACTCCGCTCGCACCGTGCTGAACGCGCTCCTTGATGCCGCACGCGAAGCGGGCGTCGAGATCCGCCACCCCTGGCGCGTCGACGCCCTCACAGCCACCGACACCGGCCACTTCCAGATCCATCGCGAGGCCGCGACCGACGCCCCTCCCGAATCGCAATCCGAATCGATCTCCGCTCGCCGCGTCATCCTCGCCACCGGCGGCCGCTCACTCCCCAAGTCCGGCTCCGACGGCAAGGGCTACGACCTCGCCCGCGCACACGGCCACACCATCACGCCCCGCGTCTTCCCCGCCCTCGTCCCGCTCATCGTCCCCGAGGGCCACTTCATCCGCGATCTCTCCGGCCTCGCAGCTGTCGTCATGCTCGAAGTCCGCGCCTCCACCAACAAACGCCTCGCGCAGTTCACCAACTCGACGCTCTGCACCCATTTCGGCCTCTCCGGCCCGGGCCCGCTCGACATCTCCCGTTACCTCGCCGCCGCCAAGCTTGAAGATCCCGGCGCGCACCTCGCGATCAACTGGCTCCCGGATATCCCGGCACCCGAGATCGACCTCACGCTCCAGAACCTCGGCCGCTCGACACCAATCCGCCTTCTCCGCGAGTGCCTCCCCGATCGCCTCGCCGAGGCGATCTGCAAAGAAGCGGGCGTCGCTCCCGGCGTCTCCGGCAACGCCCTCACCCGCGAGGCCCGACGCGCCCTCGTCATCGCCCTCTCGGAAATGCGCATCCCCATCACCGGCGATCGCGGATACACCTACGCCGAGGTCACCGCCGGAGGCGTCCCATTGTCCGAGATGAAGCTCGACACCATGGAATCCCGCACCTGCCCCTCGCTCCACCTCTGCGGCGAGATCTGCGATGTCGACGGCCGCATCGGCGGCTTCAACTTTCAGTGGGCCTGGGCCAGCGGGTATCTCGCCGGGCGCGGGGCGGTGCACGGGATGTAGGATGAGTTCATGAACGAGCCGATCCAACCCGATGCGATCGGATCACCGCTCATCGCGGAGGTCGAGCGGATTCGCCGCGAAGGGAAGCGTCTGGCCGTCGCGATCGCGTGCGCGGCCTTGATCGCGCTCGATCTGATGATCGTGATGAAAGCGGAGTCAGGATCGAGGCACAGGACTGCGCTGAAGGTCGCAACGGCGCCGTTCGCCGGCGGGCATCCCCATGCGCGACTCATTGACGTGTTCATCTACGAGACACCGACCGGACTCCGCCTTGTTTCAAGGGAAGGCAACGACATGGAGCGTGCCGCGGCGGAGATTGCGGGAGTCGACCCGGACGCGTGGGACAAAGTGCAAGCCTCGGTCGCCGTGTTTCCTCCCGCCGAGTGGAAGCCCGTGGCATACGCGGGCATCTTAAACTCCCTGCTCGAGTCGGAGGGCTGGGGCATCCTCACCCCGAGTTTCCGCCGACAGACGTATCAGTGTTTCGTGCAAAGCTCAACGATGCAGCCGCTGACCGACGAGCAGACGGCGCGCTATCGCGAGATGTACTGCGATTGGCTCGCGGCCGAATCTGACTGGGCATCACCGGAGACGGCGCGATATGCGTCCGAGTTGAAGAAGGGTGACAAGAAGATGTCGTGGATCGGGTGGCCTTCGCTGATCCATGACATCGTCGTACTGGCGGCGTTCAGCTGGTCGGGTTGGACGATCCTCCGCACGCCGATCCCGACGTTTGCCCGCTTTCGCCGCATCCGCTGCGGCCACTGCCCGCGCTGCGACTATGACCTCGTGAACGACTTTGAGAAGGGCTGCCCTGAGTGTGGCTGGGGCAAGCAGACGTGACGAAGGCTGGCCGCCGCGCAGCGATTGGCCGATCTCCTACACTCGCCCCGTGACACTCATCTGCGTCCCCATCATGGTGAACGAGATCGACGCCGCACTCGCCGACTGCGCGGAGGCAAAGCGCCTCGGCGCGGAGATCGCCGAGTACCGAATCGATCAGGCGTTCTCCGGCAACGCCGAGGGAGCCGAGTCTTCCGATGCCGATGCATCCCGCGAAACGGCGGAGATCGAGCGTCTGATCCGCTACTCCCCGCTTCCGTGCATCGTCACGTGCCGCCCCGCGTTCGAGGGCGGGTTCTACGACGGCGATGATTCCTCGCGGATCTCGCTGTACCAGCACCTCGGCTCGATCGAGAATCCCCCTCGCTACATCGACGTCGAGGCCGCGACAGTCTCCCGCTCCGCCAACATCAGGCAGAAGGTCCTCCTCGCCGTCGACCACCCCGACCAGCCGCGAGGACTCGAGACCGGCCTCATCCTCTCGACCCACGACTTCGAGCGCCGCCCCTCCGACCTCACCCGTCGCCTCCTCGCCATGCGAGCCGAACCCGTCGCCAAGGTCATCAAGGTCGCCTACCGCGCCCGCTCACTCCGCGACAACCTCGAGCTTTTCGACGTGCTGCGCGAGGCCGACCGTCCCACGATCGCCCTCTGCATGGGCGAGTTCGGCCTGATGAGCCGCGTGCTCGCCCCGAAGTTCAACGCCTTCCTCACCTTCGCCTCGCTCCGCGACTCATCCGCCACCGCCCCCGGCCAACCGACGATCACCGAACTCCTCCAACGCTACCGCTTCCGCTCCATCTCGAAGACCACGCGTGTCTACGGCGTCATCGGCTGGCCCGTCGGACACTCGCTCTCGCCCCTGATCCACAACGCCGGCTTCGAGTCTGTCGGGCACGACGGCGTCTATCTGCCGCTCCCGATCGCATCGGACGCCGACGCCGACGATGGCAACTTTGAGTCCTTCAAGGCCACGGTCCTCGAACTGATCGACCACGAGGGCCTCGATTTCTGCGGTGCGAGCGTCACCATCCCGCACAAAGAGCACCTCGTCCGACTGGCGCACGAACAGGGCACATCCCGCAACTGGTTCCTGACGCCGGGCGCCGCCGCCATCGGTGCCGCCAACACACTCACCATCGAGCGCGACGGCGCCGGCCGCTGCGTCCGCATCGTGGCGGACAACACCGACGCGTCGGCCATCACCGATTGCCTCCGAGACCTCCTGCCCGACCTCGACGGCCACGCAGTCGCGATCCTCGGTGCGGGTGGCGTCGCCCGCGCCGCCGCGTGGGCGACGGCATCACAGGGCGCGACCGCCATCATCTACGCCCGCACAAAGAGCCGCGCCGACAAGATCGCATCCGATCTCGCGCCACACGTCTCGGGCAAGGTCGTCGCCGCCGACTGGGACTCGCGCCACAGGGCCTGCGCCAGGGCGTTCATCAACTGCACACCGATCGGAATGAAAGACGGTCCCGCACCCGACGCCTCGCCGATCGAGCCCGCCGCGCTCACCGGCTGCAACCCCGCCGACGCCGTCTACTTCGACACCGTCTACAACCCGCTCCGCACGCCGATGCTCGCCCTCGCATCCGATTCGAGCGCGCGCACCATCGACGGTGCGTCGATGTTCGTGCGTCAGGGCGCGATGCAGTTCAAGATGTGGACAGGAAAGGACGCCCCGGACGCCATGTTCGATCGCCTCGTCCGCGCCCGACTCGGCCTATGAAGGGGCCGAATCGCCGGGAACGACCACGCCGCTGTTCCGCATCAGCGTCTTGAAGGCCTCGCCGAACACGAAGTTCCCCGCAGGGAACGCGATGCCGGCCATGTTGTTCTCGAGCACCGAGAACATGAGATCGATCTGGCCGATCGTCCGCGTCTTGCCGGTCCACGCCTCGATCAACTCGACAACGCCCTTCGTCGACGCGCCCTGCGGCCCGAACTGATCCATTGTGATGGTGTAGCGGAGCGTGTCTCCCGCCGTCGCATCGTGATTCAGATCGACCCGTGTCACCTTCGCGAGCACGATCTTCTGCTCGAACGCCAGCGCGTGCCCGATCAGAATCCCGCCCGACTGCGCCACGCCCTCCACGATCAGCGAGCCCGGCATGACCGGCAGCGACGGCCGAGACTCGGTCGCCGCAAAGTGCTCGTGCATGTGCTCCTCAGCGAGCGAGATGTGCTTGATAGCCACCAGTCGCTCACGCGCCTGCAGCTCAACCACACGATCAATCCACATCCATCGCACGCTGGTTCATCCGGCTTTCGTGGCGAGCTTGTTCTGCACGAAGCGGACAAGCGCCTCGACGGTGAAGATGTCGCCGATCTTCGTCACCTGCGGGTCCTGCTCAAAGCGGGAAAGGTCGACATGGGGCAGCTTCTCCTTGATCGCCGCAACGCCCCTGGCCGTCACCTTCCCGTCCTGAACAAAGTCCGGGTCCTGCGCCAGCGAATCCGGGAACAGCTCTCCCTGCTGGATCTTGATGCCGAACGCCTGCTCCAGGCGGAACACGATGTCCAGAAAGTCGATCGATTCCGCCCCGAGGTCGCCACGAAGGGTCGCCTCCGGCGTTACATCAGTCTCGTCAACACCCATGGCGTCGGCGAGGATTTCCTTGATCTTTGCGAAGATGTCTTCACGAGTCATGCGTGATCCCTGTCCACTTCTGTTGAAGCACTCGCGCGATGGGCCACACGCCCGGCGCAAGGATGCCCCGCAAGGTGGAACGTCCCCGTCGGAGGGACAGAGTTTAGCCGATCGGGGCCGGTTCGGGGCGGCCCACAAGAACCGGGCTGGTGACCCGTGCCGGACGCAGCGCAAATCGACCGGTGCACGCCGTCGGCGTCTCGGAACCGGCCGCCGCAGGATCCAGCAGACGAACAACCCCCTTGAAATCCAGCTCCCCCTCGGCCGTGCCGCTCGCGTGCGTCCGATCGATTTCGACGCGAATCGCGTAGCCCGGACGAACAAAGGTGCCGTACTTCAACGCACGCACCCGCCCAAGCACCCACGGAGGCGCCGAAGACTCTGTCCCCGACTCCGCCAGAATGCGAGCCGCCTGGACCATCGCCTCCAGCATGAAAACGCCCGGGAGCACCGGATACGTGCTGAAATGATCGAGGAGGTATTCCTCGGACCTCGTCACCTGTTTCAGCGTGACGATGCGTTCCGCAGACCGCTCAAGGATCCGATCAACCAGCGAAAAGTGCATACCCCATGGTAGCGGCACACGCCCGCGCGGCGATACGCTCGGCGCATGGGAGGCATCATCGATAGCGGCGTCTGCCTCCGAACCTGGGACTGGTCCGAGACCAGCCAGACCTCGCTCATCTTCTTTCGAGAGATCGGGATGCTGCGAGTCCTCGCCAAGGGCTCCCGACGCCAGAGCAGCCCATTCTCAGGAGGACTCGAGGCCGTCACCGCCGCAGAAGGGCGGGTCTTCCCCAAGCGAGCTGGCGGACTCTCCACACTCGCCAGTTGGGATCTCGACGAACGATTCGAGGCGCCCCGCCGAACCCTGACCGGGTTCTCCGACGCATGCTACATGACAGAAGTTGTCAGCCGCGTCATCACAGAGTTGGACCCCCATCCCGGACTCTACGACGCGCTCATGACTGGCCTCCGCATCGCCGGAAGCGGCGAACATGCCGTCGTCCGGCTCCAGTGGGCCGCACTGGTCGAAGGCGGACACCAGCCGGACCTGGACGGGCAGCCCGGCGAGCCCCTCGCCGCCGGAGGGCGAGTCTTTGCCTTCTCACCCCTCTACGGACGCGTGATCGCACCCAAAGAGCATGTCGGCGGCGAGGTGTGGCGTGTCCGCGAGGCGACCGTCATCTACCTCAGAGCCCTGAACGATCCGAGCGTCTCACCAGATCAGAGCCCGATAACCATGGCGCGAGCCCGGAAGTTCCTCGACGCCTGTCTGACATACACCCTTGGCGTCGAACTCCGGGCCGGCACTTCCATCAGCAGGCGTCCAGAAACCGGAAATGTGGCCCCCGATCAGTGAAGGCGCGAGCACAGCGTGCCGATCGGGAGGGGGACGGGTTCCGCCGAACACTTTCAAAGAGTGAACACTCCCCATGCGCAAGGACGTGCTGGATGAGATTCTGAGTTGCCCCTCGCTCCCGTCGCTGCCGGCGGTTGCGGTCCGAGTGATCGAGCTCACCAGCGATCCGAACGTGAAGCTCGCCGACCTCGGACGCGTCGTCGAGGCCGATCAGGCACTGGCAACCAAGATCCTCAGAACGGTGAACTCAAGCTTTTATGGACTCCGCCAGAAATGCGGCAGCATCCAGAAGGCCCTCGTCATGCTGGGCCTGAATCCCGTCAAGTCGCTGGCCCTCAGCTTCTCGCTCGTCAAGGCAGTCGAAGACGGCCACGACGGCTGCACCTTTGACTTCACAAGCTACTGGCGCCGCGGCCTCTACACCGCCGTCGCCTCCCGCATCTTTGGAAGAATCGCCGATATCCCAGACCCCGACGAGGCGTTCTTCGGCGGGCTTCTCCAGGACGTCGGCATGATTGCGATGCACCGCGCGCTCGGCGCTCGCTACGACGAGATCCTCCGCAGCGTGTCACATCACAGGGATCTCGCAAGCGCCGAACTCGAAGCCCTGGAAGTCCAGCACCCCGACATCGGCGCCATGCTCGCCGAACGGTGGAACCTGCCGACTCAGATCGCGCTCCCCGTGAAGTACCACGAGCGCCCCACCGCAGCCCCCGCGTCCTGTGTGCCGCTGATCCGCTGCGTCGCCACCGGCAATCTCTGCCACGACGTTCTGACCGACACCGACCCGACCGAGTCGCTGCGCCGCCTCTACGCCCGCGCCGAACAGTGGTTCGAGCTCAAGCCGATCCAGATCGACGAGGCGCTCAAGCGCGTCGCAGCCGGCGTCCGTGAGATGGCCTCCGTGCTGCGCCTTTCGACGGGCGCGCAGGCAGATGTCGATGACGTGCTCCGAGTCGCCAACGACCGATTGGTCGAGATTGCCAGGGAAGAGCCGAATCGCACCGAGGCCGGCTCCACCTCGCCAGTCTTCGACATGTACGAGAAAGACCCGACAACCGGCCTCGGAACTGTCGGCGCGTTCCACGCATCGATGCGCGCCGCCCTCGATGCAGGCGAGCAACTCGGACAGGCCGTCAGCGTGATCCAGGTTCGCATCGCGGAGACAGACACACCAACCGCCCAAAGCGATGCAACCGAGACACTGCTCGGTGTCGCCACGCTGCTGAACAAGCACTTCCAGCCGCTCGGAGCCGTCGTCTGCCGCGCCAGCGAGAATGTGTTCGGAATCGTCGTGATCGGGACCGGCCGCCTCGCCGCCCAGCGTGTCGCCGAGGAGTTTCGCGCCGATCTCGAACTGACCGGTGCCCGCTGGGCAAAGCACGGTGGAACCGCCGTCACCGCCAGCATCGGCGTCGTGGGCATCGAGCAGGGCAACCAACTGCCCTTCACCAAACCCGAGCACTTCACCGCCGCGACGCTGCACGCCCTCCAGGCCTGCGAGACCGCCGGCGGCAACTGCGTCCGCGCCTTTGTACCCAAAGCGGCTTGATCCAGATCCCCGACGCGACGCACGCGCCCTGCGCCACACTCGAATCACTCACTCCGGCGATCGCCCCTCGGCAGCCGCTTTGAGCGCCGCAAGGTCGAGCTTCGTCATCTGCAATAGCGCCGCCATCACCCGGTCGCACGAGGCCGGGTCGCTCATGAGCTCGGGAAGAATCGCCGGAACAATCTGCCACGAGAGTCCAAACCGATCACGCAGCCACCCGCACTGCACCGGTGAACCCCCGTCGGCCGTCAGCAGTGCCCAGTACCCATCGATCTCTTCCTGCGAATCGCAGTTGACGACGAACGAAACCGCGTCGTTGAACTTGAAGTGCGGACCGGCGTTCAACGCCGTGAAGTGCTGGCCAAAGATCTCGAAGGCGATCGTCATCGCCGTGCCCCTCGGCATCGGGGCGCCATCGCCATAGCGTGTGATCGCACCCACCCGCGCACCCTTGAAGACCGAGACGTAGAACGCGACGGCTTCCTCCGCGTTCGAGTCAAAGCACAGAAACGGAGCGACCTTCGGCATCTTCGTCGATGAACTCGGCATAGCTCTAGCGTAGGAACACGAGCCAGACGCCGAATCGCACGCTCCGCCCAGCGCCATGCAACAAAGCGCCGATCAGGCGCCGTCACAACTCAGCGAGTCGCCGCGCGGTCTCCCGCTCGAGGAGCGCGTCGAACATCGGACCAAGATCCCCCGCCAGCACATCCCGCAACTGGTACTTCTCGTCCAGACGCTGATCGGCGACGATCCCCTCCTGATACCTGTACGTCCGGATCTTCTCCGATCGTTCGCCGGAACCGATCTGGCTGTTGCGTGCCGCGGTGCGCTCCGCTTGCTTCTTCTGGCGTTCCAGTTCGTAGACGCGGGCCATGAGCAGGCGCCTCGCTCGCTCGCGGTTCTGCTGGAGCGACTTGGACTCCTGCATCCGCACCTCGATGCCGGTCGGATTGTGGACCATGTGGCAGGCGGTGGTGACCTTGTTGACATTCTGGCCGCCGGGGCCCTGCGCGGTGGTGAGGTGCTCGGTGACGTCCTTGTCCCAATCGATCTTCACTTCGACCTCTTCGGGTTCCGGGAGGACGGCGACGGTCGCGGTGGACGTATGGATGCGACCCTGGGCCTCGGTGGCAGGGACGCGTTTGACGGAGTGCACGCCCGCTTCGAAACTCATCTCCGACCACACGCCCTCGCCACGGACGTTGATCACGGCCTGACGCACACCGCCGACGGTGGGCTCCGGCGTCAGCTCCATGGTCTCGGATGTCCAGCCCTTCTTCGCCGCGTACCGGGCGTACATGTCCATGAGGTCGCGGCACCAGAGTGTGGCTTCGTCGCCGCCGGTGCCGGCGCGGAGCTCCAGGATGATGGAGCCGACCTTGCGATCGTCGGTGGTGACGAGGCTGCTCTTGACGCGCTGGATGAGGTCCGAGGCTTCGCGTTCGAGCCTCGGGAGTTCCTCTCGTGCAAGTTGACCGAGTTCGGGGTCGGAGATGGCGGCGCGAAGGTCCGCCTGCTCGGCGGCGAGGCGTTTGAGGCGTCGCCAACCCTCTACCACGGGCTGGCTCGCCGCCCGCTTGATCGAGAGATCACGGACGCGACGGTGGTCGCTGAGCACCGTGGGATCGACAAGGGCCTCTTCCATTGCTGCGTACAGCGCGTCCAGCTCTTCAAGCTTGGATCTGACGGCCGGCGCGAGCGTGGAAAGCGGATCAGACATGGATTGGCATGAACATAGGCCGCGACTTTCCCAATCAACCAGCGGCACGCATCTCGGATCGCTGACACTTCGGCGATTCGAGGATGTAGAATGGCTGCCCCGAATGCCGTGGCCGGACGCCGCATCTGGCATGAGGGCAAACGCCGGAGGTGTATCGAGTGGGTGACGCGATAGTCCTGAGCGGCGTACGAAAGACATTCGGACCAAAGGTCGCGGTAGAGGGGATCGACCTCTCCATCCCGGAGGGCTCGCTGGTCGGTTTCATCGGCCCCAACGGCGCGGGCAAAACAACCACGATCCGCATGATCATGTCGATCCTCTTCCCCGACGCGGGCCAGATCTCGGTCCTCGGCAAGGCCAGCGCAATCGAGTCAAAGGACCGCATCGGATACCTCCCCGAAGAGCGAGGCCTCTATCGCAAGATGAGGGTCGGCGCGTTCCTCTGCCACATGGCCCAGTTGAAGGGCGCGCCGCCGGAAGGAATCAAGCAGAAGGTCTACGGCTGGCTCGAGCGTGTCAACCTCGCCGACTGCTTCAAGAAAAAATGCGAAGAGCTCTCCAAGGGCATGCAGCAGAAGGTGCAATTCCTCTCCGCCATCCTCCACGAGCCGGATCTGCTGATCCTTGATGAGCCATTCAGCGGTCTGGACCCGGTCAACATGCGATTGCTGAAGGATCTCTTTCTCGAGCAGCACCAGATGGGCCGGACCATCATCTTCTCCACCCACCAGATGCACCAGGCCGAGCAGCTCTGCGACCGCATCGTCATGATCAACAAGGGCCAGAAGGTGCTCGACTCAACCCTCGGCCACATCCGTGCCCAGCACGATCCCCGCACAGTGCTCGTCGAACCGATGGACGGTCTCCGCGACGGCACAGCGCTCCGCAACGAGCCCTGGGTCCGCGACGTAACGCCCAGAGGCGAACTCCTTGAGATCGGCCTGCGAGACGGCATCGAGCCCCGCGACGCCATCCGCAAGATCGCCGAGATGATGCCCGTCTCTCGCATCGAGCTCCATCGACCAACGCTCGAGGACATCTTCGTGGAGATTGCGCAGGGCGAGGGCGAGAGCGCAGAAACGGTGCGGGAATCACTCCACGCCGCCGCCAAGTCCGAGGAGGTGGGCACATGAACAAGGTTCTCCGAGTCGCATGGCGCGAATTCACTTCGACCGTTCTCACCAAGGGCTTCATCCTTGCAATCGTGCTCCCGCTCATCCTGCTGGGCATGATGATCGTCCTCATGCCCCTGTTGCTCACCGAGAAAGCCCCGAAGGTCTCCGGCTCGGTCGCGTTCATCGATCCCTCCGGTGAGGTCATGCCCGCGATCCGAGAGGCCATGACGCCCGAAGCAATCCTCAAACGTCAGGACCGGCGCGAGGGCGACCTCCGAGAGGCACTCGGACGCGCGGCGCCAAAGGGCCTCGCAACCGACGGGCAGCTCGACGCCGCCGCCAAGTCCGCCATCGCCCAGTCCCCCAAGCTCGACCTCACTATCGAAGAACTCCCCGCCGACGCGAGCATCGAATCCGAGAAGGAACCGCTCAAGACGGGAACCGCGCAAGATGGCGGCCGCCTCGCCCTCATCGCCATCTCCCCCACAGCCATCACCCGCCAGTCAACCGACGAACCCTTTGGCAGTTTCGAGCTCTACACCAAGCCCAAGCTCGACGATCGTGTCAGCGACGATGTCCGCGATGTTGTTCGCGACGCGATCCTGAACGCACGCATCCTCGCCGCCGGGCAGGACCCCGCCATCATCCGGGCTCTCACCCGGGTCGACCGCCCCGACGCCGTGACCGTGAGCAAGGAGGGTGAACAGAAAACCAGCAAGTGGGAGATCCTCCTCCCATTCGGGTTCATGGCCCTCATCATGATCTCCGTCATGGTCAGCGGCCAGGGACTCCTCACCACGACCATCGAAGAAAAATCCAACCGCATCGTTGAGGTCCTCCTCAGCGCCCTCTCACCCATGGAACTGATGACCGGAAAGATCATCGGGCAGATGGGCGTCGGCCTCACCCTGATGGCCGTCTACGGCGCGCTCGGTGGCGGCGTACTCGCCATCTTCGCCATGCTCTCCCAGATCTCGCCGCTCAACGCCGTGCTCCTCGTCGTCTACTTCGTGCTCGCCTACGTCATGGTCGCTTCAATGATGGCCGCCGTTGGCGCCGCCGTGAACGACGTGCGCGAGGCCCAGTCGCTCATGACACCGATCATGCTCATGGTCATGCTCCCATACATGCTCTGGCTGCCGATCTCTCGCGATCCCAACGGCGCCTTCGCAACCGTGCTCGGGCTCCTCCCACCCATCAGCCCCTTCGTCATGGTCCTGCGGCTCAACTCCACCGAGCCGCCGCCCATGTGGCAGATCCCGGTTTCCATCGTGATCAATGTCGTCAGCGTCTACATCATGCTGCGGCTCACCGCCAAGATCTTCCGCGTCGGCCTCCTCATGTACGGAAAGCCGCCGAACTTCGCCACGCTCATCAAGTGGGTCCGGATGGCGTGAGAAAGAAAGCCCCAACGGCCGGGCCGACCAAGGGTCGCACGCGCGCCGCCAAAGCGCCCGCGGTTCCGCCGCGCTCAAGACCTCTCGCGGCCACCCCACCCGACCGCCCCCTCGACCGGCACGATCTGTATGAACTCTGCGTCCAGTCTCCCGGCGACCTGGTCGGCATGCTCTCCGCCATCCACGGCCACGCCCCGCTCGTCCTCGGCGAGGACTTCGCCGGCACCGCCGCCCTCTCCCGCCTCTGGGCCGAGTCCGCCCCCAGACGCCGCGCCATCGCCATCGATCTCGACACCGAGGCCCTCGATCGTCACCCCGCGCACAAACGCGTCACCCGTCTCGCCGCCGACGTCCATCGCGTCACACTCGCCGACCTCCCCTCCTGCGACGCCATCTTCGTCGGCAACTTCTCCATCGGCTACCTCCACGAACGCCGCGACCTCATCCGCTACCTGCGCCGTTGCGTCTGGCGTCTCAAACGCCGCGGCGTCTTCGTTTGCGACACCTACGGCGGCGCATCAACATTCACCACCGGGACCGTGAAACGCGAGCACCGCACGCCCGACGGCCGACGCGTCATCTACACATGGGAGCAGCGCGACGCCGACCCGATCACCGGGCTCGTCACCAACGCCATGCACTTCCAGGTCGATCGCGACGGCGACATCGAACTCCGCATCGCCGACGCCTTCGTCTACAACTGGCGTATCTGGAGCCTCCCCGAACTCACCGACGCGATGCTCGAGGCCGGCTTCAGCGACGTCGAGATCTACGACAAGGTCCCGAGCGCGGTCGACGGCGAGGGCAACGTCTACATGGCACCCGTCGATGACGGCGCGGACCTCGAAGAGAGCTTCATCGTCTGCGTCGCCGCACGACGCTGAGCCCCCGCCCAGCCGCTCAGACCACGCCCGACATGTGCCGGATCGTCTCCACCGATTCGGTCTGCCCCGTCCGCGCGCTCAGCAACGCCGCCTGCGCCACGATCAACGCCAGCGCGTGATCCACGCCGCCAGTGGCAGCGGCCGACGCCCCCGCGCCCGCGACCGATCCCGCAACCGCCGGATCGAGCGAACGCGACACCGCCTCCGCCATCACCTCATGCGACGCCGCGCCCCACGGCCTCTCCACCCGCGGCCTCGAACGATCCTGCAGCGCCCCATCCGGCGTGTGCCATTCGATTCCATCATCCGTCACACGCATCGACCCGCCCTCGCCGATCAGCGTCGCGCCCCTGCGCCACACGCCCGCAACATTCGATGCCACCATCGAAGCCGCACGCCCATCCGCAAACCGGAAGTTCGCCGTCATCGTCCCCTGCAGATCACGCAGCGACTCACCCGGCAGCGCATGCACCGCGACGCCCGTCGGCCCCAGCCCCGGCCCGATGTACGCCGCATCCACACTCTCCGGCGTACCGATCATCCAGCAGACCACCTCGATCGCCCCGATCAGCCGCGCCCCGAGCGTGCCATCCGCCGCCGCCCCCAGCGACTCGACCGACATCGATCGCACCCGCCCGAAACTCTCGATCGCATCCGGCGCCTGCCGCCACCCATGGCTATGCCTCGCCGCAGGACACCAGCGATACGCATCCACCGGCCGCGCGTGCCCCGGCTCCAGCCACGCACCCCGCTCAAGCAGGATCGCGCTCGGTGGCAACGCCTCCAGCGACAGCACGCGGCAGCCCCGCCCCGACGCCGTCACCAGCAACTCCGCATCCGGTCGATCCGAGTCCGCGCCGAAATCCCCGAGCGCCGCAATCAGCACCACGTCCGCCACACGCTCCGCCAGAACAGACCGCAGGTCCGCGAGCGTCTCGACCCCGAGCGCCGACGCCAACGCCCCGGACTGCCCCTTCGTGGGCGAGCCCGCGCACGCGACCTCCAGGTCCGCGCCGGACGCGATCTGACGCACGAGTTCAACCTGATTCGGCTGGGCCCAGATAGCCACGCGCTGCGACATCGCCCGATCCTACCACCGCCGTGCCCCCACCGCACATGCCACGCCCCCATCCAACCCCCTAGAATCCCCCGCAATGTGCGGCAAGGCGGCCGCGTCCGGCCGGGGCGACCCGCGTCGGTCCGAGGAAAGTCCGAGCACGACAGGACACGGTGGTGGGTAACGCCCACCCGTCCCACGCCACGGGACGAGGGAAAGTGCAACAGAGAGCAAACCGCCGATGGCCGGTTCGGGACGCTCGCAAGGGCGAAGTGAGCCGGATCAGGTAAGGGTGAAACGGTGCGGTAAGAGCGCACCGCTCGACCGGTGACGGCCGAGGCATGGCAAACCCCACCGCGTGCAAGGTCAAGCAGCCCCCGATCCGGCGTAAGCCGGGAGCGTCCTGTCCGGGCGTCGAGGGCGGGTAGACCGCTGGGGTCGAAAGACCCCGACCGCGTCGGCAACGGCGCGGCGAGAGAAATGGCCGCCGCCCCGCGAAGGCCCGGCTCCGAGCCCCCGTCAATTGGGTCTCGATTTGGAGCAGGGAACCACGCGGGACACAGAACTCGGCTTACCAGCTTCACGTGGCGCGTGACACAGGCCTCCGGTTAACCCGGGGGCCTGTGGCCTTTAGGAGTTCGCCCGCCGGGGCGGGCGAGGGGTAGGAGCGCGAAGGCGCCGGCGGAGTGAATCCGCCGGCGACAGAGTCAGAGCAGTTGAAGCATCGCGTACAGCGCCGCGATCGCTGCGATGATCAAGAGAGCGATTGTGTAGAGGCCGTAGCGCTGCCCGTGGCGGGCATCGCGCAGCGACGTCGCGTGTATGCTTGGCGGCACGGCTTCTCGTTGCACCCGACGCCATTGCCGAATGGCGCTCATGGCCGAGATTGTCGCAAGCACGATACACGCAGGGAGCACCAAGAACCACGCGGCGATGGTGGCAACGACGACGAGAGGGAGGATCGCGAACGCGATGGCCATGACTCCCCAATGCTTCGCGTGTTTCGCCCGGCGAGCGAGCGATTCGATCGCATGGGGTGTCGAGAACCAGATCGCATGGCCGCACTCCGGGCAGACGTCCTCCACGCGCAACCCTGCGAGGTCATAGCCGCACTTGGCACAGGTCGGGTTGGTCTGGACCGTGTTCGTTACGGCTTCACTCTATCGAATTCAGTGCCCTCAGGCCCAGCGGGCCGCAATAGCCGGAGCCCAGGGCACGGGAGTGCCGAAGGCACGACCAACGCCCTGGGTCAACGCCCACCCCACCACCCTCTTCCTCTCCTTCCCGTGAGCCCTGGAAGGGCGGCACAACGACTCGCCCCTGAGTCACCTCTGAGTCACCCCTGACTCGTCTCTGACTTGCCTCTGACCGCGTGGAGATCAGGTCTCTCCCCTTCGCCCGCGAAGCGGGCATGCGATGGTTGCCAGACCCGAGGCGAACCCCGAAGGGGTCGCCGCAGGGTCTGGCGCAACCCGCCGCGCAGCGGCCTCCTTTGAACGCCTTGGAGTCGCCGAAGGCGACTGAAACTGCGCCTTCGCTGCCTTGGTCTCTTCGTACCCTGCCCGCACCCTCGCCGCCATCACCTCGCCCCGTCCACTCCCAGCACCACCCCCCGATCCCGCTTGCTCCCCGGCAATCCCACCCACTTCCCATTCATGCAAACAACGCTACCGCCACGATCGATATCGCGATCACCGCGAACACGGAAAACAGGATCGCCAAGCTGACGAACGGCGCTTCTGATCGGGTGAGCGTTCCATTCCGCAAGTGGCGTCGAGCCTGAATGATTCGAACGACTGCAAGAATCAAGAACACAGGCGCGGGCAAAACGAGGAAAAATGAAGTCATCAACGCCCCCACGGCGAGCCACACCGCTTGCCTTGAAGCGAGTGTCCACGGGTTCGGACCCCGGTTCAATGAATGGCGGATGGGTTTGCCGCACTCCGGGCAGTCACTGGTCGCAGGCAGACCAGCGAGGTCGTAGCCGCACTTCGCGCAGCTCGGCTTGACTGGATTCTCGCTCATTGCCGTTTCACTCTACCGCACTCAATGTCCGAAGGCCCAACGGGCCGCCCGTGGGGGAGCCAGAGCCCAGGGCCAGGGAGCCGCAACGCGGCAATCAACGCCCTGGCTCAACGCCCACGCCACCACCATCCGCCTTCTTTCCGGAGCCCTGTAAGGGCGGCACAACGACTTGCCTCTGACCGCGTGGAGATCAGTTCTCTCCCCTTCGCTCGCGAAGCGGGCATGCGATGGTTGCCAGACCCAAGGCGAACCCCGAAGGGGTCGCCGCAGGGTCTGGTACAGATTGCCGCGCAGCGGCCTCCTTTAAACGCCTTGAAGTCGCCGAAGGCGACTGAAACTGCGCCTTCGCTGCCTTGGTCTCTTCGTCCCCGGCCCCCACCCTCCACTGACAGACGTCTGTCAGCGAACTCCCCGCTCCGCGTCAACCTGGGCAAC
>CAUJHH010000055.1 GCA_963204725.1 Planctomycetota bacterium
CGGTGCATCTGTTCCCGGGCCGACCGGTGTCCACGTGCCTTGCTCGGCATCCCATGCCGCGATGTATGGTGTCGATGCTCCGCCGGACTCTGTGAAGACTCCACCGGCGATGAGCCGCCCCGCAGCATCGACCTCGAGCGCACGCACATGGCCGTTGAAGCCCTCGCCCAACGCGGACCACTTGAGTGTGTGCGGATCCCATGCCGCGACGTGGTTCGCGGCGATGTTCGCGGCGGCGGTGAACTCGCCACCAACAACAACCAGCGCTTCCAGCGGTCCGTCAAGGTCCGGGTCCCAGCGAGTCATGGCGCGGACCTCGCCGTTCGTGCCGGGCACTCCGTCGTTCTCGAGCCACTGTTCGCCGCACGGTTGCGCGGTCGCCACGGACTCAAGCGAGCCGAAACCGAGCAGTGCGCTCGCTACCGTCAGGAACAAGCGGCCGAGTGTCGGTGTACGCATCGAGGTCGTTCCCCCAAGGGCACCTGTTCATGCCCTCCATCGGTTCTTTATCGCCAGCCGGAAGGACATGAAGTTACGGCATTTGCATGCTTCGGGCAACGAAATTCGAGCGTTCGCCGCCTTGCCCGGTCCGCCTGCTCGCCCCTCCATCACCCGGTGCCGCTTTGGTCGCCGGAGCGTAGCCGCGGGATGCTCCCGCGAACGGCCTCCCCAGCGGTAACCCCAGCGGGAGCAAGGGCATGCGTACAGGGCGAGCCGGGCGGAGCGGGAGAACCGGGGGAACGAAGCGGGAAGTTCCAGATGTTCCCGACCCACGGGCCGCATGGGCCGCAAGGGCCGCGGGCGAAGAGATAGAACGGGTAGGGGCGAGACCGGTCGCACCAGTCGCACGCGTCGCGGCGGGGCGATTGGAACAGACGCGGGAAACCACGGCCGCCGTGGCCGCAACGGCCGCAGGACCTACCCGCCGTCCCAAGCCCAAGCGACGCCTGCCGCCCGAGGTGCTGACCGACGAGGAGGTCCGTGCCCTGCTCGACGCCTGCGGCAGGTACAACCCCGTCGCCCTCCGCAACCGCGCGCTGATCACGCTGATGTACCGGGCCGGGCTGCGCGTCTCCGAGGCGCTGGCGCTCCAGCCCAAGGACGTGGACCTTGAGAACGGCATCGTCCGCGTCCTGCACGGCAAGGGCGACCGGTACCGAGCCGTGGGCCTCGACCCCGGGGCGGCGGCCGTGGTTGCCGCGTGGCTCGCCGAACGCGGAAGGGCCCAACGTGTGGCGGCACGGGGCGACGTGGCGACTCCCCTTCTCTGCACCGCCTATGGCACGCCGCTGACCACCGGGTACGTGCGCCGCCTGATGAAGCGGCTGGGCCGCCAAGCCGGGATCGCCAAGCGCGTACATGCCCACGGCCTGCGACACACCCACGCAGCCCAACTCCGGTCGGAGGGCGTCGATGTCGGGATCATCTCACGCCAACTCGGGCACCGATCGCTGCTGACCACCATTCGATACCTCGACCACGTCCAGCCGACGGCGGTGGTTGAGGCGATACGGCGGAGATCGTGGGAATGCACGTCCACACCGATCGGATCAATGCAACACGACCCCAATGACGATGTCCGACGCTACGGAATCGCATGAACAGATGAAGACTCTACGATGATCAAGTGTAAGGCGTCGTCAAAGTGTCCCTTCGACGAGACCAACACGGGCATTCCAACCAAGGCTTCCAAACGTGAGCGGTCGGCAGCGTCAGAGGGTTTCACGTATCCGGATGTGCGCCCGTTCCGCTCCAGCGAGTACATCAGCGGCAAGCGCGCACCATCATATAAAGAGCTGCGTCGCAAGACTGTACTTCCAGCCGGCACGTGATCGCCTGTGGTCGCAGCCGTTGACGCCATCGCAATACGCACATCGAGCGACAGCTTCCTCGCTTGAAGTGCCCTGACCAATCGCACTGCAGAGTTGTCACCTCTTGCCTCTGCTTGAACCTGCTCAATCACCGTTTGCAGGCGATCCCTCGAGACTTGTTCTGCGGCCAAGTCAGATCCGGAAAGGGCGTCTAGTGTTTGGATCAGGCTGCGAACAGTCTGCGCGAGCTCAGGAGGCAAGCTATCCGTAGATGGACTCGCGGCAGAATCAATCAAAAGCTTATTTGCGTATTCCAAGTAGCCTTGGTATCGCGCGAGTTCGCCTTGCACCGCGGCCAAGTGCTCAGCGGCCGATGCTGCATTCTCTCGCATTTCCCCGAGCGCGTCTTGTAGGCTCAACCTTTCGCTTTCCAACTCATGGATGGCTTTGGTATCGGACTCCACGCGTTCTTGGAGCAGCCCAATGTCGTATCTCAGTTGTTTCTCTTCAATCTGTGCACGCTGAGTCTGGATGCTCATCGTGGCTAGAGATACGAATGCCGTAACTGCTCCCACCATTGCAGCAACTGTTCCAAACCAAAACTGTGGCTCACGTAGCGGGCTGTGACTTCGAGGTTGTTCCCAACGGAGTCGAAGCGAATCAGCCAATGCAGTGGAAGCCGACAGAAAGCGTGCGACGGCATTCCTCTCATCGTCTGATAGCATCTATCACCTCCGACTCGGCTACGGTTTCGACCGATTGTAGAGTACGGTGGGTGCGCGACACAGGGTCGGGGATCGTTCCCGCCGTAGTCCCGATCCCCGGCGATTGACCTCCCCACCGCTCGCGCAGTGCCCGCAGCCGTGCGATAATCCCCCGACGCGAAAGGGGGATCCCATGCAAGCATTGAAGTCCAAGGTCGCCAAGATTGAACGGGCACGTTCGATGGAGTCGGAGGCAGGGCGCGACGACCACCGCCGCATGATGCAAGTGCTGAACGGGGCGCTCGTCGCGCACCAGCCGGAGCTCGAACAGGTTCGGCCCGACCACACGGATCCCGAGACCTACCGCGACATCCAAGAGACGCTCGCGTGGGCGCGGGGCGACTACTCGGAGGCCGAGCGGCTGCACGACCTCGATCCCAATAAGCACGTCCCTCCGCCGCCCGGGACGCCGTGGGTGGAGCGGATGCGGCTGGCACGGGAGGCTCTGGACCGGACATTCGGGGACGCGGGCGACAAGACGGAGCGGGTGAGGGCGGCGGTTGCGAGGGTCGCGGCCCGCGCGACCACACCGCTCCATGAGGCATACGACCATGCCGACGCGTGCACTGCGACCGCTATTCTCAGGGCCACGCCAGGGCCCAGCAGCCCTGGAGAGTCCACGCAGTTCCCTTTACGGACTGCTTAGGCCCGGACCTTGTGTCAAGGACGCGCGTACAAATCTCGACCGCGCTCTACCCACGGTCTTATGCACCGCGGGAGCCATCTCTGTTCGCAGACTGATCGGGTTCGCCGTATAATGGCTTGAGAGGTACTACCCGAATGACACCCCCGGCAGCCAAGAAATCCCGAGCAAAGACATCAAAGTCATCCCAGACTGGCACGGTTGGTCCCCGGTGGCCGACCGTAGCACTGAACCCAGTTCCTACGCCCCAGTCGGCATTCATGAGCCGAGATTTGCGCCGCCACGCATTCTACAGCGACGACAGAACGCTTATCTTCTGTGCGGATGCGGCGAAGGCAATAGGTTGGCTGGCCTCCGCAGGTGTAGCCGTGGACACCACAGTCACGTCACCTCCGTTCTACGGTCAAAGGGACTACGGCGTCGAGGGGCAAATCGGTTTGGAGCTGCACCCTTCAGAGTACCTTTCCCGTCTGGTGTCAGTCTTTCGAAAGTGCCGAGAAGTCTTCAAGGAAACTAGCAGCCTTTGGGTCAATCTTGGCGATACGTACTGGAGTGGTCGAGGAGAGCACCGCAGCGGAGAAGCCAAACAAGCGGCAAGGAGATTTGGGCTTCGACCTCAAGACCGAAAGGGCGATGGCATTTGGTGTAGGCCGAAGCAACTTTTGCTCATTCCACATCGCTTCGCAATCGCTATGCAGGAGGCTGACTGGATCCTCCGAAATGACAACGTGTGGGTCAAACCCAATCCAGTCCCAGACCAAGTAAGAGATCGCTGCTCAATGGGACACGAGTATGTCTTTCACTTCGTGACCCAGCGATTTTACTACTACCGACGTGATCGAGTTGGTCGGCCCAACCCAGGAAAGCCACCGTTGCCGCCGTTGGACGTTTGGGTGGTTCCTCCGTCCAAAGGCAGTAACGGACATCCTGCTGCGTTCTCTGCCGACTTGGTTGACCTCCCGATCCGCGCGACAACTCCACCAAATGGTGTGGTATTGGATCCGTTCGCTGGCAGCGGCACAACGCTTCTGCATGCTCGGAGGCTGGGATTCCGCGCGATCGGCATCGACATCAAGCCGGAGTACTGTAATGCGATGGCCGCTGCCTGCCAAAAGGACCCACCGAATCTGCTTCCGCATTCTGAGAAGTGATGCGGCCGGAGACAACTGATCATGGGCACGTTTCTCAATGCGGAAACTATCAAGGGTGCTGTCCGACGGCTCGGAGACTCGCTCGCGCAGACAGGGATACACGATTTCTTGTTGCTGAAACGCGCCTCGGTGCTGAGTAATTCACCCAAGGTGATCCTTTCGGAACGGAACCCGCACTTCAAGCAGGCGATCGAGGAATTGACTTCGTGCAATAAGCCCCTGGGAGCCGTTCTCGACAACGCATGGCATCTGCCGCCGTACATCAACGTGTTCGGCACGGCCAAACACAGCAAGGGGCCGTTCCGCTCTGCAAAGTTTACTTCAAATGGCCCTGCTGACACCGTCAGCAAGTCGCGCCCGTGGCAAGACCTGGTGGAAGTGCACGACGAGCGTCCGCGATCAGTTACCTTCCTTAGCGATTATTTGAAGCACGCTAAGTCCGTCCTGCTCAAAGCACAGTCACCAAGCAATGAACTGCCTCGCCTCGCCGATGCGGCGATTTGGTTCTTCCGTGCAACCGACATCTCCACAGACGCAGCATCCAGAGATAGAATGGGCCTTCTCAGCAGCCTAGTACATGATTTCGTGTCCGCCGTCCACCTGACCATCGAAGAAATGGCGATGCTGTTCGGTGATGCTGAAGCCTTAGACGAGTCAGTCTACCCTGAGACGATGACCTCGGAGTCTGTCGCGTCGCCGATGTCGTATCTGACCCAAGGCAGCATCGAAGCAACTCCCGTAACAGAGACCACAGACCGGGTATCTTGGGATCTAGTCGTCTCTCTTGCCGCGAAGGAGTTTGTCATTCTCACGGGGCTCTCCGGGACCGGAAAGACTCGCGGAGCAATTCGGCTCAGCGCGGCAGTTACCGGGGGAGCTACCCAACCAGTAGAGTTGATCCCAGTTGCGGCAGATTGGAATGACCCGCGTCCTCTCCTTGGGTATCGCCACCCATTCGGTCGCGCGACAGATGCCGCGGGGCAAACTGCGCTCACAGACACTTATGAGATCACGCCGGCCCTGCGGCTTATTCTCCGCGCAAGTCACCCAGACAGTGAACGGATTCCGCACTTTCTAATTTTGGACGAAATGAACCTCTCGCACGTCGAGCGGTACTTTAGTCCGATACTTTCTCTTCTTGAGGCGGCGCGAAGCACATCGCGGGCGAGCACTGTTCCGCTTATACCGGCAGCAGATACACG
Source organism: Planctomycetota bacterium (assembly GCA_963204725.1). Taxonomy (GTDB): domain Bacteria; phylum Planctomycetota; class Phycisphaerae; order Phycisphaerales; family UBA1924; genus JAHBWV01. The sequence continues at coordinate 5,572 of CAUJHH010000055.1, forward strand.
ATTAATCGCGTCAGTGTTGGAGCGTGAAAAGCCGGATTCCATCGAGGCGAAGGCCGCTGCCATCCAAGCCCTTCAGGGTGCAGGTATTTGCATCCCTGGCAATCTGTTCATAGTCGGCACGGTAAACGTTGACGAAACCACTTACATGTTTTCGCCGAAGGTGCTGGACCGCGCCCATGTGTTCGAGGTCGCCTCGACATCGCCGCTCGAGTTTGTGACCGGGACAGGGGCCGCTGAGGAGTTGGTTCCGGCTTCCGCAGCTTTGGAACTGCTTCAATGGTCAATTGAGCGGCGAGATGAATCGGAGAGAACAGACGGCGCGGTGGACCTTCTGAAGTCGGTTCATGCGGACGCCGGACTAGCTCCAGCAGTACTCGATGCCATTACGACTGCGATGAAGTGTGCTCTCGAGGGATCCCATGTTCTCCTCAGTCCCATCGGCTTCGGCTTAGGATATCGAGTGGTTCGTGAGTGCTTCGACTATGTGGCGACGTGCCTCCGACTGGCGGTGCTCGCAGGCTGGACTCCAGAGCAGATTCAGGCCGCTTGGCCCCATTGGATAGACCGGGCAGTTCTGCAGAAGGTACTGCCAAAGCTGCACGGCAATCGGCTCCAGTTGACCGGGCCCCTGACCGCCACTATGGCCTTTTTCGCGGGCGGAACCGCCACTACCGAGCCCCGCGCCTCCTATCAGATGACTGGTGGCAATGAGGTCGGCATTGCCGAGTCGCTCAAGCTTTCGTACGGCGATCAAGCCGCCCTTCCTCTCTGCATTAGGAAACTCTCTCGCATGCTCTGGCGTGTTGAGACGACCGGCTACGCGGGGTTCATCGAGTGACCTCGCTCACTTGCCTTCATCGTGTGCGGTTTGACTGGGTCAACGGGACATCTCTAGATATCGAGTGGGCCTCCGGCGACGAGGGCGAGGCCCTTCGTTTACCAGCACAATCCCAATCCATCACGGGTTGGATCGAACGCGTGCCGGATCAACTGAGCCTTGCGGGCATCCCGGCCCTCTCCGTCGATCAGGGGCAAACAACGAGCCTCTTCGAGCCGGTGCGACTTCGAGAGCAGACCGATTACACCTTGGACTTTCGCATTCGCGCAACTCTTCCAGCGGCCACGGCCGCGTGGCAGGACAATCCATCTTGGCCCTTGCCCGCTCGCTTCAACGGCGTCTATCGCACTCAGGCACCACGTCGATGGATGACCGACGGCGAGTACATACGTGTCGGTGGCGCCTTGAATTTCGGGTCATTTGTTGGTGTGGCGCACTTTGAGTTGCCAGATGGAGCGTCCGCACCGGTTGAGATCATCTGTACGAAGATCGGATATGTTGGCGACTTTAGGGCATTGTTGGAACAGGTGGGCCACGAGGTCGTTGAGCTGCTCTTGACGGTAGGAACACCCACCGGAATACCGCTTGCGAGTTCTGGCGACCTGAGCGCATCGCCTCTCGCGTTCTTGTTCCACCTGCGGTCTCTCCTTGCTTCGCACGAGCTTCCTGATGCGATCGAATCCATTCTTCGGCGACCGCACGAACGCCTAGGCGAAGACCGTCAGGAAGGGTTCGTGTGGGAGTTCCGGCATCCCGACGTGGCGGCGATGTCCCGCGCAACCGAGTATCTTCCAGACGTCAGTGCCACTGCGAGGAGTCCGGCCTTTCTCCCAGTGCCGATCAGGTACGACGGGCGCAGCCGCTCCGTGTCGAGGGATACTCAAGAGAATCGATATGTAAAGGCACTGTTGGAGGATATTGTAAGGCGAGCAGAAAGTGGTATTAGAGATCTGCGCGACGCAGGCAGCCTAGCAGCCATGCGCGAACTTGTTATTCACGCGGACCGCATTCGTGAGTGGTTGTCGCGTCCTTTGTGGAGAGAGGTTGGCCCATTCAGGCAGATGCCGTCAAACTCCCAAGTGCTGCAGCGTAGGTCTGATTATCGACGAGTGTTCGACGCTGACATGCGGCTTCATCTCGGACTGCGATTGCCTTGGAGTCCAAACACAAATGACGCGGATAGCACTTTCGGTGACATGCGACCCATTGATGTTCTCTATGAGTATTGGTGCTTCCTCGTAATCCGGCGCCTCGTGGCATCCATTTGCGGATCTGCGATCGAACCTCTGGATAGCCTTCTGGTACGGTCGATGAATGGTTTTAGACTTCAGCTCGCGCGCGGCAAGGAAAGCAAGACGGTATTTCGCTGGGCGATCGCAGAGAAGGCTACGTGCCAGGTCGAACTTTACTTCAACCGGCACTTTGCGAGTGCTGCCGGTGCCGTGGAGGGCAGGTCGTACTCCGTCGGTCTCCGGCCCGACGTCAGCCTTTGCATTGAACGCATCCAGACGGGAGCAGTTGGCGCACGGCATTGGCTTCATTTTGACGCAAAGTACAGGCGTGAAATTGATGTGGCCGCCCTGGTAGGCGCGACAGATGACTCCTTAAGTGGTGGCGATCCGTGTGCAAGAATCGAGGAGACCTACAAGCGGGCAGACTTGTACAAGATGCATACATACCGCGACGCCATCATTTCAACGCGCGGAGCGTACGCGCTGTTTCCATCGCTAACGGGTGGTGAGTCTATTTTTGTGCGAGGTCCATCCTTGGGTAGTGCGAAGTTACCGAGTGTAGGAATGTTCCCCCTGAGTCCTACGCGGGCAGTGGATCAGGAACTCCCATTGCGAAGGTTCCTTTTGAGGGTGTTGTCACAAATTACGGATGCATCGCAGGTAGTTGAGGAGCACATGGGTCCGTAGGCCGTCGGATGACGGCTGCACGCCGACGGAGTGGCTAGCGATGTGGTTCGACATTGTTCGGAACATTAACGTCGAGCACTGCCCCCTGAATGCGCCGGTGCCAACCCGATCCGATCGACGAGGCAACTCCCGCAGGTACAAGCTTCGCTTTGTCGCCGGGAACGTAGCCGGACTATGCGGGAGCCGGGCTGGGCGGCCCGGGGAGGTCGGCGACGATCCGGATTAGCGGCTCAAGCGAGTCCGACGCGACTCGCTCCGGATGGCCGGTATCGGGCGCACTGAAAGTGTGGATCCATCGGCAGCCGGGGACGAGGTAGTACTTCAGTGGCTGGTGGGTGCCCGCCTCTACTGTGTTGATGAGCACCCAGTCGGACTTGCCTCCCGTGCGCACCTGGCAGCGCAGCCTGCCATCGATCGGCACGTACCGACCGACCATCGGTAGGAGCGTCAGCCGCCCGTTGACAACTAGAAGGCGCTGTCCGTGACGATCCACGGTGGCTCCGAGGCCACGGAGTTGCTCTGTCACGGTGGCACGAAGGATCTTGGCGAGCGCAATGCGGGCTCCAAACCCCTCCCAGTGCCCCTCATCGCCGGGGACGTAGTAGCCGACGAGGTCGTACGCCTTGCGGAGCGAGCCGAATCGTGCTCGGTACCAATCTGCTGTGGGTACACCCGGTGCGCGATCGATCATGTGCGTCGAGAGCCTGCCCCGCTTTGCGTAGAGAGCCCGCAGCAACTCCAGCCCGGTCTGGTTAGACATCTCGCGGCTTGTTGAGGTCAGCACGTGCTGCACTCGTTCGTAGAGCGCATCGGTCACGATGCGGAGGTGTGGCCAATCGATCCGGAGCCATGACTCCCTCGGAGCGGGTACCTGAGGCGCGCTCAGCCGGGCTGTGCTCTGGCCGAAGTAGAACACGCCTGTGTACTGCACACTGGTCAGAATGTTCTTTACGCGCTGGTAGTTCCAGTTGGTGCCGCCCGTGCACGGGACGCGCCGGGTATTGAGCAGTCTGGCGATCTGGTTGTATCCAAGCCCTTTGGTAGCGACTTGGCGGTACATCCATCGAACTGTCTTTTGCTCGCTCTCCGGTCCCAGACAAAGCTTGATGTGCTCGGACTGAATCGACTTTCGCTGACCGGCCTCAAGAACCAGCTTCGGATTGCCGTCGGCATCGACCAGAAGACGGCGGAACCCGTATCCGGTTCTGCCCCCCATCCAGAAGCCCATCTCGGCCATGCGACGCTTGGACGTTACGACCTTGTGGGAGAGTTCGCGGCTGTACTCACCGGCCATGATCCGCTTGAGCGCCTTGACGACAGCCGCCATGGGTGTCCCGTCGTTGCAGAACGCCTCGACGCAATACTCCACGCGGATGCCCGCTCTGCGACACACGAACTCGTAGTAAGCCGACTCGTCCGTGTCTTGAAACCGTCCCCACCTACTCACGTCGTAGACTAGGATCGCCTCGTATCCCGCGTGCCCATTGGCAATGTCGTCAAGCAGGGCAATGAGGCCGGATCGCCCTTGGATTGATAGGCCGCTGCGGCCATCATCTTCGTATGTCGCGACGATCGCGTACCCGTGCTGTTGGGCATACGTCTCAATGGCTTCACGTTGCCGAGCAGGCGAGTAAGTCTGCTGCTCGGTGGACATGCGAATGTACTGAGCGGCCCTTCGACTCGATCCATCGAGAGGCGTGACGCGGGCCGTTGTCGGCACGGAGTGTCCGTGCTGGACCCCGAGCGCGTGGGACAACGTGGCGGGAGGGGGGCTGCTCGCCGTGCAACGATCGAGCGACATCTGCTTGACGCGTGACGACATTCGCCACCTCCCGACAGCGGGAGCATGGAGCCGTCTCGGCCTAACGAGACTTTGGATCGCGTTGAACTTGAGCGGGACACACACGCTGCCGGTGGCGCGATCACTTCCATCCCGCTCGCTGCAGTAAGCATGCCACGCGACCGAATGGGCAGCCACCTGATTCCACGGAATCGCGTGGAAAACCCAACAATAAGCGATCGCCGCTCGGTCGCTGACATCAGCCAGCGCCGCGGCCGAGTTGTCGGTTCGCCTCTTCGAGCCGGGCCTCCCACGCCCTTACCGCCTGCTCCATCGACACGACCCGAGCCGATGCGTCCTTGGTGCTCGCGTCGAGCGATGCATGAATGATGAGCGTGAGCTGTTCGACCTGCAGGCCGGCGAGATGCGTCATCTGCTGGAACGACCGCTCCCGCTCGAACACGTCGTCGGCGCGCTTGGCGTCGTTGACTCTGGCCCGCAGCACATCGGCGATCGCGACGAGGCACTCCCATGCGTTTCCCACGAACCCGAATGGATCGGTGGCGTCGCGAGCCATCCCAAGGGCCAGCGATCGGAACCGCTTAATGGCCACGCTGTCGTAGTGCCGATCGCTCGCCTCAACAAGTGCGACGACGCCGACACAGGTGACCTCAGTCACGGCCAGAATGAACTGCGTCGTATTCCTTGTCAACGTGGCGGTCGTGAACGCTCCCCTCGCGACCGCGAGCGACAGCATGGCTCCGTCTCTATGGAGACCGGCCGTGACCGGATCGTTGGAGGATTGAGCCGCCTGCGACTGATCTCGGAACTGGGCGAGCAGCTGCTCCTGCCCTTGCAGTAACTCCTTGATCGTGCCCGTCTGCCGATCGACGAGAGCCCCCAAGGTGCGCTCCAGACCGTCGGGAGCCACGAGCGCGAAGATCAGCGCTTGGTCGGCCGCGAGTGAGTCGGAGTACAGCCTCTGGGCATCAATCCCGGTGACGCTCGGATACAGCGCGACGAGTTGGCCAAACCTCTTGTGAACAGCGTCTACCGCTTGGCTGGTGGGCAACTTCGTCATGGCGTTGGTCCTCGTCAGCGATGGGCGATCGAGCGGGCAGGATACTCGACGCGCGGAGCGGTATGGTGAGCGGCACCGTCACGACGCTCCTGATGGATAGTCGTTCGGCGTGCGATCGGTCCGGCGGCATCCGGCTCTATCAGGCATCGCGCTTAGGCGGTTCCCAGTTCACAACCTGCGCGATGTCGATGTAGAAGTCGATGGCGGTGTTGATGATCACGCGCAGCACCAAGTAGGCGAGCAGGAGTACCAGAATCCAAGCGGCCACCTTCCATCTCTTCTGACCGTCTCCCGAGGGAGAAGGCGCGTCCTTGGATTCGAGGCGATGGGCCCGCTGGCGCAGCTGAACGCCAGTCGCCGGAACGGGCTCCCGCTTCTCGCCCGCAGACTTCAGAAGGAACGCGGAGCGCGCACCCATCGCGCCCGCACGATTGCGGTTAGAGTTCCCTTTGCGCTTCACTTTTTCTGCTCCGATCGGGCCGCCGTTGGCCGAATACTCCAAGCCGCTTCGTCGCGGCTAACCATGAATCTGGCGGCTGTCAGGGGTCGAATCCCTTTCAACCGCCGCCCGGCGCAGGCTACGAGTGCCTGAACCGCACGACCCCGCTGAATTGCTCGGCTGAAACGGCCGAGAACGCTCCTACGGTTTCCACAGAATCGATACTGCCGAGAGGCGATGTCCTTTGTACTATCTCGGCAGAGCGATGGGCTAGGCTTTCAGCACCTCCTGCTGGTCCTTTACAAGTTTGTCCGATCGGGCCGCCGTTGAGTCGAATGCGACGGTGGCCCTTTTTATTGGCTCGATGCGCTTGAGTCTCATCGGATAGTGCCGGGAAGTTATTGGAAGCGTTCTCGTAGGCGCACGTCCCGACGGCGACCTGCGTGCTGAGCGTCGCGGAGACAGAGTGACGGGCGAGCTCTCGTGCCTTGCCCAGCGCGGGCAGCAGAATGCCGATCAGCAGCGCGATGATCGGAATGACCACCAGCAGCTCGATCAGCGTGAATGCGCGGCCCGTGCCGCGTGCACACGCATTGGATATGCGGAACTCAGGCATGAGAGTCCCCAATGGCCCCTAGTCGCCTCGACTCCAAAGTCGAGGAACATCAGGTATGGCATGAATCAATTAGTCAACAAGAAGAATGCGAAGGGCTTTATCGATCGGGCGAGCGATCAGCGGCTAACGACGCTGCCAGACATTCGCTCTTTCAACCCCGTTCCATGCATCAAATCAGCCCACAAATCGTGTGCATGGAGCGAAAAGTGCCGACGGACGCAGGCCGTCGCATCAGAATTCCAATGAGCAGCATGATGATGGCAATTACCACCAGCAGTTCGATCAGCGTAAATGCTTGGGTGCGTGAGGATGGCCAGTCCTTTCTGATTGAGATCCTGAAACTAGCCTCGTCTATGCGAATCTGTCGTCATTACCATCCGCTCAACTTCTGCGTTCAGCATACCAGAAAAGCGAAACTCGGCAAAATAAATCCCTTGGGTTGGCGTGGTAGTCTCCGAACGAAATGCCAACTGCGATCTCCTCCTTCAAATTGTGCGGGGTCTTCACCTCAATATCGTCCCTCGTGCGGTTGATACGAGGGGCGAGCGGCAGACTCTGAGACAGATCGGCGAAGAAATCGGTACGCCATTGGGAACCGTCAAGTCGGCGCTCAGCCGCGCGTTGGTACGGCAGAGAGCACATGGGCGCGACACCGCTCGCGATGTACGCACAGTCTTTGTCGGCACGGACGCGTCGCGATTCGTCCACTCTTGGCGGGCACCCCGGGCTTCCCCCGGCGCTCCGCGCGGTCCGGCTTGACGAGGAATACCGCTCGCGTCATGCTGCCTTGATCTAGGGAGGTGTCGCATGCTGAAGCGTCTGTTGGTGTCGATTGTGTGTCTCGGGTCTCTGCTTTGGGCTTCAACCGCGCAGGCGTGGGGGAAGCACGGGCACTACGTCGTGGCGTGGATCGCGTACCAACGCCTTGAGCCAGCGGCCAAGGCCGAGATCGACCGGCTGTTGGCGACGGAGCGCACCACGCTTTGGGACGCGGCGTACTGGCCCGACGAGGTTGCCCGGGGGTTGCCCCAGTACAAGCACATCGCGCCGTACCACTACGTCAACTTCGTGGAAGGTCAGGGCGAGTACGACGCGACTCGCGCGAACTCCAATGGGGATGTGGTTCAGGGAATCGAGCGGTATGCCGCGATTGTGGGGGACAAGAGCAAACCCGACTCGGACCGACTTGAGGCCCTGCGGTTCCTGAGCCACTTCGTCGGCGACATCCACCAGCCGCTCCACGCCGGGCGCGGCGCGGACCGGGGTGGGAACGACCTGAAGGTGACGTTCTACAACCGCCGCACCAACATGCACGCGGTCTGGGACTCAGGGATCATGGATCGTTCCCATACTGACTGGAACGGCTTCGCGGCCGACCTCAACGGTCTCATCCGTCCGCAGGACGTCGAGTCGTACATCGAGGACATGAACCCCGCGGGCTGGGCGAACGAGTCGTACCGGCTGGCTGAGGACGAGATCTACGACGAGTTCGAGCCGGACGAGCCGCTGGCGAAGGCGTTCGTGGACGAGAAACTGCCCGTTGTTGAAGACCAGTTGTCGATCGCGGGGGTGCGGCTGGCGACCATGCTGAACCGGATGTTCCCGGGCAACACGCCCGTCTCGGACCTGCCGGTCCAGCCAGTGGAGGAGCCAGTCACCGTGTACGTGACGCCCAGCGGCTCGAAGTACCACGCGGCCGGGTGCCGGTACCTCAAGGGCCGCCACTCGCCGGTGGCGCTTGACGAAGTCGGAGCTGGCAAGGGCCCGTGCTCGGTCTGCAATCCGCCGCAGCGCTGACGGCGAGGCCGGTCTCCATTGCACGCGGGTGCATTGCTCTACACTCGGATGCATGAGCGAGTCTGGTTCTCAGGCTGAGGATGTCGCACGTCTGGTAGCGCTACGGGCTCGGGTGCGAGATCTGGTGGGCAGTCGCCGATGGCTCGCGGACGCCTTCCGCGACGCGTTTGAGCGATACCAGCTGTTATGCCATCTATGGCGACAGGGCCAGTCGGAACTTCACAACCGAGAACTGGAACTCGCGCGAGAGATCCTGAAGACGGGCCGGCTCCGTGATCCTTCCATGAAGCGTGGCAGGCACAAGGTGGTCATCGAGGGGTTGTGCCCTGTTCCGTTGGCCCGGCAACTCGAGAAAGCCAGCCTCGACTCGCTCCCCAAGGCGGTTGAGCTACGGGCGGCGAAGGCTGCTCTAGCGGCGCTCGAGCGAGACATCGTCCGCCAGTCCAAAGACCTGCCAGCGCAGGAACGTGAGACGATGGCGGCTGAATCGCTTGCGGCCATCAATAAGCAAACGCACGTCAACTTCGAGTGGAGAGTCTTCGTGCGCCGTCCGGACGACTGGGTTGAGCCGCCCTGTCCCCACAGCATGGAGCAGAAGAACCTCGGCCTCTTCTCGAAGGAGGACTTCCGCTCCATCGCGATGTATCACCTCGGTGGCTTGGCCGATGTCGGCGCTGTGCACCCCATTGTCCCGGAGCCGAAGGGTGAGGGGCTCGCGGCCGCTGCGGCACTCACGTCTTGGCGATCCCGACTTCCGATCGACGACCCAGAGCTCGGCTCGCCAGACCCTGAGCTGTCACCCACGAAGCTCCCACCCGGTCTTGCCGAGCAGATGTTCTCGGCGGTATCGGTATGGGTGGCAGAGATAGAGAACTTGGAAAGGCTGTCACCTGCGGCGCGTCTGTGCCTTGCGCTCATCGGGCTGAAGGGGGTGCTCGGCGATGGGGCTCCATTCACGGAGTTGTCGGTGCGTCGATCCGAACAATCTCGTCTGCAGCGGGCGGCGTTCGATGCAGCCGGACGCGGGCTGTGCGTGTCTCTGATGGACACGAAGTCCATGGCGGAGTTGGCTACGAGGTTCCTTGACGGGTCGATGCCTCGGGAACCCTCCGACTACCTCCAGCGTCTGTCGGACGTGCTGGTTGAAGCGGACAGGCACTGCCAAGACGCGATCGTCGCCATTTCCTTGGGTGGAGTGCGGAAGATCGATCGCGGCGTCAACCCCGGTGCTGCTGAGGCATCTCTCGCGTGGGATGTGCGGATACAGAGAACTCAAGAGCAGCTGGCGCGTGTGAGATGGTGGCTACGGGAGCCCCGACTGGTGGTGGAGGAGGATCTGCGGGGCATTCGGGAGACCGGTGACTGGCTGGAACAGGCGATCGCGGAACTGAACGCCGCAGAGCGGTTGTCGCAAACGCTGGGCGAGCAATCTGATGATGACAAGCAGCTTGCCGGAGTAGGCGAGAGCGACCAGTCAGTTCTGCTCGCCGCGAAGAAGACCCAGCCCGACAAATCGAAACAGTTGTCGCGGACGATGAGGGCGGCGGGCGAGTCTTTGGAATGGGCGATCGTCACGAACCCCGCGTTCGAGCACCTTGCCAACGAGGGCGGTGACGCACTTCTCCCGATTCATGCTTGGCTCAAGGATCAGGAGTGCCCTTGCTATCCGCTGTCCAAGGACGGCAAGGAGACGCTGCCCTCCGCACAGACATGGTTGCGTTACATACGCGGATACCGGCGAATGACCTGGAAGTCTGCCAAGCCGCCAAAGGCGCGCGCACCAGACGGAAAGTCTGTCGTGCGGGTGGAAGAGATCTAGGCCGCGGATTTCGCGCGGATTTTTGTCCGCATCCACGCTGCTAGAACGCCATCCGCGCACACATCCGCCGATCCGCGCCGTGTCCTACATGGCGACCAACAAAAAGCGTGAGCCCGTTCGGCTACTCGGATCATCCGAACTCGCCCGTCGGCTCGGAATTAAGCCCGATACCGTGCGTCGTTGGGCCCGATCAGGACTCATCCCGTGCTATCGAGTCGGTATGAAGTCCTTGCGGTTCGACTTCGCGGAGATCTGTGACGCACTGCGTTCGGTGTCACCTGAGGAGGTGCGCCGTGCCGAGTGATCACCCCAAACCGAACCACTCCGAGCCGCGCGTCACCCTCGCCCTTCGCGCCCGCGAGGCCGCGAAGGCCATCGGCATCAGCGAGCGTCTCTTGGCGACATTGGTGGCCGAGAAGCGGATCCCTCATCTCTACATCAACAGTGCACTCGTCATTCCGGTTCGCGAGTTGCAAGACTGGCTTACCTCTGAGGCTGCCAAGGAGGCGAGGCAATGACGCTCCTCGACGACTTCATCCGCGTGAGCCGGAACCGCCCGTGTCCGATCTGCGATCGCGCAGATTGGTGCCTCATCCGCCGTGGAGACACGCCCGCGAGCGCCATCTGTGCGCGAGTCGAATCTCCCACCCGTTGGGGCGAAGCAGGGTGGCTCCATCGCCTCACCAATGAGACGCCCCGGGTGCAGCGCATCCGTCGCATTATCTCCATCCGCAAGCCGAGCGAGGAGATGGCGCGGATCGCACAGGCGTATCAAGAGGCGGTCGTGCCTGGCGTCATGGAACGGTTCGCGCGTTCGCTCGGCGTCAGTGCCGTGAGCATGCAGCGTCTTGGTATCGGCTGGACGGGTCGCAGTTGGGCATTCCCGATGCGGGGCCGTGACGGAGGCATCTGCGGCATCCGGATTCGGGCTTCCTCGGGCAAGAAGTTCTCCCAGCGTGGCGGGAAGGAAGGGCTGTTCGTTCCCAATGTCCTCACCGGCACCGGCGCGCTCTTGATCGCTGAGGGTCCGACCGACTGCTGTGCCCTGCTGGACCTCGGCTTCGACGCCGTGGGCCGCCCGAGTTGTCGCGGCGGCGTGCGGCTCATCGCGGACTTCGTCCGTCGCAGTCCGTGGAAGAGCCACGTGATCTTCGCCGACGCCGACGGTCCCGGCCTCGATGGCGCGTTGACGCTCGCCCGTGCCCTTGCACCTCTCTCGCCCGACGTGCGCGTCGTCGTCCCCCCGGCAAAAGACGCGCGGGCGTGGAGGAACGCTGGCGCAACGCGAGAGAACGTCCTCGCGCTGATCGATGCTGCCCCTCCGATCCGCACGTCCTTCCGGAGGGTCACGCTATGAGCGAGTCCTCCAACGCCGAACTTGTCATGCGGTTTCTTCCCGTCGGGGCCAAGGGCAAGTTCCATGTGGTGACGACCATTCCCGGTGGCGGGGCGGTCGTGAACGAGTTCCGTCTCGCGGACGCCGCGGCGCGAGAGCGATACGCCGACATGGTCTGCATGGGGCGGCCCGGTCTCAATCGCGCCGACATCCTCCAGCAACTGGACAACGAGGCGGCGGCGCAGGCGCTCAAATTGCCGGGGGCCGCAGCGAAGCCGACCCAAGCGGCCCAACTGGTTGAGATGGTCATGGACACGGACGGCGTGGAACTCTTCCACACACCCTTCGGCGAGGCGTTCGTGACCATTCCCGTGGGCGATCACTTTGAGCACTACAAGGTCACGTCTTCCTACTTCGAGGCGTGGCTGCGGAACAAGTTCTACGCGGAGCACGAGAAGCCGTGCGGAAGCCAAGGGGTACGTGACGCCATCGCCACGCTGGTCGGGAAGGCGATCCACGAGGGCAAGAAGCACAGCGTGGAGGTCCGGGTCGCGCAGCACGAGGGTGATGTGTGGATCGACATCGGGGACGAGGAGCGCCGAGCCGCACGCGTTGACGGGAGGGGGTGGACCGTCGTTCCAGCGACACAGGTGCCGGTGAAGTTCGCGCGCACGGGGAACATGGCCGCCCTTCCGATCCCCGAGCACGGCGGCTCGGTGGACCTGCTGCGCCCGCTGGTCAACATGCCCGACAACGACTCGTTCGTGCTGTTCATCGGGTTCCTCGTCGGCTCGCTCAATCCCATTGGTCCCTACGGCATCCTCTCGGTGAGCGGCGAGCACGGCTGTGCCAAGAGCACCGTCTGCAAGTTTGCGGTCGGGCTGACCGATCCCCGGAAGCCCGACCTGCGCCGACCACCCCGCAACGAGCGGGAATTGTTCATCTCCGCGTGCCGGGCGCGAGTTGTCGCGCTCAACAACGTCAGCGGCCTCAAAGCCGACATCTCGGACGCCCTCTGTGTGCTCGCGGTCGATGGAGGCTTCTCGACCCGCAAACTCTACACGGACGAGGACGAAGCCCTGTTCGATGGGCTGCGCGCCATCGTTATCAACGGGATCGAGGAGCCCGCGAGCCAGCCCGACTTGGTGGACCGATGTATCGCGATCACCCTTCGGGCCATCTCCAAGCGTGAGCGCCGCCAGCTGCGCGACATCAATCAGGAGTTCGAGCGGGTTCGCCCGCTCGTGTTCGGTGCCCTGCTCGACGCCGTTTCTTCCGCGATCCGGAACCTGCCGAACGTGAACCTCGTCGAAGCGCCGCGCATGGCCGACCTCGCCGCGTGGGTGACGGCGGCCGAGGAGGGACTGGGCTGGGCCAAGGGCACGTTCATGGCGGCGTATGCGGGCAACCGTCTGGCCTCGCAGACGGACGCGGTCCTGGCCTCGCCCGTCGGTGCCGCGATCTTCACCATCGCGGAGCAGGGTGGATTCCGGGGGACCGCGGCCGAACTGCTGGATGCGATGAACCGTGCACGCGGAGAAGGACCGGTGCCGCAGGATTGGCCCAAGTCTCCCCGTGGGGTCGCCGGAGCGGTTCGGCGGCTCGCGCCGGGCCTTCGGGAGATTGGCATCGATGTGGTCCCGCCGGAAGGGCCCACCGGCCATGCCAACCGCCGGTTGTTCACCGTCACCAATCTCGCTGGCCAATGTGTCGCATGTATCGCACCACCGCCGTTGGCCGACTCCGAGGCCCCCTTGGGGCCCTCGCCAGAGGAGTGGGAGACGCTCCAGGAGGCGTCTGCGATACATGCGATACATGCGACACATCAGAATCGCAACAACTCCGATGCGTGCGTCGCTGGGTCGCGGGAGGTGGCACCATGAGCGGCACCCACCCGCCGGGCGTCCCTGATGCCGACCTCTTCGCCCGGACTTTGGTGGCCGAGGCGACGCGGGTCGAGACCGCGGAACTGGTCATCAAGAACGAGGTGCTGGCTGCGGCCCGCAAGGGCGACTGCGACCGGGTCATGGACATTGTGTCGCGATGGCTCACCGAGCCGCCCGTGGCCTTGGCGGCGACCTTGATTGATGCGAGCGAGTCGAGGTAAGGGTGTGGGTAGGTCGCGCAGAAGCCGCGACCCATGAAGGAGTGCCCCACATGCGCGTCATCGCGCTCTTCCGAGTGAGTACCGAGAAGCAGGCCAGCGAGGGCGCGTCCCTCGACGCCCAAGAGCGGGCGTACCGCGTGATGGCCGATCGCAACGGCTGGACGACGGTGCAGGAGTTCCGGGGGAGCGAATCGGCTTCCGGTGCGTCCAGCGACCGGCGCGTGCTGCAGCAGGTGCTTGCCTGCATCCGTGAAACCGAGCCGGACGCGATCTGGGTCTACGAGCAGTCACGACTGACGCGTGGAGACGAACTCGAAGTGGCCGGGCTGCTTCGCGAGTTGCGCGAGCGGGAGATCAAGATCCTCGTCAACGGCGTGGTGCGCGATCTCGGGTCCATCGACGAGAGGTTCATGGTCGGCATTCAAAGCCTCGTCGATCGCGCCGAGTCGGAGCGGATCAAGGAACGCATGCACCGGGGGAAGCGGGAGAGAGCGAAGCAGGGCAAGAAGAACTCGGGTCCGGCGGCGTTCGGCTACCTCAATCCGTTCAAGGGCATGCCGGGGCATGGGACTTTACAGGTGGTCGAGGAACAGGCCCGAGCGGTCCGGTTCATCTTCGAGAAGCGGCTGGAAGGCCACGGCGAGAAGGCGATCGCCAAGATGCTCAACGAGCGCGGCGTGAAGCCCCCTCGCAGCGGGCAGTGGGGGGGAACGACCATCCGGCGCATCCTCCAGAACCCGCTCTACATCGGGACGCAGGCGTCGAACGTCTGGGTGGCCGAGCGCGGGACGCGCTCCTTCCGGCTCGACCTCAACAACAAGAGTGCCATCCTCATCCCCGACGCCCACCCGGCGATCATCGACCGGGCGACGTGGGACGCCATCCACGGATTGCCCAAGCAGCCCCGAGCGGCCGTGCCGAGGATGCTGACGGGCCTGCTCCACATCAACGGGCACATGGCAGGGGGCGATAGCGACTGCCGAAAGCGGTTCTACTCCACCGCGAACCACGGTCGGGGTCTGCCCTGGCTCGAGGTGAAGCAGGTCGAGGACGCCGTCTGGGACGCCTTTGCGTCGCTGACCACAGGACCGGAGTTCGTCGAGAGGCTGATGCGGCAGGCCAGCAACGCCCACGAGCAGGAGATCGTCGCCCGCGAGATCGAGCACCTCGAGGAACAGATCCGGAAGACGGAGAAGCGGCTGGACAACCTCCTCGACATGCGCGCCAACCAGGAGATCGACCGGGAGACCTACGCGACCAAGTCCCAGAAGGAGCGGCAGGCCCGGGACCGGCACCGTGCCGATCTGGTGGAGCAAAGATCCAAGGCCGTGGTGGTGGACGCCACGCTGGCCCAGCGGGTGGTCAGGAGCGTCCAGACGGTGCTGGCCGGGCGGACGCGCTTGACGGGCGAGCAGAAGCGGGCGATCCTGAGGTCGGTCGTGAAGCGGATCGACATCGACGCCGCGAAGTCCGGAGCCAAGTTCACCCGTGACAGCGACGGCAGGATCAACGGCAGTGGGGGGCCCGCGTGGCGGATCGAGCGAGTGACTATCCGGGTGGCGGTCGGCGTCGAAGGAACGCCCCACGGCGAATCCTCGGGCACCACGCACGCCAACTGGGCCGAGACCGTGCCTGCCGGGGCGTCGCGCCGCACCGGACAGTTGCGCACAACCTATTCGAATTGTGCGCAAGTGGCAGGCACGGACGAGGAAACCCGTACCGGACAGTTGCGCACAACCTTCTCATGCTCGGGCCGGCGGGGACCGGCAAGACCATGATGGCCAAGGCGCTGCCGGGTGTGTTGCCGGGATTGACGCCGGAGGAGGCGCTCGACATCACGCGGATCTACTCGGCGGCGGGGAAGCTGCACGAGGCGGCGGGGCCGGAGGGGCTGGTATCGATTCGACCGGTGCGGTGCCCGCACCATACCGCGTCGTCGCCGGCGATCGTGGGCGGGGGTGTGATCCCGAGACCGGGTGAGATCTCGCTCGCGCATCGCGGCGTTCTCTTTCTGGATGAGCTTGCGGAGTTTCCGAGGCCGGTGCTGGAGACGTTGAGGCAGCCGCTCGAGGACCATGTGGTGACGATCGCGCGAGCGCACGGAGCGATGAAGTTCCCGGCCAGCTTCATGCTGGTGGCGGCGATGAATCCGACGCCGAAGGGAGACATGCCGGTGGGGGATGTGGGGCGCTGGGAGATGGAGCGGTATTTGGCGCGGGTTTCCGGGCCTCTGATGGATCGGATTGACATCCACGTCGAGGCTCCGGCGGTGAAGTGGGAGCAGTTGTCGGGTGGTGTGCGGGGCGGGCCACCGGGGACGGGGACGGCGGAGATGCGGGATCAGGCGGAGCGGGCGCGGGCGAGGCAGATCGCGCGGCAGGGCGCGATGACGCCGAATTCGAGGTTGAGCGGGAAGATGCTCGATCAGATCGCGCCGCTGGTGCCGGAGGCGTTGACGCTGCTGGGCACCGCGATGACCGAGCTCGGGCTGTCGGCACGGGCGTACGACAAGATCCGGCGGGTGTCGCGGACGATCGCGGATCTTGCCGAGTCGGATGTGGTGTTGCCGGAGCACGTGTCGGAGGCGGTGAGTTACAGGTTGCTCGATCGGAAGGTGTGAGAGAGGAGTCGGGCGTGGCGATGAGCGGCGAGTTGATGATTCGAGCTTTCGAGGAGCGGGATGTCGCGCCGGCGTGCGCGCTGGCGAACTACTACATCGAGCACACGGTGATCCACTTCGGATTCCGGCCCGACAGCGTCGAACAGTGGCGTGCGGTGTGGGTCGAAGGGCGTGAGCGGTACCCGTGGATCACGGCAGAGGTGGATGGCGTGTTCGCGGGGTACGCCAAGTGCGGCGTGTGGCGGACGCGCGAGGCGTACGCGCTGACCGCGGAGACGGGGATCTATGTCGAGCGGCGGGTGCAAGGGACCGGCGTCGGGCGGGCTCTCTACGCGGAGTTGGTCTCGAGAGCGCGGGCGGCGGGATTCCACCTGCTGGTGGCGGGCGTGACGATGCCGAACGAGGCATCGGTTCGGCTGCACGAGGGCGCGGGGTTCACATCTGTGGGGACGTTCAGCGAGTGCGGGCGGAAGTTTGATCAGTGGCTGGATGTCGGTTGGTGGCAGATGAAGTTGTGACGGCGGCGAGTTGTTGGGGGTGAGCGGATGGATACGCTGAGATCATGACAGCCGTTCCGATTGAGAACCCGGCGGGCGGCGTGCCGGATGCGGCGCGCGGGTACGACATGATCGCGATCGATCTCGACGGGACGCTGCTCTCGCCGGACGGGTCGATCTCGGCGCGGAACAGGAGGGCGATCGAGCGGGCGCGCGAGGCGGGGATGCGCGTGACGATCTGCACGGGGCGGGGTTTCGCGGAGTGCGAGCGGTTTCTCGGGGTGATCGGGCAGAGGGATCCGGTGATCGTCGCGGGGGGATCGATCCTCTCGTGTCCGGCGACGCGTCGGACGATCCACCGGTTTGCGATCGATCAGCGTGTGGTGCTGCGAGCGGTGGAGCGGTTGCTCGGTCACGGGCACGCGGTGCTGGTGCTGAAGGATCCGGTGGAAGCGGGGTACGACTATCTCGTTGTGCAGGGATACCAGACGCACCCGATCGATCCCGTCACCGAGTGGTGGTTCCGCGAGATGAATGTGCGGGCGCGATACGCGCGGTCGCTGGATGAGGACGCGCACCCGGAGCACACCGTGCGGTTCGGCATCTGCGGGCTCGACTCGACGCTCGATCCGATCAGCGCGGATCTGCTCGGGCATCTCGGGGATGACATCCACCTGCACAACTTTCCGGCGGTGGTTGCGCCCGAGCACACGCGGTTGACCGGGGAGGGGCGGCGGTACCACATCCTGGAGGTCTTCAGCAAGGACGCCAACAAGTGGACCGCGCTCTCGTGGCTGGCGGCGCGGGAGGGCGTTGCGCCCGAGCGGATCGTTGCGATCGGTGACGAAGTGAACGACGAGTCGATGATCGTCGGGGCGGGGCTCGGGGTCGCGATGGGGAACGCGGTTCCACGGGTCAAGGCGGCGGCGGGGCGCGAGACGCTGCGCCATGATGAGGATGGCGTGGCACACGCGATCGAGCGGGTGCTGTCCGGGGAGTGGTGAGCGTGGGTGGGGATGGGGTCGGGAACCTACAGTCGGGCCTATGGCACGAGCGTTGGTCATTCGGGCTCAGGGGACGAACTGCGACGGGGAACTCTGCCGCGCGTTTGAGGTGGCGGGCGCGCGGGCGGAACTGGTGCATCTGGATGCGTTGATCCGGGAGCCGTCGCGGATCGACGGGTACGACCTGATCGGGTTTCCGGGCGGGTTCTCGTATGGGGACGACATCGCCTCGGGTCGGATCATGGCGGCGCTGGTTCGCGAGAAGTTGTACGAGCCGCTGCGCGAGGCGGTGGTGCGCGGGTGCCCGATCATCGGGGTGTGCAACGGGTTCCAGGTGCTGGTACAGGTGGGGCTGCTGCCGGGGCCGCTGGAGGGCGAGTGGCCTCGCGAGCGGGCTCCGCGCCAGACGTGCGCGTTGACGGAGAACGAAGGAGCGAGATTCATCGACGCGTGGTTCGAGGTCTCGGTGGAGCGGGACTCCAGGTGTGTGTGGACGAGCGGGCTGGCGGGCGCGGCCGAGAATGGGGACCGGGCGCACGCGATGCGGCTGCCGATTGCGCACGGCGAGGGGCGGTTTGTGACCGACGCCGAGGGGACGCTGGAGCGGCTGGAGAGCGGGGGGATGGTGGCGCTTCGGTACGCGACGAATGTGAACGGCTCGCAGAACTCGATCGCGGGGATCTGCGACGCGACCGGGCGCGTCTTCGGGCTGATGCCCCATCCGGAGCGGTTTCTGGAGTGGAACCGGCACCCCTACTTCACGCGTCTGGACGATCACATGAAGCAGCGGAAGACGCTCGGGCGATTGATGTTTGAGAACGCGGTGCACGCGGCGCGAGGTCAGACTCAGGCGGTCTGAAGCGGGCCTCGGCTTGGTACACTGGCGTCGATGCGCAGCACCCCGAATCCGAGACTCGGGACCAAAGGTGTGGGGCTGAACGTGCTGGAGCACGATCGGCCGTGCGGCACCTGCGGCTACAACCTGAAGGGGCTTTCGCCGGGTGGCGTGTGTCCGGAGTGCGGGAGCCCGATTCGGCCTCGCTCTGGGACGAGCGAGATCGCGCCCGAGCTGCTGGAAGCGCCGCGGGCGACGGTGGTATCGATCGGGTATGGGTGTCTCGGCCTGGTCGGGCTGACCGTGCTCGAGTTTCTTGTCAATGTGGGGATGGGGCTCGGAAAGGCGAGCACGCTCTGGTTGAGCGCGGTGGGGGTCTGTTTCGGGCTGGCATGGGTTGCGGGCGTGGCGCTCGTGACCTCGGCGCGGCCGGGCGGCCCGAAGGGTGGAGCGGCCGGCACGATCGAGTTCTGCCTGCGCTGGGGAGCGCGGGCCGGAGCGCTTCTGGTGCCGGCCGGGTTTGCGTGTGTGCTGGTTGTTGAGGTGATGAACCAGCGTGGGCTCCTGCCGGGTGTGTGGGAGATGGTTGCGCCGTGGGTTCGGTATGGGGGGCCGGCGTCGTATGTGCCGCTCGCGCTGGCGGCGGCGAATCTTGCGTTGTCAGGCGCGGAAGAGCGGGTTGCGTGGCGGACGAGGGCGTCGGCGGGGCTGATGGTGCTCGCCTTTGCGATCAGCGGATTCGCGATGTGGATGGCATCGCTCGGCGCCACGGGTATCGGATCGGGATTGTTTGTGGTGATGGCAGCGATGGTGTGGCTGGCGGCATGGGTCTTCATGCTGATCGGGCTGGCCCAGATCGGGATGATGATGCTGTGGGCGGTGCGGTATGGGGATGAATCGGTCGAGCGCGAGAAGCGACGGATCGAGCGTGAGAGGCGGGAGCGGGAGCGGTTCAGGGCGCCGGAGGCGATCCCGAACGGGGCGTATCAGGGAGCGAGGCCGGGGCGGACGGGGAACTCGCCAGGTCGGGCGACGCCCCGGAGCGACGAGGGGCGTTCGAGCCGGCAGACTTAGAATGGTGCGTGACCACAGCGCGTGACAAGGTGCTTCTGGCGATGTCGGGAGGCGTGGATTCGTCCGTTGCGGCGGCGTTGTTGCTGCGCGCGGGGTACGACGTGGTCGGGTGCTTCATGCGCCTGGGCTCGCCGGGCGAGACGCTGGAGACACTGTCGCGGGATGAGGGCGACGGGTGCGCGGCTGGGAATGGGGCTGGTGGAGGGGTGAAGGTCGGGCATCAGGGGTGCTGCTCGATCAATGACGCGGCGGATGCCCGCCAGGTCGCGGCGGAGCTGGGCATTCCTTTCTACGTGGTGAACTTCAAGCGCGACTTCGGGCGGGTGATCTCGTACTTCGTGGATGAGTATGTGAAGGGGCGGACGCCGAACCCGTGCGTGCGCTGCAATGACTGGCTGAAGTTCGGCAAGCTGCACGAGTACGCGGTGCAGATTGGCGCGACGCACGTTGCTTCAGGGCACTACGCACGGATCGATCGCACGGGTGCGGACGCACGGCTCATGCGCGGCGTCGATCACGGGAAGGATCAGAGTTACGTGCTCTTCGGCGCGCCGCGCTCGCGATTGGCGTCGATGCTGCTGCCGATTGGCGAGATGGAGAAGCCGCGCGTGCGCGACCTGGCCCGCGAGATGGGTCTACCCGTGTTCGACAAGCCGGACTCGCAGGAGATCTGCTTCGTCCCGGACAACGACTACGCGGGGCTGGTGGAGCGTGTCGCGCCGGAGCAGGCGCGCCCGGGCCCGATCGTGGACGAGCGGGGCGAGGTGGTCGGGACGCACGGCGGGCAGCATCGGTTCACGGTGGGGCAGCGCCGGGGTGTGAAGCTTGCGCTCGGGACGCCGGCGTATGTGCTGGAGCGCGACGCGGCGACGAACACGGTGCGGATCGGGCCGCCGGAGCGACTCGAGATCGGGTCGGTGGTGGCGGGTGAGGCGAACTGGCTGTGGGATGAGCCGCGTGAGGGGGAGTGGTTCGCGTGCCTGGCGCGGTACCGATCGAACGGACGGGCGGTCGGGGCGCGGGCTCGTGTGATCGGCGCGGGCGAGGGAGATGCGGGTCAGACGCACTCGGGGCGCAGCGGGCGGTTCGAGGTGGTGTTCGATGAGGGGCAGCGGGCGGTCGCGCCGGGGCAGGCGGTTGTGCTCTATGACGCGTCGGATCCGGACTGGGTGATCGGTGGGGGATGGATCGAGTCGGCGGGAGCGAGCTGATTCCGCGCGAGATCGGCGAGCGCGATCGATTCGGCGACAGCGAGCGAGCGTGAGAGATCGGCGCGGAGTCGGCCGAGCACCGTGAAATAATGGAAGATCCAGAGCAGGAGGACGATGACCGCGCTCAATCCGAGCGTGCCGACGACGACGTAGAGGAAGCCGACGATGCGGCCTCCGATGCCGAAGATGATCATGAGCACGAGGAGCGTGATGAGGATGCCGATCATGGTCGCGGCATCGATGGCTCCCTTGCGGAGCTTGACGCTCGGCACGCGGAGGGCGAGCGAGCTGATGTACTTGAGTCCCGCGAAGATGACGAGGGCATGGAGCACGCGGGAGAGCCAGGTGAGGAGCTCGGCGTAGGAGAGCGAGAGGGAGCCGCGGCCAGAGCCGAGCGTGATCGATGTGGCGAGCGGCCCGGCGAAGACGAAGCGAGCGATGGCGTTGCAGAGGATGACTGTCGCTGCGACGGGGAGGAGCCAGCGGAGGCGGACGCGCCAGTTTCGCGAGTCGTCCGCACCGATGAAGGCGGGATCGGGCGTTGAGAGCATCCACCAGCCGAAGAGCATGGCCGCGAGGGCCGAGATGTTGAACGCGGCGCCGAGGGCTTCGGTGAGGTCCACGCGGAGCCAGAGCAAGAGAGCGCCGAGCGCGAGGCGGGGGATCCAATCGAAGGTGTAGAGGATCGACGCAACCAGGGCGAGGGTTGCGCCGGTGCGGAGGGTCTTGAGATAGGCGGGAGAGGCGAAGCGGAGGAGGTTGCCGCGCAGGGAGCGTTCGATCGGGGCGGCACACTCGGGACAGACGCCGGTCTCCGGGAGGCCGGAGAGGTCGTAGCCGCAGGAGAGGCAGCGTGGCGTGTGGATCGGCTGTGGATGGTTCAGCGAGGGCGAGGGCGCGGCAGTGGTGCGATCGGGGTGCTCCACGTCGGAGAATGTAGCGGGCATGCTTCTCGGGTGCCCCGGAAATCGACTACGCTTGGCGCGTAACGGTGGCGATCTGCGTGCGGCGAGCATGATCGTCCGCCCCGGCGATGGGGCAAGGGGTCTGGCGTGACGACAAAGCACATCGGGATTGTGGCGGTGAGTCCTGAGGGGGCGGCGCTGGCGGTGCGGGCGATCTCGCGTCAGGCATCGAAGTTGTTGCCGCCCCACGAGCACCCTCGGGTGTCGATGCACAACGAGCCATTGGCGAACTATATAGATGCGATCCGCGCGGATGACTGGCACGCGGTGGGGTACCTGCTGCGGCGATCGTCGGACATTCTGGCGGGGTGCGGGGCACAATTTTGCCTGACGCCGGACAACGCTGTGCAGCACGGGGTGCACCTTGCGGAGGTGGGTTCGCCGATCCCCTGGATCACCATGACGGATCTGGTTGCCCGTGAGGTGGAGCGTGATGGTAGGAAAAAGGTCGGGCTTATCGGGACCAAGATGGTGACGTATGGCTCGACGTACCAGACGCATCTGGCGATCCGCGGCATCCAGGTGTTGCCTCCTGAGCCGAACGAGGCGGACATGCTGGATGAGATCATCTTCGGCGAGTTGATCTACGGAAAGTTCCGGCTGGAGTCTCAGCGTGCTGTGCTGGGGATCATCGGGCACCTGGCGGAGCGGGGGTGCGAGGGGGTCATTCTGGGATGCAGCGAGGCGCCGCTGCTGGTGACCCCTGAGAACGCGGGGGTTCCGGTGTACGACGCGGCGGACATTCTGGCTGAGGGCGCGGTTCGATTCGCGATGTCGGGGTGATGGCCGGGTTTTCTGTGCCGGGGAGCAACCTTCGAAAGTTCTGACTCGAATCAAGTGGTGTGGAAGAGGGGTGGGGCGGGGTGCCGACGCGGCTGGTTGGCCTTCGATCTCTGGTCTTGGAACTCGGGAGTTGGGCCTTCGGCGTTGGCCGGGGGGTTCGGGTCTTGGGTGCCGGGATTTGGATTGAGGCAGGAACGGCTGGACGACGGGGTGTGGGGTGTGGTATGCTGGGGGGGTCCGCTGGCGGCAGGGTCAGCGGCGTGGCCTTCGGAGCTGGCTCTCGCAAGGGGAGCCACGCAGGAGCTTTGGAGCGCCGGTCTCGATGCACAGTGTGGCCGTTGTGGGGCGTAGGGCCGTGCTGGGTGTCGCTTCCTTTGGGCAGGGCGGGCGGGTCGCCGCGAGGCAGATGGAGCCGGGCATGAGTCTTCGCAGAATCCGGTCAGCGATTGGTCGTCGATTCTCTGGCAAGAGCGCGACCAGCGCGAGTGAGGCGTTGGCGACACGCGCCGGCGCGTCGTCGCTCTTCGACGCGCTCGAGAGCCGCCAGCTACTGGCCTTCCCCGATACGACGACTGCGGTCGCGCTGACGTTCGGGGGTGGCGGGGTCGCCAACCAGGCCGACACGATCGACGACGTCAACGACGAGGGATGGTTCAGCTTCACGACGGCGACCTCCGATTTCGTCACCGTCCTCGCCGACGCGCTGACCTCCGCCGGCAGCACCCTCAACACCAAGCTCGACGTCTATGTCGAGAGCACGGTGACGCCCGGGTTCGCGGTTCCGGCGACCGGCGCGAACGGCGTCACGCTCGCGGCCACAAACAACGGGACAACCAGCGCGGGCACGATCTCGGACGCGTGGGTCGGGTTTATCGCGACGGCTGGGGAGACCTATTACGTTCGCGTGCGGCAGGAGGGGTCCACGACGGGCAACTACACGCTGCGTGTGGACAACCAGTCCGGCTCGATCACGCCGACGTCGAACGGCACGATCGTCAGCACAAACGGCACCGTGACGCGTCGCGGCGCGGACTTCGTGTACAAGGTCACCAACGGCTCCGCCGATGTCTTCGACTCGCTGACAGCCATCGGCGCCGAAGCGGACGCCGCGACCCTCGACACCCGGATCGAGGTCTACAACGCTCAGGGCACGCTGCTGAAGCTCGATAGCAACACCGGCGTTGACAGCAACGCCGCGTTGTGGTTCAAGACGTCGCCCGATCAGACCTTCTTTGTTCGAATCCGGAGCGACGAGTTCCAGTCCGGCCGCCCGGCGACCGGCGCGTACACGGTTCGTCTGCAGTCGTCGCCAATCGAGATCTCCATCGATCCCGTGACCCGGCAGGGCAGCGGCGGCGGCGCGCTCATCGCGCAGAGCCGCGTGTACGAGTTCACGCCCGCGGCTTCCGGCCGCACCATCATCCAGGCGCTCGGCGTCGGATTCACGCCGGTGGCGGACCCCGCCATCCGCCTCTTCAACAGCGCGGGCACCCAACTCGCGTTCAACGACAACTTCTCAGGCCCGAATTCGCAGATCTCAATCAACCTGACGGGCGGCGTGTCGTACTTCCTGCTCTTCGACGGGTTCTCGTCCCCGCCACCGGTCGCGGGCACGACGTACAACATTTTCATCGCGGCGAACGCGACGATCGCGCCGGTTGACGGCGTCGACGACCACGCGGACCTTGGTGACTGGCTGAACGCGACGCCGCTTCGGTTCGGCGCTCCCTACGAGGCTCTTCCGACGATCGAGATGAAGGTCTCCGCAGCGGCGAACGGCCGGATCGCGACGACGGGTGACACTGATGTGTTTGTGTTTACGCCGCCCAAGAGCATGCTCGGGATCTACGAGGGCGAGACGGACTTTGACGACGAGACGATCTGGCTGGAGGACGTGGACGCGGACGGGAACCCGATCGCGCTGCGCACGGCGACGCGGATGCAGATTGTCGTCAGCCCCGGCCCCGGCTTTTTGAACACGGCGATGCAGGTCTATCGGTTCGATCCGAGCGAGTACGACCCGGATCCGAACTCCTTCAACGACGGGTTCGTGCTGCTCTACGACAACAGCAACATCACCGTGCCCGACATGGGCCTGTCGGGGATGCTGGATCCGGCGCAGAACGATCCCGGCGTGCTCGACATTCTGGCGCCGCTTGCGGGCGAGGACACGGTCACGGGCATCTCGGTGTGGGCGGGACAGCCCTACTACATCGTGGTGTCGGGCAACGGCGTTGGCGAGTACTCGGTTGTCGTCGAGGTTGACGCTCACGACGAGGTTGGCAAGGAATATCGGTACGACGTGCCGGCGGGCACCGCGACGACGCGCGACTTTGAGTTCGGCGACGAGGAGCAGTTCAGCGGCGCGGTCGGGGTCGGCCCGAACAACGGCACCGGCGATGCGCGGTTCCTGAACGCCACGCTCAACGCGTTCCCGATCATCGTCGCCTCCGAGCTGAGTCTCTATGGCGACAAGATCATCACCGACGACACGATCGAGAACGGCTTCTGGATCACCGAGTACCGGCAGACTCGTCTGCCTTCTCTGCACGACTTTGACGATGTGGACATCTACGAGTTCACCGCGCCTTACTCGGGCACCTTCGAGGTCCGGATCAACACCACATCGCTCGCCAACTCGCACTACATCGAGTGGACGGACTACTTCGATGAGGCGGTCTTCCCGGACCCGGCGGATCCTCCCTCGGGCGGCTCGGGCGAGATGTTCTTCGAGTACTACAACAGCTTGCTGGACAGCGCGCTGCGGATCTTCAACAACGACTTCGAGCAGATCGCGTTCAACAACGACAACACGGCCGTGGCGGGCGAGAGCGACATCGGCGTCGAGTTCGTTGGCACGCTGCAGCCGCTGGACGGGACGGGGGCGAACCCGTTCGCCAACTTCACGTTCAACCGTCGCGATGCGCGGGTGCTCTTCACGGTCGAAGAGGGCGAGACATACTTCATCCAGGTCGAGAACGGCCAGCGTTACAAGGACGGATCATCGGGAGACGCGAGCGAGCGGGTGCTCGCGGCGGAGAGCGAGATCGATTGGCGCCACGTGGCGGGAACCTATGAGCTGCTGCTCAACGGCTCGGGCAACCCGCAGAACGCGCCCACCATCTTCGCCTCGCTCGACGACGACCATCCCGATGTGACGGGCACGATCAATGGCCTCGGGCGTCCGATCTACAACACGGTCATCCCGATGGATGCCGCGACGGGGACGGGCAGCATCGGCGGCGTGATCAACACGACCGGCGACGCGGACCTGTTCGTGTTCCGGGCGACGAACACGGGCGATGCGCTGATCACTGTGCAGCGGACGAGCGAGATCGGGAATCAGGTCGTGCCGCGCGTCGAGGTGTACGGCGAGGACGGGACGCTGATTGCCGAGGGGCGTGCGACGAGCACGGGCGCGATCTCCATCACGGTCCCGGTCGCGAATGGCGCGCTGTACGATGTTCAGGTCTTCCAGGACAGCGTCAACACGGGTGGGTACACCCTGTCGATCTCGAACATCGCGTATGTCGACGATCACGCGAATCTGCCCGACTTCGCGAATGCGTCGGACTTCCCGCTGCAGGACTTCCTGGGCGGTGGCTCGGTGAGCAGCGCGATCGAGGTCGCGGGCGACACGGACATCTTCAAGTTCGAGGCGTTCACGAGCCAGGACTTCACGTTCCGCGTGACCTCGCAGTCGGGGACACTGAATCCGACGCTCGAGATCTACGAGGTCGCGGAGGACGCGCTGGGCAATCCGGTGCTCCACCGGATCGGCTACAACAACGACGTCGGGGGCTCGCTGGACTCGCAGCTCACCATCGGCGTCAACAGCCCGCGCACGAGCGGTCTGACTGGCAACACGTACAACACGTATTACTTTGTGGTGCGGGGCCTGGACGGAAATCTGGACTTTGGCAACTACATCGCCGAGATCGAATTTGCACCCTCCGACGACCACGCGGATGTGGACCAGTTCCCGCTCGCGACGGTGATCGTGGCGGACTCTTCGACGGGCGCCGGCGACAGCTCGGGAACCATCGAGCTGGAGGGCGACTCGGACCTCTTCTTCTTCACGGCTCCGGCCGGCGGCAACGCGACGGTGAACGTCTCGGTGCCGACATCGAGCGCCCTGCTGCAGCGTGTGCGGATCTTCGATAGTTCGTTCGCGATGATTGCGAGCAATCAGGACCTGAATCCGACGGATGTTTCGTTCGACGTGGTCCGGGGTTCGATCTACTACATCCTGGTCGATGCGTCGCCGAGCGCCGGACCGACGGCGTTGACCGGTTCCTACACGATCGACCTGAACGCGCCGGCGATCGACGATCACGCGAACATCGGCGAGTTTGATCTGGCAACGTCCTTCACGCTCTCGGCGACGACGGGCGATGGCGGCGTGGGCGGCACCTCGTTCGGCAGCCCGCTCAATCCGCGGATCTCGCCGGCGAACGACACGGATCTGTTCACCTTTGTCAGCGTCGCGGCGGGAACGATCGCGTTCCAGGTGACGCCGTACAGCGGGACGGCCGCGGGCATCGGCCCCCGTGTTCGGATCTATGACTCGACGCGCACGCTGATCACCGGGCTCGACGTTTCGGCGTCGACGGGCCTCGAGACGGTTACGCTGGATATCCCGGTGGGCGCGGCGGGCGAGCGGTTCTACATCCTGATCTCGGCGATCACACCCTCGGACATCAACACGGTCGCGACGGGTGAGTACGCGTTCACGCTCGACGGTCCCGGCGGCGTCGCGCCGCCCCCGGACGACCCGAGCATCGTCGACTTCGAGAACCCGAATGTGGTCACGCTTGACGGCCGCGGCGACTCGACGGTCACATCATCGATCTCCGTCGCGAACGAGCGGGATCTCTACACGTTCACGGCACCGGCCAAGGGCGAGATCTACATCCAGTTGATCACGCCGAGCGGTTCGCGTCTGTCGCTTTCCCTGACGGTGCTCGACGCGGCAAACGAGCTCCCGGGCTCCGTCGTCGCGTTCGATGCCGGCGGCCTTCCCGGCGTGGCGTCGAACATCACGATCCCGCGCTCGGCGGTCACGGCCGGCCAGCAGTTCTGGATCATCGTGGACGGCATCGGCGTCGGCACAGGGGCGTACACCCTCAAGATCGATACGGCTCCCGAGACGTACGTCCTCTACTACCCCGAGGGCTTCTCGAGCAACAAGGTGCGCGAGGTTGTTTCGGTTTCCAACGGCGGCACCGAGACCGTGACGTACAGCGTCACGCTCCGGTACAACGACGGCGCCGAGACCATCGTGCGCACCGGATCGATCGCAGCGGGACGCCGCGGCGGCGTGACCGTCAGCAACGGCGCACTCTCGGCGGCTGGTGTCCGCAAGGGCGTCCCCTATTCGATCGTGATCGAGTCGAGCGGACCGCTCGGCGCGACGCTGGCGCACTACGACTTTGACCAGAGCACGGGCGATTCGTTTACCGATGCGCCGAGCGCGACATGGGCTTTCGCCCGCGTCGAGCGTAACCCGGGCAACGTGGCGGATGCGCTGACAGTTTACAACCCTAATTCGTTCGACGTGGTGGTGACGCTGACGGCGCACACATCGAGCGGCACGGTCGTGCTGACTCGCACGATCGCGGCCGATCGACGCGGCGGCTGGAACATCAGTTCAACCACCGCGTTGCCCGTGGGCACGTTCGGTGTGACGCTGACCTCGGCGCCCGCCGACAGCGCCAACGCCGGTGCGTTCATCGGTATCGTCGCCGGACTGACGCACTACGACGTGGCCCGAGGGGGCGCGTACGGCGTGCTCGGCGATTCGAACGGAGGCTCGACCGTCGGCGCGATTCCTTCGCTCTCATATGGTGCGGGCGTGACATCCGAGGTCGCGTTCTACAACCCGGGATTCTTGCCCACGACGATCACGATCACGGGCAAGTATGTGAACGCGTCGCTGCCCAATCTCTCAAGGACCGTCGATCTGCCGGCCTTCGGCTCGATCGTGCTGTCCGCGGAGTTGCTCGGTCTGGTCGCGGACCAGCCGATCGGGCTGACGTATCGCTCCAGCAAGCCGGTGGTGCTGCTCGCGGCGGAGTATCAGCGCGGCGAGGCGAACGCGACGGCGGCCGTCACGGAAGTGGGCACGAAGTACTTCTTCGGCGATGCCTTCATCAACAAGGCATCGGCGGGCATCAACTACTTCGAGACGCTCTCGTTCTACAACCCCGCGTCGGCAGCGACCAGCGTGACCGTGCGTCTGCTGTTCACAACCGGCGAGGTCTCGCAGTTTGTCGTGCCGCTGACGGCCCAGGACTTCGCGCAGGTCAACCTGCACGAGCGCTCCGAGATCCTCAGCCGCCCGAACAATCAGAACTACTTCTCCATCGAGCTCACCGCTCCGACGCAGTTCGGCGTGGAGTTGACGCACTACGACCTGTTCCTCGGCGGCGGCTACTCGCAGAGTGGCGCACCGCTGGGCCTGCTGACCCCGCTGTCGCGGATTAGCTGAGCCGATTGTCCGACGAAGCTTCCGCGGGGCGGGCCGATCGGTCCGCCCCGCTTCTTTTTTGCGAAGGATTGCTCGTGCGTGCTCCCTTCGGGTGCGATTCCCGGTACTTCAATGTCATGCGGGTGCGCGGCTTCACGCTTGTCGAGACGCTGGTTGTCATTGCGGTGATGGCGCTCCTGATCGGTGTGCTGGTGCCGACGCTCGGGGCGGCGCGTGAGACGGGCCGGAGCGCGGTGTGCATGTCGAATCTGCGTCAGGCGGGGGTGCTGTGCCGCGTGTACGCGGACGAGCAGCGCGGGTACTCACCGGCGATCGGCGTGCCATACGGTGCGACGCCGAACTGGGCGCTGGTGGTGCTGGAGGGCGCGGGCCGTGCCGGAGCGGGTGCGGAGTTGTACGGCGAGGCGACGGTGCTTGTGTGTCCGTCGACGCGTGCGGCTTCGGGCGTGGCGATGACCCGGTCCTACGCGATCAACGCCACAGGGCACGCAAGGGATACCACCGATCCCTTGCGATCGGCGGATCCCGATCACTATGACCTGGAGCAGGCGCATATACGTCTCGATCTGGCGGATAGCGCAAGATCCGGGCCGCTCCTGATCGATTCGAGGGTTGCGCCTCCGGTGGCTGGTTCGCCACCTGCGACGCGGACGGCGAGCATGATCGACTTTCGTCAGCCGGCCCACGTGGACGAGCGGCTCGGGCGTGTCCATCTTCGTCGCCGGAGCAACTTTGTGAGTCTGGATGGATCGGCTCATTCCGGAGATGTGAATCCGGAGTCGCTCCTTGCGAGTTGGAAGCTCCCGTTGCCGTAATATGCTTCGCCCCTGGGTTGATCGATCGGCAATGGTCTTTCGGGGCCATCCGGCTCCGCGACGAGTGTGGGGCCTTCCTTCAAGAGAATCGGAGCCGCGAGTGTCACGTCAACGGAGAGTGTCGGGACGGATGTGGATGACAGCTGGTGTGATCGCGAGTCTCTGTCTCGTCGGCGGGCCCGTGTTGGCGCAGCCCTCGGGAGGGCCGCCACCGGCGAATGTGTCGCTCGATGCGGCGAAGCTGGAACAGGTCGAGCTGTGGCGCGAGGTCACGGGCGAGATCCGCTCGTTGCGTCGAAGCGTTCTGGCGGCGGAGGAGCCGGGTCTGGTGATCGAGCTGGCGGTAAACGACGGCGATCGCGTGGAACTGGGACAGGTGATTGCGCGGCTGGACGATGTGGTCGCGCGGATCGAGGTTGACCAGGCGGCCGCGGACGTGGAGGCGAGGAAGGGCGAGATCGCTGAACGGGAGACGTTGTTGCGTCAGCGCGAGCGTGATCTCGGGCGGGTGCGCGAACTGGTCGAGCGGGCATCGGCATCGGGCGTGGAGCTGGAGGACGCGGAGTGGGGCGTGGAACTCGCGGAGGCGCGGCTGGCGCAGACGCGGGGCGCGCTGCACGCGGACGAGGCGCTCTTGGCGCGAGCGAAGGATCGGCTGGGGAAGATGACAATCCACGCGCCGTTCGATGGGCGAGTGGTCATGAAGCGGACGGAGCGGGGGCAGTGGGTGGAGAAGGGCGGGGGCCTGGTTGAGCTTGTGTCGCTCGACCAGATCGAGGCCCGGCTTGACGTTCCCGAGGTCGTCGTGAAGCGGCTCGGCGAGGCCGACGCCACAGTCCGGGTGCTCGTGCCGTCGGTCGGGCACGAGATCGAGGCAAAGATCACGCAGGTTGTGCCGGATGCGGACCGGCTCTCGCGCCTGTTCCCGGTGCGCGTCGCGCTCGACAACTCCGAGGGGCTCCTGCGCCCGGGTATGTCGGTGATCGGATCGGTGCCGGTGGGACGGGTCGAGCGGCTCCTGACGGTCCACAAGGATGCGATCCTGCGGGACGACGCGGGCGAGTATGTCTATTTCGACGCGGGGGGGCAGGCGATGGTGGCCCGGATCGAGCGGCTCTTCGCGTCGCGCGAGCGGGTCGCGGTGCGGTCGTCGATGCTGCGCGATGGCGCGATGCTCGTCGTCAAGGGGAATGAGCGCCTATTCCCGACGCAGCCCCTGAACGTGCTGGAGTCAACGGGCGGGGCGCCCGCCGGAGCGCAGGGCGCGGACGCGGGCGAGCGGCGGGGAGGGAACTGATCTGTGGATGCGATCTCGCTCTCGATTCGGCGGCCGGTGAGTGTGGCGGTGGGCGTTATTCTGGTGGTGCTTTTCGGGCTGATCAGCGTCGGGCGCATCCCGATCCAGCTGACGCCCACGGTCGACAAGCCGATCGTGACGATTACGACGAGTTGGCCCGGCCGGAGCCCGCAAGAGATCGTCGACGAGATCACGAAGGAGCAAGAAGAGCGGCTGAAGAACGTCAAGTTCCTGCGCAAGATGACGTCGGTCTCGCAGGAGGGGACGTCAACCATCGAGCTCGAGTTCTACATCGGCTCGAACGTGACGCGAGCGCTCCAGGAGGTCTCCGACGCGCTCCGCCAGGTGCCGGCCTATCCCGACGAGGTGGATGAACCGACGGTGAAGTCCGCCGAGGGCGCGGCGGAGAACGCGATCGCGTGGATCATCATCGACGTCGATCCGACCAAGCTGGATGCAACGACCGACTTTGACATCACGACGCTCTATGACCGGCTCGATCGCGAGGTGAAGCCGTTTCTCGAGCGGATCGGCGGCGTCGCCGAGGTGAATATCTATGGTGGGCGCGAGCGTGAGGTGCAGGTGCTCATCGATCCGACCGCGCTCGCGCAGCGGTCGATCTCGCCGATCGAGGTCGTGCAGGCCCTCAACAACGAGAATCGAAACATCTCGGCGGGAACGATCGCCGAGGGCAAGCGGGACTATCGCATCCGCGTGACCGGGCAGTTCTCCAGAGCGTCGGACGTGATGGAGACCGTCGTCGCGTACAGGGACCAGAAGCCGGTCTACGTCCGCGACATCGGCACGGTCGAGATCAGCAATCGCAAGGCGCGAGGGTTCGTGCGGTCGCTCGGGCACCCGTGCCTGGCGATGAATGTGATCCGCCAGACGAACGCGAACGTCGTCGAGGTGATGGCGGAGCTGCGCGAGCGGCTCGAAGAGGTGCGGACGGAGGTCTTGCCCAATCTCGATCCGGCGTACGGGCCCGCGCTGCGGATGCGTCAGGTCTATGACGAGACCACGTACATCGATGCGGCGGTCGGGCTGGTGACATCGAACCTGTGGATGGGCGGTTCGCTGGCAGCGATCGTGCTCGTCCTTTTCCTGCGCTCGCTGCGGTCGACAGCGGCGATTGCGCTCGCGATCCCGATCTCGGTGATGGGCACGTTCCTGGTCATGGTCGGGCTCGGGCGAACGCTCAACGTGATCTCACTCGCGGGCCTTGCGTTCGCGACGGGCATGGTGGTGGACAACTCGGTCGTCGTGCTGGAGAACATCGATCGACGCCGCCGCATGGGGGATGCCCCGATGGTGGCGGCATATCGCGGTGCGAAGGAGGTCTGGGGCGCGGTGCTCGCCTCGACGCTCACGACGCTGGTCGTGTTCATTCCCGTGCTGACGATCAAAGAGGAGGCGGGCCAGCTCTTCCGGGACATCTCGCTTGCGATCGCGGCGGCCGTCGCGATCTCGCTGTTCGTTTCGATCACGGTGATTCCCGCGTGGTGCTCGAGGCTCTTGAAGCCGCACGGCAGCGAGCGGACCGCCATCGGACGGGCCGCATCAGACTTGTTCGGATTGGTGCGGGTTGGGGCGTTCGTGACCGAGTGTGCGGGTGGCGCGATCCGCTGGGTGATCACGGGGTGGCGGGCGTGGTCGGTTGCGCCCGCGATCGTCGCTGGGCTCGTCGTGCTGTCATTGGTCGGCTCGATGCGGCTGATGCCGCCACTGGATTACCTGCCTGCGGGCAATAGGAATCTTGTGTTCGGCGGCCTGCTGATTCCTCCGGGGCTTTCGGTGGAGGAGCAGACGCGGATCGCGGAGACAATCGAGGCGCAGATCGGGCCGTACACCGGTGTTGATACGAGCAAGCCCGCGGCGCGCCAGGCATTGCCGCCGATCTCGCGGGCGTGGGGTCCAAACGATCCGACCCCGCCATTCGAGCCGGTGGGGGTGGAGAACTTCTTCATCGGCGCGTTCGGCGGGACGATGTTTGTCGGTGCAACGAGCATGGACGAGCAGGTCGTCATCCCGATCGGGCAGCTGCTCACGAACTCGATGCAGACGATCCCGGACGCCTACGGCGGCGCACGGCAGACCTCGCTCTTCGGCGGCGGTCTGGGCGGCGGCAACACGATCGATCTGGAGATATCCGGGCCGAGGATCGACCGAGTTGTGGCGGCCGCAAAGATGATGTTCGGTGTATCCGGCGCGACATTCGGGTTCGGCAACGTGCGGGCGAACCCCGCGAACTTCTCCATCACGCAGCCGGAGTGGCGGGTCCGTGTGAATCGCACGGGGCGCGAGCTCGGGATGAACACGCGTGATGTCGGCGTTGCGGTGCGAGGGCTGGTGGACGGGGCGTTCATCGGCGACTTCCTGCTGGAAGGGCAGGCGGTCGACATGGTGATCCTGCCGCAGGGAGGGCGGCTCGACCACAAGGAACAGATGGCGTTTGTCCCGGTGGCGACGCCATCGGGGCGGATCGTTCCGTTGGATTCGGTGATCGACGTCACGCCGGCAACGGCGCAGCAGGAGGTGCGCCGGATCGAGGAGCTCCCGAGCGTGACGATCCAGGTGAGCCCGAAGCCCGGTGCGGCGATCGAGTCGGTGATGGATGAGATCCGGAAGAACGTCATCGAGCCGGCGCGTCTGGCCGGGCTGATCGATAGCACGATGCGGGTGAGGCTCGAGGGCACGGCCGCGAAGCTCGACGACGTGCGTCGAGAGATGCTCGGCACGGTCGGGACGGAGACCGAAGCAGGATCCACAAAGGTGGCGGGCTGGGGTGCTGGTATCGCGATGGCGGCGGGGCTGGGCGTCGCGCTGCTCGCGGCGTTTCGCGGGCTGCGTCGGGCGCCGGGGCCGACCATGCTGGGCGTGGTCGGTGTGCTGGCGGGGACCGCGATCGTGGCGGTCGGATTCTGGACCGCCGCGACGAATCCGGAGATCGGCTATGCCCGACTGGTGTGGGCGCTGGTCGTCACGTATCTGGTGATGTGCGCGCTGTTCGAGTCGTTCATCTACCCGCTGGTGATCATGCTGTCCGTGCCGCTGGCGACCGTGGGCGGGTTCCTCGGGCTGCGGCTGGTGCACGACTGGACGATGTCGAATCCGACGATGGCGCCGCAGCAGCTCGATGTGCTGACGATGCTGGGGTTCGTGATCCTGATCGGCACCGTGGTGAACAACGCGATCCTGATCGTGGAGCAATCGCTGAACTTCATGCGCGGCAACGAGTCGTTCGGCGAGAAGCCGCTGGCCGCGACGGACGCGATCGTGACGGCCGTGAAGTCGCGGGTGCGCCCGATTTTCATGACAACGGCGACGACGGTGGGCGGGATGCTGCCGCTGGTGATCTCGCCGGGCGCGGGTTCGGAGATGTACCGCGGGCTCGGGGCGGTGGTGCTGGGCGGGCTGGTGGTGTCGACGATCTTTACGCTGGTTGTGGTGCCGCTGCTCTTCTCGCTGGTGCTTCGGATGCAGGAAGGACTGCGAGCGGCACTCGGTCGCCCGTCTGTGGGGGAGTCGCTGCGTCGGCGCATCGAGATCGTCTGAGCACCACGCGCTCGGCGGAACGGGGGCCGGGTCCGCTCACCTGCGGAGGGTGAGGCCGTCGTCCCAGCGGCCGAGTTCTTTGCTGTCTGTGGAGGAGACCGAGGCGCAGTGGCCGTCGAAGAAGAGCGCGTTGCAGCCGGTGCCGTGGCGCTTGGGCTCCATGCGGCGCTGGAGCGGGCCGCCTGTGACATGGGAGGCAAGCCAGAGATCGTACCACTGGGAGATGCTCATGTCGGTATGGGAAGAGCCCGCATAGATCTCGTTGGCGCGCGTGCCATCCGGATCGTCGAAGTAATCGGTGAGATAGATGGCGCCCGACGGGTTCACGATGCGGTCGAGCCGCACCGGGCCACGGCGCTTCTTCCAGTTGATCCCGGCCGACGGATCGGGGACTCGGGTCTCTCCGACCTTGTGGAACGGGATCGCATTGGTGAGATAGTGGATGACGTGCCGATCGGGCTTGCGGCTTGGGTCTCGGTAGTACGGTGCGCCGGAGAAGAGATCGTTCGGATCCTCATCCGGCGAGATGCTGCCATCGATGTAGGGCCGGAGAGCGACGGCCCAGGGGGGGCGTTCGCGGGTTGGGTTGTCAACACCCTCTCTGGGTACGAAGCCCTCGTTGGCGTTCGCGTAGAGATTCATGGCGGTGCCGAGTTGGCGCTGGTTTGACAGGCAAACTGCGGCGCGTCCGGCATCGCGAGCCTTGCCCAGTGCGGGAATCAGTATGGAGATAAGGAGAGCGATGATCGAGATCGCAACGAGAAGCTCGATCAGACTAAAACCGCGCCCGGACCGTGTTGGCCCGTTGGCTTCGCTCATTGCATAAGTGTACCAACGGGGTCGCCCCTTCGATAGGGCGATCTGGTCAGTGTGTGTCAGGGATGTCCACCGGCGGTGCGGACTCCGGAGCGGCAGCCGGCTCGGGATCGGGTGCCGGCTCCGCGGGCGGCGGCGGGGCCACGGGCGCGGCGACCGGCTCGCTCATGGCGGGTGGTGTCGCAGCGTCAGCGACGGGAGGGAGTTCGCCTCGGGCTCGGAAGGAGGTATCGATACGCCGCCATGACTCGGCCGGGACAAAGGCTTGGTTGTTGACCGTTCCGAAAGTCTGCCCGTTGGGCATCAATTGCCAGTCCATGCGATCCGGATTCGACGGATCCTCGTTCTTATCGGCATAGAAGCGAACGACGAGCTGCTGGCCGACGGGGATGTCCTTGGACCAGACGACCGCCCCGGAGCGAGTGTCGATGACCGACACGGTCTGCGGGAGTTCGGTGGTGCTCGGATAGACGTACTTGTCGATCGAAGCGATGGTGCCGCCCGGATAATGGCCCGGGACGCCCTCGCAGGCGGTCACGGCGACCAAGAGTCCGAGGGTGCCAACAATCCGCCACGCCTTGCGCCACTGGCTCATCGAGATTCTCCGCTCGCGTTCCGACATGTCCGGCGGTCCGGACCTAGGGATGGGGAGCGTAGGGCTCCCCGAGGGTTATCGGTAGACTTCTATCCGTGTCTGAAGCCCACCCCGCCAACCCGAGTACGTTCGACCCCGCCGTTGGGGTTCGGGTCGGGCATGGATATGACCTGCACCGCTTGGAGCCGCTCGCACCGAAGGGAGCGGGCCGTGCGTTGGTCGTAGGGGGCGTGCGGCTGGATTCCGATTGCGGACCTGTCGCCCACTCGGACGGGGACGCGCTGCTGCACGCGATCACCGACGCCATTCTGGGCGCGCTGTCGATGCCGGATATCGGGCAGCTATTCCCAGATACCGACCCGAGGCACGCGGGCGAGGACTCGTCGGTCTATGTGGTCGAAGCGGCTCGGCGCGCGAAGGAGTTGGGCTGGCGGATCGGGAATCTCGACGCAACGGTGATCCTTGAGCGGCCGAAGATCGGGCCGCACAAGATGGCGATGCGTGAGAGGATCGCTCGGATGCTCGGTGTCGATGTCGGGTCGGTGAACGTGAAGGGCAAGACGCACGAAGGGGTCGGTGCGCTCGGCGAGGGTCGAGCGATCGAGGTCCACGTCGTGGCGATGCTGGTCCGGGCCTGAGCGGCTCCTCTATGGGGCGCGGTTGTGCGAGCCGGACTTCAGGTTGGGCTTGATGTGAGTCTTTATGTAGCGCGCGACGCCCCAGTCGGCGAGCGATGGGAAGGCGGTGCCGAGCGCCAGCCCCAGGCGTGTGGGTGTGCTTGTCCAGACTTCGCCGCGCGGCTTGCGCAGACAGTCCAGGATGGCGCGGGCGACGCGATCCGGGGGCTGGAGCGAGCTGTTCGCGCTGGAGAGGCCGAGCGAGCGGGGCGAGTTGCGTTCGAGCTGATCGAAGAACTCGGTGCTCGTGCCGATAGGGTGGATGCTGGAGACGTGGATGTGCTCGGGGGCGAGCTCGTGGCGGAGCGCCCGTGCGAGGTGGTCCTGGCATGCCTTGCTCGCGGAGTAGGCGGCGTGGTAGGGCGCGCCGATCTTTGAGAGGCAACTGGAGCAGGCGAGGATGTGGCCTCTGGGCGGGGCGGTGTCCGCGGGCTTGCGGCGCATGTGTGCTGCGGCGGCCCGGATGGTCCAGAGCGTGCCCCAGAAGTTGGTCCGGAGCATCGACTCCCACTCGGCGTCGGTCATGTCGAGTGCCGCGGCTTCGACGCCGTACCCCGCATTTGCGAGAACCGCGTGGAGGGGGCCGAGTTCGGCAGCGGCACGATCGACAAACGTGAAGCAATCGGATTCGCACGCGACGTCGCACGGGATGGTGACCGCCTTGCCGCCCGAAGCGCGGATGATGGAGGCCACGTGCTCGAGCTTGTCGGCCCGGCGTGCGCCGAGCGCGACGGGCATGCCGGCGCGAGCGCAGGCGATGGCGGTGGCGGCACCGATGCCGCTGCTGGCGCCGGTGATGGCGATGGGGCGGCCGGTGAGTTCGAGTTCAGCCACGGCCCCTCCGGGTTCGGAGCGAGATGGAGCGAGGCTTAGTCGTTGATGGCCTTCTGGGTCTTGTCGCCGGCGGTTTCGATGTCCTTGCCGACGCCCTTCACGGTGTTGCAGCCGGTGATGGCCAGCGCGGCGGCGAGTGCGGCGACGACGTAGAGGCGGGCGAGGTTCTTCTTCATGGATCGATTCCTGTGCGAACGGTTGCGGAGAAGCGCGTGGGGTGGATGACGATTGCTTGGATGCTACTCCGGATCGGGCGTTGCGGGCGACGATTGGTGGAGGAGCCACGCCAGTTCGGCAGAGCGGGACATGCGGGCGAGGGCAAAGAACGCCAGCCCGCCGGCACCCGTGAGGGCGACAAGGACGACAAGGTTGCCGGTCCAGGTGGCGGCATCGGGAAGGAGGCGATCGAGGATGGCGACCGCTCCGGCCATCACGATTGAGATCCCGATGATGCGGAGGCATGCCAGGGTGGTGGGACGGTCAAGCGGATTCAGGCCGGTGAGCCGTCGCGAGAGCGCGGCGAGGATGAGGCACTGGATGAGGGCGCAGATGCTGGTCGACCAGGCGAGCCCCGCCTCGCGCAGCGGCCATATGAGGGTGAGGTTGAGCGTGAGGTTCAGCCCGACCATGACCATCGCGACGATCATGGGCGTGCGCATGCGCCCGGCGGCGTAGAAGGCGCGGGTCCAGACCTGGTTGATCGAGAAGGCCCAGATGGCGGGCGCGTAGCCGGCGAGGACCGCAGCGGCGCGGGCGACGCCATCGGCTGAGAATCCCCGGCCTCCCCCGGAGTAGACGACGAATGTGAGCGGATCGCGCACGAGGATGAGCCCGACGCTCGCGGGGAGGCCGATGAAGAGCGAGAGCCGGAGGCCCCGGCGGAGCGTGCGCGCGAAGGCGTCTGCATCGTTCGTGGTGCGGGCGAGCATGGGGAAGATGGCGGTGGCAACGGCGACACCGAAGACGCCGAGCGGGAACTGGTAGAGGCGTTGCGAGTAGCCGAGGATGCTGTTGGAGCGTTCGTCGAGGGGATACTCGAGGCCGAACATCGTGGGGCCGACCCAGTTGGGCCACATCGCGATCAACATGTCCAGCATCGAGTTGATCTGGAGCGTGCCCATCCCGATGACAACGGGGACGAAGCGTTTGAGCATGGTTCTGACAGATTCGGCGACGCCGTCCGATGGAGCGTTGAACGCGGCACGCGGCCCGAGCGCGAGCACGCCCCACGCGACCTGTGCAACGCCGGAGATAAGGATCGCGATGCCGATGACGTACGCCGCTTGCACCTGGTCCGGCGACTTCGTGAGCACGAAGGGGATGGCGGCGATGATGGTGATGACGTTCAGCAGGATCGGCATGCCGGCGGAGGGGCCGAAGCGGCCGTGGGTCTGGAGCATGCCTCCG
Organism: Planctomycetota bacterium; assembly: GCA_963204725.1. Classification (GTDB taxonomy): domain Bacteria; phylum Planctomycetota; class Phycisphaerae; order Phycisphaerales; family UBA1924; genus JAHBWV01. Next base: position 44,779 of record CAUJHH010000055.1, read on the forward strand.
AGGATCGCGGCGACGCAGACCATGGGCATGAAGGGGAACATGACCATGATGAGCCGCACGGAGAGGACGCGCTCCGGGTTCCGGCCATCGAGCAGGAGCACCCCGAGGAGGGCGAGCTCCACGAAGATGGTGATGAGCCCGGTGACGATGGTGAGCCGCCGGATGACGAGCGCGCCGAAGCGGCGCGCGGCATCCGGATCATCGCGATCCAGCTGGGTGTAGAGGGGGATGAAAGCGGCGGTCAGTGCGCCCTCGCCCAGGAGCCGCCGGAAGAAGTTGGGGATGGCGAAGGCGGCGACGAACGCGGAACCGATCGCGGTGTCGCCAAAGACGCGGGCGGTGGCGATGTCGCGTCCGAGCCCGGCGATGCGAGAGATCAGTGTGAGCGAAGAGAAGACGCGGACGGCTCGTCCCATAGCGCCGTCGCCGGTGTGGCGAGTCTCGCGAGGGACGCCGAGAGGCGAATCTGGCGGCGATGCCGGAGTGTCGGGTGCGTCCTGCACAGGGAGAAGACTATCACGTTTCGACTCTTGAGAGCGTGCGCGAGCTTCTGCGCCGTCGGCGGATGGCGATGAGGGCGATGCCGATCGCGATACCGAAGAGATCGGCAGCGAGATCGGCCCAGCTGCAGGTGCGCCCGAGCGCCGGGATGGCCTGGAGCCCTTCATCGAAGCAGGCGTAGATCGCGGCGATCAGCGCCAGACGACCGAGAGGCACGCGCCGGTCGGGTGCGGCCGCGCCGGCGAGCAGCAGCGTCCAGATCAGGAAGACGGTCGCATGGATGATCTTGTCGGTGCCTGTGACCGGCGAGTAGATGACGAGCCGCGGCCAGTGCGTGGCGACAAAGAGGGCGATCGCGTAGAGCACGAACGCGAGTCTCGCGAGCCGTGTGCGGGCGATCACACGGCGGATCCGGTCGGGATTGAGGAGGTGTCGGAGGGTGCTGGGGACGGGGCGGGGGTGGCGATGCGCGTGACGACTTCGGGCGGAGCGTCTGGCGCGTCGGGCGGAGCGGGAGCATGGGCAGTGGGCTGGGCGTCGGTGCGACGTTCGAGCATCGCGTCCCATTCGCGGAGCATGCCCTCGGCGAGGGCGGTGTAGTCGGCGGCGCCCGGTGCGCCGGGGGCGTAGTCGAAGATCGTCTGCCCGAAGGAGGGGCACTCGGCGAGCTTGATGTTGCGTCGGATGGCGGGGCGGAGGACGCGAGCGTGCTTCCACGGGACATCGAGCGCACGCTGCTCGGCGAGAAAGGCCTCGAGATCGGCGACGACTTCCTGGGTGTGCGTGCTTGAGGTGTCGTGCATGCACAGGACGACGCCCGTCACACGCAGACGAGGGTTTACCGATTGTGAGACGAGCTGCACGGTCTGGAGCAGCTTGCCGACGCCCTGGAGGGCGAGGAAGTGGGCCTGCATCGGGATGATGACCTCGCGGGCGGCAACGAGGCCGTTGAGTGTCAGGAGGCCCAGAGAGGGGGGGCAATCGAAGAGCACAAACTCGTAGCGGCCGGCAGCGGTGGCGAGGGCCTCTGTCAGCCGACGGTTGCGATCCGGGGCGTTGGCGAGCTCGACTTCGGCGGCGGCCAGGTCGGTCTGGGCGGGGAGGAGGTCGAGGTTCGCGGCGATCTGGTGGACGCGGCCCTCGAGGCCGGAGCCCGGATCGAGCAGAACGTCATAGACGGAGGATTCCACGGCGGCGGGGTCGACGCCGAGGTGGAGCGTGGCGTGCGCCTGCGGGTCGAGATCGACCACGAGCGTGGAGCGGCCGGCGCGTGCGTAGGCCGCGGCCAGCGTGACGGTCGTGGTTGTCTTGCCGACGCCCCCCTTCTGGTTCATGAGGGCGATGAGTCGGGTCGGCTTCCGGCGTGCTCCATCCATGGTGGAGGAGTATAGGAAGAAGCGGCTGGGTTCCGGCGTCGGATCAGGGCTTCGAGGCCTGCGGCGGCGTGGCGGGCTCGGGAGCGGGCGCGGCCAGTCCCGGGGCGGGCGTGGAAGCACGGTGGGCATCGAGGCTCATGGCCTGCTCGTCGATGATGCGCTTGCGTGCGATCTTGATGGCGATGACGGCGATGAAGCAGGCGTAGATGAGGGCGATGAGATAGGTCGCTCGGGCGCGCCAGAGGGACATGCCGATGCCGATCACGGCGAAGGAGGCACCGATGCCGTAGAGGGTGAGGACCGCGCCCTTGACGCCCAGGCCGCGCTTGAGCATGTGGTGGAGGTGGTCGGCGTCCGGGTCGGACATGCGTTTCTTGGCGAGCTTTCGCCGGACGATGGCGAGCGAGGTATCGATGATGGGGATGGAGTAGATGACGAGTCCCGCGAAGACGAGGTTGGTCTTGCCGGTGTCGCCGAGGGTGAGGATGACGACGATGGTCGCGAAGCCAAGTAAGAGTGAGCCGCAGTCGCCGAGGAAGATAGTGGCGGGGTTGAAGTTGTGCGGAAGGAACCCGAGACAGGCCCCGATGATGGCCATGCAGATGACCAGGCGCTGCGCGTCGCGGGGTCCGTCGTCCATGACGGCCATGCTGAGGGCAACGATGAGCAGGCCGACGTTGGCGATGGCGGTGACGCCGGAGAGGAGCCCGTCGAGCCCGTCGATGAGGTTCGATGCGTTGCAGGCGCCGAGCACGAAGAGCGCGATGATCGCCGTGCCGGCCCAGTACACGAGATCGATGTGGATGTGGCTCGTGCCGAGCAACTCCATCGGCATCGGGATGCTCAGGAGGACCGTTTCAATCGATGATCCGTCGACCGTTGTGGTGCTTATGCCGACTGCCTTGGCGAGCGGGACGAGCACGCCCTTGGCGACGCGGACGCCGACATCGTCGATCGCGAGCGCAGCGGCGGCGAGGAGCTGCCCGGCAACCTTGACCTGCGGACTGATGTGCACGATGTCGTCGAAGAGGCCGACGAGCATGATGACGGTGAGGCCGAGGAGGATGGAGGTCGGAACCGGGAACGGCGCGGAACCCTCCAGGTTCGCGGTCGGATGGAAATCGATGAGTCCCGGCACCGCGACGGCAACATAGGAGAGCAGGATGCCGGCCATGATGCCGAGATAGACCGCCGCGCCGCCGAGGTAGGCAGTGGGGGCTCGGTGGTGCTTTCTCAACTCGTTCGGTCGGTCGACGATGCCGTAGCGGACGGCGAGTCGGCGCATGATCGGCGTCGCAAGCAGTGTGACGATGAACGCGATCCCGAGGACCGCGATGTAGCCGTGGAAGATATCAAGGCGAGAGGGTGCGTCCGGGGCGATGCCGGCGGCGGCGGCGAGATCTCGCTGCTCCTGGGCGAGTCGGCCGATCTGCACGCCGATCTGGTCGATCCTTGCGACGACGCCGTGGGGCAGGTTGTCGGGCCTGACGGATTGGAGGAGAGTGGGGGAGGGCGTCACGAGCTGATCTCCCGGGGGCTTTGTCCCTGCATGGACTGGGCGATGTCTTGGATCGTCTGCTCCAGCGAGATCGTGGGACGGAAGCCGATGGCTTCGTTGATTCGTGCGAGGTCGGGTCGGCGCTGGCGGAGGTCCTCGAAGCCGTCGGGGTACGCATCGGCGTATGGCGCGAGTGTGACTTCGGAGCGGGACGCAAGCACCTTGATGACGAGGCGGGCGAGCGCGGCGATCGATACCGGCTGATCGGAGCCGACGTTGAAGACGCGGCCGTGGCAGGCGCGTGCCGCGAGAAGCGTCGGAAGGGCGCGGACCGTGTCGCGCACATCGCAGAAGCACCGCGTCTGCTCGCCATCTCCGAAAACCATGAGCGGCTCGTTCTTGAGAGCCGATGCGACGAAGCGTGGAAGGACCATGCCGTAGTCGCCGACCTGTCTGGGCCCCACGGTGTTGAAGAAGCGGACGACGACGGCGGGGAGGCCGTGCATCCTGTGATGGGCAAGCGCGAGGTATTCGTCGATCGCCTTGGTTGCTGCGTAGGACCAGCGAGAGACGGTCGTGGGGCCGTAGAGGACATCGTCCTCTTCAGAGAACGGGGACTTGGCGGCCTTGCCGTAGACCTCGGAACTGGACGCGATCAATGTGGGGACCGGGCCGCCGTCGTGGCCGCGGTTGCCCGCGAATCGAAGGAGCGCGGCGGTCTGTTCGACGTTGGTCTCGATCGCGAGAATCGGATCCTCGAGCACGCGGGTGACGCCGACGGCGGCGGCGAGGTGGTAGATCTCGTCAAACGTCTCGCCGGGTCCGAGCACGCGAAGCGCCTCGCGCAGATCGGCCTCGATGAATCGGATCGAGGCGTTGTCTTCAGGCAGATTGGCGCGGCGACCGGTGGAAAGGTTGTCGACAACGGTGACGTGATCGCCCCGGGCCAGGAGCAGGGGGATCAGGTGGGAGCCGATGAAGCCGCTGCCACCGCTCACGAGCGCGCGACGTCGGCGCGGTGCGCTCGACGTCGGTGCGTGATGTGCTTGCTCGGGCACGCGTGCTCCCTGTCCCGGCGGGAGTGTAGAGGCGAGGGAACGGATTCAGCGTGCGAGATTCTGATAATCCGCGGTAGCGCGGATGTTCCGCTTGAAGTAACCGCCGGCCGAGGATCGGACGCCGTTGATGATGACGCCGAGGAACTCTGCCTTGGAGTCAGAGAGTTCGTTGCGGAGGCGAGCGACGAGGCCGCGCTTCTCGGACATGGCCTTGACGACGAGCAGAGAGGCATCGGCGCGGTTGGCGATGGCGAGGCAGTCGCCGGAGACGACGGCGGGCGCGACATCTACGAGAATGATGTCGTACGACGCGCGCGCCTGGTCGAGGAAGTCGGCCATCGTCTGGGCGCCGAGGCGCTCATAGACGTTGCTCGCATCTGCCCCGACGGAAACAATATCGGGCTCGCCGGGCTTCGAGGCGGCCTGCACGACCTCGGAGAGCGACTTGGTGCGGGCGAGCACCTCGGAGAGGCCGGGGCCCTCGGACTTCCCGAAGATCTTGTGGATCGACGGGCGGCGAAGGTTGGCATCAATGACGAGGACTCGGCTCTCGGCCATCGCGAAGGCCAGAGCAAGATTCGCCGTGACAGAGGTCGAACCCGAACCCGGCATTCCACCGACGATCGCCAGCACCTTGTGTCCGGAGGTGGACATGCGTTTGGCGAGCGGAGCGCGGAGCTGCCGGTAGTTCTCGGCGAGGATCGAAGTCGGCTGGTCGCGAACAACGGTCTCGATGGCCTTGATCTGGACCGGATCTTCCGCGGTCGAAGCGATCATTCCAAGGAGCTTGAGTCGAGGGATGAGAGAGATATCGGCCGGCCCCTTGATGCGCTGCTCGAGGATCTCGCGGAGGAAGATCCAGAGGCAGACTGCACCGACGGTGAGCACGTACCCGACCGGAATCATGATGTAGATCTTGGGGAAGTCCATGGTCTCGGGGACGGTCTCGGTCTGGTAGGTCACGACGCGGGCATTGGTCGCCAGGCGGTCGATGCCCTGGAGGTTGTTGAGCTCGTCCTTGCGCTCCGAGATGGAGGCGACGACGCGGTCGATCTGCAGGTCGAGATCGCGCACCTGAGACTGGATCGTGGTGATCTCGGTGAGGCGGGCCTTCATCTGCTGGCCCTGGTTGTCGGCGTCGAGCTGCTGGGCTTCGAGTCCGGACTTGGCCCGACGCGCGCCATCGATGGTGGCGGCGAAGCGATCGGCGAGCAGGGTCTGCTTGAGCTGCTCGATCTGCGCCTTCTGTGCGTCGATCTGGGCGCGAAGGAGGACGATCTCCCGGTGCTGAGGCCCAAAGCCGTTCTGCTGGAGAGACTTGAGCTGCCCTTCGAAGGAGCTGAGGAGGCTGCGGGCGTTGCCCATGATGGGGTCGGTGTCGACCTGGGCGCGGAGCTCGTCGGGGTAGTTGGGTCCGGCCGGCGAATTGAGCTCGGCCTCATAATTCGCGAGCATGTCGCGGACGCTCTCGAGATCGAACCGGACCTGGATGCCGCGCTCCTGCAGCTGCCCGAGGGCGGCCGAGGTCTCGTTGTATCGCTGGTCGAGCGAGTCGAGCGTGCTGTCGGAGATGAGCTGACGCTTCTGGCCCTGGAGCCGCTCGAACTCGCGGGTGAGGTCCTGGATGATTCGCTGGAGCGAGTCCTTTCGCTTCTGCGACTCGGCGCTGGTCTGGGTCATCAGAACGTCGAGGTACGACTGTCGCATGAGACCGACGACGGCGGCGGTGTCCTCCTTGGTCCGCCAGCCGAGGGACATGTCGATGAACTGCGAGCCGGCGACGACGCGGACCTTCAGCCGGTCCTTGATATTCTCGATCGCGAGCGAGGGGTTGTACCTGTCGTTCTCCCAGAACTGGCGCGTCCACTTTGGCGCCTCACGCTCGAGGCGCGGATCGTTGGCAAACTTCTGGAGCACGACGTCGGACTTGATGACCAGCGCCTGCGTGGACATGAAGCGCTCGAACTCGTCGCGGTCGCCTCGTGCGACATCGCTGGTCGCCGGGCCGGCCTGGGGGCCGAAGCACTGGAAGATCGCCGTCGCGCGATAGGTCGGATAGAACTTGAGCAGCGCGATGTGCAGCGCGAGCCCGACGCCAACGCCGACGCAGCTCGCGATGACCAGGATCCACTGGTACTTCTTGAACAGCTTGATGGGATCGAGGGCTGGAACGGCCATGCCTGCGCCGCCCGGCGCGGGCCCCTGGCGGGGCTGGGTCGGGGCGGGGGGTCTTGCTGAGGGTGCGGTGCTCATGGTTCGTTCTCGGACCTGGACTGTCGGTGCGACGTGAGGTGCTCGTAATCGGGTTTGTCTTCTATCGGTCTGTGCGGAGTGCGTTGTGAGTTGGTTCTCAAGAGTCAGGGGACGAGCCGCAGGAGGTCGTCCACCTCTGCTCGGATGGATGGCCGCTCGCTTGGCATGGCGCGGAGGAGATCATCGGCAGACTTTGCGCGAGCGCGTGCGGCCTCGATCTCGCCACGGGCGTAATCGAGGAGGCCCTGGTGGACCATGATGGTGACCTGCGACTCAGAACCGGCGCGAGAGAGGCCCATCGCCTTCTGGAGCGCGGCGTCTGCGCGATCGAACTGCTTGGTGAGGGTCAGAGCGACGCCGAGCGTGTCCTGGATCTCGGCGAGATTCGGGTTGATTTTGGCGGCGGCTTCGGCGAATGGGATCGCCTCGTCGGGGCGGCCGAGATGCTTGGCCAGCACGAAGGCGACGTTGTTGTTGATCTCCCAGTCGTCGGCGTACTTGGCGAGTCCGCGCTGCCAGGCGGCGAGGGCCTGGTCGTACTGCTCGAACGTGTAGTAGGCGGTGCCCTCGGTGCGGTAGGCGTTGACGCCGAGGGTGACGTTGTTGATGTTCTGGACGCGGCGCAGAAGCTCGACGCCGGAAGAGAGCGTGGCGAGCGACTCCGAGAGCGTGCGACCGCGCATGTAGGTGACCCAGGGGTCCGGCAGTTCACGCTCGAGGAGCTCGAGGTACGCGGCAAAGTCCTCGTTCTTGGTGAGAACTCGGCGGGCGCCGGCGTACCAGGCCATGATGAGACGCGGGTCGCCTCGGACGTTGCTGTAGGACGCTGTCAGCTCGCGTCGGGCATCGTCGATTCGGTTTCGCTTCGCCAGAATCTCTGCGCGAGCGAGAAGGAGCGAGGGATCCGTCTGGACTCGCTCGCCCATCCGGTTGAGAACGTTTGTCGCCTCGTTCAGATCGGGGGGCGACATGTTGAGCAGGGACTCGATGTAGAGCTGCGCCGTCGCGTTGTCCTGTGCCTGCGCCCAGGCACGACGGTAGAACGACGCGGAGCGTGGCCAGAGCTTGCGCTCCGCGAAGATCTGGCCCGTTCCGAGCATGAGCATGAGGTCGCCCGGACGCTGCGAGAGGCCCTGCTCGGCGACCTCGGCGGCCTCGGTCGAGCGGCCCCGGTTGAGCAGCTCGAGCATCAGGCCGTAGCGGAGCTCGTTGAGCGCGGGGTTGGAGGTGACGGCGGCGCGGAGGTCCGCGAGCGCCGACTCGATGTCGCCTTGCTGGGCCCGGAGGGAGGCACGGAGGCGGAGCGCCTGCCAGAACGAAGGCCGGAGCTGGAGGGCACGGTCGAGGTCCTGCATCGCCTGTCCGACGAGCAGCGGATCGAGCGCGCGAGCCTGGGCCCGCTCGACGTAGACGAATGGGTCTTCCGGGGACACCTCGACGGCGCGGTCGAGCAGTTCGCGGCAGCGGCGCATGTCACCGACGCCCTTGGCGGCGTCGGCGCGGAGCATCAGCAGCACCGCGTCCGTGTTCGCTCGCTCGCCGAGCTTCGTGATCTCCTGCTCGGCCTCGGGCCACTTCTGGGTCCGAAGGAGCGCCTCGATGTATCGCAGCCGATAGGTCTGATCGGGCAGGTCCGCGCCAGCGTCGAGGATGCCCTTGTAGAGCTGCAGGGCCTCTTCGTGGCGGCCGAGTCGGAAGCTGGCGTCGGCGAGCTGCTTGTCGGCCTCGAGGACCTTCGGGTCCTGGCGGGTGCGTGCCTGCGCGAGGGCGGCAAGTCCGACATCATCGAACCTTCGGCCGAGCATGAACTGGCCGAAGACGAGGTAGGGCTCAGAGGTCAGGGTCGTCGGGTCCTGCTCGGTGATGTAGTTCACGAACGCGCCGCGTGCGCCGTCGACATCGTTCTGATCGGCGTACCACTTGGCGTCGAGCTCGACGAGCTTGAGCGTCACCTCTTCGGCGCGGAGGGCGTCGATGACCTTGCGGGCCTCGGCCCAGTTGGCCATCTCGATGTAGATGGAAGCGAGCGCGAGGCGGTTCTCGCGATCATCGGGGTTGAGTTCGACCTGCTTGATGCGGCGGGTGAGTGCGAGCTGCTTGTCGCCAACGGCGGCCTCGAGGTCGATCCACAGGTTCTGGAAGACGGGGTTGACACGGCCGTACTTCTCGGAGTCGCGTGCGACCTGCAGCGCCTGGGTCAGGTCGTTGGCGCGGACGAGCATGGCGATGAACTCGTTGATGGTCGCGATGTCGTCTGGACGCATCTCGAGAGCGCGCCGGTAGGAGGCGAAGCCCTCCTGGTTTCGTCCGAGCGTCACGAGCTGGCGACCGAGGAGGCGGTTGACACCGACGGAGGCGCCGCCGCTGTTGACGGCCTGCTGGAGCGTGCGGACGGCATCGGCGGTTCGATTCTGGAAGATCTCGATGCGAGCGCGATAGGTGAGGCCTCCGACGCGATCCGCATCGATGCGGGTGGCCTCCTGAGCGAGCGACTGCGCACGCTCAAGATTGCCGGCCTCGAGCATCTCGGAGAACAGCAGGTCGAGCACCTGGGCGTCCTGGGGAGAGAGGCGTCGCGCCTCTTCCAGGAACGCGATGGCCTCGGTGGTCTTGCCGCGTGACTTGTACAGTCGGAATGTGGCGACCAGTTTCTCGGCCGGTGGCATGCTCGAGCTGTCGATCATGCTCTTGCCGACCTCGAGGAGGTCGCCGGACTTGAGGCCGCCTTCGATCGACACGAGCCATGCCTCGTCCGGGTGCTCGACGCGGGCGTTGGCGATGAGACGTTGCGCACTCTTGAGATCGTTCTCTTCGAGGTACAGTCTGAGCAGCTCAACGACGATGCGGAGATCCATTCCGTTCGGCGTGAGCCCCTCGTTGAGAGAAGCGATCGCGCCGGCACGATCGCCGGGCGTATCGGACGAACCCTGCTCGGTGCGGCGTGCGTCGATGACGAGCTGGATGACCGGATCATCTGAGGCCTTCTGGTTGGTGGCGATGAGCGAGGCCTCGAGCGCGCGCTTGGCTCCCTCGTTGTCCGGGCTGACCGCCAGGGCCTGCCGGAAGATCTCGATCGCGTGCTCATGATTCTGGAGCTGTGCCTCCATCGTTCCGAGCGCGACCATCGCCGCGATGTTGTTGGGCTGCAGCTGGAGGACACGCTCGAACTGGCGGCGTGCGACGCCGGGCTGGGTGCGCATGGTGACCTGGCCGAGGAGCCAGACGCCCTGGATGTCGTTGTTGAGTGTGCGCTCGTTGTACTGGAGCAGCAGCTTCTGTGCGTCCCCATCACGGCCCTGTGCGAGCGCGATCTTGGCGTCAAGCAGCAGGAGCGCCGGCGCGACGGTCGGGAGCTCGGTCGCGAGCGAGGAACGGGACTAGGTGGCCCGATCGATCATCGCGGCATTCTCCTCAGCCTTCTTGGCATGTTCCCACCTGCCGTTTGCGCACTCGGCCTGCTGGGAGACGGCCTCGACGCGCCGGAGGAACCGACGCATGCCCTTCAGACTCACGGGCTGCGGCTTGAGATCGCGGATCTGCTGGTATTGCTCGATGGCGCTGGCGTAGTCGCGGCTCTCGAAGCTGATCCGCGCGCGGAGGGCCAGCAGATCCGGGTCCTCGGGGTTTGCCTCGATCGCGCGTCCGATGACTTCCGACGTGATGCTGCCGCTGGACTCGGGCATGACGATCGTCTCGATCAGGCGGAGACGCGCGATCTGGATGATGTCGAGTTTGGCGGGGTCCTGAGTCAGGATCATGTCCGCGACTTCGCGCACTCTGGGGGCTAGCCGCGCGGTATCGGCGGAATTGGCGCCGGATGCATTGAGCGCGCTCTCGACTTCGATCTGGAGCAGGCCGAGTGCGCCCGTGGCGTCCGTCGGGTTGGCCGCCGCGAACTGGCGGATGGTCTCGATGGACTGCTCTGCCAGCTGCGCCGCGTCGGCGGCGCGGGAGTCTGCTGCCGCTCGGCGGCTCTCCGAGCGGTACCAGCGAGAGAGCGAGATCGCGGCGGTCCCGTCGGTGGGATCTGCGCGGAGCGCGGCCTCAAGATCCGCCTTGGCGAGCTCACGCTGGGCATCGGTGATATCAAGGTTGGCTTCCAGGATCTCGACGATGGCCCGGCCGCGGTAGCGCCGGAGCGTGTCGCCGGTGTCGCCATCCATGTACTGGAGCGCGCTGGCGGTTTCGGAGATCAGATAGTCGAGGGCGGCGCGGGAGAGCTCGCCGAGCACGATCTGACGCTCCAGCATGCTCAGGTAGGCGTTGTGTGCGCCCAGATCCGTGCGAAGCAGGATCGCCTTCTGTCGACGGATCGCCATCGAGCGATCAAACGCCGAGCGGTACAGCGTCTGTGTCTCGGGAATCCACTTCTCGAGCACCGCGGTCCAGCGATCAAGGTAATCGACGCTGGATCGGTCCTTGGCGACGGCCTTGGAATAGAGGAACTCCGCGGACTTGTACTCTTCTTGTGCCGCGGCGGAATTGCCGGAGGCGTCGAGCGCATCGCCGGCCTGGACCTTGGCATCTCCCATCCGGACGAGATCGTCGCCCGACTTGAGCACGACCATCAGGCCAACCGTCGCGACGCCGCCGAAGACCAGCGTCAGGATCACTGAGAGGATGACGACGAACTTGACATTGACACGGGAAGCCATGATGCGGTCCTCACACAGGAATGGGCGTCGTCAGGGGCGCTGGTGCGCGATTCGATCTCTCTTGGGATTGTCGGCGGGGTAGACGCCGGTTCGCACGTCGATCCAGTCTGGAACACAGAGCATGATCTCGCCGAAGAGCTCGCTCAGGAGGTCCGACGACATGGACGCGAGCGCCTGGGCGTCGGCGGCATTTGGGCTGGTACACTGGACTTTCATGTAGTACGCGTAGTCGTCGGTGAGATTGAACGCCAGGAGTCGCACGTCCTGGGCGGTGGGAACGTGACCGCCGTTTGCGAGGAAAAAGTAGCCGGCGAAGACCCGGGGCCCGCCGGGCGCGTCGAATCCCATCACCCGCATGCGGATCGAGTCGGGCTTGTCGGGGAGGCGAACGGACTGTCCGGGGTGCTGGGTGTAGCGGCTGTTGTCCGCGAGGCGCACACGCCAGACCGAGCCGCGGAGTTCGTCGGAAACGTCTGGATCCTGGAACCAGCGCGAGCGGTCGAGGTTCAGCGGGATGATCTCGGCGTTGGTGCCCTGCGTCATGCCGCCACCGATGAAGCAGCGATCGGGCACGTGCGGCACGGTGTCGATCATGCCGGTGTAGTACGCGATGTGGAGGTCCACGATGCGGGGATTCGCCGGGTCTCGGGGCGCCTTCTCGATGTAGGCCCTGGAGATGTAGTTCTCGGTGCCGAGCGTGGCGACGACGTCCGCGGATTCGATGCGATCGTTGCCGAATTTGATCCAAGAGGCGGTTTCGGCGGGGAGGCTGTTCAGTGTGCGTCCGCCGGGGGCCTCGATGGGGAGCTTGGAGAGGTAGATGCCGTAGGCGCGGATGCCCATGCTCATGCCGACGGACGCCGCGGCCAGGAGCGCGACGGCAGTGACAAAGGGTGGCGAGAAGAAGCTGCGGGCAGAGATCACGCGGGCACCCCCGAGGGATCGCGGACGATCCTGTTGAGTGCCCAGACGACGCCCATGTAGAGGAACAGGGCGGGAACGAGCAGGAGCGTGCCGATCAGCGTGTGCGCCTCGCCGGCGGCCAGATCGGGGTTGATGAGCGTGAGCAGTCCGAGCACGGTGACGCGAACAGCGTTCATGAGCAGGGCCACGGGTGCAGCGAGGAGCACGAGAGCGATCCGCTGCCACCAGTGTCGGCAAGCGACGAGCGCCACAGCCACGCCGAGCGCGAGGAAAGCGATGAGCATCCGCAGGCCGGCGCACGCCTCGGCGATTGTCAGCGGATGCGCGACGCCGCTGGACGTGATGATCTCGATCGAGTTGCCCTCGGCCTGCACGGTGAATCCGAGCAGGGGGCCGATGATCGTGAGCGCCAGCTCGGACATGCGAGACGCGACGAGCTGGAGCCGGAATGTGATGTTGTTCATGATCGCTTCGGAGATTGTGATCCCGAACGCGAGGTAGCCGATCGGCACGAAGAGGATGCGTGCGACCGCCGGGCCGAGGAGCAGCAGAACCGTTCCGTACACGGTCAGGACGAGCGACAGCCCCTGGAGCATGTGGTTCTTGACCGCGACGACGCAATAGAAATAGGACATGATGCCCAGCAGCATGGGCACGATGCCGGGCCAGAAGTGCTTCGGGGAGAGCGACACGATCTCGCGCTCACGCTGGCGGATGAGATAGATGCTGATCAGCGGGATGATGTAGGCGTGTCCCCAGTCCTCCAGCGAGCGGGAGCTGTGGCGATGCTGCACGAGAAACCAGCGGAAGAACAGCGCGACAAACGCGATCACGAGCACCGCGGCCATGGCGGCGCCGGTGGGCGTCAGAATGCCGAGGATCCGACGATCCCCCGTGACGTTCTGCGGCGTGATGGCGTGAGAGGTGGTCATTCCAATCTGGTCCAATGCGCGAGCGGGTCGAACGGTGCCGCACCGACCTCCTACGAACTCGCTGCGGCCGGGTTCATCCGACCGCTACGCGAACGGCAAATCCTCCTCGCGACGAGCCGGCGACTCGAGGCGGCTCCGAGCCGGTCTAGAAGCCCCGCTGGTTCGTCGGGGGCGGTCCGAAGACGTCGTTTCCGAAATTGCGATCCAGGAGAAACCCGAATCCGTAGGTCATGCGGAATCCGCCTCGCGCCACAGCGAGCGGAAGTGCCCAGAAGTTGGTTCCGACGTTGACCCGGTCGTCCGCACGGAGGAAAACGTCGGGCTGGGTGCCCTCGTTGATCGCCCGGAGGTTGAGACGGATGGTTGCCTGTCGATCCGGGCCAACCATTCGGGTCAGGTCGACGCGTTCGGGAATTGCGAGGGGGCCGAGCCCGCCGGAAGCATCAACCGCACGCATCAGGGTCAGGCGGCCGACTTCGGGGAGCCCGTAGACGCCCGGCCGGGAGACCTGGCCGCTCATGTACACGATGCCCGTGGGTGGCGCTGGTACGCGGATGATGTCGCCGGGCCGGACGACGATGTTGTATCGAGCGTCGCCGGAGAGCAAAGGCGTGACCGGAATGCGGATGACCCGCTGGGTCATGAGCTGCGCCTGCGATGCGCCAGACTGAGAGGCCATCGCATTCGCCGGAGACTGCACCTGTACCCACCGGTCGTTGAGATAGACCCAATTCCCGGAACCGGGTGCGCCCTGAGCGGGCGAATTGGCTGGTAAGGAAGGTGCCGCGGAGGGCTCCACCAGGTCGATCGGGGGCTGATCGTCGGTCCGTGCCGGCGTCTGGCCGGGCTGGTAGGCCGCGGCGCTCAAGGCGCCGGGATTGGGAGAGGATTCGTCGCCGGCCAGATCGTCGATCACCTTCAGCAGGTCTTCGCCAGTGAGCGGAGGCTGGCTTGTTGCTCGATCCGGCGCGGTCGAGGCGCCGGGTCGTGCTCCCGCCGACGCGGAAGAAGCGAGCGGCACCTGGCGGATCACGAAGACATACGGGGTCGTTTCAGGGAAGCCGCCCGCGGCGGTCAACGCCTCGAGCACGCGGTATTCGCGTGATGGCATGAAGTACGGGGCGGGATTGCGGACCGCGCCCATGACGTGAATCGTCATCTGGCGGGCGTTGACGATGTTGACCGTCGCGAGCGGATTGCCCACGAACGACCGCATGCGGTCCTGGATAGCAGCGACGGTCTCCTCGGCGGTGAGTCCGTTGATATTGATGTTGCCGAGCTGAGGCAGATCGATGGAGCCTCGCGAATCGACGATCCGCTGGTACCCGTCGGGCTGGCGCGGCACGATCATGTCGTACAGCACGATCTCGATGGTGTCTCCGGGGCCGACGCGATAGTCGTCGGCATCGACCGCGAGATCACCGGATGTTGGGTCGGTGTACTCAACAAACTCGCCTTCGGCGCCCTCGATCGCGGCGATCCGCTCGAGGATCGGGACCGTCGTGGGGGTTCGCTCCCACCTGCCCACGACGCTCGGATCGAAGAAGGAGTCGGTCTCACAACCGGCCAGCGCGCCCACGAGCAGGGCGGAGCCGGCGAGGAATCGGAGAGCGCTCGCGCGGCCGCTCATCGAACGATGACGAATGTCGGAATCACGGCCACGGAGTCGGCTCACGCCCTGGCTCCTTCAAAGAGAAGACAACTTCCAAACCAATCTCGCGCCCCGAGGCGTTCGACACCCTGGGATCCATCGATCCCGCGTGAGTCTGCAACACCCGGCCTACCCATCCGTGGAGTACGCGCAGAGGACCATGAACGTAGCAGTCGCCTGCAACGTGTCAAACGTACTCGATCGGGGTGGTGTTCGGTCATGATCGCATATCCGTGACGAATCCTGGGTCAAAGGAGATCGTCTCTCTCGGACGTGCCGGTTTACCCGGAATGCCCAGAATGCCCCAGACGGCACAGGCAGAAGGGTCTTCCACCGCGATCATTCGCGCACACTCTGCCGAGATTCGCGCGTGGCAATTGTGGCCAGAGCAGGAATTGCGCGATCGGAATCAGACCCTCGACGATCTATTATAGATCGTGGACACAACGAGCCCGACGCCCCACGATGTACCCGCTCCGGTCCGCGCCCGCCACGCGAGGCCACCGGGTGGGGATCCACTTCG
Organism: Planctomycetota bacterium; assembly: GCA_963204725.1. Classification (GTDB taxonomy): domain Bacteria; phylum Planctomycetota; class Phycisphaerae; order Phycisphaerales; family UBA1924; genus JAHBWV01. The sequence goes on from CAUJHH010000055.1 coordinate 60,150, forward strand.
CACGATCGATCGCCCGGCGATGAGTCTGTCGGCCATGGTGCTGAACAACCAGACGGGGACTCCCGAGCAGTTGGCGATCAAGAAGAAGCCGTCCTGGCTGAAGGCGAAGGTGCCGGGTGGGCCGGGGTACCAGCGCCTCCGAGGGATCATGGATGATCACCGGCTTCACACCGTCTGCGAGGAGGCCGGCTGCCCGAACATGGGCGAGTGTTGGAGCCGAGGCGTCGCGACCATCATGATTCTGGGCGACACCTGCACACGCGCGTGCGGGTTCTGCAACGTGAAGACGGGGCGGCCGAACACGCTGGATCGCGACGAGCCGCGCCGGGTCGCCGAGTCGCTCGCGCTGATGGGCCTGAAGCATGTCGTGATCACGAGCGTGAACCGGGACGAGCTGGCCGACGGCGGCGCTGGAGTCTGGGCCGAGACCATCATCCGGACGCGCGAGTCCTGCCCGACGATGTCGGTCGAGGTGCTGATCCCGGACTTTGAGGGCAACTGGCCCGCGCTGCAGATGGTGATCGACGCCAGGCCCCACATCATCAACCACAACCTCGAGACCGTTCGCCGCATGTATCCGGCGGTGCGCCCAAGCGCGAAGTTCGATCGCTCGCTGGACTTGCTGCGGCGCGTCAAGGAGCAGGGGGGCGTGGCCAAGACCGGCATCATGGTCGGCATCGGCGAGCGTGACGAGGAAGTGCTCGCGATGATGACCGATGTTCAACGCCAGACGACCGTGACACGCGCTGATGGCACCACGGACGCGTGCGACATCCTGACGATCGGGCAATACCTGCAGCCGACACGGAATCACCTGCCCATCGATCGGTGGGTCACACCCGAGCAGTTCGCGATGTTCAAGGACGAGGGGCTCAAGCGTGGCTTCAAGGTCGTCGAATCCGGCCCGCTGGTGCGATCGAGCTACCACGCCGACCACCAGGCGGACGTGCTGAGCGATATCCGAACCGCGCGCGGGTGAGCGCGACCGAGCTGGCGATCCACCAAGCAAAAGCCCCGACGCAGGAGCCATCCTGCGCCGGGGCAACGCACATTTGCGCACCGGATCGTCAGTCGCGAGCACCGGCGGCGAAGGTGCTTCGATCGCGAAGGAGCTGGCGGATCGACTCGGACTCGGCGTCGGAGACCCGGGTATAGGTCGCCTGGCAGACGACCCGCCCGGCGCCAAGGGTCTTGGCGCGGACCTGATCGTCCATGCGGGTGCTCTCGCCTGTCGCGCCGCCAACATTGTCCGCGCCCTCGGGGGCGCCGAGGATGAGATCGTCCGGCATCGACGAGTCGATCTTGTACACCGTCACACGGCGTTCATCGGGACCCAGAAAGTCAACAACGACGCGGCAGTCCGATCCCCATGAGGTATCCCACCCGTTCTGCGGTGTCGTGGACCGATTCATGCCGCGGGGAGTCGGTGCTGAATCGGAAGAGGAGCGGCCGCTGATGTCGGAGGTGGGATCGCGATTGGTCGGATCGGAGATGGCCGATGGCGCGTCCTTCTCGCGCCGCGCTCGGCGTGAGGTGTTGGACGAATTGGCATCCGGGGCGACGGGCTGGACCTGCGATCCGGGGCCATACGCCGCGGACGGCTCGACCGAGTGGCCGACGAAGACCATGCGATCGGACTGGGTCTCGTAGGTGCCCGTCTCGTGCTTGATCCGACCGCTCTCCTCGTCCATGCACACTCTGGTAAAGGTGCCGTAGTCGGCGTCGAGCGAGAGGAAGGACCTGACGGTGACCGAATCCTCGGGCATGGAGGGGCTGAGTGCGCCCGTCGCGGGGTTTCGCGCAGCATCCCGACCGGGGGCCACCGGCTCGGGGACGGCGGCGCTCGATCCGACATCGGTGCGCGAGGTGGTCGGTGTTCCGTTGTTGTGCAGCATCAAGGCGTCGCGCGGGAGCATCATGGTCTCCTGCAACACGTTGCCATTCATGATGGCGTGGCACTCGCTGTAAGCGCTGAACGTGGACCCCTGAAGGATCGCCGGGGAGTCTCCAACAGAACCGTCGGGCGGCGTGGTCGGGCGCACGGGTTCGCTGGAATACGTGCGCTCCGGGAGCGTCCGAAGCGGTTCGGTGGGACGTGTGGAGGGGTACGAGTCGCGATCCGTGGGGACGCGGCTTGATGGTGAACTCGTGCCGGTTGTGCCACGAGCTGTGTTGGGCGTCGAATTGGGTGTCGTGCCGGGGATGGTCAGGCTCGGGTCCTGCCCGTGCATCATGACGACATCCACCTTCCAGACGCCCTCATAAAGGGCGAGCGCGGTGTCGGTGGGTGCTGCGGTAGCGTTGACCTCGCGTGCGTTCGGCGTGCGCGTCGGCTGGGCGAGTCGGATGTGGTCCTGGGGGCGTTCCGGCTGGCTGTTCTGAGCGAGCGCGGGGGATGCCAGGCAGAGTGCCAGTACGGTGCCGCACGTGGCGGTGAGTTGAGCGGGACTCATTCGGAACTCCTTGTAGGAATCGTGCCAGTGATGGCGGGTGTGCAATGTGACAAGTCAGACTAAGCGAACCAACTCGATGGACAACATGTACCTTTCCCCTATGAGGCGACCGTGATCAGCCCCTGAATCACCGCTCATTTGAAGTCCTTGACTGGCTGTGACGCGTGATGTACGCTGGATTCGTTGTCGGTGCCCGTGCGTCGCGAACGCGGCGTTCGGGTGAAGACGGGAAGTGTGGTGAGATTCCACCGCGGACGCGCCGCCGTAAAGGGCATGATCCACGGGTCCACAGTCCTCGGCTCACGCTGAGGACAGCCACTGGCGAATGAATCGCCGGGAAGGCCGGACCCGATGGAGCCCTGAGCCGGAAGACCTGCCGACGACGGTTTGTCGTGTGGCCCTCGCGACCAGGGGCCTCGGCGGTCGATCGGCACCCGTTCCCACGCCGATACACCCGTTGAGATCCGGTCCCCCGCGAGACGCCGCTGGTGTTGGTCGGTGTCGGGAGCCGCGGCGCGCGAATCGCTGCGAGCAGCGCCGAGAGGCGCAGGGCTGGATGCGTCATGAGAGCTGTTGTGTCATTGGCATTGTCGATGGGAGTTGTGGCGTGCGCGTCGGTGTCGGGCGCTCGGGCAAGCAGCCCGTGGGCAGCATCGTGGGTCACCTATCAGCCGGGATCCAACGCCGCGCTCAACTACACCGATCCCGCGTCGGCGCTCGGGCGACCGTCGCGGTTCACGGGAGACAACGCGGAGTTCAACTATCCGGGCGCGGTGACGGCGTTCAACGGCGCGTACAACTACGACCAGGTGCTCTCGATCGGCACGGGCGGGCACATCGTGCTGGCGTTCGACACGCCGGTGCGCGACAACCCGAACAACCCGTTCGGTGTTGATCTCCTGGTGTTCGGCAACACCACGTTCATCGACGCCGACTATCCGAACGGCATCGTGGCGGGCCTTTTCTCCGAGGGCGGCGTCGTTGAGCTGAGCGAGAACGGTGTCGATTGGGTGACGGCGACGGGCGTCATGCCCGACGGATCGATCCCGACCATCGGCTACAGCGACGTCACCGATCCCTTCGCCCTCACCCGTGGCAGCGTCCCCAGCAACTTCCGTATGCCAGTCGATCCATCGATTGATTTCTCCGGAATGAACTACACACAGGTTCTCGCGGCGTACAACGGCTCGGGCGGCGGCACGGGCGTCGACATCGGCGCGTACGGGCTGTCCGCCGTGAGCTTCGTCAGGATCAGCAATCCGTTTGGATCGTCCGCGATCGAGATCGACGGGCTCTCCCGTGTCGCGGCGGTGCCCGCGCCGGGTTCTCTGATCGTGATCGGATTGGCTTGCGCAAGCGTGCGCCGGAGGCGCGGACGTTGAGCCGCAAGACACGAGCGCGTCGCAGACATTGGAATCGTGGCGCGCTCGCGGGTGCCGCGCTGCCGTGCCTCTGTGCGCCGATCGCTTCGGCACAGACCTACTGGACCCACTTTGCGAGGAACGAGGCGCGAGCCGGCCTCGTTGGAGAGTTGGGCGTGGCGGCGGTCAACGCCACCACGCCTCTTTGGATCGCGTCCGTGGATGAGGCCGGCCGGGGCATCACATTCAATGGCCAGTCGGGGCCTGTCGTCGGCCGAGAGTGCGTGTATGCGCTCGGAAAGTCGGGGGGCGTGAGCCGCATCTTCGCGTTCCGGCGCGCCGATGGCATGTGCGTCTGGTCGGGCCTCGTGTCCAATCCGACGTCCGACTCGTGGTCCACACCCGCGCTCGACGAGGGCGAGAACGCCGTCATCGTCGGCGCTGGGAACAAGGTTCTCGCATTCGATGCACGCAGCGGCGCATCACGTTGGACGGCAACACTCGCCCGAAACATCGTCAACGCGTCGCCCCTGGTGACAGAGACCGTGCCCCGGCGCATCTTCGTGACCGACGCGGACGGGTTCGGCCTCTCCGGGCGGCTCTCCTGCATCAACGCGGATCGATTCGACGCCGCGAGCAATCCACACGCGCCGGGAGCGATCCTGTGGTCCGTCATCGTCGGCGGCACAACCGGCAACTCGCCCGCATATGCGGACGGGCGCGTCTTCGTCGCGACAGTGGGGGAGTTCGGATTCTCCGCCGGCTCCGTGCTCGCGTTCGATGCGAGCGCGATTACGACGCCGACGCCGCTCTGGGTCTTCGAGAATGTCGAGCCAACGGGATTCTTCGGAGGCGTAAGCGTTCGTGACGGTTCGCTCTACGCCGCGACATACGCCTTCAGTGGCGGGCAGGCCGCGGGAAACCTCGTGAAACTCGATGCCGCGAGCGGTTCGCTCCTGTGGAGCATGCCGAGCAATCGAACCGACACGACACCGATCGTGCTCGACGACGGGCGCGTTGTCCTCTCGGGCGGGCTTGCCGGGTTTGGCGCTTCGCCCTCGATCGAGCTCTTCGACGACCTGGGCTCGAGCGCGGTGATGCTGTGGGACAGCGCGCTTGCGACGTGGAGCGACACGAACGGAAACGGTGTGCGCGACGCGGGCGAGTACCTCTCGATCGGCGGATGGACCCACCAGCCCGTGGCGTTCGCGGCGAGCGGATCGACGCGTCTGCTTGTCGGAACGCTCCCGGCGGGCTCCGGCACGGCGTCGCCCTGCACGCATCTCCGTGTGGTTGACCTCGCGGCCGCGCCGTCGTCGCCATCGTTTGTCGTCTCGACGTTCCTTGGCGCTGGGAGCACGCCCGCGATGGTGGGCGCGAGCATCTACTCGATCGGCGCGTCGGGCCTGCACGCGTTCGGACCGCGTTTCGATGTGAACGCCGATGGTTCCATCGATATCGAGGACCTGCACGGCTGGGAGTCTTCCGGCACGGTGCCCGGCTCACGCGATGTCGATCGCGATGGCGATGTGGATCAGGTCGACCGCGAGATTCTGATCGAAGAGATCCGGCGCGACGAGCGGCGCGACATGGCGGGACCGCCCGGCGTGGGGGGAAAGCGATGAGCCAGCTCCACCATGCACCACCTCGGCAACTGCGTGACGTGCGCTCACGCGCGTTCACACTGATAGAGGTCCTGGTCGCCACATCGATCATCGCGCTCCTCGTCGGCGTGCTGCTCCCCGCGCTCGGATCCGCACGCGACGCGGCCCGCACGGTCGCATGCCTCTCGAATCAGAAGCAGCTCGGCGCGGCGTGGCTGATGTACGCGCAGTCACACCGCGATCGTGTCATGCCGCTCGCGTACACGGAAGAGGCCGACATCGGCAGCGGCGACGGGATCTTCTGGTGGGGCACCGACGGCTCCACGAGCGGCACGATCGAACACGAGAAGGGGCTCCTCGCGCCGTACCTGGCCGGATGGCTCGGGGCGAGATCGGTCTTCGAGTGCCCCTCACAGCCGCTGGGGACGTACGTCCCGCAGGGCAGCGCCGCGATTCCGGAAGATCGCCGCGTGACCAGCACCTACGGCTACAACGGCTACTACCTCTCACCGGCCAAGACGCCCGGGTGGTCGGGCGCGATCGGATCGCAGCCATGGAAACGACTGAGCGATATCGATCGTGCGACGGATCTCCTGGTCTTCGCCGATGCGATCCTGCCGACGAGCCCGACAAGGCCGGGGCGGAGCACCGCGCTGCTCGACCCGCCGCTGCTGTATCAGGGAGATGGCGCGTGGGAGGCGAACCCATATCCGACGACCGCGTTCAGGCACAGTGTGGCGAAGGCCGGCGCAGGAGTCTCAGGAAGCGCGGCGGGCGCGATGGCCGACGGTTCCGCCCGCACGCACGGCGCGCAGCCGGCGTGGATCGTGCATCGCTCGCAGCGCGTCGGATCGATCGGCGTAGAGAACGGGCCGTTCTACGTGCCGGACTGGAAACGGTGGAGATAAACGCGTGCGGCGCGTGGATTCCTCCGGTATTCGCGGCAATCGCCAAGCACGCATCGTTCGACGTGCGTTGAATGAGAGCATGGAGCCCGCCCGATGCCCGTGACCCGCTGCGTCTGCCACGATGTGACCTTTGCGGAGCTCAAGGCGCTCTGCGGCGTCGTGGGATCGGATCTTAACGCTCTGGCGGCGCGCACCGGCTGCGGCACGGGATGCGGGACCTGCGTGCCCTACATCCAGCTGATGCTGCGCACAGGACAAACCGAGTTTCCCGTGCTGAGCGGAGCGCAGCTCCGCGACGCGATGCGGCCGATCGGCCCCGGCGAAGCAACCGCGAGATCGTGACCCGCGAGACAAACCGCGGCCCGACCCCGGGCGGGGCCGAGCCGCGTGAATGGAGCCGTGATTCACCTTCGCGTCAGTTGATCGAGATGCGCTTGGGAGACTTCTCCGCGACGCGCGGGATGCGAACGGTCAGCACACCGTCCTTGAGCTCCGCCGCGGCCTCGCCCTCGCGAACGGGGCTCGGCAGCGCGATGGAACGACTCATCGAGCCGAAGCGGCGCTCGCGCCTGTAGAACTTCTCACCCTTCTGTTCTGACTCTTCCTTATGCTCTGCCTTGATGGAGAGCACGCTGTCGTGCACCTCGACGCTGACCTCGTCCTTCGCGAATCCCGGCAGCGAGGAACGGACATAGACGTGCTCCTGATCCTCAGAGACGTCGACGGCGAGCGTTCCGTCGTCGGCCGAGAGCGCGGGCACGCCGCCGAAAATGGGCTCGCCGAAGACGTGGTTGATGAGCGACGAGAACTCGGGGACATCGATCGGGTTGCGACGAATGAGAGCGCGCATGGTTGATCTCCTGTCGTGCGTCTGCGACCAGTCGGCACGGGCTCCGTCGCCCGGCCTCCGGCGTTGCAGATCACAGATGCAAGCGTTGTGCCACGCGAGCGCGCCGGTAGTCCCGGGCCTCGGATAGCCGCGTGCCGGGCCGGGATGACGGATGCTGTGCCGGTCCGCTGCAATGTCGGCAATGGGATGCCCACAGAGTGTCAGGTTGGCAGGCCGCATAAACTCATCCCTCGACCGGAACGCCGTACCGAACAGACGTTCGTACGAACGGAGTTTCGGTGCCCGCGCGATAGTCGCCCGCCCGAAGGAAGCACCAACATGAGCACCCATTCAACCGACAAGCCGATCGACATGCGCAGCGACACCGTGACGCGCCCCACGCCCGCGATGCGCCGCGCGATGGCCGAGGCCGAGGTCGGCGACGACGTGCTCGGTGATGATCCGACAGTGATCAAGCTCCAGGAACGCGTCGCGGCGCTGATGGGAAAAGAGGCCGCGGTCTATGTGCCCAGCGGCACCATGGCCAATCAGACCTCCATCCGCGCCCACTGCGAGGGCGGCGACGAGGTCATCTGCCACGAGAACGGGCACATCATCCACTACGAGACCGGCTCGCCCGCCGCGTTGTCGGGCGTCATGATCAAGGGGCTGACGGGAAGGCACGGGCTCTTCACCGCAGCAGACGTCGAAGCCGCGTTCCGCCCCCGCAGCCACCACTTCTCCTGGTCCAAGCTGGTCATCGTTGAGAACACCAACAACCGGGGCGGCGGCACGATCTGGCCGCTCGCGCAGGCCGAATCAGTCGCGAAGAAGGCACGCGAACTCGGCATGCGGACGCACCTCGATGGCGCACGGATCTGGAACGCCTCGGTCGTCACCGGCATCCCCACCGAGACGTGGGCGCGATCCTTCGACACGGTCTCGTGCTGCTTCAGCAAGGGGCTCGGCGCGCCGGTCGGCTCCGCTGTCGCCGGCGATCGAGAGATCATCGCACGCGTCCACCGCTTCCGAAAGATGTTTGGCGGCACCATGCGCCAGTCCGGCATCCTCGCCGCGGGCGCGCTCTACGCGCTCGACAACCACGTCGCGCGCCTCGCCGAAGACCACGCCGCAGCAAGGAAGTTCGCCGAGGCCCTCGCCAACATGAAGGGCCTCTCCGTCGACATGGAGGCCGTGCAGACAAACATGGCATTCTTCGATGTCGATCCCGCCTTCGGAACCGCAACCGAGTTCTGCGAGCGCCTGAAAGCCGCGGGGCTCTGGGTGCTGCCCACCGCCGCCCATCGCATCCGCTCGGTGCTGCATCTGGATGTCTCAAAGGCAGATGTCGATCGCGCCATCTCCATCACCGCCGGATGCCTCAAGGGCGCAGCGGCCGCGGCGTAAGCCGTCCACAGCTCTTTGCCCTTTGCCGTCTCACTATCGCGATTCCGCGCCCGCTTTCTCGTTGATTCGTTTGGCCGCGGCGATCCCGCTCTGCAGCGCGCCCTCCATGTATCCGACGAAGCCCGGGCAGCAGTGCTCGCCCGCGAAGTGGAGATTGCCGAGTCCTTCGGCGAGGATGCGGCCGCTCCTTGTGAGCTGGGAAGGTGCGGGGAAGGAGTAGCTGGCGCGCGTGTTCGAGTCACCCGGCCAGTCCATGTTGCGTGTGGCGAGCGCGGCTCTCGAAAGACGAGGGAAGAGTCGATCGAGGTGCTCACGAATCGTGCGCTCACGATCCGACGGATCCATGGCTCGGAGGGATGCGGTCGCCGAGCCGCCCGCGAATGACGTGAGCACCACTCGTGGCTCGTCGGCGGTTTCTTGGTTGTCGGTCTCGTGCCAGGTGAGTTGGATCGGGCCATCGGAGAGTGAGTCTGGCGAGCGGCTCCGATCGCGCCAGATCGGGCCCGAGAGAACGGTCAGGTGCTTGGTGTTCTGGCCCATCTGCACCGTCAATTCTGCCGGCAGCGAGGGAAGGATCTCGATCGATTGCCAGACGCCCGGCGGAACCGCCAGCACCACGTCGTCCGCTTCGAGCGTCTCATCCTCAATGGTGACTCGCACACCCTCGGCACCATGCTCGATGCTCGCAACCGGCGACTTCAGCCGGATGTGATCTGCGCCGACCGCTTCGGCGAGCCGATGCGCGAGCGTCTGGTTTCCCTCGGCGCAGCGATACACCTCAGAATCAGTCCAGAACGACTCGAAACCGCCCCCGGCGATCATGGCGAGATTGGCGAGGAGACTTTGCTCGCTCGCATCCGCGCCATTGTCCGCCGTGAGGAGGGTGTCGAGCGCGACCCTGCATCGTTCGCTACACGTTGCATTTCTGATCCATGCGCCGATCGATCGACCGTCAAGCGCCGCCGCGTCCGGAGCGTCCCACGGCGTTACGGGCTCGATGTCGCGGGCCATCTCGTTGAGACCCGCGAGTGTCGCTTCCATCTCTTCCCAGAGCGATTCGGCCTCGGCCGCGCTCAGCATCTTGCCGCCGAAGACGACGGGAAAGTCTCCGTCCTCTTCGGTGACATCGCGCATCGTGAGCCCAAACTTCTCGGCGTACCCGAGCCACGCCGGGTGGTTCGCGCCGATCAGTTCGCCGCCCCCCTCCACGATCTTGCCCGGGATCATGTCGCGGAAGCTCAACACACGCCCGCCGATGCGAGCGCGCGCCTCGAGGACAGTCACATCGTGACCCGCCTTCAGCAGTTCATGGGCCGCCGCCAGGCCCGCGAAACCAGCCCCGATCACCACAACACGCCGCCCCGTGGCTCGCTGACGCGCAGCGATCATTCCCGGCGCGATGAGAAGTGCGGACGTGGCGGCAATCGACGCCCGGAGCATGTCGCGCCGGGTGAGCACCACATCCCGATCGAACCGCAAAGCGAGCTTGGCATAAAGAGACCGTGACATGCCGACCAGCATACCGGACCCGCGATCCGGCCACCAAGCACCCGCGTGGCGTACGCCCGTGCGGGCGATGCCGGCGGCGCGGGTCCGAGATTCAACAACGCGCCGCCCCCCATGCCCCGATCGTGGCCGAACCCGAACCGTGGGGCATGCTGGTCGTGTTCGCGGCACATGTCCGCGAGACCGAGCCAACCGCACGCACGAGTGGAGAAACGAGATGAACATGCGCACGCTGATCGCTCTCACCGCCGGCTCGTCGATGGCCCTCTTCGCCCACGCCGACCTGATCAACCCCGCCCAGCTCGTCACGAGCCCGGACGGCGCGAACGCGAACCTGCAGCAGCTCATCAACGACGCGGGCTACACCAGCAGCGTCGGCGCCCTGGAGAGCATGGGCGATCAGACGGACGACGAGTGGTTCAAGATGTGCGCCGGCGCGGAGTCGATGCACTGGGAAGTTTCGTGGCA
>CAUJHH010000056.1 GCA_963204725.1 Planctomycetota bacterium
GGGTTCGCAATGATGAGGTCGCGTGTTCGACTCACGTCCGCTCCACTTTTCGTAACCCACGCTGAATACGCGAGTTGCGTATACCCGACAGGCATGTCGGTGCAGCCAGATCCCGGATTTCAGCGCGGTGTCACGCCGCGCAGACACCGCGCTGGAGGCACCGATGGCGACGGCAAAGGCGGCAAAGCAGGCACGGGTTCCTTCATATAGATCAAGAGTCGGATAGACGCGGAACCTCTCGATGCCGGGCTTCGCGCGAGCCCCCCGACGCCGCTGTCAGAGTTCCTCCCGTTGGCCTGTCATACTCTCGACTCCGTCACTCCTCGCACGGAAGATGCCGTTGGAGAGTCGGTGATTGCGTCTCGGCAACCAGCCCCTGCCTGATCGCTTGCTTGATCCGCCAACTTGCGTATGTGCTGAATCGCGGATCCCTCTCGGGGTCGAAGCCGAGAGCGGCGATCAACAAGCCACGATTGCCGGCGTTGATGAGGCTCGCAAGTGACAGCCCGCGACCCACATACCGGCGCGCGACGTTCACGACGAGCCCGAGGTTCGAACGAACCAGTCGCTCCAAACTCGTCGCGCAGCTGTCATTGATCATGTTCCACGCCAGACTCTGCTCTTCCTGCTCGGTCAGCTGCAACTGGCACCCGATCCCGCTCAGATAGAGACGCGGATCCGCGTCAACCTCCCAGTCAAGCACATCGCGCGTGTGAGCGGCGATTCCAAACCGGACTGTGCTCGCACCAAGCGGCGGCACTCCAATTGCTGCGTACTGTGCTGACATCGGACACCCCTTGTTTCGTCCGCCCCATGTGCCAATAGCGGTCACGACGACTCACGGCTTGCCCGCGACCAGCACACCCCGCGCCGCTTCGTGTGTGCTCGGCGCGCCCGGTTGGCCCTTGCTCCGAGCCGCCCGAATCGCGTGGGGCAGCACCCAATTGCCCACGCGCGCCAGAACCGCCCAACTGATCGCGCCCTTTCCAACCCGTGTCACAAATGAGCTCGAACGATCCTTCGTGCCGCGCGGCGCGATCATGCGCAACACGATGCCGCCGAACATCGCTCCAATCCCAACGCGCACGGCAATCGCGCCCAAGTGGCTCCTCGCCCGCTTCCCGCTCGCGTCGCTGCGCTCGGCCCACACAAGCAGACCCGCCTTGGCCGCAGAAACCGACTGCTTGTGTGCCCCTCCCGTGCCCTCGATCTGATCAGTCTCGTGCGGCTCGCTCATGGCTGCTGCTTCCACGCGAGCGCCCGGAAGGTGAACGCGCAAACTCCGGACACCAAGATCGCGACCAAGCCGGTCAGGCAGGCCGCCGCCGGGCGGCTGACCTGGGTCTCCAGCCACCACATGAGCCCCGAGCCCAGCAACCAGCAGCCGCCAACACATAGCAAGACGGCGACGAACAGGAACGCGGCCGCCATCGCCATGCTCGCCACCGTGGCCTGGGCACGCTGGGCCTCGCCTCTCGCGACCGTGAGCAGGGACCTGCCCTCGGCCTCAATCAGGTCGAACACGCGTACCACAAAGTGTGAGATGGCCTTCAAGGTCAGCTCCTCGGGCGGCACAGCAGAAGGCCGACGAGCACACCCACGCCCGCCGCAATTCCGACGCTCGCCATCGGGTTCCTGACGATCGTGTGCTTGAGCCCCGCGTAGCCATCTTCCACGGCGTGCTTGGTCTCGCTCGCCCTTTCGGCGACCATGTGCTGAGCGCTGTGGAGCTTGTCCTTGGCCGCCTCAACGACATGCTGGGCCCCATGTCGCATCTCTGCGATGCCGGCGCGCGCGCCATCGCCCGCGCCGCGTACCGCATGCGCCACGCCCGCCGTGGCTTCTGATACCCCTGCACCGATCGTGTCGGCGTCCAATCGGGCTCTGTCATTCGCGTCGTATGTGTGTGCCATCTTCAAGCTCTTTCTTGTGGTGCCATCGCGAAGAACGCGAGTGACGGTGTGACGTGCGGCCAACAGCGCCGAGTGGCGTGCCGTGGCCTGTGAACACTGCTCTGCATCCCTTCCATCCGATGTCCGTGTCGAGGCGGCACTCTCAAAGAGCGCCGAGCTTGCTCGCCGCCCCGTCCGTACGCGTTGTCGTGTGGATCTCGGGTCTGTCCGGCGCCTTGTTGCGCGACGACACTCCCGCCTCCGATCCCGTTGAGATATCTGTCGCGTGCTCATGCTCAAAGATCTTCTTGGCGCTCGCCACTTCCTCCGATGACTCTGAGTGAGCCGAGATCAGGATGTTCCCTTCCTTCACCTTGCCCTCGTATCGCTTGGCCTCGAGCTCAGGGATTCCCAGCCCGATCAGCGCGCCCGAGATGCCGCCGATCGCTCCTCCCGCCGCAATCCCGCTCAGGGACGCCATGATCGGGCCGGCAGCGATGAAGGGGCCCACGCCCGGGATCGCGAGCAGCCCGATACCGGCGAGCAGGCCGAGCGTGCCGCCCACAACACCGCCCGCCGCGGCCCCGATCGTCGCGCCCTCTGGGGCCTTCGTGTTTTTCTCGTGAGCGAAATCGCGTGTGCTCGACTTGTCGGGAAAGAGTACCGAGATGTCGTTATCCGAGAAGCCGGCGGACTTGAGCCGGGAAACGATGTTGCTCGCGATCAGCTGCGTCGGCGCGAGGCAGAATACTGAAGTGCTCATGTGTGGTGCTCCGTGTCAGTTGGTAAACGTGTGGCGAGCCCGGCGTGGCTCACGTGTGAGTCCGCGATGGCGTGCGATGGCAATCCGATTGATGCGCTGCAAGACCGCCTCTCAGCCGGCCTTGATCTCGAGCTGGTTGTCAACTCTCGTGACGCCCGTGACCGCTGCGGCGATCGCGCCAATCCGCTCCTTCTCCGCCTGGTTGGCGACGACGCCGCGCAGCGTCACGACCTGCGCTTTGTCGGTGATGACCTTGCAGTTCTGTGCGCTCATGGACAGCGTTGTGTCATCCATGATGCCGCGCCGAATTGTGGCGGTGATCTTGATATCCCCGCTCGCCTCGGACTGATCGAAGGGCGTCATTGTGTCCCCGGATGCGTCGGCCTTGTTGTTGGCCGTGTTGTCCGGCGCGGATGCGACCGGGGGCGTGACCGTGTGATTCGTCCCGGAACCGCTCGTTGAAGAGGTCGGTGCCGGCTTGACCGGCATGGGCTCGATCTCTTCCTGGCACCCCAGGAGCCAGCCGAGCGAAGCAGAAGCGACAACGGCGAGACATATGCGTGCATTCATGGAAGATCTCTCGATCCAGGGGCGATCAACTCGCCCCGGCCCTGTGAAGTGTGATGGCGATGGCGACCCGTCGCCGATGCCCGTCCGCGATCCATCAAGCCAGCGCTTCGGTGTTGATGCAGCTCATGGCGAGCGATGTGAGCGATTCATCGGCGTGGCGTTCCTCGCCGAGGATCTGGTCCAGGATCGTGGCGTCCCCTGGCCGTCCGATTGCGGTCGCGAACGTCCGAAGACATCCGTATGAGGCGATCTCATAGTGCTCGATCTTCTGCGCCGCACAGATCAGGCAGGCGTCGCGCACGTCATCGGCGCCCGTCGCATCGATCATCTCTGCGGCCTCCTCGATAAGCCCCGCCGTCGCCTTGCAGACCTTTCGGCCGGGCTCCTTGCCCATGTCCTCCAGGATCTGCGACAGGCGCTCGAGCTGCGTGTTCGTTTCAGCCAGGTGAGCCTCGAAGGCATCCTTCAGTCGAGGGTGTGTCGCCGCTTCGATCATCCTGGGCATGGCCTTGACGAGCTGACGCTCGCAACTGTGCATGTCCTGCAACTGTTCGAGGTACAGATCCGAGAGTGTGAGCATCTTCATGGCAGGCCTTTCTCAATGTTGTCGATGTGCGGACACGCCGCGCACCGCGATCCCTACTTGTTCCGTTCCGCACTGTCCTCGATGTTGCCACCCAGGTGCTTGACATCTTCGCCAAAGCCCTCCGTCGTGCTGCACGCACTGATCCAGACCGCGCCGGCGGAGACCACCATCAGCAGAATGAACTTCATTATCGATGAACGGACGGACTTCGTGCCGTACGGACGGTTGCTCATGGACAGTGCTCCTTCGGTGTCGTCGGTTCGCCAGCCCGGAGTGGGCGTGGTTGCGGGGCCACGACGCGGCGCTCCCACATGGGGCAACGTCGCTTTGCTATGGACTGTTTCGATCTGCTCCGGCGTCGGACGCTATCCGCGCGTCCCTCTCGCCACATGCACCAACGGTGACTCAAGCGGGAGCGCCGACTTTCGCCAGTCGCCCCCGGGGATCTCTCTCGTCCAGCGGTCGTGGACGGATCGCCACTCACACTACTTCGTGGGGCTCTTCGTGCCGGCGTCTGCGACTCGATTCCACGCGTCGCGAGTCGCTGCCTTCGCCTCGCTCCAGGCAAGGCTGGACGTGCCCTTCGCCTTGTCCCAGCCGCGGCTCAGATCGCTCTCCATGCCGTCAAACGTCTTGCCCTGCTTGCAGCCGCGCTCCGCGCTCTCCCAGCCGTACTTGTACGCGGACGCATACTGGGTGTAGCCATTCGCCGCGTTCGCGTACGGCCTGGATGCGTACTTCTCGCGCCAGAACTTCTCTTCCAGCGTCGGATTCACAACCTCCGCCGCGGCCTTGCCGACCACAGCCCCGGCGACCGCGCCGACCACGGCCCCGGCGGCCATGCCGACCGGTCCCGCCACCGCTCCGCCGATCGCTCCAGCTGCGGCGCCCCCACCGACCGCGCCGACTCCGACGCCGACGGCATGTGATCCCTTCTCTCCGGAGATCGGATCCCGGTTCGTGTCCGTGCAATGCTCGCTCTTGGGTGATGCCCCCTTGTCGCACGACTCTGTCGCGGGCTTTGTTGCGTCATTTGAATGCTGTGGCTTCATGCCTGATCTCCTCTGAAGGGCCCGGACGCGTCATCGCATCCGAGCAGGTTTGACGGCGCTTCTCTCGGCCGCCATGAGTCATCTTCCGTCTTCAAGCTCTATCGCGGACGCACAGCAACCACCGGGCCATGCCTGCGCCGCTTCCAATTGATCCAGATCATTCAGTCCCGCGTCGCCATCGTCCCGATCACCGTCTGCGGATGGGCCTCATCGACAGCGCCCCGCTCTTCGACCGCCGCCCTGCGGGCCGCTGCCTCTTCCTTCCCCCGGCTCAGACTCGCGGCCCACCTCGGCAAGCCGCCAATCAGAAGGAGCAGCGCGAACACGACACCGAACTGCACGATCCCCATCACCCGCGCCCCGCGCATCAACGCGATGACGCCAGCACCGACAAGAATGATCGGGATCATGATCGCGAACCATCGCCAGCCCAACATCCGTTGCCGATGCGTCGGAGGCCGCCCCTCCGGGGACTCCGACGCCATCAGCTCGTCCTGCCGCGCATCAACCGCGACCTTGTCCGAGGACGTGCCATGTGAACCGTCGATCCGATCCGCGCCGATCACTCTGATCTCCTACGGCTCTGTGCCCGCTTTCGCGTTCCGTCCGGGTCGTTCGTTCGGATGCTCCACCGAGCCATCCCGATCGAAGCTCCGATGAGATCATCATGGCATCTCCAACGCCTCTCGTCTACGCGAATACTTGCTCTGTTTGCGCACCGCTACATCTGCGCAAGCCCCTCGCGGATCGAGAATCGAATCAGGTCCGCGCGGTTGTCGATCCCGAGCTTCTTCATCATGCGGCTCTGGTGGGCATCGATCGTCTTCGCGCTCCTGCACAACTGCGCCCCGATCTGCACCCTCGAAAGACCGTTCCCGATCAGACGCAGGATCTCCGCCTCGCGATCCGTCAGAGTCGTCAGGCGCGTCGACGGAGCATCCGGGCGCATCTTGGAAAGATCGTTCAAGGCGCCGCCGTTGACGAGCGGGCGGCAACGCTCTCGCACCTTCGGCCCGAGGACAAACGTGCCCGGACGACTGCGCAGCACCTGGTTGATCCCGCCGACAATGTCGTCGAGCTCGTCCGACTTCGCGAAGTACGCGCACACGCCCGACGCGTACGACGCGGTGATGAAGGAATCACGGACGTGCGCGCTCAGCACGATGATCCGCACGTCGGGATGGGCGCGCTTGAGCCGATCGGCCATCATGAAGGCATCCGGGCCCGGCATCTCGATGTCGAGCAGCACCGCATTCGGCTTCAGGCGTTCCACCTCTTCGACGAGCCGTGCCGCCGTTGGCAACCGACCGACCACCTCGATCATTCTGTCGATCTGGAACTGCGCACGCAGACCCTCGACCAGCACCGCGTGGTCGTCCACGCAGATCACCCGAAACGGACCCGATGGCGCGCCGCCCGCGCCCCTCTGCACCGAGTGCTTCGGGCCCTCGCGCCGCTCTCGGTCGCTTGACGCGTCGCCATGTGCTTTGGACGCATGAGTGGCTTGGGTTCCGGTCGAGGTGGCACGTAGCCGGGTCATTTGTTTCTCTCCTTCGAGTTGCTGCGCAGCAGCTTCTGGATGGCATGGCCGATCGCCACTCGCATGGCAATAAAATCGCCCGGCGGATCGATGACCGTGGGATCCACTCTCTCCCACGCCGCACGCCGTCGCTTCGGTGGCGGGCCGAGCAGCACGACAGCCCTTGCCGCCAGGCTCCTCTGCCAGACCACCGCCTTGGCGAGCGAGCCCGGCGTCGGCTCTGTCACCCAGACGCTCGCACGCCCCGGGCCATCGGCCGTGCCATCAGTGACTCGAAAGCCGGCCTCGCCCAGGATCTGAGAAACCAGCGCGGTAGCCCGCAGGTCGCGGAGCGAGATCGCCGCGACTCGCTTCTTGGGAGCAAGCCCCGATCTCGCCAACGGAAGGACAGTCGCGACCGGCATGATCAACGTAACCGTGGTCCCCCTGCCGATCGCAGTACGGATCTCAACATCTCCGCCCGTGCGGAGCGCAACCTTGCGCACGAGCGGCAGCCCGAGGCCGGTTCCCGTGCCGCGAGCCTTCGTCGTGTAGAACAGATCGAACGCGCGCCGCTTGACCTCCACCGTCATCCCACGCCCGTTGTCGGTGACCTCGAGTCTCACGCTCTGATTGTCTTCCGATACGCTCGCCTCGATCTCGATGTGCGGCTTCCTCTGTTGCTTCGGCATCGCTTCCGACGCGTTCACCAGCAGGTTCAGCATCGCCTGGGTCAACCAGTGCGGCGCGGCCCGAACCGGCGGCAGACCCGCGGGAAACGACGTCGTCAACTCGATCCGGCGAGGCACCGCCTTCCGCAGCAACTCGCCCACCTGACGCCACCAATGCGCCAAGTCCGTGCTGCCGTCGCCCGCCTCCGCCTCGCTATGACCCTCGGGATCCGACGCGAGGAAGTACAACCCTTCGCTCAGATGCTGGAGATACGCGATCGACTGGCGCAGCGCGGACACGTGCTCGAGCGCCGCGTCCGAGATCCCCGTGTGCTCGAGCGCATTCAGGCGAGCCCTGATCGGCAGCAAGACGTTGTTCATGTCGTGACCGAGTCCCGCTGCGAGAGTTCCGAGCGACGCGAGACGATCGGTCAAGAGCAGCCGCAGGTTCGCTGTCGCGAGCGCTCGCGTCTGCTCAGTCACCAGATGCTGCAACTTGGCCCGCACACTCGCGATGTCTGCCCCGACATCGATCGCCTTGCTCACATCGCGGATGATCCCGATGAAGTACGGCGGGGCCTGCGACGGCAGGTCCGCGCGGGACATCGAGAGCTCGATCTGGATCGCGCGCCCATCCTTGCGCACCGCGTCGAACATGCTTGTGCGATGCGACGTGCTCGCGAGGTTCGAGTTCCGATAGCGGTCGAGGTATCGGTCGAGCGCCGACCGGGGCGGCTCGGGGATCAGCACCTTGACGTTCTGCCCCAGGAGTTCCTCAGGAGTCCATCCAAAGACCTGTTGGATCGATTCGCTGGCGGATTGGATGATGCCGCCCGAGTTCATTGTGATGATCGGATCAATTTCCAGTCGCCCGGCCGCAGCGTCATACACCGCCCGTGCACCGGCTTTCCGGGCTGCGGCGCGGCCTTTTCGAGCTTTGCGAGGTGGCATCAGGTGAAGTATATGAGCCGTAACGCGGTCTGGGATGGTTCCGCACACGCTCCGGCAACATCGAGCAAGTTTCCTCCTATCGGAACGGAACAGAGCTTTGGATAATCGCTTCCAACACTCGGAGCCCGAGATCATCGGCAAGCACCCGAGCGATGGAAGACGCGATGCCGACCGCCATGAAACTGGTTACTCCGGTGCGAATCAACTCGCCCGACATGACGGGCCTCGTCGATGCACTGACACGCGATCTCTGGCGCCGCTACGCCGTGAATGGAACATTGGACTGGCATGGCGTCGAGCGCCACCTCGACCGACTAGTCGATGAAGCCCGTCGCAGCGCACAAGCCGGACGCCAGACCAGCACCGAACTCGCCACAACATCACCGCATGCAAGGTGAGGGTCCATGCTGGCACATCCCAGGACTTGCCGCGCACGAGCGGCATCGCCCCGCCGGATAACAGGGAAACTTCCCGCTTGAGGCACGATCCGAAAGCGTCCATGATCCTCAAGTACCCATACAGACCTGACGCCGTAGGGCGTGCACACAACTGCACCCACACCGTCACGAGGAACTCATATGCTCGGCACCATTCTCATCATCGTCCTTGTGCTCTTGTTGATCGGTGCGCTTCCGCTCTACCCGCACAGCCGCAAGTGGGGCTACGCGCCGGGAGGTGTCCTCGGGCTCCTGCTCCTCATTCTGATCATCCTCGTCGTCATGGGGCGCATCTAACCAGCAAGACAAGCCCGGGCTGCCTCCTAACGCACGCTCGCGCAAAGGGCCACCATGCAACCCCAACGCCTTATCGGTATTGCCGCGCTCGCCATTGGGGTCGTCCTGCTGGTGATGGGCATCCGCGCCACAGACTCATTCGGCTCGCAGGTCTCAGAGTTCTTCACCGGCTCGCCGACGGACCGCGCCATCTGGCTCACCATCGGCGGAGCTGTCCTGGTGCTCGTGGGCGCCGCCGCCGCTCTCGTTCCTCTCAAGTCGTTCGGTCGCTGAGTCGTCTGCCATGCACTTGCCTGTTTCGCTCATGTTTGTTTACAGCTTGGTGCACCAGCCGTGTGTCCCCCTCCGGCTGGATCCCAAGCAGCGAGATCACGCATGAAAGAGCCCATCCCCGCGTCCCGTTTCGCAGCAGCACATGCGATCGCCCAGGAACTCCGTGTCGATCCCGAACATCCTGGAACGCTCCGCCTCGCATCTGCACTGGGCGCCACGCCCTCAGCAGAACCCACGAATGCCGAGAGTGGCACTCGCGTTCCGGATGGAGAGACCCCAGCACCCGTCGTCCTCACACTGGCGCGCTACGGGCCAGACGAGGCACCCGAGGCTCCAGTCAGCTCCCTTGGCCGCTGAGTCAGACGCACCACCCGGAAATCGGTCGCTATGAGGGAAGTTTGCTCATGGATAGTCCGCAAGGCGCATCCACAATGAATATGCGGCGCGAATGATCGCGCGACCAGGCCCACGGATGGGCAACCCACGGCGTATGTTGCGAGTGTGTGCGTGATGCACGCGACATAGTGCAATCACTTGACCTGGCACGTGACCGTATCACTGTGCTTCGTAGGAGTATCTAGGTTCTGTCTGACGGATCATCCGGTGCCAGGATCCTGAGGTATCGCCTGATGATCGCGAGGTTGATGAAGGCCTGGAAGCTGGTCGCGAGCTTGTCGTAGCGTGTGCCCACGCGG
>CAUJHH010000057.1 GCA_963204725.1 Planctomycetota bacterium
CGACGTCCGTCCGACCAGCGCGGAGACTCCCGCAGTCGAAACCTTCGCCCTCAAGCACGCCGACGCGAACGTGATCGCCACCACGGTCGAGCGTGTCCTCGTCGATCAGCAGGAAACCGACCCGCGCATCCTGACGCTGCAGCTCCGATACGCGCAGAACCGTCCCGATCTCTTCAAGAAGCCCGCGATCCGTGTGCAGGCGGAGGTGCGCACCAACGCCCTCATCGTCTCCGCGCCCCAGGGCACGCTCGAACTCGCTCGTTCCGTCATCGAGAAGCTCGACCAGCCCGCGAGCGACCCGGAGCGCACCGCTGCGACGTTCACGCCCTCCCGAGGCGACGCGAACGCGCTCGCGCAGGCCGTCGCCCGGATCGTCAACTCGACGATGCCGCAGGGCCGCACGCCCCTCGAACTCACCGTCGAGCCCCGCACCGGGTCAATCCTCGCGCTCGGAACGCAGGCCCACGTCGACGAGGCCATCAAGCTCCTGAAGGAGCACGACGAGCGTTCGCTCGCCATGCCCGCAAGCGACGTGCGCATCATCGAACTCCGGCACTCCGACGCGCAGTCTGTCGCCTCCATGATCCAGCCGATGCTCATGGACCGCTCCCGTTGGCCGGAGGAACTCCTCCGTGCCGAACGTGCGGGACTCCCGATCTCCATGCCCACCGTCCGCGCGGAGGCACGCTTCAACCGACTCGTGCTCGGCGGCCCCAGCTCGCTCATGCCCCTCGCCAGCGAGCTCATCGCCGTCTTCGATCAGCCCGCACAGGCCGGCTCGATCGATGTCCGCGTCTTCCGGCTGGAGCAGGGCGTCGCCCAGACCGTGGCCGAATCTGTTCGCGCCGCGCTCAACGGCACGCTCATGCCCGGCGAGCAGCCCGCCACGGTCTCCGGAGAGCCCTCCGGCAACACCATCCTCGTCTCCGGAAGCGAGAGCCAGCTCGATCGCGCCACCAAGCTCATCGAATCCATGGACACCGCCGGCCGCGGCGATGGCGTTGGCGTCCGCACCGTCTTCCTGAAGAACGCGCGCGCCGAGCAGGTTGCGCCGCTCGTCGAGTCCGTCCTCAAGAAAGAGTCCATCATCCGCATGCTCCCCGAGTGGCAGCGTGCCCAGGCGATCGTCCAGACCGGCGGCAAGCTCGAGGCCGAAGTCCGCGTCGCCGCCGAGCGACGCCTGAATGCCGTGGTCGTCAGCGGCCCGCTCGCGACGCTCACCCTCGCCGAGCAGATGATCTCCGAGCTCGACGTCGATCCCGAAGGCAGCGCGAGTTCCAGCGTCGTCCGCGTCATCACGCTGCACGGCTCGGACGCCTCGGAACTCGCCGCCAGCATCGAGCAAGTGATCAGCGAGGACGACGAGTCCGGCCCCGCGCCGACGATCCGCGTCGATCGCCAGAGCAACTCGCTCATCGTCCGCGCCTCCGCCGATCAGCTCAAGACGATCGAGTCGCTTGTCAAGCAACTCGACCAGGCCGCGCTCGCCTCCAGCCGCCAGGTCCGCATGATCCCAGTGGATCGTTCGCGCGCCGACGCTGCGCTCATGGCCGAGACGCTCAAACGCCTCCTCGAAGACCGAGGCGGAGTCTCCGTCGAGGTCATCTCATCCGAAGAACTGCTTCGCCGTTCCGGCGCGTCCGACGACACGAACGCCAAGCCGACCGGCAAGCCATCGAGCAGCGCAGCGCCCGTCACCACGCCCATCGGCACCCCCCAGGCGATGCCCTTCATCGCCCGCGCTCTCGCCGCCGTTGCGATCGGACAGGCGGGCCAGCCCTCTACAACTCCGATCGCGGCCCCCGATGAAGAGCCGCTCGGCGGCATCACCATCGGCGTCGATCCCGCCACCAACTCTCTGATCGTCGTCGGCTCGCCTCGCCTCACCGATCGCGTCGCAGCGCTCGCGGCGCAGCTCGAGCGGAGTCTTCCGGCCGAGCCCGGCAAGGTCCGCATCGTCACGCTTCCCGAGTCCATCGATGCAAACAGCGTCGCCTCGCTCGTGAACCAGACCATCGCACGCATCGGCCGATCGGGCCTCGAGAACCCCAGCGGCTTCACCGCAGCCGTCTCCGTCGCTCCCGACCCGACAGGCGGCGCACTCATCGTCTGGTCCAACGACACCGACTTCGCCGTCGTCGGCGAGCTCATTGCCTCGATGACGCACCAGCGCGGCGGGCCCACCATGACCCTCCGCGTCATCCCGCTCCAATCGATGACCGCAGCCCAGGCCATGCAGGCCGTGAACGACCTCGTCAGCGCGACGCCCCGTGGCTTCCAGGCCCGACGCGTCCGCGCGATGGAGTGGTCGATCCCCGGTGCCGACATCTCGACACCCGACGTCCTCGCCACCATCGAGCCCGGCTCCATCCGAGTCGTCGCCAGCCCGGGAGGCACATCGCTCATCGTCGCCGGTCCCGCCGAAGCGATGCCCATCGTGGAGCGTTTCGTCTCCGTGCTCGATCAGAGCCCGACCGGCGACCGGCTCGCGATCCAGCGCTTGACGCTGGATAGCGCTCGCCCCACCGATATCGCCGCCACACTCCAGAAGCTCTTCGACGCTCGCCGACAAGGCCCAGGGGCCTCAACCCAGGCCCGCGCCCAGTTCGTCGGCGACGACGGTTCGGGCATGCTCCTGGCCACCGGCTCGCCCTCCGAGATCAAAGAGGCCCTCGAACTCGCGGCGTCGATGGATAAGCCCGCCGAGTCCCGCGACTTCCAGTTTCGCATCGTCGAGCTCAAGAACGCGCGCGTGATGGACATCGGGCCCACGCTGCAGAATCTTGCCGGCGAGATGCAATGGGAGCGGATCACCGGCCGCTCCGGTTCCAACGATCGCGACCGCTTCTTCCTTGAGACCAACGAACGCACCAACTCCATCGTGCTCATGGGCCGCCTGGAGACGATCGAGACCGTCGAGGCCATCGTCAGGCAACTCGACGTCGCGCCCGGCGAGACGGGCACCATGGTCGTGAAGGCGATCGGCGTCCAGTCCGCCGATCTCGCCTCGATCAAGTCCGTCATCGAGCGCGCGATGGCCACTCCCGGTTGGCGTTCCTGGCGCGGCCCGGATCCCGACGGCGTCACCGTCGAGATCGATCGCGTCCGTCGCGCCGTCGTCCTCGTCGGCAAGAAGGATCGCGTCGAGGCCGCCGCCCAGTTCGTCGCCGACCTCGATGTCGGCGGCCCCGGCACAACGATCGAAACGATCCGACTGGAGCACGCCTCAGCCGAGCGTGCCGCGTCCAGTCTCCAGCGATTCTTCGCCACGCGCAACCAGGCCCAGGGCCTGCGCCCCGACAGCTTCTCCATCCTCGGCTCTCCCGAGGGCAACGTCCTGATCGCCTCCGGCGACGCCGAGAACATCAAGCTCCTGCGCGACCTCGTCGCGCAGATCGACCAGCCCGAACTCGGCAAGGACCGCTCCATCGAGGCCTACGCCGTCCGCAACGCCACCGCGCAGGAAGCCGCAGGAACTATCCGTTCGATGTTCCCGCGCAGCGGTCGCGTCGAGGACCAGGTGATCGTCACGCCCCAGCCGAGCACCGGCACGCTCATCGTGTCGGCGCCGATAGAACTGCAGACGCAGATCGGGCAGCTCGTCAAGCAGCTCGACGCCACGCCCACCGACGGAGGCGTGACCCTCACCACAGTCAAGCTCGAATCCGCCCGCGCGACAGAGGTCGCCCAGGCGCTCCGCTCGGCCCTCCCGCCGACCCTGAAGGTCACCGTCACGCCCGTCGATCGCAGCAACTCGCTCGTCCTCTCCGGCACGCCCGAGGGGATCCAGTTCGTCATGGACCACGTCAAGAAGCTCGACGAGCAGCCCACGCGCACCGTCGCCGCGTTCAAACGCATCAAGCTCGAGCACGCCGTGGCCGATCGGGTCTGGGCCTCGATGAACGAGCTCCTCCGCAATCGTCCGCGCACGCCCGGCGAGGCGACGATCAACCTCGACTACTCCGCCAGCGAGAACATGCTCTCGGTCGCCGCGCCCGCCGACCAGATCGAAGAGATCGAGGCCATGATCCGGGCCATGGACGTGCCGGCTTCCAGCACACGCACCACCGAGTTCGTGAAGCTCGACTTCGCCGATGCCGAGCAGGCCTCAAAGGCCCTCGGCATGTTCTACGGACGCGTCGCGCCGGAGGCGACTAGCCCCGGTGCCCGCAACGTCACCATCGTCGCCGATCCCGCCTCCAACTCCCTCGTCGTCAGCGCAGAGCCCGGAGAGTGGGAGGGCATCCGCTCGCTCCTCAAGAAGCTCGACAACCAGGACTACGACCGCTCGCGCCAGCTGGAGGTCATGCCCCTCCGCTTCGCCGACGCCAGCGGCGTCGCCCGTGCCATCAACGATGGCTTCCGCGCCATCATCCAGGAGCAGACCGAGGCCCGCCGCCTTCGCTCCGAAGAAGCCCGCAACCGCAACGCCCGCGCAAACGCCAACGACACATCGGCGCCCTCCTTCCTTGTTGACGAAGAGGGTGTCCCCAGCGTCTCCGCAGAAGTGCAGACCAACTCCCTCGTCGTCTTCGCCGGGCGTCGCTACATGGATCGCATCCGCGCCATCGTCGAACGCCTCGACGAGCCCGATTCCCTCCGTCTGCCAGAAGCCAAGGTCGTCCCCCTCCGGGGCGGCAGCGCAACCGCCGTCGCCAACTCGATCCGCGAAGTCTTCGCCGCGAGCCAGGGCCCGGGCCGCAGCGCCAATCCACGCGCCCTCGTCATCGTCGGCGACGAAGCGAGCAACTCGCTCATCGTGCGCTGCGACGAGTCGCAGTTCGCGCAGGTCCAGGCCCTCGCCGAGGCCCTCCAAGGCCAGGCCGATGTCACCCGCCTCGCCACGCGCGTCCTGCGCCTGGAGCACGTCCCCGCCGCCCGCCTCCGCCAGACGCTGCTCGCGACCTTCTCGCCCGTTGCCCAGCAGAACCGCGAATCGCTCGCCATAGAGATCGATCGCACAAGCAACGCGCTCGTGGTGGCCTCCAGCCAGCGTCTCTTTGAGCAGATCCAGACGACGGTGAAGGACCTCGACATCACCGCGCTCGGTGCCGCCGAGGGCGACGACATCACGCCCGGACTCGGCCAGGTCGTCTCGATCGTCGATGTCACGAACTCCTCGCCGGTCGACCTGAAGCGCATGCTCGACCAGCTCGGCATCTCCGGCGCGCAGCCCGTCGACCGCCCCGGCATCGTCTCCGAGCCGACGGTCACCGTCGCGCTGACCTCACGCCGCGCGATCGCCGTGGTCGCCGGGCCGTCCGATGCCAAGATCGTCACCGGCCTCATCCGCCAGCTCGACGCCGAGCCGCTTGAGTCGGACCAGTCCGTCGGCGTCGTTCGCCTGAAGCTGGCCGGCGCACCGCAACTCGTCAACACGCTGCGTCTCATGCTCAATCCGGCCGAGCAGGCCAGCCAGACCGGCCCCGCCCGCGCCATCGCCGAGCAGGTCCGCCGCCTCAGCGTCGTTCGCGAGGGTGCCGGCCGCGATCCCCTGAAGCTCGACCTGTCCAAGCCCATCCGGCTGATTCCCGACGTCGAAGCAAACACGATCATTGTCGCCTCGACGCCCGCAAACGTGGACGCCATCCGCGCCGTCATCGACACGCTCGACACACTCGCGACCGGCGACGCAGTCGTGATCCGCATGTTCGCCCTTGAGAACGCCTCCGCCGTCCGCGTCCGCACCGTCGTCGACACGCTCTTCAGGCAGGGCGAGGCCCTCCGCCGCCTCCCCGGCACGCAGCGTCAGGGACTCCCGACCACCGCGACAGGACAGGCCCTCGCGGGGGAGATCGCTATCGCCGTGGACGACCGAACCAACACGCTCGTCGTCGCCGGACGCGAAGAGGCAGTCGCGCTCGTTGAGGTTCTGATCAAGGACCTCGACAGCACCGCCGCCACCAGCTGGATCGAGCCCGCGATCGTCGAGCTGACGCACGCCGACGCCACGACCATTGCCGATCTCCTCCGCCGCACGCTCGTCCAGGGTCTCGCCGGCACGCCCGACGCCCTCGGTATCCAGCGTCAGATCGCGCGTCTCCGCATCCTCGACTCCGGCAAAGACCCCTCCGATCCAAGTGCCGTTGTCCAGGGAGACCTTTTCGCGCCCATGACCGGCCTCGTCATACAGCCCGCGTCGCCCGCGAACGCGCTGGTCGTGATTGGCTCCTCCTCAAACATCCGCATCGTGCGAGAACTCGTCGCCCAGCTCGATATCGAGTCCGCCTCCGCCGCGAACACCGTCCGCTTCTTCCCGCTCGAGCACGCGAACGCGGCACGTGTCGCGAGCATGGTCTCAGAGATCTTCCGCCAACGTCAGGGCACCGGCGCGATGCGCGCCGAGGACACGCTCGTCGTCACCGCCGATACACGCACGAACGCCCTCATCGCCGCCACGAGCGTCAAGAGCTTCTCGATCCTCGAAGCACTCCTCAAGACGCTCGACACCGCCGAGACCAATGAGGCCGTTGGCCTCCACGTCGTCGCCGTCCCGAATGGCGATGTCAACTCGCTCGCCCCTCGCATCCAGCGGCTCATGCGCGAGCGACTCGACGCCGCACGCCGCGCCGGCTCCATCGAGCAGCCGCAGGACGCCTTCTCCATCGAGCCCGATCCCGCCAACTCCCTGCTCATCGTCGCTTCCAGCGACGAGAACCTGAAGGTCGTCAACGACCTCATCGCCTCGCTCACCAACGACGCCGCCGCCATCGCGGGCGCGGAACGCACCGCCCTCATCCCCCTCGGCCAGATGCGCGCCGCCGACGTCGCCGACACCGTCAACACCCTCTACGTCCAGAAGGAGATCGCCAAGCGCGGCCCGCGCGCCGTCAGCGTCGTCTCCAACACCCAGCTCAATGCCCTCGTTGTCAGCGGTTCCGATGCCGATGTCGCCGCCGTGCGCGGCATCGTCGAACGCATGGAGTCTGCCGAGGTGACCGCCATCCAGGACGTCCGTCGCATCGAGCTCCGAACCGCCAACGCCCTCGAAGTCGTCAACCTGCTTGAAAACGTCCTCGCCGGACGCACCCTCGGCGGCGGGCGCGGCGTCGGCACCGTCCAGGCCACCCGTCTTCGCTTCCTCCGCGACCGTGTCGCCGATGAACTCGCGGGCAAGATCGGCGCCGAGCCCACAGAGGCCGCGATCGATGGCGCGATCCGCGACCAGGTCCGAATGACGCCCGACCTGCGCACAAACTCGCTGGTTGTTGCCGCGCCGCCGGCCGTCATGGATGTCATCACCGCCATCGTCGCCGATCTCGACACGACGTCCGCCGGCTCACGCAAGGTCGAGTGGTTCCGTCTCAAGAACGCCGACGCCCGCGCGATGGGCGAGGTCCTCCAGGATCTCTTCAGCCTGCAGCAGCAGGGGGACCGCCTTGTTCTTGTGCCCACGCTGACCGATCCGGCGCAGGCCGGCGAGCCCGAATCCGGCGAGCCAGCCTTCAACAACACGACCCTCACGCCCATCCCCGATACCCGCAAGGAACTCTCCATCACCATCGACGCCAGGACGAACACCCTGCTCGTCTCCGGAACCGAGGAGTACCTCGACATGGTCCGCTCCGTCGTCGAAGAGCTCGACGGCATCGAAGCCACCGAGCGCCTCCAACTCGTCTACCGCCTTCGCTACGCCAAGGCCGACGAGGTCGAAGCGACCCTCGCCCGGTATTTCCAGGAAGAATCAACCAAGATCCGCTCGACCCTCGGTCCCTCGCAGTCCGGCTCGCTCTCACGCCAGCTGGAGCAGGAGGTCACCGTCGTCGGTGATGGCAAGTCCAACAAGCTCGTCGTCTCCACTTCTCCTCGCTACGCAGAGATCGTCCAATCGATCATCGAGGAGCTCGACGCCGCCCCGCCCCAGGTCATGATCCAGGTGCTGCTCGCCGAGGTCACGCTCGACGCCAGGCGTGAGTGGGCCATGGACGCCTCGGCAGGACCCTTCGGCGGCAACATGTGGAAGTTCGGCTCGCTCGGCGCGGGTGCGGGCGTCGCCACCGCCCTCGGCGTCGCCAATCTGTCGATCGGAACCAACGACTTCAACGTTCTGATCAGAGCGCTCGAGGTCCAGGGCAAGCTCGAGGTCCTCAGCCGCCCGCAGGTCACCGTCAACAACAACGAGAAGGCCCTCATCCAGGTCGGTGAAGACATCGCCATCGTGACAGGTGTGGAACGCCTCGACAATGGAAACACACGGTCCGACGTCGAACGCCGCGAGGTCGGCATCATCCTCAACGTCACGCCCTCCATCAGCACCGACGGCTTTGTGCGCCTCGAGATCGCGCCCGAGATCTCCTCGGTCAGCCAGCGAACCACCCAGATCTCCGAGGATTTCGAGGCCCCCATCATCATCACGCGAAAGGTCGACACCGTCGTCACTGTCAAAGACGGCCAGACCATCGTGATCGGCGGCCTCATCCAGAGCACGCAGGAAGACCGACGCACGAAGGTTCCGTTACTCGGCGACATTCCCCTCGTCGGCAACGCATTCCGCTCCACGCAGGTCGAGAACGTCAAGACCGAACTGCTCGTGATTCTCACCCCCAAGGTCGTGCCCGGTGACTCTCCCAATTCCATCGATCTGCAGAGCCGCTGGACCCGCCACGAGATCGGTCGCATGTCCAACCCGACCCAGATCCGCGACGCTCTTGAGATTCACGATGGCACTCCGCCGCCCATGCCGCTGCCTGCCACCGCCCCGGGTTCCGCCGAGCCGACCACGGTTCAGCCCCGGACGTCGAGCGCAGACCGCGTTCGAACCATGAGCCGCAAGCCCGGAGCAAACGAGTGATCGGACGAAGCATCATTCTCATCACCTGCCTGCTCGTACTCGGCGCATGTGCGTCGACCGGTGGCCGCGGCGGCTCAAGCACCGTTCAGATCCCGTCCCAGCCATCCGACCTCGTCGTCGAGCGCGTACTCGTCGCCAACGAGCCGCTTGAAGATCGCGACCTCAACGGCTTCGTCGACACGATCCGGGTGGTGGTCTACGTCTTTGGCGACACCAACCGCTACCCCCTTCCAGTCACCGTCGACGCGACGTTCCAGTTCCGGCTCGTCGACGAGAGAGGTGCGTCGCTTGGCGTCTGGGCCTTCGCGCCGAGGGAGTCCTCGCGAGCGGTCTTTCCAACCCAGCCCGGGCCCGCCTACGGATTCGAACTCAACCTGAACGCGGTCGGCACCGACCGCGTCCCGGCCCAGGCCGCGAGGCTGACCTGTGAATTGACCACCTCGGATGGAACGCGCGTGCGCAGCCGCGAGCCGCTGGAGCTTCGCATCGGGAACAAGTCACCCGGTTGAGTGGCTCCCCTCGTCGCGGCAAGAGTGTGAGGATCGCGCAAAGACGCTGGAAACGGGCCAATGATCCGGCGCACACGCTACGATCTTGCCGCATGGCGACAGCCCAACTGGAGGCAGGAAGACCCGTGGAATCGACCAAGCGGCCGAGCCGTTCCTACCCGGTCATCGAAGCGATCCGCCGTGGCGAAACCCCGCAGCCGGTGATCCACGAGTCCGTGCGCTCCGGGCCGCCAATCCTCGAGATCCGCGACTTTTGTCTCTTCTACGGACAGGCCAAAGCGCTCTACGACGTCACCACCCAGATCTCGAAGGGAAAGGTGACATCGATCATCGGGCCGTCCGGCTGTGGCAAGTCCACGCTGCTCCGCTCGGTGAACCGCCTCAACGACCTTGTCGAAGGCGTCAAAATCAGCGGCGACATGCTCCTGAATGGCGGCTCGGTCTACGGGCGCGACGTCGACGTCATCGACCTGCGCAAGCGACTCGGCATGGTCTTCCAGAAACCGAATCCCTTTCCCATGTCCATTTTCGAGAACGTGGTGTACGCCCTTCGAATCGACGGCGAGCGACGTCGGAAGGTGCTCGAAGAGGCGTGCGAGCGCAGCCTCCGAGGCGCGGCGCTGTGGGACGAAGTGAAGGACCGTTTGACACAGTCTGCACTGGGGCTCTCCGGTGGACAACAGCAGCGGCTCTGCATCGCGCGGGCGATCGCCGCCGAACCGGAAGTCCTCCTCCTCGACGAGCCGTGCTCAGCCCTCGACCCCATCGCGACGCTCCGAATCGAAGAACTCATCCACGAGATCAGCAGCCGATTCACCGTCCTGATCGTCACCCACAACATGCAGCAGGCGACTCGCGTCAGCGACTACACCATGTTCATGTACCTCGGACGCCTGGTGGAGCACGGCCAGACCGACGATATCTTCCAGAATCCGCGCCTCCGCGAAACCGAGGACTACGTCACCGGCCGGTTCGGATGACCGGATCGGAGCCGCCCGAGACACCCCAAGGACAGAGAATCGGGCCAGTCGAACTCGCGGACGGCCGATACATGGGCCTACCATCCCGGTTCAAGCTGTTGGCGCGCGCCACCCGAACGGAACCGAGGCGTGCGCGCCGTTGAGGTCCATCATGGCTGGGTCACCCCAAGCGCAGCAATATCAGTCACTTACACCATCTGTAAACGGCTGGAACGCCGAGTTTCTCGAGGCCGAGTACCAGCGGTTCCGGGCCGATCCGGACGCCGTCCCCTCGGACCTCCGGGCGTTCTTCCAGGGGTTTGATCTGGCCCGAGCCGGGTCGGATCAACTCGCAACCCCCGGTTCGCCGGGAGCCGCCGCCGTCGGCAGCTTCGAGCACGCCGTCTGGCACCTCGTCCACGCCTACCAGGAACTCGGCCACCTTTGCGCAGCGCTCGACCCGTTCGGCCGCCCGAGGGAGCGCCCCGCAGCGCTCGCTCCGGCACAGTGGGGCCTCTCGGAGTCCGATCTTGACCGAGAGGTCGATGCCTCCATTGTCGGTGCGACCGGCTCCATTCGGCTGCGCGAGGTGATCGATCGCCTCGAGGTCACCTATTGCAGGTCCGTCGGATGCGAGTTCATGCACGTGCAGAACCGCGACGAACGAGACTGGCTTATCGATCGCGCATCGCGGAACGGTGGCGGCATCACGCTCACACGCGGCGAGCAGGCCCATGTGCTCGAGCAACTGACCCGCGCCGAGGCGTTCGAGACGTTCCTCGCCAAGCGATACCCCGGAGAGAAGCGATTCAGCCTCGAAGGCGCCGAGTCGCTCATCCCTCTGCTGGATCGTCTGCTCGAGCACGGCGCGGACAGAGGCGTCGAGGAAGTCGTCATGGGCATGGCCCATCGAGGACGCCTCAACGTGCTGAACAACATCCTGGGCAAGACCTACGAGCAGGTCTTCACCGAGTTCGAAGACAACTACGAGGACGGGTTCGCGGATGCATCCGGCGACGTGAAGTACCACCGTGGCTACTCCGGCGTGCGGACCTTTCGCTCCGGCAAGACGCTGCGCCTCGCCATGGCCAGCAACCCCAGCCACCTCGAAAGCGTCAACCCCGTCGTCGAGGGCCGCACGCGCGCCAAGCAGCGCCTCCGGAACGACACCGAACGCCGACGCGTCATGCCCGTGCTGATCCACGGCGACGCCGCGATTGCCGGTCAGGGCGTCGTCGCCGAGTGCCTCAACTACTCGCAACTCGAGGGCTACACCACGGGCGGCACGATCCACGTGGTTGTCAACAACCTCATCGGGTTCACGACCATCCCCGACGACTCCCGTTCGAGCCGCTATTGCACCGATGTTGCCAAGATGATCGACGCGCCGATCCTGCACGTGAACGGCGAGGACCCGGACGCTGTGTTCAAGGTTGCCGAGATCGCGCTCGAGTATCGCCAGGCGTTCCGCAAGGACGTCATCATCGACATGTGGTGCTTCAGAAAGTACGGCCACAACGAGCAGGACGAGCCCTCGTACACCCAGCCGATCCTGGCCGCGCTCATCAAGGCCAAGGACAGCACGCTGGCGTCGTATGCGCGCCGACTCCAGGCCGCAGGGGTTATCCAGCAGTCGGACATCGACACGATCAACGGCCGCCTCTCCAAGGCGCTCGAGGACGCGCAGGCCGCTGCGAAACAGAAGCCCTCCGACCCCAACATCGACCCGGGCAGCGATCGCTGGCGGGGCATGACGCAGAAGTACGTGCACGAAACGGTGGACACAAGCGCGTCGATCGAGTCGATCCGCGAGGTCTGCGACGCGCTCGGGCGTTCGCCCGCCGATTTCAACGTCAATCCCAAGCTCAAGGCGCTCCTCAAGTCGCGTGCCGAGCTCTGGCGATCCAACTCGATCTCCCACGCCGATGGCGAATTGCTCGCCTTCGGCACGCTCTTGCTCGACGGCCACCACGTTCGGCTCTCCGGTCAGGACAGCAGGCGAGGGACATTCTCCCAACGCCACGCGGTCCTTCGCGATGCCGTCACGGGCCGACCCTACGAACCGCTCAACGGCATGCGTGAGATCGGCGAGCCCTCCACCGAGAAGCCCGTGGGCAGCCCCGGCACCGACGGACGACCGCGCCAGGCCCGCTTCCGGGTCTACGACAGCCCGCTCTCAGAGATGTCGGTACTCGGCTTCGAGTACGGCTACTCTCTCGCGGATCCCGGTGTGCTCGTGCTCTGGGAGGCCCAGTTTGGCGACTTCGTCAACGGCGCCCAGGTCATCATCGATCAGTTTCTCGCGAGCGCGGAGACCAAGTGGGAACGCTGGTCGGGCCTCGTCATGCTCCTCCCGCACGGCTACGAAGGCGCAGGTCCGGAGCACTCTTCGTGCCGCATCGAGCGCTTTCTCCAGCTCGGGGCCGAGAACAACCTGCAGGTTGCCGTGCCGACCACCGCCGCCCAGCTCTTCCACCTGCTGCGCCGCCAGGTGAAGCGAACCTTCCGCAAGCCGCTGATCATCGCGACGCCCAAGGCCCATCTCCGCAAGGAAACCAGCAGCATCGACGAACTCACAAGCGGTCGATTCTGGGAGATCCTTGACGATCCCGCGTTCACCGCCCGCGGAGGCGATCGCACCCGCGTTCGTCGCGTCGTTCTCTGCTCCGGCAAGATCGGCCACGAACTGCTCGAGCGTCGCGACGCAACCGGCCGCGATGATGTCGCGATCGTGCGCGTCGAACAGCTCTATCCGTTCCACGAGCAGCTCGCACGGGAAATCGTCGGTTCCTACGCCGGAGCGACGGAGCACGTCTGGTGCCAGGAAGAGCCCCGCAACACGGGCGGCTTCCTCTTCATCAGCGATACCTTCCGCGAGCGACTGCGGATCGAACTGGCCTACATCGGCCGCCGCGCAGCCGCCAGCCCCGCCGTCGGCTCAAAGAAGGCACACAAGCACGAACAGGAAGAGATCATCTCCCAGGCCGTCGGAGTGCTCGGCGAGCCGAAGGACACTCCAGCCCGCGTCCAGGATTCCTCCAAGGCGAGCAAGGCCAAGGCCGCCGCCGCCCACTGATCCAGCCTTCTCATAGAAGAGACCTCGCTCATGGCCATGGACATTGTCATCCCGAACGTTGGCGAGTCGGTCGCGTCCGGCGTCATCGCCAAGTGGCTCAAGCCCGACGGCGCGTTTGTCAAGCGAGACGAAGCCGTGCTCGAACTCGAGACAGACAAGGTCAACATGGAGATCGCCGCTCCGGCCGATGGAACGCTCCGCCACGCCGCGAAAGAGGGCGACACCGTGAACGTGGGCTCCGCCGTCGGACGCATCGACGCGAGCGCCGCGCCCGCCGCCGCACAGGTCTCACGCGCCAGCGAATCGGGTTCCGCGACCGCCGTTGCGGCGCCGCCGGTTGTCGAAAGCAAGCAAGATGCCGGGCACGGGTCAAACGGTGATGTCCGCGCGACGCCCCTCGCCAAGAAGGTTGCCGCGGAGCACGGCATCGACATCGCGAAGGTCGCAGGAACCGGCGCCGGCCATCGCGTGCGCGAGCAGGACGTCATCGACTTCGTCAAGGGACGCTCGCCCGCCGCCGAGCCCCCGACGCCGGCAGCGCCCGCCGCCGCTTCCGCGACGAAGCCCGCGCTGCCGACGGGCACTCGCGCCTCCACCATCGAGCGCATGAGCCCCATGCGTCAGCGGATTGCGCAGCGCCTCGTCGAAGCCCAGCACACCGCAGCCATGCTCACCACCTTCAACGAGGTGGACATGACCAACATCATGAAGCTCCGGGCCCGGTACAAAGAGGGCTTCGAGAAGAAGCACGGCATCGGGCTCGGATTCATGTCCTTCTTCGTGAAGGCCACCGCAAACGCGCTCATGGAGTTTCCGACCGTCAACGCCTACATGGTCAAGGACGACCAGGGCCATCCGGCGGTGCAGAAGCACACGTTCGCCGACATCGCCATCGCCGTCTCCACGCCCAAGGGCCTCGTCGTGCCGGTCCTCCGCAACACCGAACGCATGTCATTCGCCCAGATCGAACTCGGCATCAAGGAAGTCGCCACCCGCGCCCGTGAAGGCAAGCTCACGCTCGAGGAGATGCAGGGCGGCACATTCACGATCACCAACGGCGGCGTCTTCGGCTCGCTCATGTCAACGCCGATCCTCAATTCGCCGCAATCGGCCATCCTCGGTATGCACGCGACGAAGAACCGCGCCGTCGAAGATCCCGATAGGCCCGGCCAGGTCGCCATCCGCCCCATGATGTATCTCGCGCTGTCCTACGACCACCGAATGGTCGACGGCGAGGGCGCGGTCCGCTTCCTCGTCCGCATCAAGGACCAGCTCGAAAGCCCCGAGCGAATCCTGCTCGAGGTCTGATGCCCGCCCATCATCGCCTCGCCCGCAGCAGCTCGTCGAGCAGGCCCTCGGTCGAGCGCAGCAGCATCGCGTACACAAGCTCGAATCCGTCGCCGCGCCCGAGATAGGGGTCCGGCACATCAAGCCCGCTCTCGCTCGCACCCGCCAGCGAAGGGTCGTACGACCGCATGAGCCGCACACGCTCACGCGGCGCGCCAAGATCAAGAAGATCAGTCCGATTCGACCTGTCCATCGCGACGATCAGATCGAACCGCTCGAAGTCGGTGCGAGGATCGACCTGCCTCGCGATGCTCGGGACGGGCACGCCGTGGGCCAGTCCGACCGCGATCGTTCGCGGATCCGCCGGCCGCCCCACATGCCACGCACCCGTACCCGCCGAGTCCGCCTCGAATCGATCCGACACCCCCAGCCGCGCCGCAAGGTGCACAAAGAGCCCCTCCGCAAGCGGCGAACGGCAGATATTCCCGAGACAAACGAACAGCACTGCGGTCCGATCGCCCTTTGCTCCGGCTCCGCTCACGAGAGCGCCTCCATTCTGCCCAGATCGTGCGACGGGCCAGCCGCCGTATAGGCCTCGACGATCGCTGCTGCCAGTTGATCCTCATGAATCGTCGCGAGCGCAGCTGATCTCGCACGCTCCCCGGTCTGCGCCAGCAGACCGCGATTCTCGATCAGATCGGTCAGCCTTCGTGCAATCTGCTTCGTCGTTCCGGCAAGCACCAGGAGCGACTCCGAAAGCGAGCCGGCATAAAGCGGGGCAGGCGCAGTCTCAAGCGCGGAGATGACAGGGACACGCACGAGGTGCGATCGCCGTATCGCGCGCCCGATCGCTTCCGGCGCGAGCCCTCGTGTGTGCGGATCGGGCCTCGCAATCGCAACGTCGCAGGCACTCCACGCGTTCGCCGCCCCATCCGGATCGCCGCCCGGCTCCGCACCGTTCTCAACCACGATCACACGCAGATTCAACCGCGTCATCGCGTGGAACCTCCGCATCCGTGCCACCTGCGCCGCTTCGCGTGGAACAAGCACCGTCAGGCCCAATCCGCCCGCCACGAGGATCCCCGCAAAGAACACGAGCCAACGCGCGTTGGTCGCTCCGCGCGGCTCCGCCAGCGCGCCGACCACGCACTCCCGCTCATCGATCCCCATCGCCCGGCGAAGCGCACTCCGCTCCTGGACGCAACCCACTGCCTCCGCGCCCGCGAGCCCGATTCTCCCTGTGCCGCTCTCAATCTCGTGCCGAAGCAATCGATCCGGACCAGCGATGCGAAACGCGCCGCGCCGATCCGGCGCCTCCGATCCAAGACTCAGCACCAGCGGCCAGCGCCTCCCGAACGACATCCGCGCCGCCTCCGCCCCGCGCCGCGAATAGCAGTGGATCAGCCCCCGCCCGTCGCTCGGCCTCGCCATCCGTCGCAGCGAAACGACCGCGCCCGCGAGCCCCATGCCCGCTAAAGACACCATCAGGTGGCGAAAGTGGGGGGTTCTGGCCGCGACCGAGCGGGCGATCGAGCCCGCATCGGCCCGCGCCAGTGTCCCCGGCTCGCGATCGCTCGCGCTCGGGTCAAGCAAGTGGATGATTGTGGAGCCCGGCTGCACAATGACAGTCTACTGACGCCCAGCGCCCTGCGTTCGCTCGTACTCAACGAACAGCTGCGCCAGGCCCAGCCCCACGAGGCGACCAACGTCCTCCTCCGCGACCCGCAGCTCCGCGGCTGTCTTCGGCACGTCGCTCGTGCGAGGCGGAAACTTCAGAGAGAGCGGATAGCCCTCTTTCTCGTTCGGCCACACCCGCTTGTCCGCCGTGACATCGATCACCTTCACCCGCAGCAGCGCCTCCGGGGAGTAGCTCTGCCCATCGGCGCTCATCGTGAAACCGTCGACAACGGCATAGATCACGATCTCCGCGCCGACCGCCTTGCCGATGTCGACGATCGACAACGCCTGCCCCGCGCGATCCACGCTCGCCGCTGAGAGTGCGCCGCGAGTGTCGATCACATCCTCGACGGCCTTCTCGCTCAGAAGCGAGGCCTGTGCCGCTTCGCCGATCGTCTGCCGCATCGTGCGCCGGGGCAGGCGATTCGCCCGATCGTCCACGAAGACCACCGTCGGCCGCTCTTTCTCGAGTTCATGCTGCGCCGGAACCTTCTCCGGCCCATGGATGATGTAGAACGCAGGGGCGACGATGTTGCACCCCGCCAACCACGCGGCGACCAAGGCGATCTGCACGCCGAACACGCACCCAAGCCAGATTCGCTTCTGTCGAACACCCACTCGTGGCTCCGTCATACCTTGATCAATACGGGATCATCGCCGGCTCTTCGTGGTCATAAAACAGCCACGCGGCGCGGCTGACGAATCGCGATATCAGCACCGAGGCGACCTGCTGCCCCGTGAATTTGTCCTGGTCAACGCCCGTGATGTCCGGAAACGACACGCGAAGCACACGCTGGAACACGAACTCATCCGCGAGCGATCCGTCTGCCTCGATCACCGAGATCGTCCCCGCAGCGACGCCCTCCCACAGATAGCGATTGCCAGGATCGTGAAGGCGAAACTCGTTCAAGTCCACAACCACCAGCCGATCGACAGTGAGCGTCTTGGCAAGCTCCGAATACGGCCTCGCGGACCAACTCGGATTCTCGTACATGTACCGCAGCAGCTCTTGCGCCGGAATGCCAGCGGTCGCGCCCGAGTTCTCCCACAGCCGATCGTTGATGCGCGCCGTGATCTCGGTCACCAGGTTGGGATAGTCCACCTGGCTCGTGCGATCGGCCGACCCAACAACCGCGAACGACGTGCCGGCGAGCCCGGTGTACTCCGCCTTCACCTTCTTCGGGCGCGACTCTTCGATCCCCTTGGCCGCGATGGCAGCGACTCCGACCGCCGCACACCCCACGCCAGCCAGGACCACGCCACACAGCACGATCGACACGATCGTCGAGCGATGACTCCGAATCCGATGTGCGCTCGCTCGCTTCAAGCCGAATGCTCCATGCCCCACTCAAGGGTTCAATCGATCCGGACAGCCACTCGATCCGGTTTCACCAAGTGAGGAACTTGTACGCCCACGATACGCCGACCAACACGCCCGCGCTCCACAACCAGCGTCCCTGCAACAGCGCCCGCCCTGCCATCCGTCCGACCGCAGATCCCGTGGCCGCAACATACAGCGACAGCCAGAAGAGTGCCGCCGCTCCCAGCGCAAACGCCGCTCCAGCCGGCTGGACGACCACAGAATTGAGGAACTCACCCCGGACCGCGTGTGCCACCGCCGTCGTCATCCCGCACGTCGGGCATGGCTTGTCGAACCTCATGACCCACGCGCACATCGGCAGCCCCAACTGCACATGCGAGCCATGACCGGTGCCGGACGGCTCGACTTTCTGCCCGGTCCACAGCAACGCAAAGCACACGAGCGCGCACGCGAGATTCCCGACCCGCTCCCACCAGCCCACGGCCGGCGCCAGCCGTCGCGACGCCAGCGACTTGGATCTCAACGAAGTTGCCGAAGGACTATCCACGCCCGAACGCTAGCACCAGGGATCCACCGCGTCACAGGCCGCTCAGCACTTCGAGAGCGCCGCAAGCGTGCGCAGCACGGCCCCCGCATCCATGGCGACGCTCCGCGCCGCCGGGCAGCCGATCAGGAACCCCTGCACATGAGTGATCCCCAACTCCACGATCGCGCCGAGTTCCGCCCGCCGCTCCACCCCCTCGGCGATCACATGCACCCCCGCATCCTCTGCGAACGCGACCATCGAACGGACAAGGTGCTGCCGCATCGGGTCCGCGTCGATCCCGGTGATCAACTCGCGGTCGAGCTTCAGCCAGCTCGGCCGGAGCTGCGAGATCCGGTTGAGGCCATTCGACCCCGCGCCGACATCGTCGAGCGCGATCTGCACGCCCCGCTCCCGCAACTCGTCCACCGCCCGACGCACCCGTGCAAAGTGCGTCTGCGACGCCCGCTCCGTGATCTCGATCACCAGCCGCTCCGGGCCGATGGCGGCAATCTCCCACGCCGCATCGAGGAGCGCATCGGTGAACGCGGGGTGCCCGGCGACGTCCGGCGTCGTGTTGAGAAACAGCAGCACATCCTCCGGCCACGGCATGGCCGCCCGGAATGTCACGCGCCGGATCGCCTCCTCGAGCATCCACAGCATGCCCAGTTGCTCCGCGCGGTCGAACAACTCTGTCGGCGTGCTGAAGCTCGGGGTCGGCACCGGCCGGACCAGTGCCTCGACACCCTCCAGCCGCCCCGCGCGGAGGTCCACGATCGGCTGAAACGCCGCCGACATCCGACGCCCGCCAATCGCATCCACCAGGTCGTGGTGCGCCTCGGCGACTGTCGTTGCCGGCCTTGAGAACGACCAGGCTCGCGTCTCTGAATAGCCCATGCGTTGGTGATCCGATCTTGGGGTGTCTCTTCCGCGCTGGCCCGCTCCGAGCCGCCCCTCTCGATCGGACGCCGGGCATACAAAGTCACGCCACGCAAACGGATCTCTCGCGCCCAGGCGCGCGTCAATCCACCTGAGCCGCCCCGGACGATTGTGCCGGTGCGTTCTCGGGCAGTCGCCCCGAATCGTGAGTTATTGGACGCCGCGAATCGCGGCTGTTCGCCCCGTCATCAGTCGAACTTGAACACGCCCTTGCGGAAGCCGTAGACATACGCCACCACAGTCGTGAACAGGAAGAACAGGATGCGCCCGAGCCATACCAGAGAATCCGGAGAGCCCGGATCGATGTTCGGGAACGTCGCCGCCCACGGATACAGGAAGATGATCTCGACGTCGAACACAAGGAAGACCATCGCGATCAGATAGAACCGCACATTGAACCGCTTCCGGGCCGTCCCCACCGGGTTCATGCCCGACTCGTACGCGATCCCCTTGTTCACACCCTTCCGCTGCGGCCCGATCAGCAGCGACCCCGCCACATTCGCGATGGCAAATGTCACCGCCATCAGCAGGATCACGAAGATCGGCAGATAGCTGTTCAGATCAACCGCGGCAAGCAGGGTCGGCATAGGCCGCTATCGTACCCTGTTCGGCATGCCCGCGCCGAGCCACAACGCGATGATCCAGACCCTCTCCAGTCAAGAGATCGAGCAGTGGCTCACCGAGCAACACGCCGACCATCCTCACCCCGAGTTCCACAAACTCCGGGCCGCGCATCCACGCCAGAGTTTCGAGAACCTGCCGCCACGCCGGCTGCTCTCGCTCGCGCACACCTCGCTCGCTTGGCTGCTGGGCGAGAATGAGCGCCCCGCGCTCCTCGTCGTTCACGAGCATGGCGTCTGGGCGAGCAGCGAACTCCCCAGACTCTTCGGTCTCATCCGAGGGGATGCCTGCTCGACCGAGGCCCTCGAATCTCGACCCGGCCACGCCTTCGCCCCAGACCAATCTGATCGTCTCCGGGAAGCATTCCGGCTCACCATGTGCTTCGGCTGGGGAGTTCGCCTCCACGCTGCAGAGACTGCCCGTGTCGTCCAGACCGACCATGACGGCCACCTGACGCGGCTGGACCCCGCCGCCCCAGCGACGCATCCCATCACGTCCGAGTAAGACTGCCACTCTGGCAGCCCTCGATGCCTCACCGAGACGCGGTGTCAGCCCCATGGTGCAAGCAGAAACCAACAACGAGACGTAAGATGCTAATACATATCGTCTTACGATCACTGGCCGATTGGCACTCGCATTGCAATTGCACCGGCACACCCACCCTGCGCGGTCATTGCCGCCGTTCGGTTGGTGAATGTTCGAACAGTCCCAGGCACACAGCTTGATTTCCGGAGATCTGAACCCATGGCAGCCAAAGAGCTCACGTTCGATATCGAAGCACGTCAGGCCCTTCTCGCCGGCGTCAAGAAACTCGCAAAGGCCGTCAAGGCCACCCTCGGGCCACGGGGCCGCAACGCCGTCATCGACAAGTCCTGGGGCGGACCCACCGTCACCAAGGACGGCGTCACCGTCGCCGAGGAGATCGAACTCCGCAACAAGGCCGAGAACATGGGCGCGATGCTCGTGAAGCAGGCCGCCAGCAAGACCTCCGACGACGCCGGCGATGGAACGACCACCGCCACCGTCCTCGCCGAGGCCCTCTTCCGCGAGGGGCTCCGCTATATCGCCGCAGGCGTCGACGCCAACGCCCTGGTCCGAGGCATGAAGAAGGCCGTCGAGACCGCCTCCAAGGCGATCGACGATCTCTCCACCCCCGTCAAGGGCAAGGCCGACATCCAGAACGTCGCCGCCATCTCCGCCAACAACGACGCAGAGGTCGGCAAGATCATGGCCGACGCCTTCGATCGCGTCGGCAAGGACGGCGTCATCACCGTCGAAGAGGGCAAGTCCCTCGAGACCGAGGTCACCGTTGTCGAGGGCATGCAGTTCGACCGGGGCTTCCTCTCCCCCAACTTCGTCACCAACGTCGACGACATGAAGGTCGAGCTCGACAAGTGCCTCGTCCTCATCCACGAGGACAAGATCGACTCCGTCAGCAAGCTCGTCCCCCTCCTCGAGAAGGTGATGCAGGCCAAGAAGCCCCTGCTCATCATCGCCGAGGACATCACCGGCGAGGCCCTCAGCACGCTTGTCATCAACAAGCTCCGAGGCACGCTCCAGGTCGCCGCCGTCAAGGCCCCCGGCTACGGCGATCGCCGCAAGGCCATGCTCGAGGACATCGCGATCCTCACCGGCGCGACCGCGATCATGAAGGACCTCGGCATCGAGCTCGACAAGGTCGAGATCAAGCACCTCGGCATGGTCAAGAAGCTCGAGATCGACGCCGATACCACCACCATCATCGAGGGCGCGGGCGACAACAAGTCCATCCAGGCACGCATCGCTCAGATCCGCACCGAGATCGACCGCACCACCAGCGACTACGACCGCGAGAAGCTCCAGGAGCGCCTCGCCAAGCTCGCCGGTGGCGTCGCCCAGGTCAACGTCGGAGCCGCCTCCGAGGCCGAGCTCAAGGAGAAGAAGGCCCGCGTCGAGGACGCCCTCCACGCCACCCGCGCCGCGCTCGCCGAGGGCATCGTCCCCGGTGGCGGCACATCCTTCATCCGCGCCCGCGCCGCCATCGAGCGTCTCAAGGAGTACAAGGCCGTCTTCGGCAAGACCGCCCAGACCGAGGACCTCTCCGCCGACGAGATCGGTCGCGTGAAATACGACTACGCCGCCGGGCTCAACGTCGTCATCCAGGCCCTCGGCGTTCCCCTCCGCACCATCGCGGACAACGCCGGCGTCAAAGGCACCGTCGTCGTCTCCAAGGTCGCCGAGTCCAAGGACCCCGCGTTCGGCTTCAACGCCCTCACCGAGGAGTACGGCAACCTGCTCGACATGGGGGTCATCACCCCGGCCAAGGTCGATCGCATGGCCCTCCAGAACGCTTCAAGCGTCGCGACCATGCTCCTCACCGCAGACTGCATCGTCACCGAGAAGGCCGAGAAGAAGGACGAGCACGCGGGCCACGCCCACGCGCACTGAACCGAGATGAAGCGAAGCGAGTCTTGACAGCCACTGGTCGCTCGCGGACCAGTGCGCTCGATCGGATGAAACCAGTCTGATGCTCGAACAAGCCCTCGCCATCTTCCGAGACCTCCCCGGCTTCCTCGACGGCTTCATCGCCGACTACGGGGCCTGGGTCTACGCGCTCCTCTTCGCGATCATCTTCGCCGAGACCGGCCTCGTCGTCGCACCATTCCTCCCCGGCGATTCGCTCCTCTTCACGGTCGGCGCTCTCGCCGCCCGTGGCTCGATGAACATCTGGCTCATCTCCTTCCTCCTCCTCATCGCTGCGGTCCTCGGCGACGCCGTCAACTACCACATCGGCCGCTTCATCGGTCCCCGCGTCTTCAGGAAGGAAGCATCCGCGGTGAAGGCCACACTCCTCGAACGCCTCCTCAACCGCAAGCACCTCGACCGCGCCCACGCCTTCTTCGAGAAGTACGGCGGCAAGGCCGTCATCCTCGCCCGCTTCGTCCCCATCGTTCGCACCTTCATCCCCTTCGTCGCCGGCGCGGGCGCCATGAACTACCCGAAGTTCTTCCTCTACAACGTCACCGGCGCCATCGCCTGGGTCGGTATCTGCGTCGGCGCCGGCTGGATCTTCGGCAACAACGCCTGGGTGCAAGAGCACTTCGAAGCCGTGATCCTGATGATCATCGTCATCTCCGTCATCCCCATCGGCGTGGAATTCATCCTCGCCAAGGTCAGATCAAAGAAAGCCGTTCCGTCGACATCCGTCGATGCCGCTCCCGGCTCCGACGCGTCGCATTGAAACCAACGCACGCAACCCGCGTGCAACTGAATCCTGGAGAATCGCAATGGCAATCAAGCCCCTCGAAGACCGCGTCCTCGTCAAGCCCCTCGAAGCCGAGTCCAAGACCGCCTCCGGCATCTACCTCCCCGAGTCGGCCAAAGAGAAGCCCATGCAGGGCAAGGTCGTCGCCTCCGGCCCCGGCAAGCTCCTCGAGAACGGCAAACGCGCCGCCCCCTCCGTCAAGGTCGGCGACATCGTCGTCTTCGGTCGGTACGCCGGCACCGAGGTCGAGGTCAAAGGCGACAAGCACCTCATCATCCGCGAGAACGAACTGCTGGGCATCTTCGGTTCCTGATCAAGCCCCACGGAGCAAACACGCGTGGCATCGGTGCGCGCCATCTTCAAGCGTCTGACCCCCGGCGGCGATCCCGCCGGCCCGGACGCGCCGCGCGCCGATGCCGCCGTGATCCACACGCCCTCCGGGAGCATCGAATCCAAGCCCGGCGCGCCGCTCGCCGAGGGAACCTGCCGCGACGCGTGGCACCAGGTCCACCAGGGCATCGACCGCTCCTTCTTCTTCCTCTGCGGCCACCCCCGCTCCGGCACGCACTGGATGCAGTCGCTGCTCAACCTCCACCCGCGCATCAACATCCAGGGCGAGTACCACTTCGAGATGCTCTACGGCGGCCTCTGGCAGTTCGAGAAGCACGACTGGCAGCTCGGCCACTACGACCCCATGCGCGAGGTCGCCCGCCGCAACAT
The DNA here is from genome assembly GCA_963204725.1 of Planctomycetota bacterium. Classification (GTDB taxonomy): domain Bacteria; phylum Planctomycetota; class Phycisphaerae; order Phycisphaerales; family UBA1924; genus JAHBWV01. Next base: position 23,668 of record CAUJHH010000057.1, read on the forward strand.
GCAGCGACTCGTCCGCGAGTGCATGCTCACGACCGTCAGCCTCCGCCCGGGAGCAACCGTCCTCGGCGACATGACGCCGCGCGAAGTCTTCCAGATGCTCCCCGGCGCGCCCACAATCCACCTCATCCGCGACGGCCGCGACGTCGCCGTCAGCTGGACCTTCCACCAACTCCGCATCGACAACGAACTGATCACGCGCGAGCCATGGAAGGCCGACATGGCCTCACTCCGCGAGCAGCTCAAGTCCGATCCCAGGCACTTCGAGCGCCACCCCGACCAGCTCCTCTCCTGCGAGCCCTGGGTCCGCCACATCGCCCGCGTCTGGGCCACCCGCGCCCGGCGCGACGAATTCGCCAAGGCCAAGTACGCACGTGCCGAGCTCGACGGCAAGGTCCTCGAAGTCCGCTACGAATCCCTCCACGACGATCCCGATGCCGAGCGTTCGCGCATGTACGCATTCCTCGGCCTCGATCCCTCCGAGGCCGCGCCCATCGAAGCCAATCCGCTCGCGAAGCCCGGCTTCGATGGAAACGCCCAAGGCCCAACCTCCTTCTATCGCAGTGGCAAGCGCGGCGACTGGGAAACCTACTTCACGCCCGACGCCCGCCGCTGGTTCAAAGAAGAAGCCGGCGAGATGCTCGTCAAACTCGGCTACGCGCCGGACTCCAGCGAGTGGGGGGGTGGCCAGTGACCATCCGCCTCCGCAATCGCCCGCAAGCCATCGAGACCACCGCCGGCGCGCCGGTCCACGTCGCGCCGCGTGAGCTCTTCATCCGTGGCCACACCGAGAGCGGCGTTCCCGAACTCGCCGCCGCCCTCCACGCATCCCCGACCATCTGGGCCTCCGGCTCATTCGGCCTCGGTGCCATCGTCACGGCCGCACGTCGCGCCGCAGCGACCATCGCTCTCTCCTCCGCAGATTCTTCCAACGCGCTCCTGACCTCAACCGACGATCTCGTGCGCCGCACCATGCGAGCCGCTGCCGAGCACAAGCCAGGTGCCCACTGGATCGCCGACGCCGCCGAAGAGCCAGTTGAGCCCATTCTCAGCGACGCCACGTACATCTATCTCGTCCGCGACGGGCGCGACGTCGTCGTCGCCGAGGCCCTCCGCCAGCTCCGCGCCGGTGGCCCGCTCTTCAGCGATCAGCGCTACCGCGCCCGCCTCGAGCACCTCCGCGAGGAACTCCGCCGCGATCCCAACCTCCTCGCCGATCGGCCGCACCGACTCTTCTGGCTCCAGCCTTGGCTCCGCCAGTTGTCCCGCGCATGGGCGACGCAGGTCCAGTCCGATCTCGCCGCGCTCAACCGTCTCGCAGCCGCCGGAGCCCGCACGCTCGTCATCCGCTACGAGTCTCTCGCCGCGCCCGCCGCATCCGCAGACTCGCGTGATCTCGCCTCTCTCCTCTCACTCGACTCCGTCGCGCTCAATCTCGCGCAAGGCGATCTCGCGCACGCCGTCGGCATCTGGCCCCGTTTCTTCACGCCCGAGTACGCCGCCGTATTCCACGAAGAAGCCGGCGCGGCTCTCTCCCAACTCGGCATCGCCGACTCCGACGGCTGGATATCCACGCTCCCCGCACCGGCTTCGCAGCCCGTGACCAATCCAACATCCAGCGCTGCGCCAGCCGCCGGCCCATCCTCCACCTTCGACGAGATGATCGCGCTCCATGCCGATCCGGTTTCGCTCGCCTCCGATGGCCAGTCCGAGCACACCATCACCATCGACGGCGCGAGCCGCAACCTCTTCTTCATCTGCGGCCATCCACGCTCCGGCACCACATGGACTGTCGCGGTGATGAACCTCCACCCGAGGATCTTCGTTCAGGGCGAGTTCCGCTTCGAAGCGCTCCGCAACGGCTTCGACCAGCTCACCCGCTGGCCTTGGCACGTCGCCTACCACGAGCCCATCCGCACCGAGGCCGAGCGTGCAGCGCGCGAGTCCATCCGCCGCATTATGGGCGCGATCACTGCGAACAAGCCCGACGCGCAGTGGCTCGGCGACAAGACGCCCCGCTCGCTCCGCGTTCTGATCCCCGGCGCGCCGCACGTCCTCCTCGTTCGCGATGGACGCGACGTGCTCGTCAGCCGCACCTTCCACGAGCTCTCCTCCGGCGGCGTCATGTTGAACGACCCGCTCTACGCCGGGCGCATGCTCGACCTCCAGCAGCAGTTCCTCGCCAACCCCGATCTATTCCGCCGCGAGCCGCACCGTCTCCTCTCCGAAGAGCACTGGGTCCGCACGCTCGCCCGCCAGTGGGCACAGCAGATGCGCCACGACCTCGCAGTCGCCGCTGTCATGCGCGATCGCGCCCGCACGCCTCTCTACGAACTCCGCTACGAGCGCATGCGCGCCGACGTCGAGTCCGAGCGTGCCTCGCTCTATCGCTTCCTCGGGCTCGATCCCACCGAAGCCGCTCCCGTCAGCGCGGCAAACCGCTCGGCTCCCGGCTTCGAGGCCGAAACGCCCAACGGGTTCTATCGCAAGGGCGAGGCCGGCGACTGGAACAACTACATGACCGACGATGCCAGACGATGGTTCAAACACGCCGCGGGAGATCAGCTGATCGCCCTCGGCTACGAGAAGGACGGCTCATGGTGAGTCGCCCCGGGTCCAGCACACACAATCCCCCGGCCCACGCGCTCAACACGCACGCCGGCGCCACAACCCAACCAGCCACGATCAAGTGAGGTGAACAGATGTCGAAGAAGCAGATCATGTACAAGGACGCCGCCCTCCTCGAGATGAAGAAGGGTGTCGACCAGCTCGCCGAAGCAGTCAAGTGCACCATGGGCCCGAGCGGCCGCCACGTCATCATCGAAAAGTCCTACGGCGGCCCGCACGTCACCAAGGACGGCGTCTCCGTCTCGAAGGAGATCTCCCTGCCCGAGCCCTTCGCCTCCATGGGCGCGAAGCTCGTGAACGAGGTCGCCAAGAAGACCGCCGACAAGGCCGGCGACGGCACCACCGCCGCCACCGTCCTCGCACAGGCCATCTTCACCGAGGGCCTCCGTGTCGTCGCGACCGGTGCCAACGCCGTCCAGGTCCAGCGAGGAATCAACAGAGCCGCCGAAGCCGCTGCCGAAGCCATTACAGGCATGGCCGTCAAGTGCAAGGGCAAGGAAGACTACAAGAAGATCGCCTCCGTCTCCGCCAACCACGACACCGAGGTCGGCGAGCTCATCGCCGAAGCGATCTCCAAGGTCGGCGCCGACGGCGTCGTCGAGGTCGAAGAGGGCAAGTCCGCCGAGACCACGCTCGACTACGTCGAGGGCATGCAGTTCGATAAGGGCTACCTCTCTCCCTACTTCATGACCGATCCCAAGACCGCTGAGGCCGTCCTCGAAGATTGCTACATCCTCATCCACGAGAAGAAGATCAGCAACCTCACCGACTTCCTCCCCTTCCTCAACAAGGTCGCCACCAGCGGCAAGCCCATCCTCGTCATCGCCGAAGAGGTCGAGAACGAAGCGCTCGCCGCCCTCGTCGTCAACCGCCTCCGCGGCGTCCTCAAGATCTGCGCCGTCAAGGCCCCCGGCTTCGGCGACCGCCGCAAGGCCATGCTCGGCGACATCGCCGTCCTCACCGGAGGCACCTTCTTCGCCGAAGACATCGGCCGCTCGCTCGAATCCATCGAGATCTCCGAGCTCGGCCGCGCCAAGAAGGTCATCATCACCAAGGACGACACCACGATCATCGAGGGCGCGGGCAAGAAGTCCGAGATCACCGCCCGTGCGTCACAGATCAAGGCCCAGCACGACAAGTCCACCAGCGACTACGACAAGGAGAAGCTGATGGAGCGTCACGCCAAGCTCACGGGCGGCGTCGCCATGATCCGCGTCGGCGGCTCCAGCGAGATCGCCATGAAGGCCAAGAAGGACCTCGTCGACGACGCGCTCCACGCGACCCGCGCCGCCGCCAAGGAGGGCTACGTCCCCGGTGGCGGCGTCGCCATCATCCGCGCCCAGGAGGCGATGACCGCCGCCCAGAAGAAGGCCAAGGGCGACGAGAAGCTCGGCTTCGACATCGTCCTCGCCGCCGTTGAGAAGTGCGCGTGGCAGATCGCCGTCAACGCCGGCTACGACGGCGACCTCATCGTCGAGGAAGTGAAGTCGGGCAAGGGCTCCTACGGCTTCAATGCCGCGACGGGTGAGTACGGCGATCTCGTCAAGATGGGCATCATCGACCCGGCGCTCGTCGCCAAGAGCGCGCTCGTCAACGCCGCAAGCGTCGCGGGCCTCATGCTCACCACCGACGTGATGATGACCGAACTGAAGGACGAGCAGGAAGCGACCACCGGCTCTGTCTCCTGATCGAAACGCGAGCGCAAGCGAGCGAACAACAAACCAATCCCGCGCCACGAGTCGAGAGGCTCGTGGAGCGATTCACCGCGAGCGTCGTCACATGAGCCTCCGCTTCGTGACTCCGTGACTCTCTGACTCCGTGACTTCTGGGATCCTCATGCCCACCACCCGCGACTATTACGAGATCCTCACCGTCGAGCGCACCGCCGATGGCGAGGAGATCAAACGCTCCTATCGCCGCCTGGCGATGAAGTACCACCCGGACCGCAACCCCGGCGATGCCGAGGCCGAGCAGAAGTTCAAGGAAGCCGCCGAGGCCTACGAGGTCCTCTCCGACGATTCCAAGCGCAAGATCTACGACCAGTACGGCCACGAAGGCCTCCGAGGCCGGGGCGGCCCCGCGACCCACGACTTCAGCCGCATGCACGCCGAGGACATCTTCTCGATGTTCAACGACATCTTCGGTGGCGGCGGCATGGGCGGAGGCCGGGGCGGCCAGCAGCGCCGCGGCCCCTCGCGCGGCTACGACCTCGAGACCGAAGTCCAGATCTCACTCGAAGAGGTCCTGAAGGGCTGCGAACGCGACGTCGAGTTCACACGAATGGATGTCTGCGAGAAGTGCACCGGCTCCGGCGCAAAGCCCGGCTCCAAACCCGAGAAGTGCCCCACCTGTGGCGGCCAGGGCAAGGTCCAGCAGACCGGCCTCGGTGGCATGTTCCGCATGGTCACCGCATGCCCCAACTGCAAGGGACGCGGGACCATCATCAAGGATCTCTGCGACGGCTGCCGTGGTCGCGGCCGCGTCCCCAAGAAGCGCAAGCTCACCGTCAAGATCCCCGCCGGTGTGCAGGAGGGCATGGCCGTCCGCGTCGCCGGCGAGGGCGAGCCCCCCGCGCAGGAGATCTCGCCCGACGGCCAGGGAGTCCGTGGCGATCTGCACGTCGTCATCCGCGTGGAGGACCACTCGCTCTTCGAGCGCGACGGGGAGAACTGCGACAACCTCACGCTCCAGATGCCCATCACCTACACCCAGGCCGCGCTCGGCGCCGACATCAAGATCCCCACGCTCGACGGCGAGCACACGCTCCGCGTTGCCAAAGGCACCGCCTACGGCACGATCTTCCGCATCGAGGGCAAGGGCCTGCCGAACCTCCGCACGGCCCGCCGGGGCGACATGCTCGTCGGCGTGACCATCGAGGTCCCCCGCAAGCTCTCGGGCGAACAGGAGTCGCTGCTGCGCAAGCTCGCCGCCCTCGAAAACCACGACGTGCTTCCGGAGAGCGAGGGCTTCTGGAAAAAGGTGAAAGACTTTCTCAATCCTTGAACACTCCTTCTGATCGCTTCAGGCGGCTGGGCCGCCCACAACCAACGCAGGTGCAGACATGAAGAAAAAGGACCACAGCGAGAATCCCAAGCCCGATGCTCATTCCGGACACCAGATGCCTCCCGAGGGGCAAGCCATCCCCGAGCACGACATCTCCGATGCCGGCGCGTGGGGAGAGGAGTGGGGGCCCGAGAGTGCGGAAGCCGCGATCGAGCGCGTCTCGGCGCTCGAAGCCGAGCTCGACGACACAAAGAACAAGCTCCTCCGCACCGTCGCCGATTATCAGAACAGCCAGCGCCGCGCCCTCCAGAACGAGCAGCAGGCCAAGGCCGACGGCGTCTCGCGCATCGTCTCGGATGTCGCCATCATCCTCGACCACTTCGACCTTGCGATGGGCCAGGACCCCGCCAAGGTGACATCTGAGCAGCTCATTGGTGGCGTCCGTGTCATCCGCGAGGAGCTCGTGAAGGTCCTCGGCCGCAACGGCGTCTCCCTGATCGAGCCCGAGCCCAACGACGAGTTCCAGCCCGGCCGCCACGAGGCCGTGATGCAGCAGCCCGCCGAGGGCATCACCCCCGGCCACATCGTCTCCACCTTCCAGCCCGGCTTCCTCCTCACCATGCTCACCGGCGAGCGCGTCATCCGACCCGCCAAGGTCGCCGTCGCGCCCACCGCCTGATCGACGACAACACACCATGCCCACCTACGACTACAAGTGCAACGCCTGCAAGCACCGCTTCGAGCTCTTCCAGTCCATGAAGGACTCCGCGAAGCGCAAGTGCCCCAAGTGCGGCAAGAACGCGCTCGAGCGTCTGATCGGCACCGGTGCCGCCATCCTCTTCAAGGGCTCCGGCTTCTACGAGACAGACTACCGCTCCGAGTCCTACAGAAAGTCCGCCGACGCCGAGAAGAGCACCGCCTCGACAGACTCCAAGGCGGATTCCAAGCCCGACGCCAAGTCGGACACAAAGCCCGACACCAAGTCTGAGTCCAAACAGGACTCCAAGCCAGAATCGAAGTCGCCTCCTAAGTCCTCTCCAGCCAAAGCGGACAAGCCCACCTCGAGCAAGTCCACCTCCAAGCACTCCAAGCGCCGCAAATCCTCGAAGTAGTCTCGCCCTTCTCACCCGCTCTCCGTCTGCTCCTCCGTATCTTTCGCTTCGCGTCTTCGCGACCTTCGCGTTCAGACTCCTCCCTCTCCGCGCTCATCTGCGTCCTCTTCCATGTCACCTGCCAACCACATCCTCGGCCACGGCATCGACCTCATGCCCGTCGAACGCCTCCAGCGTTCCATCGACGACCACGGCGACCGATTCCTCGAGCGCGTCTTCACACCAGCCGAACTCGCATACAACGCCGCCCACGCCCGCCGCGTCGAGCACCTCACCGGCCGCTTCGCCGCCAAGGAAGCCGTCATGAAGGCCCTCGGCACCGGCTGGTCCGGCGGCATCGCATGGACCGACGTCGAGATCCTCGCCACCGCTGGCCCGCCCACGGTGAGACTCCACAACGAGGCCGCACGCGTTGCCGCTTCGCTCGCCATCACGACCTGGCATCTCTCTATCTCGCACGCCGGCGGCTTCGCCATCGCATCCGCCATCGCGTGCGGCTCGTGACAACGAGACGCTGGCGATGACGCTTCACGCCCCTCTCCAACTCGCTAGAGTGATCGCTCGCACCGATCCCACGCCACGGAAAAGGCATGCCGACGAAACTCCCCAAGATCCTGATGACCGACGTCGTCCGCTCGACCCACCAGGGCGACAGCCACGGCGGCGTCTATCTCATCGATCTCGAATCCGAGAGCGTCGACAAGCAGCTCGACTGGAACACCATCGATATCAACTGGGAAGGGCGTGGCGGCGATCGGGGCCTCCGCGGCATCGCCTTCTGGCGCGACCGCATCATCATCGCTGCCAGCGACGAGATCTACTTCTTCGACCAGCGATTCAATCGCCTCGGCTCAGCCCGCAACCCCTATCTCGGACTCTGCCATGAGATCTGGGTCGACGGCGACCGCCTCATCCTCACCTCGACCGGCTTCGACTCAATCCTGGAATACGACCTCACAGCCGATCGCTTCGTCTCCGGTCTCGCGATCCGCCTCAACATCGATCCCACCAAGACCACCACCGTCGGTCCAAAGGACCTGGCCATCACCCCGTTCGATCCCAGCACAACGGGTGGCCCCTCCCCCGGCGACACGACGCACATCAACAGCGTCAGCCGCGCAAACGGCATGACATTCATCGCCGGCGTGCAGCTCCCCGTCATGTTCGTCTCCGATGGCAAACGCGTCGGCACATTCGCCCGCCTCCCGACCTGGACCCACAATGCCCGTCCCTGGCGCGACGGCGTGATCTACAACAGCACCGGCCAGGAGCGGGTCTGCTTCTCCGGTCGCGACGGCACGCTCCGCGCCTCGATCGAGATCCACAAGCACGACCCCGCGACCCTCACCAACACCAATCTCACCAGCGATATCGCACGCCCCAACTTCGGTCGGGGCCTCGCCCACTGGACCGGAGATCCCGATCAACCCGGGATCCTCGTGGGCGGCTCGTCCCCCTCAACCGTCAGCGTCTTCGACATCGACAGGTCTCAGCGCATCAAGACCATCTCATTCGGCAACGATGTCCGCAACGCGCCGCACGGCCTCGCCGTCTGGCCCTTCGACTGACGCATCTCCGGCCCGCGCTCCCTGTACCATCCCCACCCGGGAGGCATCAAAGCCCGACCCGAGTCGGAGTGCCACGTGCCGCCCGATCCCAACCCGCCGAAGCCATCCGCAGCCGAAGGCGTCACGCCCCTCAACCCGGATTCCATCGATCCCTCCGAAGAGTTCGTCTCCGCGCCCATTCGGTCGAGGCCCTCCGGGCTCACCGCCGACGGACGCCTCCGCGCCGGCAAGCTCGCCGGGCTCACCATGCGCCAGGCGATCTGGATCCTCTCCTGGCCCATCCTCGCCGAAT